>NZ_JCANUL010000012.1:0-128607 GCF_059568935.1 Diaphorobacter oryzae DSM 22780 | reverse complement strand
GGCGTCCTGCAGTGCCTTGGCGGGGTCGTCGGAGCCGTAGCCGCCATCGGCCGGGGGCGCGCTGCTTTCGGCCGCAGGCGCGCTTTCCTCGGGCGTCGCCTCGTCGGCCGGCTGTGGTGCAAACGGATCGTTGCCGGGCGCGCCGTAACCCTCCTGCTCCTGGAGCGCGTCCATCATCTGCGCGCCCACGGCTTCCATGTTCACCTCCACCTTCTTGTCGAGGCTGCCCGTCACCAGGGTCGGGAAGGCGATCAGCAGGCTCACCATGACGAGCTGGATGAGCACGAAGGGAACGGCCCCCTTGTAGATCTGCATGGTGGTCACGGGCTGGATCACCTTGTGCGTCACCCGGTCCACATAGGGCTTGTCGGGTGCGACCGAGCGCAGGAAGAACAGCGCGAAGCCGAATGGCGGGTGCATGAACGAGGTCTGCATGTTCATCGCCAGCAGCACGCCGAACCAGATGAGGTCGATCCCCATCTTCTCGGCGACGGGGCCCAGCAGCGGCACCACGATGAAGGACAGCTCGAAGTAGTCTAGGAAGAACGCCAGGAAGAAGATCATGAGGTTCACCACGATCAGGAAGCCCACCTGGCCGCCGGGCAGGCCGGTCAGCAGGTGTTCCACCCACTTCGGCCCGTCGGCGGCCTGGAACACTAGGCTGAAGGTGGTGGCGCCGATCATGATGAACATGACGAAGCTGGCCAGGCGCGTGGTGGCGCCCAGTGCCTGCGTGAGCAGTTGCATGTTCAGGCGCCGGCGGGCAAAGCCCAGGACCAGCGCGGCCATGGCGCCCATGGCGCCGCCTTCCGTGGGCGTGGCAATGCCCAGGAAGATGGTGCCCAGCACCAGGAAGATCAGCAGCAGGGGCGGGATCAGCACGAAGGTCACGCGCTCGGCCAGACGGGACAGCAGGCCCAGCTTGAGCAGGTGGTTCACGCTCGCGATGACGAAGGCGATGAAGGTGCCGCCGCACATGGCGGTGACGATTTTTTCATCCGTCGGGACATCCAGCACTTCCTTGCCGGTCCACCAGGTGTGGACGTCGGCCATGTGGGAGGCCAGGAAGATCGACACGGCCGTGGAGATCGCCATCACCACCGCCAGAGAGGTGTACCCGGAGGAGCCGTTGTCTTCACGGTAGATGCGCGCCTCGGGCGGCAGTGCCGGAACGGATTGCGGCTTGAAGATGGCCAGGAAGATCACCCACAGCACATACAGCCCCATCAGGATGAAGGCCGGGATGAAGGCGCCCTTGTACATCTCGCCCACGCTGCGGCCGAGCTGGTCGGCCATGAGGATGAGCACCAGCGACGGCGGAATGATCTGGGCCAGCGTGCCGGACGCGGCAATCACTCCGCTGGACAGGCGCCGGTCATAGCCATAGCGCAGCATGATGGGCAGCGAGATCAGGCCCATGGAGATCACCGAGGCGGCGACCACGCCCGTGGTGGCTGCCAGCAGCGCTCCCACGAAGATCACGGCAAGCGCAAGGCCCCCGCGCATGGGGCCGAACACCTGGCCCACGGTGTCGAGCAGGTCCTCGGCCATGCCGCTGCGTTCCATGATCAACCCCATGAGGGTGAAGAACGGAACGGCCAGTAGCGTGTCGTTGGCCATGATGCCGATCAGGCGCTGCGGCAGCCACGCCATCACGGAGGAGGGAAAGACGCCTATCTCGATGCCCATGAAGCCGAACAGCAGGCCGCAGGCGCCAAGACTGAATGCGACGGGGAAGCCGAGCAGCAGAAAGATGATCAGGCCCCCGAACATGATGGGGGCGTAGTTGCTAACGATGAATTCCATGGAGTGGTTTCCTGCGGCTCTTTAGCGTGGTGCGTGAGCGGCGGACAGCGCCTGCTTCTTTTCGGCCTCGACGCGCAGCGCCTCGGCCAGCTCTGCCTCGGCGCTCTTGTCCATGAGCCTGCCCATGGGGTCAGGACCCTGGCCGCGCAGGAAGGCGATGCGCTTGATCAGCTCGGACCATCCCTGCAGCATCAGCAGCGTGATACCGACGGGGATCGCCATCCATACGGGCCAGCGGATCAGGCCACCGGGGTTGCCGGACACTTCGCCCGATTGGTACATCTGGATCACCACCGGCATGCTCAGGTAGAGGATGGTGATGCACAGCGGGGTGAGGAAGAACGTAAAGCCGAAGATGTCGATCCAGACCTGGACCTTCTTGGGCAGGCGGCTGTTGAGTACGTCGATGCGCACATGCTCGCGGTGCAGCAGCGTATAGCCCGCGGCGATCAGGAACGACCAGGCAAAGAGGTACCACTGCACTTCGAGGAAGGCATTGGAACTGGTGTCGAAGGCCTTGCGCACGATGGCATTGGCGGCACTGATGAAGGTGGATGCAAAGATCAGCCAGATCGAATATTTGCCTATGAATGCATTGAGCCTGTCGATGGCCCTCGATAGTGAAAGTAAAGCCTGCATGGTGTCTCCAAGAAAATGGCTGGGTGCGCATCTGGCCACACGCACGGGTGGGGACATGGACCAGACCAACTTTCAGAGCGCGGATGCGGCCTTGCATGCTGGCATTGTTTCGCCATGGCCGTGTACACGTTCTTACAAGGGCGACATTCTACGAAGTCGCGCGGCCGTGTTTGAAAAGGGCTGGCGGCAACCCGGCGTTATGCGATGCCGCTTGGGTGCTATTAAATTTGGGGAAAACCCGACCCCATGAGACGCCTGGCGGGCATGGAGTGCGTGCATGCGCTCGCCGCAGGGGGCCCGATACCCTGCATGTACCGGGCCCCGCGTAGGGTGTCAGTCCCCCATGACGACGCCCTCGCGCCGTGGATCGGCGCCGCCCAGCCACATGGGCTTGCCGTGCACCTCGCTGCGCGTGATGGCCTGCAGGCCGCTGGTCATGTTCATCTCGCGCACCTCGGCCCCGCGGGCACGCAGGGACTCGATGGTGGTGGAGGTGAAGCGCCTTTCCTCCAGCAGCGTGGGGCCGTTGAGGCTGCCGAAGTTGGGCAGGTTGATGGCCTGCTGCGGCGTCAGCCCCCAGTTGAAGATGCCGTACAGCGTCTTGGCGGTGTAGTGGATGATGAGCGCGCCGCCCGGGCTGCCGCCGCTCATCAGGAGCTGGCCCGTGGCCTTGTCGAACACCAGCGTGGGGGCCATGGAGGAGCGCGGGCGCTTGCCGGGCTCCACGCGGTTGGCAATGGGGTTGCCGTTGGCATCGCGCGGAGCAAAGCTGAAGTCGGTCAGCTCGTTGTTCAGTAGAAAGCCCTTGACCATCTGCCGCGAGCCGAACTGGTCCTCGATGGTGGTGGTCATGGCCACGGCATTGCCCCGGGCATCCACCACGCTGATGTGGCTGGTGCCGTATTCAGGCTGATCGGGCATGGGCGCCAGGCTGGTTTGAGTGCCGCCGGGGGAACCGGGTGGGGCCACCTTCATGCTCTGCGGTTGGATGAGGCGCGCGCGGCTGGCCAGGTAGGCCGGGTCCAGCAGGCTCATCCAGCTGCCGGCCGGGGGGCGCACGAAGTCCGGGTCGGCCACGTACAGGGCGCGGTCGGCAAAGGCCAGGCGCGCGGCCTCGTTGTACAGGTACAGCCAATCGGCCGTGGGTGACGGGCCCATGGGGTCTGCGGGGCCCTGCGGGCCGTCCTGCAACTCCATGGATGTGGCGTCTGTGTTCTTCAGGATGCCCAGGATCTGCGCCACGGCAATCGCTCCGGAGCTGGGGGGCGGAAAACCGCAGATACGGAAGTCCTTGGCGCGGATCTGGTAGTCGGAGCACAGGGCCTGGCGCTTCTTGGGCTGGTAGCCAGCCAGGTCGGCCAGCGTGAGCCGGCCCGGATTGCCGGCGTGGCCCTGGACCTTGGCCACGATGGCCTGGGCCACCTCACCCTCCAGCAGGGCCCGGGAGCCATTCCTGGCGATGGCGCGCAGCACGGTGGCCAGCTCGGGGTTCTTGAGCAGATGGCCCACGGGCCAGGGCTTGCCGGCATCGTCGAAGAAATAGGCGCGGGCAGCCGGATCCTGGGCGAGGAACTTCTCGTTGGACAGCAGCGCATGCAGGCGCGCACTGACCTTGAATCCCTGCTCGGCCAACTGAATGGCCGGGTCGAACAGCATGGACCAGGGCAGCCTGCCGTGTTCCTTGTGGGCCTGCTCCAGCATGCGCACCGTGCCAGGCACGCCCACCGAGCGCCCCCCCACCACGGCATCGTGGAAGGCCATGGGCTTGCCATCGGTGCCGATGAACAGATTCTCCGTTGCGGCGGCAGGGGCGGTCTCGCGCCCGTCATAGGCTTCGACCTTGCTGCCGGCCGCGTGCAGCAGGAAGGCGCCACCGCCGATGCCGCTCGACTGCGGCTCCACCAGCGTGAGCACCATCTGCACCGCGATGGCGGCATCCAGGGCCGATCCGCCCGCCTTGAGTATTTGGTAGCCCGCATCCGTGGCCAGCGGGTTGGCAGCGGCCACGGCGAAGCGCTCGGTGGCCCAGCCAGGTTTTTCGGTGTAGCCCGAGGAGCCTTCGGGTTGCTCCGGCACCTGGTACTGAAAGCGCCCAGGCGCGCTGGAGCAGGCGGTCAGCAGTGCGATCGCCAGGCCGGCGGCAAGAGCGGTTGCAAGGCGTGCGTGAAACGGGGGCTGGCGCATGGGATCTCCTTCCGTGGGCATGGTCGGGCCATCGTAATGCGTGCATTGCGGATGCCCTGGTTTTGTTACATGCTGGTACGCTGCCGGCGGGCCGATCTGTCACGGAGGGCAGGGCCTGGGCGGCCGAAGGCGGGCCCGTCATGGCAGAAAGATAGCAAGAATGGTTACGTTTTGACATACTCCGCCTGCAACCCCGTTCGCGGCATGCCATCGTGCCGCTCCGAATCCCGCATTGCCCCCGGCGCCCTGACGCGACCGGACATACGGAGGCCACTTTGACACGCACCACCACGGTTCGGCCAATTCCTTCGCGGCACAGCGAGAGCCACGCCCATGCCTGAACGCTGGGACGGGATCGGCTCTTTGCTGGACCTGGTGCGCGACCGGCGGGGGCGCTGGCTGCCCGGCGCGTTGCTGGTGCTGGCGTTGGCGCTGCTGGGCGCCTGGCTGGCCGTGGAGGCCGTAGTGCTGGTGCGTTCGCAGCAGCGTGAACGAGAGAGTGCGCAACTGCTGCAGAGCACGGCGCAGGCGCTGTTGAGCGACAGCAGCAATGGGCCGCTGCTAGGCGCCGTCACTTTGCTGGGGCTGAGCGAGCCCTCCCTCAAGGCGGTGGCGCAGGGCATGCTGCCGCATGATGCGCCTCCAGTGCTGTCGCGCCTGGGTGTGATCCGTGGCCGTTTCCTGGTGAGCGGTGCCTATGTGCTGGCGCGCGATGGGACCGTGGTGGCGCACGAGACGGTGGGCGCCCGGGCCACAGGGGCCCAACTGGGCTTCCGCCCCTACTTCCAGCAGGCGCTCCAGGGCCATGTCAGCGTGTATGCGGCGCTGGGCGCGACTTCGCAGGAGCGCGGCTTGTACTACGCGGCGCCGCTGTACGAAGGGGACTCGCCCTCGGGCGCCATCATCGGTGTCGTGCTGCTCAAGGTGGCCTTCACGCATTTCGACCAGCTTCTGGCTCGCACCGGTCGTCCCGTGCTGCTGATGTCGCCGCAGGAGGTGGTGTTTTCCTCCACGCGGCCGGAGTGGCTCTATGCCATGGCCGCGCCGTTGACGCAGGAGCGCATCGATGCGGTGCGCGGCAAGCGCCAGTTTGCCAGCCGCTTCGACAAGGGGCAGGTATCCGCCCTGCCGTTCGTCACCCAGGCGAGGGAGGCCTTCATCGACGGTGTGCGCCATGCCGTCGTCCGCCAAAGCCTGGACTGGAAGGATCCCGCGGGCCCCTGGCAACTGGTGATGCTGGATGACGTGAGCAACCTCATGCCGTCCGGACTGCGCCTGGCGGTGGGCGGTGGGGTATTCGTGCTGCTGGTGATCATCGGAGCGATGGCGCTGGACATGCAGCGCCATCGCCGGCGTGTGGCCGAGGCCATGGAGCGCTTTGCGGTGTTGGGCGAAGCTCTGGAAAACAGTCCGGTGTCCGTCGTCATCACCGACGCCGAGGGGCGCATCGCCTGGGTCAACCCGCAGTACGAGCGCACCACGGGCTACGCGCTGAATGAGGTGCGCGGGCACAAGCCATCGGTGATCGCCAGCGAGCACACACCGCCGGAGACCTACCGCGAAATGTGGGGCCATCTGCTGGCCGGCCGGCCCTGGAAGGGCCGGTTTGTGAACCGGCGCCGCGACGGCAGCCTGTTCCATGATGAGTCCACGCTGTCGCCGGTGCTGGATCGGCGGGGGCGGCGCATTGCCATCGTCGGGCTGCAGGAGGACGTGACGGAGCGCATCCAGGCGGAGCAGGAGCTGGCGCTGCGCGAGCGTCGCCTGAGCGAACTGCTGGAGCAGCAAACGGCGATCTTCGACAACGCACCTCCCATCGTCTTGGTGTGCGACGGGCTCATCCGCCAGTTCAACCGGGCTCTTGCCGAGATGCTGGGGGTTCCCGGCACGGACCTGGCGGGGACGCATGTCCGGGCGCTGTTTGGCGGCGAGGCCGGCTACGGCGCATTTGCGGCGCGCACCGTGCCCAGGCTGCTGGGCGGCGGCTCGGTGCGCGAACTGGTCACGTTGCAGCGCCTCGATGGCTCGCCCTTCACCGCGCGCATGGCGGGGCGCGGCCTGCAGATGGAGGGCAGCCAGATCGCATCGCTGTGGGTCCTGGAGGATGTCACCGAGGCCCAGCGTGCCGAAGCGGCCACGCGCGCCGCCAACGAGCGGCTGGAGCTGGCGCAAGAGGCCGGCAACGTAGGGGTGTTCGACTACGACCTGTTGGCGCAGCGTGTCGTGTGGTCGCCGCAGCTGGAGCAGATGTACGGCGTGCCGCGTGGGCCGGCAGACGGTGGCGTGGCGGCGGCGCAGCCGCGGCCCTACCAGGACTGGGTTGACCTCCTGCATCCCGACGACCGGCCGCGCGCGCTGGAACGGCTGGCACAAGCCCTGGCCGAGCCGGGATGCGCCCGGCTGAACGATTCCTGGCGCATCCTGCGCGCCGACGGCAGCATGCGCTGGATCCTGTGCGCGGCGCGCATCGTGCGTGACGATGCGGGGCGGCCCACGCGCGTGATCGGCGTGAATGTGGACGTGCATGACCAGAAGCTGCTGGAGGTGCAGGTGGCCGAGCAGTTCGCGTTCCAGCAGGCGCTGATCGATGCGATTCCCGTGCCCCTTTTTTACAAGGATGCCGAGGGGCGCTACCTCGGTTTCAACCATGCCTACATGGAAGCCTTTGGCGTGCGCGCGCAGGAACTGCTGGGCAGGACTGTGATGGATCTGGACTTCCTCCCCTGGGAGGAGCGCGAACGCCTGCAGGCCGACACCAAGGCCGTGCTGGGCGGCACGCGGTCGGTGCACCGCGAGGTGGATATGCCCTATGCCGATGGTGCGACGCACCACACGCTGTTCTGGCTGCATGGCTTCAACCGGCACGACGGCTCGCCGGGAGGCGCGATCGGCACATTCGTGGACATCTCCGACCGCCAGCGCGCCGAGTCGGCGCTGCGCCGCGCCAAGGAGCTGGCCGAGGAAACGGTGGCACTCAAGTCGCGCTTCCTGGCCAACATGAGCCATGAGATCCGCACGCCGCTCAACGCCATCATCGGGATGTCGCACCTGGCGCTCAAGTCCGGTCTGGATGAGCGCCAGAGCGGCTACGTGGGCCGCATCCAGCAGGCGGGCCAGCATCTGCTGGGCGTGATCAACGACATTCTGGATTTTTCCAAGATCGAAGCCGGCAAGCTGGTGGTGGAGCGCAGCCCCTTCGCGCTGGACCGCATGCTGCAGGGTGTGGCCGACGTGGTGGCCTTCAAGGCCGCGGCCAAGGGGTTGGAGCTGGTGCTGGACGTGGCACCCGATGTGCCGCAGCACCTGGTGGGCGATGCGCTGCGGGTGGGGCAGATCCTCATCAACTTCGCCAACAACGCCGTCAAGTTCACCGAGCAGGGCGAGATCCATGTGCTGGTGCGGCTGGAACGCGACGAGGGCGCGCGCGTGCTGCTGCGCTTCGAGGTGCGCGATACCGGCATTGGCATACGCGAGCCGCAGATGCCGCGGCTGTTCCAGAGTTTCGAGCAGGCTGACACTTCCACCACGCGCCGCTTTGGCGGCACGGGCCTGGGCCTGGCCATCTGCAAGAGCCTGGCCGAGCTCATGGGGGGCGAGGTTGGGGTGCGCAGCGCATGGGGGCAGGGCTCGGCGTTCTGGGCCACCCTGCCGCTGGAGCGGGGCGTGCCGCCCGACGAACGCGCGCTGTCCCGGACGGACTGGAGCGGCTGCCGCGTGCTGGTCGTGGACGACAACCTCACGGCGGCCCAGGTGCTGGTGGACATGCTGCAGACCATGGGCCTGGAGGCGACGCAGGTGCACTCGGGCCCCGAGGCGCTGCAGGCGCTGCGCCAGGCGGCGCAGCAGGATCGCTCTTATGGCCTGCTGCTGCTGGACTGGCAGATGCCGGGCATGGACGGTATCGAGCTGGCCCGCCGCATCCGCGGCCTGGGACTGCCGCATGTGCCGCAGATGCTGATGGTCACGGCGCATGGGCGTGAAGAGGTGATGGATGCGGCGCGCGGCGCGGGCATCGATACGGTGCTGGTCAAGCCGGTGAGCGCTTCGGTGCTGTTCGACACCCTGGTGCATCCGCTGCGGGTGCAGGCCGTGCCGCAGGAGGCGCCGCCACCCGCGCTGCGCGGCGCCTCGGTGCTGCTGGTGGAGGACAACGAACTCAACCAGATCGTGGCACTTGAGCTGCTGCGCGAGGCGGGCGTGCGGGTCGATGTCGCATCCAATGGGCAGGAGGCGCTGGAGCAGATCGCCCGGTGCGGCTATGACGCCGTGCTCATGGACATGCAGATGCCGCTCATGGATGGCGAGACGGCCACGCGCCTGCTGCGCGCCGATCCGCGCCACGCCGGCCTGCCCATCATCGCCATGACCGCCCATGCCATGGAGTCCGACCGCCAGCGTTGTTTCGACGCCGGCATGAACGACCATGTGGCCAAGCCCATCGACCCGGCCGTGCTCTGGGCCACGCTGGCGCGCTGGCTGCCGCCGGGTACGCAGTCACCGGGCGAGCCGGCTGTGCCGGCCGCGCATCAGGACCCAGGGCCAGACCCGGGGCAGGGCGGCCCCGCGCTGCCCCAGGGCGTGGCTGGCCTGGATACGGCGCTGGGCCTGCAGCGGGCGCTGGGCAGGCCGGCGCTGTACGCCGACATGCTGCAGCGTTTCGTGCAGGGGCAGCGCGACGTGCAGCAGACCCTGCACGCGGCCCTGGCTGCGGGCGACTGGGCGCTGGCCGAGCGCACGGCGCACACGCTGCGCGCGGTGGCGGGCAACATCGGCGCACAGGAGCTGTCGCAGCAGGCGCAGGCGCTCGAGCAGGCGCTGCGCGCACATGCGCCGGCGCAAGCGCTGCAGCCCCTGACGGCGGCGCTGGGTGAGGCGCTGGAGCCGCTGTGGCAGGCCCTCGACGCCTGGGCCCGGCAGGGCGAACGGACGCCCGCGGGTGCCGAGCAGGCTCCGGCCGAAGCGCCCGCCGGGCTGCTGCGGGACCTGCGCGCGTTGCTGCACGGCGACGATCCCGCGGCCGTGGACTATCTGCAGCGAAACGGTGCGGCGCTGGAGCGGCTGCTGGGGGCGGACTTCGATGCGCTGCAGCGCAGCGTCCACAACTTTGCCTTCGATGATGCGCTGCGGCTGCTGGATGCCGCCGTGGCGGACACTCCAGGCTGAGCGCGCCCTGAAACGCGCACATGCTCTTCATCATGTTCATCACTTCGGCGGGGACCAAACCATGGATCAGCAGCACTTCATGAGTGAACCCAGGGGCGGCCTGGTCGACAAGTCCATCGCCACCGTGCTGGTGGTGGACGACACGCCCGACAACCTCACCCTCATGGCGGGCCTGTTGCGGGACCATTACCGCGTGCGGGTGGCCGCCAGCGGCGAGAAGGCCCTGGCGATCGCACAGTCCGATGCGCAGCCCGACCTGGTGCTGCTCGACATCATGATGCCGGGCATCGACGGCTACGAGGTCTGCCGCCGGCTCAAGGCCGGCGAGTCCACGCGCCATATCCCGGTGATCTTCCTCACCGCGCGCTCGGAGATCGACGACGAGCGCGAGGGCCTGGCCCTGGGCGCGGTGGACTACATCACCAAGCCTATCAGCCCGTCCATCCTGCTGGCGCGCGTGGCCACGCACCTGGCGCTCAAGGCCACGGCCGATTTTCTGCGCGACAAGAGCGCCTATCTGGAGCGCGAGGTGGCGCTGCGCACGCTGGAGGTGCAGGCGATCCAGGATGTGACCATCATGGCCATGACCTCGCTGGCCGAAACGCGCGACAACGAGACGGGCAACCACATCCGCCGCACCCAGCTGTACGTCAAGACGCTGGCCGAGCGGTTGCGCCACCATCCGCGCTTCGAGGCGGTGCTCAACGACCGCATGATCAACCTTCTCTACAAGTCGGCGCCGCTGCACGACATCGGCAAGATCGGCATTCCCGACAGCATCCTGCTCAAACCGGGCAAGCTGACGGTGGAAGAGTTCGAGGTCATGAAGACCCACACCACGCTGGGGCGCAAGGCCATCGAGGAGGCGGAGCAGCGGCTGGGCATGCGCGTGGCCTTTCTGAGCGTTTCCAAGGAGATTGCCTACGGCCACCAGGAGAAATGGGATGGCTCGGGCTATCCGGAGGGCCTCAAGGGCGACGCGATTCCGGTATCGGCCCGCCTCATGGCCGTGGCCGACGTGTACGACGCGCTCATCAGCAAGCGCGTGTACAAGCCGGCGTTCTCGCACGAGCAGGCGTGCGCCACCATCATCAAGGGGCGGGGCTCGCATTTCGACCCGGACATGGTCGATGCCTTCGTCGAACTGACCGAGGACTTCCGCTGCATTGCGCAGCGCTATCCCGATCCGGAGTGAGCCCAGCGCCCGGTTTTTATCAATAAAAATAGCACCTAGCGCTTACGTATCAAGCGTGAGGTGCTATTGTTTTGGTAGCGATGTGGCTCAGGCCACCGCGTCCGCCGGCAGGCGCTGCAGCATGGACAGGCATTGCGCCACGGTCTGGCGCAGTTCGCGGCGGTCGCAGATGAAGTCCACGGCGCCCTTGGTCTGCAGGAATTCGGCGCGCTGGAAGCCTTCGGGCAGGGTCACGCGCACGGTGGATTCGATCACGCGCGGGCCGGCGAAGCCGATCAGGGCCCGGGGCTCGGCAATCACGATGTCGCCCACGAAGGCAAAGCCGGCCGACACGCCGCCCATGGTCGGGTCGGTCAGCACGCTGATGTAGGGCAGGCCCTTCTTGGCCAGGCGCGTGAGCGCGGCATTGGTCTTGGCCATCTGCATGAGCGACAGCAGACCTTCCTGCATGCGCGCGCCGCCGGTGGCGGTGAAGCAGATGAAGGGCACTTTCTGCTCGATGGCGGTTTCCACGCCGCGCACGAAGCGCTCGCCCACCACGGAGCCCATGGAGCCGCCCATGAAGTCGAACTCGAAGCAGGCGGCCACGATGTTGATGCTCTTGACGGAGCCGCCCATGACCACAAGCGCGTCGGTCTCGCCGGTGTTTTCCAGCGCCTCCTTCAGGCGTTCGGGGTACTTGCGGCTGTCCTTGAACTTGAGGGCGTCCACGGGCAGCACTTCCTGGCCGATCTCGTAGCGGCCCTCGCCGTCCAGAAAGGCGTTGAGCCGCGCGCGGGCGCCGATGCGGTGGTGGTGGCCGCACTGCGGGCAGACGTTCTCGTTGTGCTCCAGGTCGGTCTTGTAGAGCACGTTTTCGCAGCTCGGGCACTTGGTCCACAGGCCCTCGGGCACCTGGCGGCGCTCCGTGGGGTCGGTCTGCTGGATTTTGGCGGGCAGGAGTTTTTCGAGCCAGGACATAGGTTTTCCTCTTCAGGTCTCAGCCGGCGCGCCGCGGTGGCTGGCGCGCCGGGCCGTCATTATGCGTCCAGTGATTTGCGTATCGCGCGCAGGAAGTCCACCGTGATGGCGACCACCTTTTCGTGCGGCTGATCCTCGATGAGCTGGATGATGCGGCTGCCGATGACCACCGCATCGGCCACGCGGCCGATGGCCTGGGCCGTGGCCGCGTCGCGAATGCCGAAGCCCACACCGACGGGAATCTTCACATGCTCGCGGATGCGCGGCAGCATGGACTCGACGGCGGAGGTGTCCAGCGATCCAGAGCCGGTCACTCCCTTGAGCGATACGTAGTACACGTAGCCGCTGGCCACCCGGGCCACCTGCTGCATGCGCTCCGGCGTGGAGGTGGGGGCGAGCAGGAAGATCAGATCGATGCCATGGGCGCGCAGCTCATGGGCGAACTGCTCGCACTCTTCCGGCGGGTAGTCCACGACCAGCACGCCGTCCACGCCGGCCTCGCCCGCATCGCGGGCGAAAGACCCCTTGCCGTGGCGCTGCTCGTAGCGCTCAATGGGGTTGGCGTAGCCCATGAGCACCACCGGCGTGGTGCTGTTGCGCTGGCGGAAGCTGCGCACCATGTCCAGCACCTGCTGCATGCCCACGCCCAGGGCCAGGGCCTTCTCGCCCGCCTTCTGGATCACGGGGCCGTCGGCCATGGGGTCGGAGAAGGGCACGCCCAGCTCGATCACGTCGGCGCCAGCGTCCACCATGCCGTGCATCAGCGCGGGGGTGATGTCGGCGAACGGAAAGCCTGCCGTCACATAGGGAATCAGGGCCTTGCGGCCCTTGGCCTGGAGTTCGGCGAAGGTGGCGGCAATACGCTGTGGATGGCTCATGCGGCGGGCCCTCCCTTCACGTTCAATCCCCGCATCGAGGGGCGGTCGTAGAAATCGGCGCCCGACAGGTCGGCCACGGTGCCGATGTCCTTGTCGCCGCGGCCGGAGAGGTTCACGAGGATGGATTGCTGCGGCGTCATGGTCTTGGCGAGCTTCATCGCGTAGGCCACAGCGTGGCTTGATTCCAGCGCCGGGATGATGCCTTCGGTGCGGCACAGGTAGTGGAAGGCCTCAAGCGCCTCGGTGTCGGTGATGCCCACGTATTCGGCGCGGCCAATCTCCTGCAGCCAGGCATGCTCGGGGCCCACGCCGGGGTAGTCCAGGCCGGCGCTGATGCTGTGGGTTTCGGTGATCTGGCCGTTCTCGTCCTGCAGGATGAACGTGCGGTTGCCGTGCAGCACGCCGCTGGAGCCACGCTGCAGGCTGGCCGAATGCTTGCCGCTGTCCAGGCCCTCGCCCGCGGCCTCCACGCCGATCAGGCGCGTCTTCTCGAACGGAATGTAGGGGTAGAAGATGCCCATGGCGTTGCTGCCGCCGCCCACGCAGGCGACGACGGCATCGGGCTGCGTGGCGGCAAGCTTTTGCTCGGCCAGCATGGCGGGCATCTGCGTGAGGCACTCGGTGCCGATCACGCTCTGGAAGTCGCGCACCATCATCGGGTAGGGGTGGGGGCCCGCCACGGTGCCGATGATGTAGAAGGTGTTGTCCACGTTGGCCACCCAGTCGCGCATGGCCTCGTTGAGCGCGTCCTTGAGCGTCTTGCTGCCCGACTCCACAGGCACCACGGTGGCGCCCAGCAGCTTCATGCGGTAGACGTTGGGGCTTTGGCGCTTGACGTCCTCGGCGCCCATGTAGACCACGCATTCCAGGCCGTAGCGCGCGCAGATAGTGGCCGTGGCCACGCCGTGCTGGCCCGCGCCGGTCTCGGCGATGATGCGCGGCTTGCCCATGCGCTTGGCGAGCATGGCCTGGCCGATCACGTTGTTGATCTTGTGCGCGCCCGTGTGGTTGAGGTCTTCGCGCTTCAGGTAAATCTGCGCGCCCTTCATCTCGCGGCTGGTGCGCGCCGCATGGTAGATGGGCGAGGGGCGACCGACGAAATGCGCCAGCTCGTAGTGGAATTCGGCGAGGAATTCGGGGTCATGCTGGTAGCGCGCATAGGCGTCGCGCAGCTCGCCGATGGCGTGCGTCAGCGTCTCGCTGATGAAGGCGCCGCCATAGGGGCCGAAATGGCCCGAAGCATCGGGTTGGTGGTATTCAGACATACGGATTTAGGGTGCAGTTGCTGCGTCTGCCGCGCGTACGGCGGCGACGAAGCGTTGGATCTTGCCGGCGTCCTTGATGCCTTTCAGGGGCGAGCCATCGGGGCCATCGAGCTCCACGCCGGAGCTGACATCAACCGCCAGCGTCTTGCAACGCGGGCGCACTTGGCTGATGCCATCGGTCACGTTTGCAGGCGTGAGTCCACCAGACAAAACGAGGTGACAGTCGACGCTTGGAGGTAGGAGTGACCAATTGAATGCCTTGCCGCCGCCGCCATAGCCCTCGACATGGGCGTCGAGCAGGATGGCGCGGGCGCGAGAGTGATCCTGCGCGTATTTTACGAGGTCGAAGCGTGCGGCGCCTGCGTCCAGGGGAATGCGCGCGGCGCGCAGAAAGGGAATGCGCCCGCCATCGCTGGCGCGCAAGCAGTCCGCAGGCGATTCATCACCATGAAATTGCACGGTGGCACCCGACACCAAAGCGCTAGCAGCTATCACTTCAGTAGCGCTTGCGTTCACGAACAGCAGCACAGGCGTGACGAAGGGCGGTAGCCGCCGCGCCAGCGCGGCCGCCCGCTCGGGGCTGACGGCGCGCGGGCTCTTGGGGTAGAGCACGAAGCCAATGGCGTCCGCGCCGGCTTCCACGGCGGCGTCCACATCCTGCTCACGCGTGAGGCCGCAAATCTTGATGCGGGTACGGACGGCGGTGGGGGGGCGTGGTGCGGATGGGGTGAAGGTGGCTGCGACCGGGTGGCTCATGGCAGCCAATCATACGCAGCCGTGCGCGTCGGCAGGCCCCACTCGGGTCCGTACACCGGCCCCTGGAAATACAGTCCGTCGGGGGAGAACGTGGGCGCGGCCGCGTCGCGCGAGCGTGCCTCGAGCACGGCGCGCATCCAGTCCGGCGGCTGCAGCCCCTGGCCGATGGCGACGATGCAGCCCATGATGTTGCGGATCATGTGGTGCAAAAAGGCGCTGCCCTCGAACTCGAAGCGCCAGTAGCAGGGCGCGCAGCCGTGGTGGCCCGCCGATTCACCTGCGGGCATGGTGCGGCGCGTGATGTCGATGCGATGCAGCGTCTTGACGGGCGACTTGGCCTGGCAGGCCGAGGCGCGGAAGGAGGTGAAGTCGTGCTCGCCCAGCAGGTGCTGCACGCTGGCGCGCATGGCCTGCTCGTCCAGCGCATGGAACACCCAGCCCACGCGCCCCGCGTCCACACTGGGCCGCACGGGCGACTGCAGCAGCACATAGGCATAGCGGCGAGCCACGGCGCTGGCGCGCGAATGGAATGCGTCGGGCACGGGCTGCGCCCATTGCACGGCGATGTCGGCGGGCAAGAAGGTATTGGGGCCGCGCACCCAGGAGAACGGCGTGCGCTGCAACTCGGTGTCGAAGTGTACGACCTGCATCAGGCCATGCACGCCGGCATCCGTGCGCCCGGCGCAGATCGTGTGCACCGCATGAGTAGCGAAGCGGCCCAGGGCCGCTTCGAGATGGTCTTGCACGGTGTTGCCGGAGGGCTGGCTTTGCCAGCCGTTGTAGGCCTGACCGTTGTAGCTGACGCCTAGGGCCACTCTCATTGCATGCTCCCGCGGCACGGAAGGGTCACACAAACGCGGCCGATGCCGCGTGTGCGTGAAGGGCGCAGCATCAGCTCAGCTCGGCCAGCAGTCGCTGGGCACGGGTCTTCAGTTCGCCGGAGGATTCGGCGATGACTTCCTCGACCAGGGTGCGTGCGCCTTCGCTGTCACCGATGGTGTTGAACTCTTCCGCCAGCGCCAGCTTGGTGGCCAGCGGGTCGTCCGGCAGCGGCTCGGTGGCTGGGGCGGGCTTGCTGGCGGCGGGGAGCTCTACGGCAGCGGACGGCACGCTCGGGGCATGGAGGTCCAGCGACAGGTCGCCCAGGTCGAATTCCAGTGCATCCGCGGCCGGGGCGGCCTTGGCATCACGGCTGGTCAGCGACATGGCGGCAGAGTCCATCAGCGACAGGTCGTCGTCCTGCAGGTCCAGGGGAGAGGGCTCCGTCGAGACCGTTACGTTGGCAGGGGTTGGCTCCTGCTCGTTGGCGGCAGGGGCCTGATCCTGGCTCCAGGTTGCGTCGGGCAGTTCGAGATCGCCCAGATCCAGGGAGGGAATGGGGGCTTCGGCAACGGGAGGCGTGGCGGCGGGTGCTTGTGCGGCCATCGCTGCATTGGCTGCGGCGGCCACGGCGAAGGTGCTCGGTGCTGGAGCTGGCACCGGAGGCGCCTCATGCAGGTCCAGGTCGAGATCCAGGTCCAAGTCGAGGTCCGGCAGCACGGAGTCCGGGCCTACTGCGGGCGGGTTGGATGCTGCCGCACCCAGGGTGCTGGCAAAGGCCGCGGTGGGTGCCGCACCCGGCTGGCTGTCCGCCAGGGCCGCAGGCCGGCCGCCGGGCTGGTACAGCGCATTGTCGGGGTCCAGCGTGCGGCCCAGTTCCGCCACGCGGGCCCAATCGGGACCCTGGCCGTTGGTGAGCTTGAACACGTCGTTGGCCACTGATTCCAGGGCCTTGCGATCCTGGCGCTTGGCGTAGATCTCGGCCAGCTTGGCCGGAATGGACACGCGCTCAGGGTGGTGGCGCACGGCCTCCTTGAGGATTTCCTCTGCCTGCAAATCGCGGCCGTAGGCCAGGTAGACGTCCGCCTCGGCCACGGGGTCCACATCGCCGCCCGCATCCAGCTGGCTGGGCGAATAGGTCATGGAGGAGGAGCCCGTGGTGAGTTCGCTGCTGGCCGTGTCCACGCGCTGGCCACCGCTGGCGCCGAAGAAGGAGTCCGGCTGCAGACGGCTTTCGATGAAGGCGCTGTCCACGGCACCTTGGTTGCGGCGGCTCTGGGCGACGCGGTAGCCCCCGTAGCCCAGCAGGGCCAGGACCAGGGCCAGTGCGCCGCCTGCCAGCAAGGGGTCTTCCGTCAGCGAGTCGAGGAAGCTGGGCTCCTCGTACGTGACCGGCGGCTGCGGCGCCGGCTTGGGCGGGGCTGCGGGAGCGGGGGCGGTTGCTTCGCTGGGAGCGGATGCCTCGGCTGCTGGTGCTGGGGCCGCGTCGGTGGCCGGTGCTGCGGTCTCGGCGGCAGCAGCAGGATCGGTTGCGGCCTGCGTCGGCGCGGGTAGCCCTGCCGGTGCCGGCACGGCAAGGCCTGGCTGGGAGGCGGCGGGGGCCGCTGGAGCCGCGCCACCAGCAGCGGCAGGTTTTCCGGCCGGGGTGGATGCGCCGCTGATCTGGTTCAGGTCCGAGATGTTCTTCGACAGCTCGGCCATGCGGGCCGCGTTCTGATCCGCCTGCTTGTCGCGGGCCATCTGCTCGTCCGCCTTCTGGGCCTGCATGGCGCCCTTGGACAGCGTGAGCTTGTCGGGGCTGGCAACGGCCGGCTTCTTGTCTTCCACCTGCGCCTGCACGGCACCGCTGGCCGTGCGTTCCGCGGCCGCCACTTCCGCGGTGGGGGCGGCGGCGGCCATGCGGCGGCGGAATTCGCTGAAGTCGCGGCTCTGCGCCGCGACGATCTGGCGCGCCTCGGCTGCGGGCGTGGCTTGTGCGTCGGCCTCGCTGGGCATTTGCAGCATGGCGCCGGAGCGCAGGCGGTTCACGTTGCCCTTGATGAAGGCATCGGGGTTGGCGTGCATCATGGCCACCAGCATCTGGTCCAGCGAAACGCCGGCAGGGCGGTGCGCATTGGCGATGCGGCCGGCGGTATCCCCGGCGCGGACCATGACCTCGTCACCCGCCGCCGCAGGTTTGGCTGCGGGTGCGCGGCTGGGCGCTGGGGCAGGAGCGGGTGCGGCTGCTGCGCGCACTGCCGGTGCGGCCGGGGCCGCAGCGGGAGCGCGGGCTGGCGCGGAGGGGGGCACCTCGGCGCGGGCGGGAGCGACCTGCGGCGCTGCCGTCACGGCCGCCTGCGGGCGGCGCAGGGCGGGCGGGTCGAACAGCATCGTGTAGCTGCGCACGATATGGCCAGAGCTCCACGTTGCGTCGATCACCAGGTCCACAAAGGGCTCGTTGACGGGGCGGGTTCCGCTCAGGCGCAGCACCATGGAGCCGTCGGGGCGGCGGTGCAGCTGCACCTGGACGTTATGGGCCGCGGGGGAATACTCCATGCCCTGGCTGCGGAACACCTCGGGGCTGGCCGGGGCCACGCGCAGCGAGTCGGCTTCGGTGGCCGTGATCTGCGGCAGCTCAATCTCGGCGCGCAGCGGCTCGCCCAGTGCGGATTGCACATTCACGCGTCCCAGGGCCAGTGCACTGGCATCGGTGCTGTAGAGGCCAGCCGACAAAACGGCCGCGGTGGCCAAGACAGAGAATTTCCAGCGATGCATGTGTGCGGCGAATTGATTGATGGATGCTGCCATGGAGAGCGGTGTTTTTCTGGTCATGATCGGAGCCGCTCCGGAGCGTGAAAATATGTAAAAAGCACCATAGCATCAATGTTTTGCACTGACAAGCTGATGCGCGGTGCCAGCTTTTCTACCCCGTTGGAAGGGGTGGAAAAGGCCTTATGCATGTTGGTAATGGGCAACGGCAGGTAACAGGGCGTATCTGTCTAAAGTCCATAAAAAAACGGCGCCACGCGGGTGGCGCCGTCTGGTCGTCAAGCGTCCAGCAGGATGCGCAGCATGCGGCGCAGCGGCTCGGCTGCGCCCCACAGCAGTTGGTCGCCGATGGTGAAGGCGCCCACGTACTCGGGGCCCATGGCCAGCTTGCGGATGCGGCCCACGGGAATGGTCATGGTGCCGGTCACGGCCACTGGCGTCAGGTCTTGGATGGTGGCCTCGCGCGTGTTGGGCACCACCTTCACCCACTGGTTGTCGGCGGCGATCATGGCCTCAATGTCGGGCACGGGCACGTCCTTCTTGAGCTTGAAGGTCAGCGCCTGGCTGTGGCAGCGCATGGCGCCCACGCGCACGCAAAAGCCGTCCACGGGGATGGCTGCGGAGTCGAAGCCCTCGCCCATGCCGAGGATCTTGTTCGTTTCGGCCATGCCCTTCCATTCTTCCTTGGACATGCCATTGCCCAGGTCCTTGTCGATCCAGGGGATCAGCGAGCCGCCCAGCGGCACGCCGAAGTTCGCCGTTTCGCCGACCGAGAGGCTGCGCTGCTTGGCGATGACCTTGCGGTCGATCTCCAGGATGGCGCTCTTGGGGTCGTCCAGCAGTGCCTTTACCTCAGCATTCAGGGTGCCGTACTGCGTGAGCAACTCGCGCATGTGCTGGGCGCCGCCGCCGCTGGCGGCCTGGTAGGTCTGCGTGCTCATCCACTCGACCAGACCGGCCTTGTACAGCGCGCCCACGCCCATCAGCATGCAGCTGACGGTGCAGTTGCCGCCGACCCAGTCCTTGCCGCCGTTCGCCAGGGCGTTCTTGATCACCGGCATGTTGACCGGATCCAGCACGATCACGGCGTTCTTTTCCATGCGCAGCGCGGAGGCTGCATCGATCCAGTGGCCGTTCCAGCCGGCGGCGCGCAGCTTGGGGTACACATCGTTGGTGTAGTCGCCGCCCTGGGCCGTGATGATGATCTCGCAGCGCTTGAGCTGGTCGATGTTGAATGCGTCCTGCAGCGTGGTTTCGTTCTTGGCCTGCGCCGGAGCCTTGCCGCCCGCGTTCGAGGTGGAGAAGAACAGGGGCTCGATCAGATCGAAGTCCTTTTCCTGCACCATGCGGTCCATGAGAACCGAGCCGACCATGCCGCGCCAGCCAACCAAACCTACCAACTTGCTCATTTTCAACGCCCTTTCAAAGTAAAAACAGTACGCACCCGACCGGTGGCTGCCTTCTTTCGTCCCCGGCTCGTCTGGGCCAGGGAGGGCGCACGACGATACCGGAGCTGGATCAGCCCGTAATGGTCGTGGTTTTGGTGATTGCGCGCGCTGCCGGACCTGCCGTGGCGGCAGGAGCTGTGTTCAGGGCGAACGGGCGGGCGGCAAACATAGGCGCACATTGTAGCGGACACGCCGCCCGTGTGTACGGGCGGTGCATGGGGCATGCGGGTGGCGGCTGTGCTGCCACCCGCCTGGCACGATCAGCCCAGCGCCTTCACCACCGCGTCGCCCATCTGCACCGTGCCGACCTTGGTCGTGCCTTCGCTGTAGATGTCGGGCGTGCGCAGGCCCTGGGCCAGCACCTTCTGCACGGCGGCCTCGATGCGGCGGGCGGCTTCTTCCTGGTTCAGGCTGAAGCGCAGCATCATCGCGGCGCTCAAGATGGTGGCCAGCGGGTTGGCCACGCCCTTGCCGGCGATGTCGGGCGCGCTGCCGTGGCTGGGCTCGTACAGGCCCTGCTTGCGGTCGTTCAGCGATGCGGAAGGCAGCATGCCGATGGAGCCGGTAAGCATGGACGCCTCATCGCTCAGGATGTCGCCGAACATGTTGCCGGTGACGATCACGTCGAAGGCCTTGGGCGCCTTCACCAACTGCATGGCGGCGTTGTCCACGTACATGTGCTGCAGCTCCACGTCGGGGTAGTCCTTGTGCACCTCGGTGACCACGTCCTTCCAGAACTGGAAGGTTTCCAGCACGTTGGCCTTGTCCACGCTGGTCACCTTCTTGCTGCGCTTGCGCGCGGCCTCGAAGGCGACGCGGGCGATGCGCTCGATCTCGGGGCGGCTGTAGCGCATGGTGTCGAAGGCTTCCTCGGCGCCGGGGAAGTGGCCGTCCACGGCCGTGCGGCGGCCGCGCGGCTGGCCGAAGTAGATGTCGCCCGTCAGCTCGCGGATGATGAGAATGTCCAGGCCGGCGACCAGCTCGGGCTTGAGGCTGGAGGCGTGCGTGAGCTGCTCGTAGCAGATGGCCGGGCGGAAGTTGGCGAACAGGCCCAGGTGCTTGCGCAGGCCCAGGATGGCCTGCTCGGGGCGCAGCGGGCGGTCCAGCGTGTCGTACTTCCAGTCGCCCACGGCGCCGAACAGGATGGCGTCGGCCTGCTGCGCGAGCTTGAGGGTGGACTCGGGCAGCGGGTGCCCGGCGGCCTCGTAGGCGGCGCCGCCCACGGGGGCGGTTTCCATCTCCAGCGGAAGCTGGAGCGCCTTCAGCACCTTGACGGCTTCGGCAACGATCTCGGGGCCAATGCCGTCACCCGGCAGAACTGCGATTTTCATGGTTGTTTCACTTCTGATTTGATAGCTGTCAGCGCTTGATGGGTGGCGCTGGAAGGTGATTTGGCTTGTAACTGGCCAGCGAATCACGAGGCCATGGTGTGGGCCAGCCAGGGCTTGGTGGCCAGGCGCTGGGCCTCGAAGGCACGGATCTTGTCCGCGTGGCGCAGCGTCAGGCCGATGTCGTCGAAGCCGTTGAGCAGGCAGTACTTGCGGAAAGGGATCACGTCGAAGGCGATTTCCTCTCCCTGCGGACGAACGATCACCTGGCGCTCCAGGTCGATGGTGAGCTGGTAGCCGGGGAAGGCCGCGACCTCGTTGAACAGCTGGTCCACCGTGGCCTCGGGCAGCACGATGGGCAGCAGGCCGTTCTTGAAGCAGTTGTTGAAGAAGATGTCGGCAAAGCTCGGCGCAATGACAGCGCGAAAGCCGTACTGGTCCAGCGCCCAGGGCGCATGCTCGCGGCTGGAGCCGCAGCCGAAGTTCTTGCGCGCCAGCAGGATGCTCGCGCCCGCATAGCGCGGCTGGTTCAGCACGAAGTCGGGATTGGGCTTGCGCGATGCCGGGTCCTGGCCGGGCTCGCCGTGGTCCAGGTAGCGCCATTCGTCGAACAGGTTCACGCCGAAGCCGGTCTTCTTGATCGACTTGAGGAACTGCTTGGGGATGATGGCGTCGGTGTCGACGTTCTCGCGGTCCATGGGGGCGACGAGGCCCTGGTGGATGGTGAATTTCTGCATGGTGTGTGTCCCTTTGGTCCTCTTACTTGGCGGCGCGCTCGATGGCGTTGCCGGCGCGCTGCACGTCCTGGCCCATGCCCTTGACGGTGTTGCAGCCGGCCAGAACGAAGGCCAGGGCCAGCAGGGCGGCGAGTGGTTTGGTCATGGCAAGAGTCCTCAGGCGAATTGGCGGATGTCCACGAAGTGGCCGTGAATGGCGGCCGCGGCGGCCATGGCGGGGCTGACCAGGTGCGTGCGCCCGCCCGCGCCCTGGCGGCCCTCGAAGTTGCGGTTGGAGGTAGAGGCGCAACGCTCGCCGGGCTCCAGGCGGTCGGCGTTCATGGCCAGGCACATGCTGCAGCCGGGCTCGCGCCACTCGAAGCCCGCGGCGCGGAAGATCTCGTGCAGCCCCTCGCGCTCGGCCTGCTCCTTCACCAGGCCCGAGCCCGGCACGACCATGGCCAGCTTGATGTTCTTGGCCACCTTCTGGCCCAGCTTCCTGACCACGGCGGCGGCCTCGCGCATGTCCTCGATGCGGCTGTTGGTGCAGCTACCGATGAACACCTTGTCCACGAAGATGTCGTTGATCGGCTTGCCCGGCGTGAGCGCCATGTAGGTCAGCGCGCGCTCGATGGCGCCGCGCTTGCTGGCGTCCTTTTCCTTGTCGGGGTCGGGCACCGTGGCGTCCACGCCCAGCACCATCTCGGGGCTGGTGCCCCAGGTGACCTGGGGCACGATGTCCGCGGCGTTCAGCTCCACCACGGCGTCGAACTGCGCGTCGGCGTCGGAGTGCAGCGTCTTCCAATACGCCACGGCCTGGTCCCACTCCATGCCCGTGGGCGCCAGCGGGCGGCCCTTCACGTAGTCGATGGTCTTGTCGTCCACGGCCACCAGGCCGGCGCGCGCACCGGCCTCGATGGCCATGTTGCACACCGTCATGCGGCCTTCCATCGACAGGGCGCGGATGGCGTCGCCCGCGAACTCGATGGTGTAGCCCGTGCCGCCGGCCGTGCCGATCTTGCCGATGATGGCCAGCACGATGTCCTTGGCCGTGATGCCGGGGGCCACCTTGCCGCTCACCTTCACCAGCATGTTCTTGGCCTTCTTGGCCAGCAGGGTCTGCGTGGCCATCACGTGCTCGACTTCGCTGGTGCCGATGCCGTGGGCCAGCGCGCCGAAGGCGCCGTGCGTGGACGTGTGCGAGTCACCGCACACCACCGTCATGCCGGGCAGGGTGGCGCCGTTCTCGGGGCCGATCACGTGCACGATGCCCTGGCGCTTGCTCATGAACGGGAAGAACGCGGCCGCGCCCACCTCGGCGATGTTCTTGTCCAGCGTGGTGATCTGCTCCTTGCTGATCGGATCGGCAATGCCGTCGTAGCCCAGCTCCCAGCCGGTGGTGGGCGTGTTGTGGTCGGCCGTGGCCACGATGGAACTCACGCGCCAGACCTTGCGGCCCGCCTGGCGCAGGCCCTCGAAGGCCTGCGGGCTGGTCACCTCGTGCACCAGATGGCGGTCGATGTAGAGAACGGCGGTGCCGTCTTCCTCGGTGTGGACGACGTGCTCGTCGAAGATCTTGTCGTACAGGGTGCGTCCCATGGCGGTCTCGTTTCGTGGTTCAGTGATGGGGTGATTGGAATTCTAGGTGGGGCTGGCCGGGGCCTCCCCGGGCGCCAGGTGCTCGACCAGCAGCCGCGCGGTGACGGGCAGGGCGTCGAAGTCGCGCGCCACCAGGCGCAGCTCGCGCTGGGCCCAGGGCGCGTCCAGGCGCACGGCGGCCAGGCGCCCCACGCCGTGCATGAGCGCAAAGGCGCGGTCGGGCAGCAGGCCCACGCCCAGGCCGTTGTCGATCATGCGGCACATGGCGTCCAGGCTCGTCACCTGGATGCGCTGGCGCAGCGGCCGCCCGGCCTGCGCGGCGGCCTGGCGCATGGCCAGGCTGATGCTGCTGCCCACGTGCAGGCCGACGATGTCCCAGTCCAGCACCTCGTCGAAGGCAATGGCTTGCCGCGCGGCCAGGGCGTGCGTCTGCGGCACCACCAGCACCAGCCGGTCGCTGCGGTAGGGGCGGCTTTGCAGGCCCTCGTGGGCCGTGGCTGCGGACACGTTGCAAATGCCCAGGTCCGCAGCGCCCTCGTGCACGGCGTGCAGCACGTCGGGCGACAGGTGTTCCTGCAGGTCGATCTTGATCTGGCTGTGCGTGCGGGCGAAGGCGCCCAGGTCTTCGGGCAGAAACTGCACGATGGCCGAGATATTGGCGTGCATGCGCACATGGCCGCGCACGCCCTCGGCGTACTCGCTCAGCTCGCCCTGCATGCGCTCCAGGCCGAAGAGCACGGTGCGCGCGTGGTGCAGCAGGCTCTCGCCCGCGGGCGTCAGCGTCACGCCGCGGCTGTGGCGGTACAGCAGGGCGGTATCGACGGCGGCCTCCAGGTCGGACAGCCGCTTGCTCACCGCCGATGCGGCGATGAACTCGCGCTCGGCCGCGCGGCCGATGCTGCCCAGTTCGCAGACGGCCACGAACAGTTGCAGAGAGGTCAGGTCGATACGGCGCGCAAAACTGCGCTCGGAGCTTTTCATCGGTGGGGGTGCGGCTTCTCGTTTGGAGAAGTGATCATCGCATTTTCCCCTTGGTGTGCGGGTTTTGTCATCGTGAAACGCGATGGCAATCATGCCGCCATGCGCACCGCTGACGGGTGTTTGCTCCTGATTTAATAGCTGTTTTCGCTTGCTGTATAAGCGCTGTGGCCTGTTTTTGCTTGAACTTTCAAAGCGTCACGGTTTCGCCATGCTCCGGCACGTCGGCGGACCAGCGCAGCTGGTGCTCGATGCGCTGGCGCAGCATGTCGGCCGCGGGCAGCTCGCCGTGCACCACGTACACCCGGCGCGGCGCGGCGGGCATGGCGCGCAGCCAGTCCAGCAGCTGGCCGCCGTCGGCATGGGCCGAGGCCGTGGCCAGTTGCACCACCTCGGCGCGAATCTGCACGTCGCGCCCCAGGATGCGGATGCTCTTCTCGCCCGCGGCCAGGCGCGCGCCGCGCGTGCCGCCGGCCTGGTGGCCGGTCAGCACGATCATGTTGCGGTGGTCGCCCGCGTGCAGGGCCAGGTGGTGCAGCACGCGCCCGCCCGTGGCCATGCCGCTGGCCGACAGGATCACGCGCGGCCCGTGCAGGCGCGCCAGCGCCTTGGACTCGTCCACGCTGTGCACCAGCGTCGTGCCGCGCGCCATGGCGTGCAGCTCGGAGCGGCTCAGCCGCAGCTCGCCCATGTGGTCGTGGAACAGCTGCGTGGCGCTCACGGCCATGGGGCTGTCCAGGTACACCGGCAGGCCCGACGGCAGCTCGCCACGGCTCTTGAGCAGGGCGATCGCGTGCAGCACCGTCTGCGCGCGCCCCACGGCGAACACCGGCACCACGGCCACGCCGCCGCGCGCGGCCAGGCGCGACAGGGCGGGGCCCAGCTCATCGAGCACCGAGCCCGGCGGGTGGCTGCGGTCGCCGTAGGTCGATTCGACCAGCACCGTGTCGGCAGCGGGGGGCGCGTCGGGCGCGTGCATCAGCAGATCGTCCGGCCGCCCCAGGTCGCCCGAGAACAGAATGCGCCGCCCGCCCACCTCCAGCAGCACGCTGGCCGCGCCCAGGATGTGGCCCGCGCGCAGGAAGGTGGCGCGCCAGCCGGGCAGGGGCTCGAACGCCTGGTGCACGGGCTGCACGCGCAGCAGCGCCAGGCTGTGCTGTGCGTCCAGGCGCGTGTACAGCGGCAGCGCGGGCTCGTGCTTGCTGAGGTGGTGGCGGTTGAGGTAGTTGGCGTCTTCCTCCTGCAGGTGGCCGCTGTCGGGCAGCAAGATGGCGCACAGGTCGCGCGTGCCGGCCGTGCAGAACACCGGGCCGCCAAAGCCATCGCGCGCCAGCAGCGGCAGGTAGCCCGAATGGTCCAGGTGGGCATGGGTGAGCAGCACGGCGTCCACCTCATGCGGCGCCACCGGCAAGGCGTGCCAGTTGCGCAGCCGCAGCTGCTTGTAGCCCTGGAACAGGCCGCAGTCCACCAGCAGCGACTGGCCGCCGTGGCGCACAAGGTACTTGGAGCCGGTGACCGTGCCGGCCCCGCCGAGGAAGGTGATGCTGACGCTCATGGGATTCCTGCTGGTTGGGTGGCTCCAGCGTAGCAATGCTGCGGCGGGCCTGCAAATGACCCGGCGCAGAGTTGCGTTGGTTGCACCGGTACAGGGCGGCTGATGAGCGGCGGATTGCCAAGATTCCTGGTGGGTGCTGCAACGCAACGGGGGGCGGAACGCCATCGCGCCATCTGGCCGGCGCGTTCTCTGCAAGCGTTTGTTATGGCTTTTGGGCCAAAAATCGGAAGCGCTTGACGGGAGCGCGACGTATGCCGTTTGATATTGGTCAGCCGGCTCGGTGACATGACCTTGTGACAGGGCGAGCACGTTCAACGTGCGTTTGACACCTATCGGTGGCGGACTTCGTTTCCACGTAAAGCACCAAGCATAATTTCCATTCTGCGAGCTCGAGCTTGCTATTGATGCATTTGCAACTCGGAGGTAAACGGACTTGGCCAATTCAGATGTTCTACGGCTAGCGGTGCTCATTGACGCCGACAACGCTTCTGCGAGCGTGGCGAAGGAGTTGCTAGAGGAAGTGGCGAAATACGGGACGGCCACAGTGAAGCGGGCTTTCGGAGACTGGACCACTCAGAATTTGGTGGGATGGAAAGCGTGCCTTCATCGCCATGCGATCCAGCCTGTGCAGCAGTTTTCTTACACCACAGGCAAGAACTCGACAGACTCGGCGTTCATCATCGACGCGATGGATTTGTTGTATGGAGGAAACGTGGATGGGTTTTGTTTGGTCTCGAGCGATAGTGATTTCACTCGGCTAGCGACTCGGTTGCGCGAGGCCGGCAAGACCGTTTACGGTCTTGGTGAACGAAAAACACCAGAGCCATTCATCGCAGCATGCGACAAGTTCATATTCTTTGAGGTTTTGAAGAAGCCGACAGGCACTGCAGCGGCCGCACTGCAGTTACCAGATGTGCCTGAATTGAAGGATCTACTTTCTCACGCGATCCGCGAGACTGCTCGAGAGACCGGGTGGTCGCGCTTGGCTACGGTAGGTAGCCTGCTTGGTAAAACACATAGCTCGTTTGATCCACGGAACTATGGGTTCAAGAAGCTCAATGAACTTGTCCGCGCTCAGCCGTTTATTGAGGTGGCCGACACCGCGGATTCCACAGGTTTTGTTCATGTCGAGGTGCGTTTGAAGTAAGACGCGCGTTCCCAAAGCAACTCCACGTCCGGCAATGCATGCTTTGGGGTCGCTTATCGCTCGTCACCTCGCTGCGGCGGGTGGCTGCGAAGTACGGGACTGGGCGACCACGCGTGAGGGCAATACGCAGCAAGCTCAGGAAGCCGCCACCGACAGCAGCAGGCTACAACCTCAACTGATCCGCCAGTGCGTGCATGCGCGCGCTGACGGCGGCGTCCATGGCCATGGGCCGCCCCCATTCGCGCTGGGTTTCGCCGGGCCATTTGTTGGTGGCGTCCAGCCCCATCTTGCTGCCCAGGCCGGCCACGGGCGAGGCGAAGTCCAGGTAATCGATGGGCGTGTGCTCGATCAGCATCGTGTCGCGCGCCGGGTCCATGCGGGTGGTCAGGGCCCAGATGACTTCGGGCCATGAGCGCGCGTCCACGTCTTCGTCCACCACCACGATGAACTTGGTGTACAGAAACTGGCGCAGGTGGCTCCACACGCCCATCATCACGCGCCGCGCGTGGCCGGCGTAAGCCTTGCGGATGCGCACCACGGCCATGCGGTAACTGCAGGCCTCGGGCGGCAGGTAGAAGTCGATGATCTCGGGGAAGGCGCGCTGCAGCAGCGGCACGAACAGTTCGTTGAGCGCCAGACCCAGCATGGCGGGCTCGTCGGGCGGCTTGCCGGTGTAGGTGCTGTGGTACAGGGCGTCTTCGCGCAGCGTGATGCGCTCCACGGTGAACACGGGAAATTCGGCGCATTCGTTGTAGTAGCCGGTGTGGTCGCCGTAGGGGCCTTCCAGCGCGTGCTGCCAGCCGCTGGGGTGGTTGGCGTCGGGGTGGATGTGGCCTTCCAGCACGATTTCGGCGCTGGCCGGCACCTGCAGCGGCACGCCCAGGGCGGGGGCGACTTCGGTGCGGGCGCCGCGCAGCAGGCCGGCGAACTGGTATTCCGACAGCGTGTCGGGCACGGGCGTGACGGCGCCCAGGAGGGTGGCCGGGTCGGCCCCGATGGCCACGGCCACCGGGTAGGGCTGGCCGGGGTGCAGGCGGCAGTGGTCGGCAAAGTCCAGCGCGCCGCCGCGGTGCGACAGCCAGCGCATGATGAGCTGGTTCTTGCCCAGCAGCTGCTGGCGGTAGATGCCCAGGTTCTGGCGCTTCTTCAGCGGCCCACGCGTGATGGTGAGGCCCCAGGTGACCAGCGGCGCCACGTCGCCGGGCCAGCAGTGCTGGATGGGCAGGCGGGTCAGGTCCACGTCGTCGCCCTCCCACACCGCCTGCTGGCAGGGCGGGCGGCGCACCTCTGCCGGGGCCATGCTCCACAGCGTCTTGAGCAGGTCGCGTTTGCCCCACAGGTCTTTCACGCCGCGCGGCGGCTCGGGCTCCTTGAGCTGCGCCAGCACTTCGCCAAAGGCGCGGATCTCGGGCAGCCCGGCCACGCCCAGCGCGCGCGCCACGCGGCCGGGCGTGCCAAACAGGTTGGCCAGCACTGGCATGGCGTGGCCCGTGGGGTTTTCAAACAGCAGCGCCGGGCCGCCGGCGCGCAGCACGCGGTCGGCCAGCGCGGTCATTTCCAGGTGGGGCGATACGGGCGCGGTGATGCGGCGCAGCTCGCCCGCGGCCTCCAGTTGGGCCATGAAGTCGCGCAGGTCGCGGTAATGCATATTTGAATGAAATTGGCCTCTGACGCTTTCTGGGTAAGCGTGAGTAGCTATCAAATCAGGAGTTTGGCGGCAGCCCCTGCCAGCGCGGGGCCAGCGCGTTCTCGATGCCCAGCAGGTCCAGCGCGCGCGCCACGCTGTGGTCCACGATCTCGCCCACGGTGGTGGGGCGCTGGTAGAACGCGGGCATGGGCGGGCAGACGATGGCGCCCATCTCGGTCACCGTGGCCATGTTGCGCAGGTGCACCAGGTGCAGCGGCGATTCGCGCACCATCAGCACCAGGCGGCGGCGTTCCTTCAGCGTCACGTCGGCCGCGCGGGTCAGCAGGTTGTCGGCCAGGCCGTGGGCCACGGCCGCCAGCGTGCGCATGGAGCAGGGCGCGATGACCATGCCCTGCGCGGCGAACGAGCCGCTGGCGATGCTGGCGCCCACGTTGTCCAGGTCGTGCACCACGTCGGCCAGGGCCTCGACGCTGGGGCGGTCCATGTCCAGTTCGTGCTGCAGGTTGCGCCAGCCGGCGCCCGAGACGACGAGGTGCGATTCGACATGCGGCATGTCCTGCAGCGCCTGCAGCAGGCGTGCGCCGTACACGGCGCCGCTGGCGCCGGAGATGCCGACGATGACGCGGCGCGCGGGCTCAGCCATGGGCGGCCTCTTGCGCGGCGGCGGGGCGCAGCGGCTGCGCGCGCAGGTCGGCCTCGATGCGCGCCAGCACCTCGGCTGCCTGGTCGGGGTCGAAGTCCTCATGGGCGCGCCTTTTCACGCCGTACTGGTGCAACTGGTAGTGCCGCGCGGGCGCGATGCCGTGGCGCGCCAGGCTGCTGTGCACGCACACCAGAGGGCAGCCGTCCAGCGCGATGATGGGGCGGCCCGAGTGGGCGAGCTGGACCAGCTTGGGCACGTCGCCGCCCACGCCGGCAATGCACGACATCTCGGCCACGCCATGGCGGTCCAGCCGCAGCGCCACATGGTTGGCCAGCTGCGCGGCGCTGGAGCAGCCCGAGCAGGAATACACCAGCGGCTGGTTGTCGGCGGGGGCGGGCTCGGTCATGGGCGGCCTCCGCGGAAGGGCGGCAGGGGCAGCGGCGGCAGCTGGCGCGCAAGGTGGGCCAGGTGCGGCGCCCGGCGCGCCAGCACGGCGCGCGGCGACCAGTGGGCCGGGTCGAGCACGGGCAGCTCGATGGCGTCCAGCGCGTTCTTCACCACCAGGCCCAGCTCGGTGTCGCCCTCCATCACCAGGCGGCGGTTGAAGAACAGGGTGTCCGGGTCCTGGCGGCGCTGGGCCAGCAGCACGAAGTCCTGCGCGTTGGCGCTGATGGCCAGGTCGGGCTGGGCCTGAGGCGCGCTGGGCGTGAAGCGTTGGCCGGTCCAGGCGAAGTCGAAGGCCAGGCGCGCGTCGCGCACGCGGATGGACAGGCGCTTGCCCTTCAGCAGCGCCTTCACATCGTCGGGCAGGTGGCGTGCCAGCGCCAGGTTGATGGCCGTGACCAGCAGCACCGAGCCCGGGTAGGCGGGCAGGCGCGCGAGCACGGCGCCCACGGGGCGCGGCAGGGTGAAGGGGGCGGGCGGGGTGGTGGTCATGGGGGCTCCCAATCAGGCGTGCGCGGGTTCAATCAGGTCAAGGCCGGGCTGGCCGTGCCAGTAGCCGTTGCAGGGCGCGGCGGGCATCAGCGGGAGCAGGCGCTCCAGCGCCGTGGGGTCGGGCTGCGCGGCGTGGCGTGCGGCGTCAAAGGCGGCGATGACCTCGGCCATGTGCTGCGACTGCGGCGACAGGCGCAGCAGGTCCACGCCCAGGGCGCGCAGCGCCGGCAGGTCCTGCAGCAGGTTGTGCACGCGCGCCGACTGGGTCTGGATGCCGTTGAGCACCAGAAAGCCCTCGGCCTCGCGCGTTTGCAGCAACTGCCCGTCGGGGTGCTCGATGCAGGCGAAGCCGCAGTCGTCCTTGGGCCGGTTGTAGTGCCGCGCGGTGAAGCAGCGCGCCGAGAACGCCAGCGGCATGCGGCCGTAGGCGAAGACTTCGGTTTCCAGCCCCGCAGGCCGCTGCTGCTGCAGCGCGGCGAGGTCGGTTTGGCGCATTTCCAGCGGCATGACCCAGCGGCACGCACCCAGCCCGGCCATCCAGGCCAGGGCGTCGGGGTTGAACAGGTTGAGCTGCGGGCCGGCCACGAACGGGCGCTGGCCCGCCAGGTTGTGCACGGCACCCATGTCGTTGGCTTCGACGAGGAATTCCTCATCGCGCACGATCTTGTGCATGGCGGCCACGTCGGCGGTGGATTCGAGCAGCGTCATGGTGGACAGCACGGGCTGCTTGCCCGCGTCCCGCAGCATGCGCGCGATGTCGATCCAGTCGCTCTGGCGCAGCTCGCGCCGGCGCGAGCACACGGCCTCGCCGAGGTAGACCACGTCCACGGGCGTTTCGGCCATGACCTGGTAGAAGGAAAAAACGGTGTCGCGCGGCCAGTAATACTGCAGCGGACCGAGGGCGAGTTTCATGGTGTTCACTTCCAGGGGCGGTGGTAGGCGCCCAGCGTGTGCTGCTGGCCCTCGGCCACCTGGTCCAGGCTGGCCATCCAGGCGGTCTTGGGCGCGTACAGGTGGCCTTGCGCCATGCAGTGGTCGATGGCCTCGCGCCATACCTGCGTGACCTGCGCCACGTAGGCGGGGCTGCGCTGGCGGCCTTCGATCTTGAAGGCGCGCACGCCCATCTTCACGAGCTGGGGCAGCAGCTCCAGGGTGTTGAGGCTGGTGGGCTCCTCCAGCGCGTAGTAGTTGCTCTCGTCGCCCACGTCGAAGCGGCCCTTGCACAGCGTGGGGTAGCCGGCGTTCTCGCCGCTGCCGTAGCGGTCGATAAGCACGCCGTTCAGGCGCGATTCCAGGCCCTTGGGCGTCTCCTGCCAGCGCACGAACTTGGCCGGCGAGCACACGCCGTGCGTGTTGGGCGATTCGCCCGTGGCGTAGGAAGACAGCGCGCAGCGCCCCTCGACCATCACGCACAGGCTGCCAAAGCCGAACACCTCGATCTCCACCGGCGTGCGCTGCACCACCTGCTTGACCTGCTCCAGCGACAGCACGCGCGGCAGCACCGCGCGCTGGATGCCGAACTGCTGGTGGTACAGGTTGATGGCGTCGTGGTTGGTGGCCGAGCCCTGCACCGACAGGTGCAGGCGCAGTTGCGGGAGACGTTCGGCGGCGTAGCGCATCAGGCCGGGGTCGGCCAGGATGACGGCGTCGATGCCCCAGGCGGCCGCCTTGTCCAGCGCGGCGCGCCAGGGCCCGGGGTTGCTGGCCTGCGGGTAGGTGTTGAGCGCCAGCAGCACCTTGCGGCCGCGCTGGTGCGCGTAGGCGATGCCATTCTGGATGGCGGCTTCGTCGAAGTTCAGGCCCGCGAAGTTGCGCGCGTTGGTGGCGTCGCGCAGGCCCAGGTAGACGCAGTCGGCGCCGCCGTCAATGGCGGCCTTGAGTGCGGGCAGGCTGCCCGCGGGGCAGACCAGTTCAGGGGGCGTGGTGGCTGTGGCAGATGGCGGAGGGCTGGCTGGGTCGATCACGGGAACGCTCTTTCGGCTGGCTGGCGTGCGAGCTGCCGGGCGGTACGTTCCGGTAAGGGTACGCGCCCTGGCGTCACACAGGCTGCGTACCTTAGGGTTTGGAAAAGACCCTGGCGCTGATCTTTGTCAACGGCGCACGGTTAATCCTGAATGAATGACTCGGGATTGATCGGGCCGGGGCCAGATGGACCAACGGCCCGCGTTGCGGGCCGTTGTTGTGTGTGCATCAGCTGAAGAAGCTCTTGAGCCGGTCCGTCCAGCTTTCGGTGGAGGGCGAGTGCTTGGCGCCGCCCTTCTTGAGCGACTCGTCCAGCTCCTTGAGCAGCTTGCGCTGGTGCTCGGTGAGCTTGACGGGCGTTTCCACCACGATGTGGCAGTACAGGTCGCCCGGGTAGCTGGCGCGCACGCCCTTGATGCCCTTGCCGCGCAGGCGGAACTGCTTGCCGGCCTGGGTGCCTTCGGGAATGTCGATGGCGGCCTTGCCCTGCAGGGTGGGCACCTCGATCTCGCCGCCCAGCGCGGCGGTGATGAAGCTCACGGGCACTTCGCAGTGCAGGTCGTCGCCGTCACGCTCGAAGATGTCGTGCTTCTTGATGCGGATCTCGATGTACAGGTCGCCTGGCGGGCCGCCGTTGGTGCCTGGCTCGCCGTTGCCGGTGGAGCGGATGCGCATGCCGTCGTCGATGCCGGCGGGGATCTTCACCTCCAGCGTCTTTTGCTTCTTGACGCGGCCCTGGCCGTGGCAGCTCATGCACGGCTCGGGAATGATCTTGCCCGTGCCGCGGCAATGCGGGCAGGTTTGCTGGACGCTGAAGAAGCCCTGGCGCATCTGCACCGCGCCGCTGCCCTGGCAGGTGCCGCAGGTCTTGGCGCTGGTGCCGGGCTTGGCGCCGCTGCCGTGGCAGGTGTCGCAGCTCTCCCAGGTCGGGATGCGGATCTGGGCTTCCTTGCCCTTGGCGGCCTCTTCCAGCGTGACGTCCATGGCGTACGACAGGTCGTTGCCACGGTAGACCTGGCGGCTGCCGCGCCCGCGCCCGCCGCCGCCGCCGTTGCCGAACATGTCGCCGAAGATGTCGCCGAAGGCCTCGGCGAAGCCGCCGAAGCCCTCGGGGCCGCCGCCCATGCCGCCGCGCATGTTTGGGTCCACGCCGGCGTGGCCGTACTGGTCGTAGGCGGCACGCTTTTGCGCGTCGGAGAGGATCTCGTAGGCTTCCTTGATCTCCTTGAACTTTTCCTCGGCGGGCTTGGCCGCGTCACCCTGGTTGCGGTCAGGGTGGTACTTCATCGCGAGCTTGCGATAGGCTTTCTTGAGCTCGTCGTCCGAGGCGTTCTTGGGAACGCCAAGGACCTCGTAAAAATCTCTTTTGGACATGGGGACTCTTCAGGCCGGTTGGAGCAGGAACGCCGCGCGAACCCCGGTGTGGCGGGGCCCGGCGCGGCGGCAGGGCAGTCGGGGCGCTTGCGCGATCAGCCCTTCTTGACTTCCTTGACTTCGGCGTCCACGACGTTGTCGTCCTGCGCCGCCGCGCCGGCGGATGCAGCGGCGCCAGCCTGGGCGGCAGCGGCTTCCGCGCCCTGGGCGGCTTGGCTGTCGGCGTACATCTTCTCGCCGAGCTTCTGGCTGGCGGCCATCAGCGCGGTGGTCTTCTCGTCGATGGCGTTCTTGTCCTCGCCCTTGAGGGCGGCTTCCAGGTCCTTCACGGCGGCTTCGATCGTTTCCTTTTCGCCGGCGTCCAGCTTGTCGCCGTGCTCGGACAGGCTCTTGGTCACGGTGTGCACGGCGGCCTCACCCTGGTTGCGGGCCTGCACCAGCTCCAGCTTCTTCTTGTCGTCGGCGGCGTTGAGCTCGGCGTCCTTCACCATCTTCTGGATCTCGTCCTCGGACAGGCCCGAGTTCGCCTTGATGGTGATCTTGTTTTCCTTGCCCGTGCCCTTGTCCTTGGCGCCCACGTGCAGGATGCCGTTGGCGTCGATGTCGAAGCTCACCTCGATCTGCGGCGTGCCGCGCGATGCGGGCGGGATGCCCTCCAGGTTGAACTCGCCCAGCAGCTTGTTGGCGCTGGCGATTTCGCGCTCGCCCTGGAACACCTTGATGGTCACGGCGGGCTGGTTGTCCTCGGCCGTCGAGAAGGTCTGGGCGAACTTCGTCGGGATCGTGGTGTTCTTGGTGATCATCTTGGTCATCACGCCGCCCAGGGTTTCGATGCCCAGGGAGAGCGGGGTGACGTCCAGCAGCAGCACGTCCTTGCGGTCGCCCGACAGCACCTGGCCTTGGATGGCGGCGCCGACGGCCACGGCCTCGTCGGGGTTCACGTCCTTGCGCGGTTCCTTGCCGAAGAACTCCTTCACCTTTTCCTGCACCTTGGGCATGCGGGTCTGGCCGCCGACCAGGATCACGTCATGGATGTCGGACACGGAAACGCCGGCGTCCTTGATGGCCGTGCGGCAGGGCGCGATGGTGCGCTCGACCAGGTCTTCCACCAGGGCTTCCAGCTTGGCGCGGGTCAGCTTGATGTTCAGGTGCTTCGGGCCCGAGGCGTCGGCCGTGATGTAGGGCAGGTTGATGTCGGTCGCGGCGGACGAGGACAGCTCGATCTTGGCCTTCTCGGCGGCTTCCTTCAGGCGCTGCAGGGCCAGAACGTCGTTCTTGAGATTGACGCCCGATTCTTTCTTGAACTCGTCAATGATGTAGTCGATCACGCGCTGGTCGAAGTCTTCGCCGCCCAGGAAGGTGTCGCCGTTGGTCGAGAGCACCTCGAACTGCTTTTCGCCATCGACGTCGGCGATCTCGATGATGGACACGTCGAACGTGCCGCCGCCCAGGTCATAGACGGCGATCTTGCGGTCGCCCTTTTCCTGCTTGTCCAGGCCGAAGGCCAGGGCCGCGGCCGTGGGCTCGTTGATGATGCGCTTGACTTCCAGGCCGGCAATGCGGCCGGCGTCCTTGGTGGCCTGGCGCTGTGCGTCGTTGAAGTAGGCGGGCACCGTGATGACGGCTTCCGTGACCGGCTCGCCCAGGTAGTCCTCGGCGGTCTTCTTCATCTTGCGCAGCACTTCGGCGCTGATCTGCGGGGGGGCCAGCTTGCTGCCGCGCACTTCCACCCAGGCGTCGCCGTTGTCGGCCTTGGTGATGGTGAAGGGCATCAGGTCGATGTCCTTCTGCACTTCCTTTTCCTCGAACTTGCGGCCGATCAGGCGCTTGGCGGCGTAGATGGTGTTCTTGGGGTTGGTGACGGCCTGGCGCTTGGCGGAGGCGCCGACGAGGATCTCGCCGTCGTCCTGGTAGGCAATGATCGAAGGCGTGGTGCGTGCGCCCTCGCTGTTTTCGATCACGCGCGTGGTGTTGCCTTCCATGATGGACACGCAGCTGTTGGTGGTGCCCAGGTCAATGCCGATGATCTTTCCCATGTTTTTCTCCGTGATGTCTGAAATGTCTGGATAGCCAGTAACTGTGGATAACTTGCCCGTCTTCAAGCGGGGGCGGAATTTATTACTTGGGGGCGGCCACGGTGACCAGGGCCGGGCGCAGCACGCGGTCGGCGATCAGGTAGCCCTTTTGCAGCACGGAGACGACGGTGTTGGCCTCCTGCTCGGCGGGCACCATGCTGATGGCCTGGTGCTGGTGCGGGTCGAACTTCGTTCCCGCGGCGGGGTTCACGACCACCACCTTGTTGCGCTCCAGGGCCGACAGCAGCTGGCGCAGCGTGGCGTCCGAGCCTTCGCGCAGCTGCTCGGCCGTTGCGTTCTCGATGGACAGGGCGGCGTCCAGGCTGTCGCACACGGGCAGCAGGCTCTCGGCAAAGCTCTCGATGCCGAATTTGCGCGCCTTGGATACTTCTTCATCGGCGCGGCGACGGGCGTTCTCGGCCTCGGCCTTGGCGCGCAGGAACTGGTCGGCCAGGTCGGTGCTCTTGGCCTTGAGTTCGGCCAGCTCGCCCTGCAGGCGGGCCAGTTCGTCGGCGGCATTGGCGGCCATCGCGGCTTCGATCTCTTCGGGGGCGGGGTTCTGGATGTCGGACATGTCGGCTACGGTTGAAATTTGGAATGGGTACGCGCGGCACTTGGGTGCAGGTTCGGGGATTTCAAGCAAAAAAGCCGCATCCGTCGCCATTTGCTGGCTTTGGCATGGGTGGGCTGCCGAAGCGCGCAGACTGCAGTGTACAAGCTGCGCGAGCGAGGCTATAATTTCGCGCTTTGCCTTGCCACACTGCTACACGACGCGGCGGGTGGTGTCATCCAAAAGGAGTTTGCATGCGTCACTACGAAATCATTTTGTTGATCCATCCGGATCAGAGCGAGCAGGTTCCGGCCATGCTGGAGCGCTACAAGGGCATGATCACCGCCGGCGGTGGCCAAGTGCACCGCGTGGAAGACTGGGGCCGCCGTCAACTGGCGTACCTGATCAACAAGCTGGCCAAGGCCCACTACCTGTGCCTGAACATCGAAGCCGACCAGGCTGTGATGGCTGAACTGGAGCACGCCTTCAAGTTCAACGACGCCGTGCTGCGCCACCTGACGGTGCAAAAGAAGAAGGCCGAGACCGGCGCTTCCTCGATGATGAAGACCGTCGAGCGCGAAGAAGCCCGCAAGGCCAGCCAGGCCGAGTTCGCCGCTGCGAACGAGCGCTGATCGCCCAGCCTGATTGCCAGGAGATGTGAACAACCAATGCACCCTGACGGCCTGTATCGCCGAGGCACAGCCCCTGCGTTACACGCCCGCCGGCCTGCCAGCGCTGGATTTGCGGCTTGAGCATGAGTCGCTGCAGCAAGAGGCAGGCGCACAGCGGCAGGTCAGGGCCAGCGTCAAGGCGGTGGCTTTTGGTGCGCTCGCAGAGCGGCTGGCCCGGCAGGCCATGGGAAGCCTCTGGATCTTCCAGGGGTTTCTGGCCACGGGGCGCGGCGGCAAGGGTTTGGTGTTCCATATCCAGGATATTCGTCAACAAGATTAATTCTCAAGAGGCTTGATAAATGGCCACGTTCAAGAAATTCAACAAAGACAAGCGCCCGAAGCGCAACACCCAGTCGCTGCTGTTCAAGCGCAAGCGCTTCTGCCGCTTCACGGTCGCCGGCGTCGAAGAAATCGACTACAAGGATGTCGATACCCTGCGCGATTTCATCGCTGAGAACGGCAAGATCATCCCCGCGCGCCTGACCGGCACGCGCGCCATCTACCAGCGCCAGCTCAACACAGCCATCAAGCGCGCCCGCTTCCTGGCCATGTTGCCCTACAGCGACCAGCACAAGATCTAAGGAGCACGATTCCCATGCAAGTCATCCTGCTCGACAAGGTCGTGAACCTCGGCAACCTCGGCGAAATCGTCCGGGTCAAGGACGGTTACGCCCGCAATTTCCTGATCCCCACCGGCCGTGCACGCCGCGCCACCGAAGCCGCCAAGGCCGAGTTCGAAGCCAAGCGCGCCGAACTCGAAAAGGCTGCCGCCGAAAAGCTGGCTGCTGCCCAGGCACAAGGTGAGAAGCTGGCCGGTACCACGTTCAAGCTGACGCAGAAGGCCGGCGTTGACGGCCGCCTGTTCGGCTCCGTGACCAACCACGACATCGCCGAAGAGCTGAACAAGCAAGGCTACGGAGTGGTCAAGTCGCAGATCCGTCTGCCCAACGGTCCCATCAAGACCGTGAGCGACAACACCGTCGTGGTGGCTCTGCACACCGACGTGGCCGTCGAAGTGACCGTGTCCGTCTACGGCGAAACTGCCTGATCGCCACGCGATCTGGCTCACGCCGCACAAAAGCCGCCTTCGGGCGGCTTTTGTTTTTTGCCTCTCAGGCCGGTTGTGCACGGCTCGCCCACGGCCTGTGCACTCCTTATCCACAGAGTTGTGCAGTGACGGGCGTGCCCGTGAACGCTAGTATTGCCCGCCCCTTTTCCCGAAAGTCGCCGACCCATGTCCGCCGTTTTGCCTGTTCCCGATGACGGCTATGCCGCAGCCATTCCAGACCGTGAAGTGGCCCAGCTGCGGGTGCCTCCGCACTCTATCGAGGCGGAGTCTTCCGTGCTGGGTGGCCTGCTGCTCGACAACATGGCGTGGGAGCGCGTCAGCGATCTCTTGAAGGAGGGGGACTTCTACCGCTACGAGCACCAGCAGATCTTCGCGGCGATTGCCGTGCTGTCCAATGCAAGCAAGCCCGCCGACGTGATCACGGTGTACGAGCGGCTGCAGTCCCTGGGCAAGGCCGAGGAAACGGGCGGGTTGCCGTACCTGAACACCCTGGCGCAGTATGTGCCGAGCGCGAGCAACATCCGCCGGTACGCGGAGATCGTGCGCGAGCGTGCCATCTTGCGCAAGCTGGTAACGGTGAGCGACGAAATCGCCACCTCCGCCTTCAATCCGCAGGGGCGGGCGGTGGAGAGCATTCTGGATGAGGCCGAGGCCAAGTTCTTTGCCATCGGGGAGGAAAGCTCGCGCAACAAGCAGGGTTTCCAGTCGCTGGACTCGCTGGTCATCGACCTGCTGGACAGGGTGCAGGAGATGGCGGACAACCCCATGGATGTGACGGGCGTGCCGACCGGGTTCGCGGATCTGGACCGCATGACCAGTGGTCTGCAGGCGGGCGACCTGGTGGTGCTGGCGGCGCGTCCCTCCATGGGCAAGACGTCTTTTGCGGTGAACATCGCGGAGCATGTGGCCCTCAACGAGGGGCTGCCCGTGGCCATCTTCTCCATGGAAATGGGTGCGGCGCAACTGGCGGTGCGTATCGTGGGCTCCATCGGCCGCGTTAACCAGGGCAACCTGCGCACGGGCAAGCTGTCGGACGAGGAGTGGCCGCGCCTGACGGAGGCCATCGAGCGCCTGCGCACGGTCAGCCTGCACATTGACGAGACACCGGGGCTTTCCCCCACGGAGCTGCGCGCCAATGCGCGTCGTCTGGCGCGCCAATGCGGCAAGCTGGGGCTGATCGTGGTGGACTACCTGCAGCTGATGAGCGGTTCGGGCGGATCCAGTTCGGACAACCGGGCCACCGAGCTGGGAGAAATCTCGCGGGGCCTGAAGATGCTGGCCAAGGAGCTGGAGTGCCCGGTGATCGCGCTCTCGCAGCTCAACCGTTCGGTGGAGCAGCGCACCGACAAGCGCCCCATGATGTCCGACCTGCGCGAATCGGGCGCCATCGAGCAGGACGCGGACATCATCATGTTCATTTACCGCGACGACTACTACAACAAGGAATCCAACGAGCCCAACATCGCCGAGGTCATCATCGGCAAGCAGCGTAACGGCCCCACGGGTACGGTGAAGTTGTTCTTCCAGAAGAACCAGACGCGCTTCGAGAACCTCGCCATGGGCGCCGGGGATGACTATTAAGGGTTAAATCGGCTCTTGGCGCTTGATGGGTAAGCGCTGTCAGCTATAAATTTAATAGCAAAAGATGGCGTTCAGCGCGACATGGCCCAGGCCAGCAGCGCCAGCGTGCAGACACCCAGTCCGCAGCAGGCCAGCAGCAGCTGCACGCTGCGCCGGCGCAGTCCATCCACGGCCCGCACCAGCTGCGCGTTCTGCTCGGCCAGCGACTGGATCAGTGCGGCCGAGGCGTGCTGATCCTCCTCCAGCAGCGCCAGGCGGCCCTGCAGTGCGGCCAGCTGCTCTGCCGTGCCATCGCGGTGGGGTGTCTGCGGCGGGGCGGCCTGTGCCTTGCCCGTGCTGTTGATGAGCTTGCGCGCAGCCTGTGCGATCTGGGGTGTGGCTTCGATCACCTGGCCCCAGGGCACGAGCTTCAGCGCGGACATCCACCCCACGGCCATCAAAGCACCTCGCTGGCGAAATCCGCCAGGCGCGAGCGCTCGCCGCGCGCCAGCGTGATGTGGCCGCTGTGCGGCCAGCCCTTGAAGCGGTCCACGGCATAGGTCAGGCCCGACGAGCCCTCGGTGAGGTAGGGCGTGTCGATCTGCGCCAGGTTGCCCATGCAGATGATCTTGGTGCCCGGGCCGGCGCGGGTGATCAGCGTCTTCATCTGTTTGGGCGTCAGGTTCTGCGCCTCGTCGATGATCACGTACTTGTTCAGGAACGTACGGCCACGCATGAAGTTCATGCTCTTGATTTTGATGCGGCTGCGGATCAGCTCGTTGGTGGCCGCGCGCCCCCATTCGCCCGCGTTGCCGCCGTCGCCCTTGGCCAGGAACTCCAGGTTGTCGTCCAGCGCGCCCATCCAGGGGCCCATCTTTTCCTCTTCGGTGCCGGGCAGGAAGCCGATGTCCTCGCCCACGCTCACCGTGGCGCGGGTCATGATGATCTCGGTGTAGCGGCGCTCGTCCAGCACCTGCGTCAGGCCCGCGGCCAGCGCCATCAGCGTCTTGCCGGTGCCGGCCGTGCCGGTCAGCGTCACGAAGTCCACGTCGGGGTCCATGAGCAGGTTCATGGCGAAGTTCTGCTCGCGGTTGCGGGTGTTCACGCCCCAGACGGAGTTCTTGGTCGAACCGTAGTCCTTGAGGGTTTCCAGCACCGCCGTCTTGTCGCGGATCTCGGTCACGCGCGCGTAGAGGCTGGGCTCGCCGGGCGCCTCGAAGTACACGAACTGGTTGATCATGAGCTGGGGCACCACCGGGCCGCTGATGCGGTAGTACATGTGGGCGCCGCTCTGCCAGCTCTCGACGTTCTTGCCGGACTTGGTCCAGAAGTCCATGGGCAGGGCCAGGCTGCCGGCGTACAGCAGGTCTCCGTCTTCCAGCGTCTTGTCGTTCTGGTAGTCCTCGGCGGCCAGGCCCAGCGCGCGGGCCTTGACGCGCATGTTGATGTCCTTGGACACCAGCACTACCTCGCGCGGCGCCTGCAACTTGCGCAGGGCTTCCACCACGCCCAGGATCTGGTTGTCCGCCTTGCCCTGGGGCAGGCTGGAGGGCAACTGGTAATCCAGCGGCGCGGTCTGGAAATACAGGCTGCCGGTGGCGGCGCGCTGGCCCGTGGAGTCGAGCCGCAGGCCGCTGGCCATGTCGGCGCCATGGGCTGCGGCCAGCGCATCCAGCGTGCGGCTGGCCTGGCGGCCGTTGCGCGCGACTTCGGTCATGCCCTTCTTGTGGGCGTCCAGTTCCTCCAGCACGATCATCGGCAGGAAGATGTCGTGTTCCTCGAAGCGGAACAGGCTCGTCGGATCGTGCAGCAGCACATTGGTGTCCAGCACGAACATCTTCTTCGGGCCCGTGCTGCGGCGCTTGTGCGGGGTCGCGGTGGCTGCCGTGCGGATGGCCGTGACGTTGCTTGGCTCGGCTTGCGTGCCGTCGCCGGCGGGCGCGAGGTCCTTGTCCTTGCGGGCGCGTGCCTGGGTGATCGGCGTGACCGCAGGCGCTGCTGGCGCGGGCTTGGGGAGGCTGTCCGGCTTGGCGGGGGTCGCGCGCACCTTCGCAGCGGGCGTGTCGCTGGCCTTGGTCTTGCTTGCCGTGCGTTTGCGCGGTGCCTTGGTGACGGCTTCCGTTGCGGTCTCGGGGGCCTCTTGCGGTTCGTCCTGGGGGGCGGTCAGCCGATAGGCATCCGGTGTGAGCAGGGCGGCGCGCTTGGTCGGGGCGGGGGGCAGGGGCATGGTGCGGAAGGCCTCGCGGGAAGGAGCGGTCAAAAAGCAAAAAGCCGCCTGGAGACCAAGGCGGCTTTGGGTTGTGGGGAGCGTGTTGCGTTTTTCAGCAGCATTGGCCCATTATGCATGCTCCCCATGCCGTGGCGGCGCAGAGCCGCACGGACTTCAGGCGGCTTTCTTGACGGGCGCCTTGATCGACTTCACGGCCTTGAGCACTTCGTCCACGTGGCCGGGTACCTTCAGGCCGCGCCATTCCTGCACCAGAATGCCGTCGGGGCCGACGAGGAAGGTGCTGCGCTCGATGCCCTTGACCTTCTTGCCGTACATGATCTTGTTCTTGACCACGCCGAACATGTGGCACATTTTCTCTTCCGTGTCGGCGATGAGTTCGAACGGCAGTTCCAGCTTTTCCTTGAAGTCGTCGTGGGACTTCATGTTGTCGCGCGAAACACCGAAGACCACGGCGCCGGCCTTCTCGAAATCCTTGAACTTGTCGCGGAACTGCATGGCCTCGGTGGTGCAGCCCGGGGTGTTGTCCTTGGGGTAGAAGTACAGGATCAGAATCTGGCCCTGGTGCGAGACGTTGGAAACCTTGATTCCGCCCGTCGCGTTGGCTTCAAATTCAGGAAGGGGTTTGTTGACAACGATCGCCATGGCACTTCTATCTCTCAAGAATTAGTCGATGAAAAGCCGGGGGAGTGGGTGGGTTGTACTCTTGGCATGGTGCCCCCGACCGCAACAGACTATTTTACCTCGAATCCCCCCTGTCTGCGAATCACGGGCTCGCCCGCCGGGCTCGGGGTGGCGCGGGTCCGAAAGCGGCTAGGCGCTTTCCAGCAGCAGGGCCGCGACCACGTTGCGCCCCTCGTCCGCCAGGATGTTGTAGGTGCGGCAGGCTGCCTGTGTGTCCATGGCCTCCAGGCCGATGCGCCGCGCCATCAGCGGCTGTAGCCAGGCCGGCGGCGGAAAGCGGTTGCGCAGGCCGCTGCCGAAGATCACCACCTCGGCGTCCAGATCGGCCAGCTGGGCGAAGTGCGCGGGGGTCAGGTCCTCGAAGCGGCTGCAGTTCCAGGCGATGCGCTGGCCGCGCGATCCGATGATGACGCTGGCGGTCACCCGGTCCGCATCCACGCCGATCCAGCCGGGCCCGTAGGCGGTGATGGTCTGTGCGTCGGATCGTTCAGGCTGGAATTTCATGTGCGGCGTGGAAATGAGAGGTGTCAGGGCCGCTGCCAGGGCGGGCGGCGGCCGGGGCCTGCGCGTGGAACTGTGGTCAAATTATAGGTTTCACCGAGGCGCGCCGCGCCCGGCGGGGCGCAGCCCCATTTATGCCCGTTCTCCAGAATAGCCAGCGCATGAAGCCCATCCACAAATCCGCCAAGCTCAACAATGTTCTCTACGATGTCCGGGGCCCCATCGTGGACGCGGCCAAGCAGATGGAGGACGAGGGGCAGAAGATCATCAAGCTGAACATCGGCAACCTGGCCCCGTTCGGCTTCGATGCGCCCGAGGAAATCCAGCAGGACATGATCCGCAACCTGCCCAACTCGGCCGGCTACTCGGACAGCAAGGGCATTTTCGCGGCGCGCAAGGCTGTCATGCACTACAGCCAGCAGCAGGGCGTGGCGGGCGTGACGCTCGACGACATCTACCTGGGCAATGGCGCCAGCGACCTGATCACGATGGCCACGAACGCGCTGCTCGACGACGGCGACGAACTGCTCGTGCCCGCGCCCGACTACCCGCTGTGGACGGCCGCGGCCAGCCTGTCCGGCGGCAAGCCTGTGCACTACCTGTGCGACGAGAGCAATGGCTGGATGCCCAGCCTGGAGGACATCCGCGCCAAGATCACGCCGCGCACGCGCGGCATCGTGGTCATCAACCCCAACAACCCCACGGGCGCGCTGTACTCGGACGAGCTGCTGCGGGGCATCATCGCGATCGCGCGCGAGCACAACCTGGTGCTGTTCGCCGACGAGGTGTACGACAAGGTGCTGTACGACGGGGTGAAGCACACTGCCATGGCCAGCCTGTCCACCGACGTGCTCACGCTCACGTTCAACTCGCTGTCCAAGGCCTACCGCTCGTGCGGCTTCCGCGCGGGGTGGATGGTGCTGTCGGGCGACAAGGCGGCGGCGCGCGACTACGTCGAAGGCCTCAACATGCTGGCCAACATCAAGCTCGGCTCCAACGTGCCGGGCCAGTGGGCCATCCAGACGGCGCTGGGCGGCTACCAGAGCATCAACGACCTGATCAAGCCCGGCGGGCGCCTGTGCCGCCAGCGCGACCTGGCGTACAAGCTCATCACCGCCATTCCGGGCGTCACCTGCGTCAAGCCGCAGGCCGCGCTGTACATGTTCCCGCGGCTGGACCCGGAGATGTACCCCATCGCGGACGACCGCCAGTTCTTCATGGAAGTGCTGCGCGCCACGCGGGTGATGCTGGTGCAGGGCTCGGGCTTCAATTACCCCGACAACCAGCATTTCCGCATCGTCTTCCTGCCGCATGAGGACGACCTGCGCGAGGCCATCGACCGCCTGGCGGGCTTTCTCGCCGCCTACCGGCAGCGCCACGCCAAGGTGGCGTAATACTCATTTTTTCATAGCATTTTGCGCTTGCTGGTAAAGCGCTACAGCACTTTTTGACGGGTATTCCTGATATGAAACCGATCCAAGTTGGCCTGCTCGGCATTGGCACCGTGGGCAGCGGCGTGTTCAACGTTCTTTCGCGCAACCAGGAGGAGATTCGCCGCCGCGCGGGCCGCGGCATCGAGATTGCCTGCGTGGCCGACCTGGACACCGCCCGCGCGCGCTCCATCGTGGGCGACAACGCCAAGGTGGTGGGTGATGCCCGCGAAGTGATCGCCAACCCCGACATTGACATCGTGGTCGAGCTCATCGGCGGCTACGGCATCGCCAAGCAGCTGGTGCTGGAGGCCATTGCCGCCGGCAAGCATGTGGTGACCGCCAACAAGGCGCTGCTGGCCGTGCACGGCACGGAGATCTTCAAGGCCGCGGCCGAGAAGGGCGTGGTGGTGGCCTACGAGGCGGCCGTGGCCGGCGGCATTCCCATCATCAAGGCGCTGCGCGAGGGCCTGACGGCCAACCAGATCCAGTGGGTGGCCGGCATCATCAACGGCACGACCAACTTCATCCTGTCCGAGATGCGCGACAAGGGCCTGGACTTCGACGTGGTCCTGAAGGAGGCGCAGCGCCTGGGCTATGCCGAGGCCGACCCGACCTTCGACATCGAGGGCGTGGACGCCGCCCACAAGGCCACGATCATGAGCGCCATCGCCTTCGGCATCCCGGTGCAGTTCGACAAGGCCTATGTGGAGGGCATCACCAAGCTGTCCGCCGCCGACATCAAGTACGCCGAGCAGCTCGGCTACCGCATCAAGCTGCTGGGCATCACAAAGCGCACCGACAAGGGCGTGGAACTGCGCGTGCACCCCGCGCTGATCCCGGCCAAGCGCCTGATCGCCAACGTCGAGGGCGCGATGAACGCCGTCGTGGTGCATGGCGACGCCGTGGGCACCACGCTGTACTACGGCAAGGGCGCGGGCTCCGAGCCCACGGCCAGCGCCGTGATCGCCGACTTGGTGGACATCACCCGCCTGATCGAGGCCGACCCGACCCACCGCGTGCCGCCCCTGGCCTTCCAGAGCCACACGCTGCGCGAGGCCGGCCAGGAGCTTCCCGTGCTGCCCATGGCCGAGGTCGTGACCAGCTACTACCTGCGCATTCGCGTGGCTGACGAGGCCGGCGTGCTGGCCAAGATCACCGGCATCCTGGCCGGCGCGGGCATCAGCATCGACGCGGTGCTGCAGCGCGAGGCCGACGAGGTGGGCGGCGAGGGCAGCACCCAGACCGACCTCATCATCCTCACGCACGACACGCGCGAGGGTGACATGGACGCCGCGCTGGCCCAGATCCAGGGCCTGCCCACGGTGCTGGCCGGCATCACGCGTATCCGCAAGGAAGAGCTGAACTAAAGGGGCCCGGAGCATGCTGTACCTGTCCACCCGCGGCCACCCGGACCGCAAGCGTTTCTGCGACATCCTGCTTGAGGGCCTGGCGCCCGATGGCGGCCTGTACCTGCCCGAGCGCTACCCCCGGATCGGCGACGCCGAGCTGACCGTGCTGCGCAAGGTCTATCACGAGCAGGGCTATGCCGAGCTGGCGTTCCGCATCCTGTCGCTGTACATCGACGACATCCCGGCTGCTGACCTCCAGCGCTTGTGCGAGAAGACGTACACCGCCGAGGTGTTCGGCACCGGCGAGATCGTGCCGCTGCGCCATCTGGAAGACGGCCTGTGGATCGAGGCGCTGTCCAACGGCCCCACGCTGGCCTTCAAGGACATGGCCATGCAGCTGCTGGGCCACCTGTTCGAGTACGAGCTGCAACGCCGCGGCGAACAGCTCAACATCCTGGGCGCCACCAGCGGCGACACCGGCAGCGCGGCCGAATACGCCATGCGCGGCAAGCAGGGCGTGCGCGTGTTCATGACCAGCCCGCACGGCCGCATGAGCCCCTTCCAGCAGGCGCAGATGTTCAGCCTGCAGGACGCCAACATCCACAACCTGGCCATCGAGGGCGTGTTCGACGACTGCCAGGACATCGTCAAGGCCGTCAGCAATGACCACGCCTTCAAGGCCCGGTACAAGATCGGCACCGTCAACTCCATCAACTGGGCCCGCCTGCTGGCCCAGGTGGTGTACTACTTCGCCGGCTACATCCAGGCCACGGAAACGAACGACCAGAAGGTCAGCTTCACCGTGCCCAGCGGCAACTTCGGCAACATCTGCGCCGGCCATGTGGCGCGCCAGATGGGCCTGCCGATCGACCGCCTCGTGGTGGCCACGAACGAGAACGACGTGCTCGACGAGTTCTTCCGCACCGGCGCCTACAAGGTGCGCGGCAGCGCCCACACCTACGAGACCTCCAGCCCGTCCATGGACATCTCCAAGGCCAGCAACTTCGAGCGCTTCGTGTTCGACCTGGTGGGCCGGGACGCCGAGCGCACGCGCCAGCTGTTCGCCGAGGGCGTGGCGCGCCAGGGCTTCTTCGACCTGGGGGCGGACCCGGCGTTCCAGGACGCACGGGCCAAGTATGGCTTCGTCAGCGGCAAGAGCACGCACGCCGACCGCCTGGCCACCATCCGCGACACCGACGAGCGCTTCGGCCAGATCATCGACACCCACACGGCCGATGGCGTGAAGGTGGCGCGCGAGCACCGCGGCGACCCTGCCGTGCCCATGATCGTGCTGGAGACGGCGCTGCCCATCAAGTTCGCCGAGACCATCCAGGAGGCCCTGGGCCGCGCGCCGCAGCGCCCGGCCAAGTTCGAGGGCATCGAGCAACTGCCCAAGCGCGTGCAGGTGCTGCCGGCCGACGTGGAGCGGGTCAAGGCCTACATCGCCGCCCATTGCGATTGATGACCAAAATGGCCTGCAGCGCTTGTTCATAAAGCGCTAGTAGCTATCAAAATGTGAGTAATGGCGGAAGGAGCATCGGGATGAAGGTCGTTGGCTTTGCCGGCTATTCGGGCAGCGGCAAGACCACGCTGGTGGAGCGGCTGACTCCCGAGCTGCGCCTGCGCGGCCAGCGCGTGTCGGTGGTCAAGCACGCGCACCACAGGTTCGACATCGACCATGTGGGCAAGGACTCCTGGCGCCACCGCGAGGCCGGCGCTTACGAGGTGGCCGTGGCCTCCGACCGGCGCATGGCGCTGATGCGCGAGTTCGAGCAGGAGGGCCTGCCCAGCGTGCACGCGCTGCTGGCCGAACTTGACCCCCGTGCGGACTGGGTGCTGGTGGAAGGCTTCAAGGACTGCGACCTGCCCAAGATCGAGGTCTGGCGCGCACCCTCGCCCGACTACCAGGCGCGTCCCCCGTGCTACGTGGGCGATCCCTGCTTCGTCGCCGTGGCCACCGACGCGGCCCGCCTGCCCGTGCCCACCACGCTGCCGCTGCTGGACCTGCGCGACCCGCGCGCCGTCGTGCAATGGATGGTGGAGCAGGGCGCGCGTTTCGACTACCTGCCCCAACCCGTGGAGACCTGCCAATGACAACCCCAGCGCGCGCGCCCCTGAAGTCCCTGGACGACGCCATGGCCGAGCTGCTCGCCCAGGCCATTCCCCTGGCCGGCACGGACACCGTCAACACCTTCGATGCCGATGGCCGCGTGCTGGCGCAGTCGGCCTGCTCGCCGCTGCAGGTGCCGCCCGACGACAACAGCTCCATGGACGGCTACGCCGTGCGCCGCGCCGACATCACGGCCGCGGGCGTGGATCTGCCAGTCTCCCAGCGCATCGCCGCGGGTGGCTGCGGCACGCCGCTGGCGGCCGGCACGGCGGCGCGCATCTTCACGGGCGCGCCCGTGCCCGCGGGGGCCGACGCCATCGTCATGCAGGAAGACTGCGAGGCGCTGCCGGGCGAGCGCGTGCGCGTGAACGCCGTGCCCGCCCCGGGCCAGTGGATACGCCGCGCGGGCGAGGACATCCGGCTGGGCGCCGAGGTGCTGGCCGCCGGCACGCGCCTGACGCCGGCCGAGCTGGGCCTGGCCGCCAGCATCGGCCTGGCCGAACTGCAGGTGGCGCGCCGGCCGCGCGTGGCGCTGTTCTCCACGGGCGACGAACTGGTCATGCCCGGCGACGTGCCGCCCGCGCAGATGCGGCCCGGCGCCATCTACAACAGCAACCGCTTCTTCCTGCGCGCCATGCTGCTGCGCCTGGGCTGCGAGGTGAGCGACTTCGGCATCGTGCCCGACCGGCGCGACGCCACCGTGGCCGCGCTGCGCGAGGCGAGCGCGGGGCATGACCTGATCCTCACCAGCGGCGGCGTCTCCGTGGGCGAGGAGGACCATATCAAGCCCGCGGTGGAAAGCCTGGGCTCGCTGGACCTGTGGCAGATCGCCATGAAGCCCGGCAAGCCGTTTGCCTACGGCCGCATTGCCGGCGCCCACTTCATGGGCTTGCCGGGCAACCCGGTGTCCAGCTTCGTCACCTTCGGCGTGCTGGTGCGCCCCTTCCTGCTGCGGCTGCAGGGGGTGCAGCGAGTTGCTCCTAAAATAATAGCTGCTACCGCAGGATTCGATTGGCTCAAGGGCGATAAACGCCGTGAATTCCTGCGCGTGCGCCAGGTGGCGGACGGCACGCTGGAGCTGTTCACCAACCAAAGCTCGGGCGTACTCACCTCGGCCGCCTGGGCCGATGGCGTGGTGGACAACCCCCCGGGCCAGACCATCGCGCGCGGCGACACCGTGCGCTTCCTGCCGTTTGCGGAGCTGCTGTCATGACCTCTTCCATCACGATCACGGTGCGCTACTTCGCCTCCATCCGCGAGGCCGTGGGCACGGGCAGCGAAACCCTGTCCACGCAGGTGGCCACCGTGGGGGCGCTGCGCGACGAGTTGATCGCGCGCGGCGGTGCGGAGGCCCAGGTGCTGGCGCCGGGCCGCGCCGTGCGCATGGCGCTGAACCAGGCCCTGTGCGAGGGCGTGGCGCCGTTGCGCGCAGGCGACGAGGTGGCCTTCTTCCCGCCCGTCACCGGGGGCTGAACGCCATGGCTGCCGACAGGCCCGTGGACCAGGCCATCAGCGCGCGCACGCGCATGGCCCTGTCCGAAGCCCGCTCCCGTGGCGTGCAGCTGGGCCGTGCGGGCGCCGACAACATCCGCGCCACGGTGGAAAAGCGCAAATTGGCCGCCGACGCCTTCGCGCAGCAGCACGCCGCGCTGTTCGCCGAGCTGCAGTCGCGCGGCCTGACCCACCGCGCCATGGCGGCCGAGCTCAATGCGCGTGGCATCGCGGCGGCCCGGGGCGGCGAGTGGACCCACGGGCAGGTGCAGCGCATCCTGAACCGCTATGCCGACCTGCGCGCGGCCTCGCAGCCCGCGGACGACAGCGGCGGCAACTGAATCTGCGCCAGCCGCCGCGCCAGGGTGTCGGATGCCGGCTGCATGGGCGCGCGCAGCGCCTGCCGCATCCATCCCTGCTGTGCGAGCCAGGCCTTGATCGGCGCGGGATTGGGTTCGGCAAAGCAGGCCGTGACATGGGGCTGCAGAGACTGCCACAGCGTGCGGGCCGTGGGCAGGTCGCCGCGTTGCAGGCTCTGCACCAGGGCCACGAAATGCGTCGTGTGCGCATGGGCGCTGGCGGCGATCGCCCCCGTTCCGCCCAGGGCCAGCGTGGCGAAGATCTGCGCATCCTCGCCGGCCAGCACCTGCAGCCGGCCATCGGCGATCAAGGCCTGCGTCTTGCTGGCATCGCCACCGCAGTCCTTGACCGCCACGATGCGCGCATGGGCCGCCAGCGCGCGCAGCGTGGCCAGTTCCAGCACGGCGCCCGTGCGGTAGGGAATGTCGTAGACGATGACGGGGTGGGCGCTGCGCTCGGCAATCGCCGTGAACCATTGCAGCAGGCCGGCCTGCGACGGCCGGATGTAGTGCGGGGCCGGCACCAGGATGCCGGCCAGCGGCAGGGTATTGAGGGCCTGCACGCGCGCCAGCGCACGCCCCAGGTGGCAGTCCGACACGCCCATGACCACGGGCAGGCCCCGGGCCGCGCCAAGAATGGTGGCCAGCACGGCATCGTGCTCGGCTTCGCTCAGAGCGGCGGCCTCGCCGGTGGAGCCGCAGGCCACATAGCCGGAGATGCCCGTGCCGTTGGTGTGCTGTACCAGGGCGCGCAGCGCCTCATGGTCCACGGTGGCCTGGCCATCGTCCAGAAACGGCGTGACCAGGGGCAGCCACAGGCCGCCAAAGCGGGCCTGCGAGGGGGAGGAGGGCAGAAACATGGAAAAAATCCCTTCGGGTGATTCAAGCGATGGACGACCGAACGCTCCCACGGCCAGACCGAGGGGCGGAGAGGCAGGCGCCTGCTGGAATACGGGAAGAGGGTCAAGAGGCTGCCGGGCCGGTTCCGTCGCTCATCTGGACGGAACCTCGGCTCCGGTCAGACGAGCCAGGGTTTGCAGGCTTTGCGCAGGCACAGGCGCACGGGGCCACCGTGGCGTGTGAAGGCAGTGAAGTCTGCAGGCATGGCGCGCAGTGTAGCGCGGCTGCGCACGCGTGCTAGGTGGCGCCGGGCTCGGGCAGCAGAGGGGCGCGCCACTCCAGCAGCTCGGCCAGGCGCAGCACGATCCAGCGCGCCTCGCCGGGGCTGACGATGGAGCCCTCGGCCGCCAGGCCCGCATGGATGCCCAGCAGCACGCCCTCTTCGGACGGCGCATCGCGGTGGTAGAGCATTTGGGCCTGCTCGACCAGATGGCAGGCCAGGTCCTCGCACAGCTCGTAGCGTGCCCGCACCACCGCCACGGGCTCGCGCAGGCGCTGGCGTGCGTCGCCGTACACCGCGATGAAGGAGGGCGGAACCTGGATCTGGTTGTCGTCGTGCATCGCCGTATTGTCCGCCTTGCGATCCCGCGCCGCGATGGGTCGGGCCATGGCGCAAAAAAGCCAAGGCGCCACCCCTGCCGGAGCGGCGCCTTGGCCGAGGGGCGTGCGGATTCAGCGCTGCTGTTGCTTTTGGCCCGCCTGGGGCGCGTCGTTGCGCGTGAACAGCCACAGGAAAAAGCCGGCCATGCACAGCATGATGCCTATGCCGACGGCGCTGAACAGACCGACCTCGGTGGTGAAGAGTTGCTTGAGCAGTTGCATGACGCTTTCCTCCTTGTATGGACTTTCTGGGCGCCATTGCAGCGCAGCGGGGCGCGGGTGTCTTTGCGTCAGGTCAAGGGCGGCCGGGTGGGGCGCCGGCGTGGCGCCGGGGCTTGAGCGGGCTCAAACGCCGGCCCTGCCGGGATCCTTCAGTCGGGTACGAAGAGGCGCTCGAAACGCTGCTTGTCGCTTTCCTGCTCGAAGGTCGCGAGTTGGCCCGCCTTGCCGTCGCCCAGGCGGTGGGCGGAAAACAGGCTGTAGCGGCCCGCCAGCCCGAAGCTGGGCAGGTCGATCAGCGCATAGGGGTGGGGCACGAAGACCTGGAACTCGAACACCACGCGGTGCGTGTTGCGCGGCGAGGGGTAGAGCGTGTAGTCGGCGGTGGTGATGGTCTGCAGGGCCATGGCGGTGCGGGGGCGTTAAAGTGCCGGGCAATGTAGCAAAACCCGCTGGCGTGGTGGCCGCCTGTGCGCGCAATATCCACCCCGGGCCATTTTCCTCCTTATGCCGCCGATTCCAGCCATGCCACGCGTATCCATCCAGACACATGATTTCGACGTTTCCGCCGAGCTGGCGGCGCTGCGCGCCCGGGACGGGCGCGTAGGCGCCGTGTGCTGCTTCGTGGGCACGGTGCGCGACCGCAATGACGGCGACAGCGTGGCCTCGATGGAGCTGGAGCACTACCCCGGCATGACGGAGCGGTCCATCGAGGCCATGGTGGACGAGGCGCTGCGGCGCTTCGACCTGTTCGGCGTGCGCGTGATCCACCGCGTGGGGCTGCTGGCGCCGCTGGACCAGATCGTCCTCGTGGCCGTGACCTCGGCGCACCGGGGCGAGAGCTTCCAGGCCTGTGAGTTCCTCATGGACTACCTCAAGACCCAGGCGCCGTTCTGGAAGAAGGAGCAGACCCCCGAGGGTGCGCGCTGGGTGGATGCGCGCGTGAGCGACGATGCGGCGCTGGCGCGCTGGGGCATTGCGGCGCCGCCGCAGGCGGCAGGCTGAGCGCAGCGGCTTTTATCGCGCCGTGGCTTGAAATAGCGTCGCGCCATCCTTAGCTAGCGTTGAGTTGGAGGTTTTACATGCGTTTCGACAAGTTCACCACAAAGTTCCAGGAAGCGCTGTCCGATGCCCAGTCCCTGGCGCTCGGGCACGACAATGCCTATATCGAACCCGTTCACATGCTGGTCGCCCTGCTGCGCCAGGATGAGGGCCCGCGCGCGCTGCTGCAGCGCGCCGGCGCCAATGCACCGGGCCTGCTGGCCGCGGCCGAGGCGGCCGTCAAGCGCCTGCCCCAGGTGCAGGGCCAGGACCAGGTGCAGGGCAGTCCCGAGCTGGGCCGCGTGCTGCAGGCCACCGAGAAAGAGGCCATCAAGCGCGGCGACCAGTTCATCGCCAGCGAGCTGTTCCTGCTCGCCTTGATCGACAGCAAGGGCGAGGCCGCGCAGATCGCGAAGGACAACGGCCTCACGCGCAAGAGCCTGGAGGCCGCCATCGACGCCGTGCGCGGCGGCCAGAAGGTGGACAGCGCCGAGGCCGAGGGCCAGCGCGAGGCGCTCAAGAAATACACGCTGGACCTGACCGAGCGCGCCCGCCTGGGCAAGCTCGACCCGGTGATCGGCCGTGACGACGAGATCCGCCGCGCCATCCAGGTGCTGCAGCGCCGCAGCAAGAACAACCCCGTGCTGATCGGCGAGCCCGGCGTGGGCAAGACCGCCATCGTCGAAGGCCTGGCCCAGCGCATCGTCGAGGGCGAGGTGCCCGAGTCGCTCAAGAACAAGCGCGTGCTGGTGTTGGACATGGCGGGCCTGCTGGCCGGCGCCAAGTACCGCGGCGACTTCGAGGAGCGCCTGAAGTCCGTGCTGAAGGAGGTGGCGCACGAGGAAGGGCGCATCATTCTGTTCATCGACGAGATCCACACCATGGTCGGCGCCGGCAAGGCCGACGGCGCCATGGATGCAGGCAACATGCTCAAGCCCGCGCTGGCGCGCGGCGAGCTGCACTGCATCGGCGCGACCACGCTGGACGAGTACCGCAAGTACATCGAGAAGGACGCGGCGCTGGAGCGGCGCTTCCAGAAGGTGCTGGTGGACGAACCCTCGGTGGAAGACACCATCGCCATCCTGCGCGGCCTGCAGGTGCGCTACGAGGCGCACCACGGTGTGGACATCACCGACCCGGCCATCGTGGCCGCGGCCGAGTTGTCCCACCGCTACATCACCGACCGCTTCCTGCCCGACAAGGCCATCGACCTGATCGACGAGGCCGCGGCCAAGATCAAGATCGAGATCGACTCCAAGCCCGAGGCGATGGACAAGCTCGAGCGCCGCATGATCCAGCTCAAGATCGAGCGCGAGGCCATGAAGAAGGAGACCGACGAGGCCTCGCAAAAGCGCCTGCAGCTCATCGAGGAAGAGTTGTCCAACGTGGAGCGCGAGTACGCCGATCTCGAAGAGGTCTGGAAGGCCGAGAAGGCCAGCGCCCAGGGCAGCGAACAGATCCGCAAGGAGATCGACGCCATCCACACCCAGATCGATGACCTGAAGCGCAAGGGCGACTTCAACCGGGTGGCCGAGTTGCAGTACGGCAAGCTGCCCGCGCTGGAAAAGCAGCTGAAGGAAGCGCAGGACAGCGAGAACGCGCGCGAGAAGGCCGCGCCCAGGCTGCTGCGCACGCAGGTCGGCGCCGAGGAGATTGCCGAGGTGGTGAGCCGCGCCACGGGCATTCCCGTGGCCAAGATGATGCAGGGCGAAAAGGACAAGCTGCTGCACATGGAGGAAAAACTGCACGAGCGCGTGGTGGGCCAGGACGAGGCGATTTCCGCCGTGGCCAATGCCATCCGCCGCTCGCGCTCGGGCCTGTCGGACCCCAATCGCCCCACCGGCTCGTTCCTGTTCCTGGGCCCCACGGGCGTGGGCAAGACCGAGCTGTGCAAGGCGCTGGCGGGCTTCCTGTTCGACAGCGAAGACCACCTGGTGCGCATCGACATGAGCGAGTTCATGGAAAAGCATAGCGTTGCGCGCTTGATTGGCGCGCCTCCCGGCTATGTGGGCTATGAAGAGGGCGGCTACCTGACGGAAGCCGTGCGCCGCAAGCCGTACTCCGTGCTGCTGCTGGACGAGGTGGAGAAGGCCCACCCCGACGTGTTCAACGTGCTGCTGCAGGTGCTGGACGATGGCCGGCTGACCGACGGCCAGGGCCGCACCGTGGACTTCAAGAACACGGTGATCGTGATGACCAGCAACATCGGCTCGCACCTGATACAGGCCATGGTGGGCCAGGACGCGGAGGACATCAAGGAAGCCGTGTGGGGCGAACTCAAGGGCCATTTCCGCCCCGAGTTCCTCAACCGCATCGATGAGACGGTGGTGTTCCACGGCCTGGACGCGAAGCATATCGAAGCGATTGCGCGCATTCAGTTGCGCGTGCTGCAGGCGCGGCTGGCGAAAATGGACCTTGCTCTGCAGGTGTCCGAGGCCGCGTTGGGCGAGCTGGCCAAGGTCGGCTTCGACCCGGTGTTCGGCGCGCGGCCGCTCAAGCGGGCGATCCAGCAGCGCATCGAAAACCCCTTGTCCAAGCTGCTGCTGGAGGGCCGCTATCCTCCCAAGAGCGCGATTCCGGTGGATGTCGATCCGGTGAAGGATCCGGGGGTATTCCACTTTGGCGAGGCCCGCGCGGCGGGCTGAGCCTTACCATCTTTGCGGGTGGGTGCGCAGGGCCTGTGCATCACCCGCCTGAAAGGGGCCTGGTTTGAATGAAGTAGTGGCTGGTGTCATCCGCTGGACGTTGCGCCTCGTGGTCTTTGCCATGGGCGTGGTCCTGTTTCTGAGCCTGCTGGCTGCGGCAGCGGTGCTGGCGCTGGTATGGGGCGTGCGCGCGCTGTGGGCGCGGCTCACCGGCAAGCCGGTCATGCCGTGGACCATGCGCATGGACCCGCGCACGGGTTGGAGCACGGTGTACCGCAGCACGGCGCGCTGGACCGCGCCGGCCGAACCCCGGCGCGGCGATGCCGCCGCGATGCATGACGTCACGGACGTGGTGCCGCGCGAGATTCGTTGACCTCCCCGGGCGCTGGCCGGCGGTGCCGGCCCGCGCCTGGCCGCCTGCACCCCAGGCACTGCCGCGCGACGCATGCCGTCCGCGCGGCGTTTTCTCGATCGCTCCATGAAGCCTGACGACATCCGCCATCTCTTCGAAATACAACGCCAGGCCAGCAGGGCGCAGCCCGATGCGCCGCTCATGGTGCGCCGCGAGCGGCTGCTGCGCATGCGCAAGCTGCTCGACGAGCATGGCCCTGCGCTGGCGGCGGCGGTGCAGGCCGATTTCGGCATGCGTTCGCCCCGCCTCACCGAGGTGGCGGACCTGTTCGTGCTGCGGGCCCAGCTCACGCACACCCTGCGCCATCTGGCCCGCTGGAGCCGGCCGCAAAAGGTGCGCACGCCCCTGTTCCTGCAGCCCGCGCGCGGCTGGATCGAGCGCCAGCCGCTGGGCGTGGTGGGGGTCATCTCGCCATGGAACTATCCCGTGCAGCTGGCGCTGGCGCCGGCCATCGGCGCGCTGGCGGCCGGTAACCGCGTGATGCTCAAGCCCAGCGAACTCACGCCCCACACCTCGGCGCAGCTGGCGGCCCTGGTGGCGCAGTTCTTTGCGCCGGACGAGTTTTGCGTGGTGCAGGGCGATGCGGCGGTGGCGGCGCTGGTGGCGTCGCTGCCGTTCGACCACCTGGTATTCACCGGCTCCACGGCCGTGGGGCGCAAGGTGGCGCAGGCGGCGGCGGCCAACCTCACGCCCACCACGCTGGAGCTGGGCGGCAAGTCGCCCTGCATCATCGACACGGACTGCGACCTGCAGGATGCCGCGCTCAAGATCGCCCACGGCAAGCTGCTCAACGCGGGCCAGACCTGTATCGCCCCTGACTACGTGCTGCTGCCGCGCGGTAGCGAGGCCGCCTTCGCGGAGGCCTTCCGCGCCGCGGTGGCGAGGCTGTTTCCGTACTTCGAGGGCAACCCGGACTATGCCTCCGTCATCAGCTCGCGCCATCTCGCGCGCCTGCGCACCATGCTGCAGCAGGCCCAGACCCAGGGGGCCGAGCTGCAGGTGATGGCGCCGGTGCCGGGATCGCCCCCGCCGCCGCCGCAGGGCATCGGCGACGGGGTGGGGCGGCAGATGGCGCCGGTGCTGGTGTTCGGCGCTACGCAGGGCATGCTGCTCATGCAGGAGGAGATCTTCGGCCCCGTGCTGCCCGTGCTGGGCTACGAGCGGCTGGACGACGCCATCGCCCACATCAATGCGCATCCACGGCCGCTGGCCTTGTACTGGTTTGGCCGCAGCGAGAGCGTGCGCGACGACGTGCTGCGTCGCACGGTGAGCGGTGGCGTGTCGGTGAACGACACGCTGATGCACATTGCGCACGACAACCTGCCCTTCGGCGGCGTGGGCGACAGCGGCTGGGGCGCCTACCATGGCGAGCCGGGTTTCCTGCGCTTTTGCCACCAGAAGCCGGTGCTGGCGCAGTCGCGCTGGTCCATGGGCCATCTGCTGTATCCGCCCTACGGTGCGCGCTTCGACCAGGTGATGGCGCTGCTGCGGCGCCTGATGTAGCGCGGCGCCCACGCCGGGCGCGCGTGCATGCCACAGATGGACGCATTTGCGTGAAATGGCGGGGTTGGCAAGGTGGAAACTTTGTAGCGCGAGAGGCAAAAATCCATTTGCGCGAGAATGCTGGGTTTTTCGCTTTTCACCCGTTCCCGTTTTCCCATGTCCAGTATCCAGGTTCGCCCCGCCACACTTCGCGATGCCAAAGCCATTGCACAGGTTCACTCCACTGCCGCGATGGAAGCCTACCGAGGTCTGGTACCAGACGATCAGTTGAAGTCCATGTCCTCGATGGAGAAGCGCCAGGCCTACTGGCGCGAGGCCATCGAATATTGCGAGCCCCAGGTCCAGGTGGCCGTGGACGGCGACAAGATCGTCGGCTTCGTCGGCTTCGACCGCTCGCGTGATGAAAAGAGCCGCCCCACCACGGGCGAGATCTGGGCCATCTACGCCGCCCCCTCGCATTGGGACAAGGGCGTGGGCGTGGCCCTGTGGGACGCTGCCCGCGACGGCCTGCACGAAGAGGGCTGCACCACCGTGACGGCCTGGGTGCCGCTGCGCAATGAGCGTGCCCTGCGCTTTCACGAACTCGCCGGCTTCAAGCGCGAGATGACGACCGCCAAGACGGCCGTGATCGGTGGCGTGAAGATCGAGGAAGTGCGCCTCAAGCGCCCCCTGAACTGAGTCTTCCCATGATTCGTTGGAGCGAACACGGCGAGGACCGCTGTGCGCCGTGGCGCTCCGAAAGCGGCGCCAGCCCGCCGCGCCGCGTGGTGTTGGCCGACGACACGCTGGCGGCCGATGCCGCCTACCGGCTGATGTGCGAAGGCACGGGCCTGCTGTGGCGTGGCGATTTTCAGAACGCACGCCACCTGCTGGATGCGCTCAAGCGCCGCATCGACCGCCCCCGCAAGGGCGGCAAGCGCGGTGCACAGCCCGCCGCGGATTTCCCGCATGCCTTCCACTTGCACCGCCAGGCGCAGGCGCAGCGCGCCCGCCTGCTGGGGCTGCTGTTGATCGAGTTGCAGCCCGGCTGGGGCATGGCCCTGCGCCGCGCGCCCGACTGGCGCGTCGCCTGCACCGAGGCCTGGGGCGCCGCGCCCGAAACCTCCTGCATCGTCTCGCTGCGCGAGCTGCTGGGCGCCGTGGGCGCGCACGAGTGGCGCAAGAAGGGCGTGTATGTGCCCGCGCTGGAGGCGCAAATCCATCCGCACTACGGCGTGTTTTCGCCCGTGCGCGGCGAATACGTGGACCTGGTCGCCCAGGCGCCGCTGCCGCCGGGTGCGGAAGCGCTGGCCTTCGAGATCGGCGCAGGTACCGGCGTGCTGGCCGCCGTGCTGGCGCGGCGCGGCGTGGCCCGCGTGGTGGCGACCGAGCTGGACCCGCGTGCCCTGGCCTGCGCGGGCGACAACCTGGCGCGCCTGGGCCTGGCGGATCGCGTGGAGCTGCTGCAGGCCGACCTGTTCCCGCCCGCGAGCACGTTCGGGCGGGCCCCGCTCATCGTCTGCAACCCGCCCTGGTTGCCGGCCAAGGCCGGCGCGCCCATCGAGCGCGCGGTGTACGACGAGGACAGCCGCATGCTGCGCGGCTTTCTGGCGGGCCTGGCGGCGCACCTGGAGCCGCGGGGCGAGGGCTGGCTCATCCTCTCGGACCTGGCCGAGCATCTGCGCCTGCGCAGCCGGGACGACCTGCTGGGCTGGGTGGCGGCGGCGGGGCTGGAGGTGCGCGGCCGCCACGACATCCGGCCGCGCCACGGCAAGGCCACCGCCGGTGGCGATGCGCTGGCCGCCGCGCGCGCGGCCGAGGTCACCTCGCTGTGGCGCCTGGGCCTGGCCGGCGGCGCGCGGCAACCCTAGGCGCGTGCCGCCGCGGTCCATGCAAAACTCCTGTTTTGATAGCTGCTTGCGCTTATCTGGTAAGTGTTAGGGGCTGATTTGATTCAAAAGCCTTCCATGGGTATACCCGCACCGCTGCTGCTCGCCCCGATGGAGGGGCTGCTCGACTTCGTGCTGCGCGACGTGCTGACCCGCGTGGGCGGCGTGGACCGCTGCGTGTCCGAATTCATCCGGGTCACGGGCAGCCTGCTGCCCGACAAGGTGTTTCTGGGCTACATCCCCGAACTGCGCAACGGCGGGCGCACGCTGGCCGGCGTGCCCGTGCGGGCGCAGCTGCTGGGCTCGGACCCCGTGAGCATGGCCGAGAACGCCGCCCGCCTGGCCGCGCTGGGGCCCGAGGGCATTGACCTGAACTTCGGCTGTCCGGCCAAGACCGTCAACCGCCATGGCGGCGGCGCGGCCCTGTTGCGCGAGCCCGAGCGCATCGCCGCCGTGGTGGCGGCCGTGCGCCGCGCCGTGCCCGCGCACCTGCCCGTGTCGGCCAAGATGCGCCTGGGCTACGACGATGCTGGCCTGGCCCGCGAATGCGCGCAGGCCATGGCGCAGGGCGGGGCCTGCGAGCTGGTGGTGCATGCGCGCACCAAGGCCGATGGCTACCGCCCGCCCGCATACTGGGAGCAGATTCCCGCGATCCGCGCGGCGGTGGCCGTTCCCGTGGTGGCCAATGGCGAGATCTGGACCGTGGCCGACGCGCTGCGCTGCCGCAGCCTGTCGGGCTGCGACGCGCTAATGCTGGGCCGCGGCATGGTGGCCGACCCGGGCCTGGCGCTGGCGATTCGCGCGCGCGACCAGGGGCGTGCGGAGGCTGAGCTGTCCTGGGAGGCGCTGCTGCCGCAGATCGCCCGCTTCTGGCGCCTGGTGTGCGAAGACCTGGAGCCGCGCCAGCGCGCCGGCCGGCTCAAGCAGTGGCTGAACCTGCTGCGCCGGCGCTATCCAGAGGCGCAGCAGGCCTTCGACCAGGTGCGCGTAATGACCGACCAGCAGGCCATCACCGCCTGGGTGACGCGCACCGAGGGCGACGCCGCGGCAGCGCCGGCTACAGCAGGTGATCGGGCGCCAGCGGGCCCAGCAGCCTGAGCAGCAGGCGCAGGCCCAGGCCGCTGTCGGGATCGGTATGGGCGTCCGGCAGGCCGCTGCCCTCCGGGGCGTGCCACACCAGGCGGCCGTCGTCCTGGCGCGCCAGGCGCCAGGCGCTTTCGCGCATGGCGGCGTCGATTTGCCCGGCCGCCTCGGTGGCCAGGCCGCGGCTGCGGATCAGCAGGGCGATCTCGGTGTTGTGCAACTGCGAGCGCAGGTCCAGGTTCATCGAGCCCACCACCACCAGCCGGCCGTCCACCACCATGACCTTGGAGTGCAGCATGGAGCGCGACGCACCCGTGGTGCTGCCGGAGCTGCCGAAGGCCGAGCGCAGGCCGGCCTGCTCGCTGCGCAGCTCGTACAGCTCCACGCCCATGGCCAGCAGATCGTCGCGGTGGCGCGCATAGCCGACATGGGCGATGGGTGCGTCGTTGGAGGCGAGCGAGTTGGTCAGCACCCGCACACGCACGCCGCGTGACCGCGCCTGGGCGAAGGCGCGCTTCATGTCGTCGCCGGGCACGAAGTAGGGGGAGATGATGAGCAGCTCGCGCCGCGTGCGGCCCATGAGGCCGAGCAGTCCGTCGACCACCGTGTCCGCCGATGCGGTGGACGGCGGCAGCGTGTCGCGGGCAGCGGCGCCCCGCGTGCGCAGGGTGGCGGGCGTTCCGGGCTCTTCGCCGTCGAGCGCGATCTTGGTGGGCTTGTCCGCCAGCATCGCGGCCGGTGCCCAGGTGAATTCGGCGGTGTGCAGGTCCATGGGCTGCGTGTCCCAGACATGTGCGGCCTGCGCCGGCGGGGCCTGTGGTGCGGCCAATGGTGCGGGGGCTTGCTCTTCGGCAGGACCGTGGCTGTCCTGCAGCACCTGCGAGCGCAGGCGCTCCAGCTCCTGCGGCGTGATGAGCGACTGCACCGGGTAGGCGCGGGGGTTGTTCCAGTAACTGTCGAAGCTGCGCGACATGTCGGCCACGATGGGCCCGGCGGCCAGCACGTCGAGATCGACGAAGTTTTCTGCCTCCGACTTGCCGAAGTACGCATCGCCCAGGTTGCGCCCGCCTGTCACGCCCATCACGTTGTCGGCCAGGAAGAGCTTGTTGTGCATGCGCTGCTGCACGCGCGAGAAGTCCGTGATCGCGCCCCACAGGCGCCCCAGGGCGGAGGCGCGGGCGCCTGCCACCGGGTTGAACATGCGCATCTCGATATGCGGCTCGAACGCCATGCGCATCACCAGCGCATGGCGCCCGGTGCTGTGAAAGTCGTCCAGCAGAATGCGCACGCGCACCCCCCGCCGCGCGGCGGCCACCACGCTGTGCAGCAGGCGCTCGGTGCTGGCGTCGGCGTGGATGGCGTAGTACTGCAGGTCCAGCGTCTTTTGCGCCGCCTGCACCAGGGCCAGGCGGCTGCCGTAGGCCTCTTGCGGGCCGCTCAGCAGCATGAAGCCCGAGGGATGGCGGGCGCCCGCGGTGCGGCGGCGCGCGTCCACCAGTGCGGTGAGCGCCGTGGGTTCGCGCGCAGTGTCCAGCGCCGTGGAGACGGGCCTGTCCACCGCCTTGGGCAGGCCGGAGCAGCCGTAGCACACAAAAAGCGCCAGCCCTGTCAGTACGCACCAGCGGATCAGGGCCTGGACCGGTTGGTGGCGGTACGGTGTGGTGGCGGGCATGGTGCCGGCAGCTCCGTATGCAGTCTAGAAATCGGCACGCCCGGCCACGCGGGCCAGCAGCCGAACGTCCGGCCCCACCGGCTGCATGGAGTGGAACTCCATGCGCACGCCATCCGCCAGCGCCTGCAGCGGCCCCCAGTGGGCGAGCCCGGCGCCGCCGCTGCCCAGCAGGAGGGGGGCCAGGTAGAGCAGCAGCTCATCGACGAGCCCTTCGCGCAGGAAGGAACCGTTGAGCTTGTGCCCGGCCTCCAGGTGCAGCTCGTTCACGCCGCGCGTGTCCAGGTCGCGCAGCATTGCGGGCAGGTCCACCTTGCCATGGGCGTTGGGCAGCACGATGACGGTGGCGCCGCGCGCCTGCAGGGCCTCGGCCCTGTGCGCGTCTGCGTGGGCGGCGTACAGAAACACGCGCCGGCCGGGCACGTCGAAGAGCCGCGCGCCGGGCGGCGTCTGCAACCGGCTGTCCACAATCACCAGGTGCGGTTGGCGCGGGGTGGGTGCCTCGCGCACGTCCAGGCGCGGGTCGTCTTCCAGCACCGTGCCGATGCCGGTCAGCACCGCGCAGGCGCGCGCGCGCCAGGCATGCCCGTCCGCCCGGGCAGCGGGCGAGGTGATCCACTGGCTGGCGCCGTTGGCCAGCGCAGTCACGCCATCGAGCGAGGCCGCGGCTTTCATGCGCACCCAGGGCGTGCCGCGCACCATGCGGCTGAAGAAGCCGATGTTGAGTTCGCGCGACTGCGCAGCGCCCGGGCCCACCTCGACCGTCACCCCCGCCGCCCGCAATCGCGCAAAGCCTTGGCCCGCCACCATCGGATTGGGGTCGGCCAGGGACGCCACCACCTTCCCTATGCCGGCCTGGATCAGTGCGTCGCAGCACGGGCCGGTGCGGCCCTGGTGCGCGCAGGGCTCCAGCGTCACGTAGGCCGTTGCGCCGCGCACGTCGTGGCCGCGGGCCTGCGCATCGCGCAGCGCCATCACCTCGGCATGCGGGCCGCCCGCCTGCTGGGTGAAGCCCTGGCCCAGCACGGCGCCATCGCCACCGGCGATGACGCAGCCCACGCGCGGGTTGGGGTTGGAAAGACAAAGCGCCTGGGCGGCGAGCCCAAGCGCTTGGGTGATGAAGGAAGAGGCGTCTGTCATGGCGCTGCGATGGTAGCGCGCCATGTGTTCACCGGCTTACTTGCCCCAGCAGTCGGGGTCGTAGCCCGCTTGGCCAGACGTCTTGCCGTTGGCGCCGCGCAGTCCCGTGTGGCTCAGCGTGTAGGTGCCGCATTTGTCGCCAACCTGCGCACCTTTTGGGGTCGCGGTAAGCGTGAAGGCCGCGTTGGTGTTGCCTGCCTGGAAGCCGATGGTGTAGCGCTTGGTGCTGTCGCCGGACCAGGTGAGCGTTGCGGGCAGCGTCGTGGGGTACACGCCTTGCGCCGTCGCCGCGCGCTCCAGCCACTGCTGCGTCTGCAGCAGGCCGGCACGTGCATCGGCGCGGTGCCCGCGGCGGACATATTCGGCGTAGCTGGGGTAGGCGATGGCCGAGAGAATGCCGACGATCGCCACCACGATCATCAGCTCGATCAGGGTGAAGCCTTGGTGCTGGTGTTTCATCATCAAACCCGTTCAAAAACCATAGCTGGCTACGCTTTCCTGAAAACATTCCACAATAAAAAGTACTGTGAAACGTCCCCAGATAAGCGTGCGCAGCTATCAAAAGTGAGAGCGGAAGTTACCGCAGTTGGCGCCAGTTCGGGCGCATGGACATTTCCGGCATGCGGCGCATCTTCTCCTCGATGAGGTCCGAGCCCGAGCCGCCCGGCTTGGGTTGCCGGCCGCGCACGTGAACGCTGGACTCGCGCACCACCATCGTCAGGGCGCCCGGCGGAACGTTGAAGCGTGCCAGACCGGCAGGCCCGTCGATGATCGGCACGCGGGGCGCCCTGCCGTCCATGATGTTAATGAACGTGACGTACTGGCTTTCCTTGTCGACCGCGCCACCTTCGCAGCTTTCCACGGCTGGGTCCAGGCGCGAGCCCTTGGCAGGGATCTGGGAGGGCACCACCAGCAGGTTGCTACCGTCGTAGAACGGCATGGGCTTGAGCAGGCGCTCGCGGGTGAGGGGGAAGTCCATGTACCAGCCCTTCTTGGTCGCCCAGTCCAGGGTGGTGGCATCTACCGTCCAGAACTGCTTGCCGTCACGCGTGTGGTTTGCGCTGTTGGGAATCGTGCTTTCCACCAGAGCGCTTTGCGCTACGGCATGGGGCAGGTCGGCGGTGCTCTTTACCAGCTTGGCGCAGTCCCCGGCGTCGGAGGTACAGACCTCCACGCGGTCCAGATCCGCGCCCACACGCCGGTAGCGCGTGTTGTCCAGCACGGAGTACAGCGTTTGCTGCTGCAGCTCTGCTTGGTCCAGCTTGGTCACGTTGCGGCCGGTGCCGAAGGCCACCATGATGCCGCCCACGGGCAAGATCTTTTCTTCACCCCCCGCGTCGGTCACTTTTTTGGAGCGGTCGTTCACCCGCACCGAGGGTGCGGCGGTGATGGACTGTCTTGTCGAATGCCCCGTGTTGCCCGAATGCCCCGTGCCGCGGTTGGCTGTGAACAGCGGTGCGGCGCCCACGCCCTCCCAGGTGGCTACGCCCCATTCGCCCGAGACGTTGGAGGTGATGAGGAACTTCCACAGGTTACCCTTCAAGTCGCCCGCATACACCACGTCTGGCCGGCCATCGCCGTTGATGTCCACCAAGCGTGGGGCGGACAGGCCGTTGTCCGTGTCCGTCGCTAGCGCGGGAATGCGCAGCAGTTCCTTGGCGCCATCCAGATACTGGATCAGCAGCACGGGCCGCCCGTTGGCGCTGTTGTAGCCATTGCCCATGACGGCAGCCCAGCGGTTGTTGTTCAGGCGCACGATCTGCGTGGTGCGCTGGGGGTTGGTGTCGTCCATCACCGGCTTGGCGAAGATGTGGCCAAGGTCGTCCACGTCGTCGTTGCCTGCGGAGGAGGTGCTGGCCGGATGCGTCTTATCCATTACCACCAGGCTGCTGGCATTGCCTTCGACGAAGGAGCCCGTGCCCGTGCCGTCCGTCTTGCCGGGGTTGGTCACATCGAGCACGAAGTAGCCCCGGCCGCCCGCGCCCAGCGTGCCCACTAGCAGGGTCTTCCATGCGCTGTCAAACACGTCGCCCGTCATGGGCGAGCCGTCGACGAAGTACTGGTGGTTGTTGTTGAAGGTAGGATTGGTGAGCTTGGGCAGGTCGCGCATCACGCCGCGGGGCACGTAGGCGATGCGCTCCGTGCCATCCTTGGCTGTAAAACCGTGCAGCATGCCGTCATTGCCGCCCACATAGAGCATAGGCTCGCGCTTGCTCCAGTCGCGGGTGAAGGCCTGGTAGCCTGCCAGCGCATAGTTGCTCACGGGCGCGCCCAGATACCACACCTCGGAGTTGACGATGCTGCCCTGGCGGCTCCAGCGGTGGCGGAAGGGCGCGCTATCGGTGCACCCCCCGGCGGGCGTTGGGGTGGGGCACTCCAGGCCGCGCTCACCGCGCAGGAACCTTACGCGCTTGTCGCCATCGGCACCATTGGTGCCAGAGGGGCCGCCGTCAGGCGAGCCCACCTGGGTCAAGAGGGAGCGCTGTGCGGGGCTCAGGCTGCTGCTGAGCCATTTGAAAGTTGCACCGCCCACTTCCGTTGTGCTTCCGGTGGGGATGGTGTCGTTCCAGGTCAGGATCAGACGGGTGGATACGTCGAAGCCCGTGGCATCCAGCTTGTCGGCTGTGGTCTTGCCATCCCAGGCGGGCACAGTGGTGCCGTCCTCGCTCTTGAAAGTCTCGGACGACACTGCGCCCCGCCAGCCTTCCTTGGGCATGTAGCTGGCCGTGAAGATGCCCACGTCGTTTTGCGATGCATTGCTACCGCTGGTGGCGGTGGAGCCCCGGTCGGGTTCGGTTTCGGTGTTGATGGTGCGAACGATCTGCTGGAATGCCCTTTTCAGATCTTCGCCCTTCTCCACAGCGTAGAACTGGCCTCGGCCGTTGAGCGCGGCGTGCCACATGTCGTGGCCTCTGTCTTTGCCATAGGCGCGCCAGACGTAGGTGCCGTTGGCGTAGTCGGCCAGGTTGCCGTCGTCTCCATACGGCAGCAAGGACGTTGGTGCTGTGATTGCACCCATATCTGAGCCTGTTGAGTTGTAGTTCTTCTTGGGAAGTGCGTCGGCGCTGAACCCGATGGTGAAGGTGACCATGTGCGCCCAGTCGGCCGGGTTGTATTTCGGGTTCCAGAATTTTTGCAGCGTCGCCGTCGTGCCGGTACTGCGGTTCTTGATGGTTTCGGTCGCTGGCGCGTTGTCATATTCGGGCAGGGGCGATACCTTGCCTTTGAGGTCGCTCGCGCTCTGCAGTCTGTCGGCCCAGCTCTTGAAGGCCCAGTCGGCAACAGTGGTGTAGTTTTCGCCGTCGCGGTAGAGGCGGTTTTCCGCCGAGGCTATGCCATAGGTTTTGCCGTTAGGCAGGGTTGCGGCCGTGCCATCGTAGTTGCGGGGATCGGTTTTTCGCTCGGAGCCATTCCATTCGCCGTCGGTCAGCAGGATGTGGTAGTTGCGGCGGCAACCCAGGGGCTTGTTGTCGTTCTTGGCATCTGCCAACTGTGTGCCTGGTTTGTCAGCCCAGGGGCCGTTTTTGTGTAGGGCTGCGCGCATGTACTGGTCTGCCCGCTGCACCATGTCATGGGTGGGGGTGCCGCCGCTAACTTTGTAGTTGTTCGCGTACGCGATGAAGTTGGTGCGGTGACTACCTTCCAGTACACGCATCAGGTTGTGGCTGTTTGCTTCGCTCGCTGCAGCCGTGCCCAGGTTACTGAAAGTCAGTCCACTGACGGTGGTATTGCCGTGCATGGATTGCCAAGCTAAACGGATTTTTCCGTCTGGCAGCAGTGTGGTGTCATTGAACGTGTCTTTGAGGGCTTTTGCAAGCACTTGGGCACGCGTGCCCAAGTAGGCGCCGGTTTTGCTGTCGAACATGCCCCCACCCATACTGCCTGAATCGTCTAGCGACAGGATGACGTTCGGCGCGACATAAGGCTCCACCGTGCCCGGCGGTGCCTGGGCAAAGTCCAGCGCCATTGCGCCGTGAGGTGCGAGCACTGTGCCGATCAGCGAAGCGAGCAGTGTTTTTCTGAAATGGGTGCGGGAGGGGGCATGAGAGGGCATGACGTTCTCCTAATTGAATTTGATTTGAATGGGGTCCACAGGGCTTGTGTATAAATCTCTGTTAGCTATTGCTTTAATAGCTATCAGTCCTTGAGCCTGTGCCGCACATAGGTTTGCTGCAGGACAACCCGCGTGTTCTCCTTGCGGCCTTGGGCCATGGCGGTGACGCGGTAGATCACGTTGGGCTGGATGTTGGGCGCCAGGTAGTCGGCAGAGCCGGCAAGGACATTGGCGTTGGCCGCGTCGGGGGTGTAGGGCAGCACTTCAATCCAATACCAGCCGCCTTGACCTGCATCGGTGTTGCGCAGGATGGGGTTGGCGGGTGCATTGGCGTCACCTACTTGGGCGCCGGTGTAGGTGCCGTAGCGCACGCCCGCGTCTTGCATGGCGGTCAGGCTGACGCTCTCGTTCCAGAAGTCCTGGTTGCCGGTGCGCTTTAGGCACAGCCCATCCCTGCAGCGAAGGCCGGTGCTGATGCCCTCCAGATCGGCGAGCAGTCTGGCGACGTCCTTGGCTTCCACGGGGAAATTGGTGGTACCGCCCCCGCGGCAGACGGGGGCAGTTCCGGTGCAGTTGCTGCCGTCGGCGCGTTCGCCGCGTATATCCATCTCCGCGTCTTGCAGCAGGGCCTGGGCGGCTTCGGTGGCGCGCTGGTGGTCGGCGTCGTTGCCCACGACCAGCTCATTGAACAGCGAGGTGCGCGATGCCCACAGCGCCAGCAGCATGGAGAGCATGACGAAGACCAGGACGACGAACAGGGCGACGCCGCGCTCGCGGTGCCTATGGCGCGGGTGGCATGGGGTGGTTGGCATGCATTGCGGCATGGTGGTGTTTCCGTCCATGGTTAGAGCACGGTGCCGGCCAGACCCTGGCCGCGCAACTGGAATACGTTGCGAAAGCTCAGGTGGATGCGCCGGGCGCGCTGGCCGGTAAGGGTGCTGTACTGGACTTGGCCGGTGCAGCCCGTGTATTCGCTGTCAGCAGGCAGGTCCACGGGCTCGTCGCCGAACAGTTCCAGGCAGACCTCGATGGCCTGTACCTTGGGCCAGCTGGCAGGGTCGGTGGGGGCGGATGCCACATAGCTGATCCGGGGGATGCCGGGATTGGTGCTGTTGTCCTGCAGCAGGTAGCGCACCTCAAAGGCGGCGACATTGCGCACGATGGGCTGGAAGGCATTGGTGCCATCGCCGCATTGCAGCTCGGTACCGCTCAGCCGGAAGTTGCTGCGCGTGGCGGTGCCTGCCGAGCTGCCCAGGCAGTTGACGGCCTGGGAGCCGTTGCCGGTGGTGAGATTCTCGGTGTAGTTGGCATAGCCGACGATGGGCCCGCCGTTTCGGACGCTGATGGTGTCGGTGGCTGGCTCCCAGCCGGTGGCTTCACCGGATGCCGCTGCGGCGCGGGCCTCCAGCGCCACGGGCAGCAGGTGGTCGAAGGCGTCGCTGGCGGCGGCGGCGCGGGCAGCGGGCGGATAGAGGTCGAGGCGTAGTGAGCCTGCCTGGCGCATCTGTTGGCCGATGACGCGCATGGCATAGGCGCCTTGTTGCTGGATCTCGCTGGCGTCGCTGACGGTGCCGCTGACGCCGCGTGAGACCATGAGTGCGCCCATGGCAACGGCGACGGTCAGCAGGCCAAGGGCCAGGCCGACCATTAGTTCGACGAGGGTGACGCCGCGCTGGCGGCGTGCGGCGGGGTGCTTGGATGGGGTCATGCGGTGTACCTTGCGGAGGGTGTTGGGTGTGTGTCAGGCACCTGCACAGAAGTACCAGGTCTGGCCGCCCCAGAAGTCGGGGGCGCAGCGGGCACTGATGGGGATGTATTGCAGGTGGCAGGTGAAGCCCCCCACGCTGCAGCCGCTGTCCAGGGTGGTCTTGCCGGTGCCACTGATGAAGCTGCTGCCGCTCTTGGTCTTGGTGGCGTCAATGTTGTCCTTGAAGGCGGTATTGGCGTCGGCGCGCTCGTTTTCGCGCCAGCGCAGCATGACGCCCAACTGGCGCTGGTTGCCGGTGGCCCCGTCCTCGCCTTCGGTGAGGAAGACGACACCGTCGCCTGCGGGCAGGCTGTCGCGCACCAGCGTGCGCCAGGCCCACAGGTCGTAGGCGGCAAGCTGGTCTGGGTTGCATGAGGCGGCGGCGCAGTTGGTGCCGGGTGCACTCAGCGCCGCATTCCAGGTGTCGCCGATGTAGCTGGCCGTGCCTCCGGCCAAGGGGTTGACGGCGTTGAGGGCATTGGGGTGCACCTTCAGCCGCTCGCTCAGGTCTTCGATCAGCCGAATGGCCTGGGCGCGGCGCACGGTGGTCTGCGTGTCGCTCAGGGTGCGCATCTGCATGCCCAGTACGCCCAGCACGCCCAGGGCGGCGATGGCGATGGCCACCAGCGATTCGATCAGGGTGATGCCACGCTGGTAGGGGGGCTGTGCTGCTTGCATGGGTTTCAGGGGGTGCATGGAATGGCCTCTGGGGGAATGACTCGGATGCGTCCGCCGGAGCTCATGCAGACGCCGCGAGCGGCGGGATCGTTCATGTCCTTATTCATGGGAGTCAGGCTGAACCCGAGCCAGGGACCGCTCACCAGCCCCCAACGGTTGAGCTTGATGGTGGCCGCTCCACCCGTGCGGAGAACCTCCACATTGGCAGGGGTGTCGTAGCGTTGAAGAACGGGCTCGCTGGTGGTGCAGCGGCCGTTGTCGTTGGTGTCGGCACAGACGAACCAGCCGCAATGCCATTCGCGGTCCTGCTTCGCCGTGGTACAGCCGCTGGTGTTGTTGGGCAGCTTCTGGATGACCACCCCACCGCCGCGCTTGACGGCCTCGGAACGCGCGTAGTACAGGGTGTGCTTGAGCTGCTCAGTGGTTTGCATGACGCGCCAGCGTTCGATGAGGGGCGTGAAGCTGGGGCCGGCCAATGCGGCCAGCACCGCCAGCACCGCGACTGTCACCATGAGCTCGATCACCGTGAAGCCGTTGCTGGGCCAGTGCGGTGGACGTGGGGAGGCAGTGCGCATGGTGTCTCTCCTCTCGGGTGTGGAGCGTCAGGAGCATGAGTCGCTCCCCTTCACTTGCACGATGCGCCCCCCGGTGCCGGTGCACAGCCGGGTCGCGCCATTAGCGTTTGCGTCCTTGCCCTGGGGCGTGAGCAGGAAGTCCAGGGCGGTGGGGGCGCCGCCGCCGTGCGCCAGCATGCCCCAGCGGTCCACGGTGAGGTAGCCATTGCTGCCGGTCAGCTCGATCGCGACCCGGTTTGGGGGAGCGGTGAGCTGAAGGGATGTCTCGCCGGCATCCTTGGTGCCATTGCCGTTGGCGTCGGCAAAAACCTCCCAACCGCAGCCCCACAGGGTGTTGCTGCCCGCGTTGGTGCAGCCGTCCATGTCGCTGGACTTGAGGATGGACACGCCGCCGCCGCGCTTGATGGCCTCCGATCGGGCGAAGTACAGGGTGGATTCCAGCTCCTGCGCTGCCTGGCGCACGCGCCAGCGCTCAATGAGCGGGGTGAAGCTGGGCGCGGCCAGCGCGGCCAGCACGGCCATGATGGCCACTGTCACCATCAACTCGATGGCCGTGAAGCCGCGTTGGGCGGATTGAGAGGCGCGGGCAGGGAGCCTTGGTGTGTTACAGGGAGCGCACAGGGATTGCATGCCGGGCATGCTAGGTAGGGTGTGCCTGGCTGCCACCCCATGCGTGGACGAGCGGAGCCTGGGGCAGGACGGGCGGTCGATGTATGTTGTATCTGGCGCATTGGATTGGTAACAGGTGTGACATGGATCGTCTGCCTGGCGTTCCGGCATGGGGCGGCCGCATTCGCGGTAGGCTCGCCCCATGGTTTTTGGGACTCTGGACTACGCCGTGCCCGCCGCGGCCCTGCTGCTGGCGCTGGCCATCGACCGCTGGTGGGGCGAGCCGCCCGTGCCCCTGCACCCCGTGGTGTGGATGGGGCGGGCGCTGGGGGCCGGTGGTGCGCGGGTGGCGCCGGGGCAGGCAACGGAGCGGGATTTAGGGGCTTTTTGGCTTGCAGCGCTTGTGTGGTGTGCGCTTGCAGCTATTGTTTTGATAGTTTCTGCCGCACTGCAGCAGGCTGCCCTGGCGTACCTGCCGGGCTGGGCCGCCGCCGCCGTACTGGCGCTGCTGCTCAAGCCGCTGCTGGCCTGGCGCATGCTGCGCACCGAGGTGCTGGCCGTGGAGGCCGCCCTGGCCGAATCGCTGGCGGCCGGGCGCGAGCGGCTGTCCTGGCTGGTGAGCCGCGACGTGCAGCGGCTCGACGCCGTCACGGTGCGCGAAAGCGCCATCGAATCCCTGGCCGAGAACCTCAGCGATTCGGTGGTCGCGCCGCTGTTCTGGTTCGTGCTGCTGGGCCTGCCGGGGGCGGCGCTGTACCGCTTTGCCAACACGGCCGACGCCATGTGGGGCTACCCGGGCATGCGCGGCGGCCGCTACTGGCAGTGGGCTGGCAAGTGGGCGGCGCGGGCGGACGACGTGCTGTCGTGGCTGCCCGCGCGGCTGACGGCGCTGCTGCTGTACGCCGTGGCGCGTGGCGCCGTGCGCTGGGGCGCCCTGCGCGCGCAGGCCCGCACCACGCCATCGCCCAACGGCGGCTGGCCCATGGCGGCCATGGCGCTGGCGCTGGGGGTGCGGCTGTCCAAGCCCGGCGCGTATGCGCTGAATGCCCCGGGGCGCTCGGCCCAGGCCGCGGACACGCAGTGTGCCGTGGATTTGGCATCCAAATCGATTGCGGCGCTTATCCCTGTTGCGCTGGCAGCTATTGTATTGATAGCTATAGTGCGCACCCATGCCTGAGCCATTTCCCCTGCACGGCGGCCCGGATGCGCTGGGCGTGCCGCGGTACGACTTTTCCACCAATGCCAACGCCTGCGGCCCCAGTCCCCAGGCGCTGGCGGCCCTGCAGCAGGCCGACCGCCGCCACTACCCCGACCCGGCCTACACGGCGCTGCGGACGCAGTTGGCGGCGTTCCATGGCGTGGCGGCCGAGCGCATCGTGATCGCCGCCAGCGCCAGCGAGTTCATCCACCGCATCAGCGCCTTTGCCGCGCGCAGCGGTCTGCGCCACGCCACCGTGCCCGCGCATGGCTATGGCGACTACCTGAGGGCCGCGCGCACCTGGGGGTTGCAGAACGGTGCGGGGGCGGCTGCGCAGCCAGCGCCCGCGCTGCACTGGGCCTGCGAGCCCGCCAGCCCGCTGGGCACGCGCGATGCCGCGCTGGCCTGCTGGGCGCAGGCCGGCGCCGCGCCCGGCGCGCTGCGCGTGATCGACCGCGCCTACGCCCCGCTGCGCCTGGATGCGGCCGTTGCCGCTGCTGCCGACGCCGTGCCCGGCGATGTGTGGCAGATGTTGACGCCCAACAAGGCCCTGGGCCTGACCGGCGTGCGCGCCGCCTACGCCATTGCGCCGCCTGCGGCCGTGCAGGACGGCAGCGTGGCGGCCGTGCAGGCGCTGGCCCCCTCGTGGCCCCTGGGGGCGGACGGCGTGGCGCTGCTTGGCGCCTGGGTGCGGGCCGACACGCAGGACTGGTTGGCGCGCTCGCTCGACCAGCTGCGCGGCTGGAAGGCCGCGCAGCTGCGGCTGTGCGCGCAACTGGGCTGGGCCGTGCTGCCGGGCAGCCTGGCCAACTTCTTCACCGCCCGCCCGCTGGCGGCGGACGACCTGCCCGCCCTGCAGCGCGCGCTGCAGGCGCTGCGCGCGCGCGGCATCAAGCTGCGCGACTGCGCGTCCTTCGGGCTGCCCGGCCATGTGCGGCTGGGCGTGCTCGCGCCCGAGGCGCAGCAGGCGCTGCTGCAGGCGTGGCAGGAATGCCGGCCGGGCGCGGCGCTGCCGTGAGGCCGGCCGCGACCCTGCCGCTACCATGTGCCGCATGCATTCCGAACCTTCAGCCCTGCGCACCATCCTGGTGGAGCGCTACGTCACGCCGCTGCGTGAAGGCGGCTCCATGCCCGCCGTGGTCGAGGCCGACGACCAGGGTACCTATGTGCTCAAGTTCCGCGGCGCGGGCCAGGGCGTGCGTGCGCTCATGGCCGAGATCATCGCGGGCGGCATCGCCCGCGCGCTGGGCCTGCCCGTGCCCGAGATCGTGCTGGCGCGGCTCGACCCCCAGCTCGCGCGCACCGAGCCCGACCCCGAGATACAGGAGCTGATCCGCGCCAGCGGAGGGCTGAACGTGGCGCTGGACTACCTGTCGGGCGCCGTGAACTTCGACCCCTGCGTGGACGTGGTGGAACCGGACTTCGCCGCGCGCCTGGTGTGGTTCGACACCCTGGTGAGCAATGTGGACCGCACCGCGCGCAACACCAACCTGCTCATGTGGCACCGCATGCCCTGGCTCATCGACCATGGCGCCAGCCTGAGCTTTCACCATGCCTGGAACGGTACGGTGGCCGATGCGGCCAAGCCCTTCGCCCCCATTGCCGAGCATGTGCTGCTGCCGCTGGCCGATGCCCTGCCGCGGGTCGACGCCGAACTGGCGCCGCTGCTCACGCGCCAGGCGCTGCAGGCCTGCGTGGCCGCCGTACCCGACAGCTTTCTGGAGCAGGCTGCCGCCGACCATGCGGATGGTGCGCTGGCCGACCCCGCCGCGCACCGCGCGGCCTACGTGCGCTATTTCGAGGCGCGCCTGGCCGAGCGCGGCCGCTGGCTGCAAGGAGCGATTGATGCCCGCGGCTGAGGTCTACGACTACGCCATCGTGCGGGTGGTGCCGCGCGTGGAGCGCGAAGAGTTCATCAACGCGGGCGTGATCGTTTCATGCCAGCGCACGCGCTTCCTGCAGGCGGCCGTGGAACTGGACGAGCCGCGCCTGCTGGCGCTGGACCCGCGGGCCGACGTGCAGACCGTGCGCCGCCATTTGCAGGCCATCGTCGCCATCTGTGCGGGCGTGCCCGAAGGCGGCCCGATCGCGCAGTTGCCCTTGCGCGCGCGCTTTCACTGGCTTACGGCCAAGCGCAGCAGCATCATCCAGACATCGCCCGTGCACACGGGCCTGTGCACCGACTCGCAGGAGGCCCTGCGGCGCATCCTCGACCGCATGGTGCGGCTGCCGCAACCCTGAACAACGACAAGAAGGACGATCCATGACCGCCTCCTGCATCATGGTGCTGGGCACCAGCAGCGGCGCCGGCAAGAGCTGGCTGGCCACGGCACTGTGCCGCCACTACGCCAACCAAGGCCTGAAGGTGGCGCCCTTCAAGGCGCAAAACATGAGCAACAACGCGCGCGTGGTGGCCGCCGAGGGCGACGCCTTTGGCGAGATCGGCAGCGCGCAGTACTTCCAGGCCCTGGCCGCGCGCGCCGTGCCCGACGTGCGCATGAACCCGCTACTGCTCAAGCCCGAGGCCGACACCAAGAGCCAGGTGGTGCTGCTGGGGCAGGTGAGCGACGAACTCTCGCAGCTGCCCTGGCGCGGGCGCAGCCAGCGCGTGTGGCCGCAGATCGCGGCCGCGCTCGACGCGCTGTGTGCCGAGAACGACGTGGTGGTCATCGAGGGCGCGGGCTCGCCCGCCGAGATCAACCTCATGGCCAGCGACGTGGTCAACATGCGCGTGGCGCGGCATGCGCAGGCGCGCTGCCTGCTGGTGACCGACATCGACCGCGGCGGCGCCTTCGCCCACCTGTACGGCACTTGGGCGCTGCTGCCCGAGGACGAGCGCGCGCTCATCCACGGCTTCGTGCTCAACAAGTTCCGTGGCGACGCGGCGCTGCTGGCCCCCGCGCCGCAGATGCTGCAGGACAAGACCGGCGTGCCCGTGGTCGCCACCATCCCCATGCAGTGGCACCACGGCCTGCCCGAGGAAGACGGCGTGTTCGACGCCCGCAGCACCGGCCAGGGCGCCATTCACACGCGCATCGCCGTCGTCGCCTATCCGCGCATCAGCAACCTGGACGAGTTCCAGCCGCTGAAGAACGTCCCGGGGGTGCAGCTCACCTGGGCGCGCTGCCCGGCCGAGGTGGACGGCGCCGACTGGATCATCCTGCCCGGCTCCAAGGCCACGGCGGCGGACCTGGCCTGGCTGCGTGCCCAGGGGCTGGATGCGGCGGTCGCCCGCCACGCCGCGCGCGGCGGGCGCGTGCTGGGCATCTGCGGCGGCCTGCAGATGCTGGGCGAGGCGCTGATCGACACCGTGGGCGTGGATGGCAATGCGCCCGGCCTGGGCCTGCTGCCGCTGGTGACCAGCTTCGAGGCCGCCAAGACCGTGCGGCCCACGCGCACGCGTTTCGGCGCGGTGCAGGGTGCGTGGCAGGCGCTGGCAGGGGGGGAAGTGCAGGGCTATGAAATCCACCACGGCCAGACCGCGCAGCACCCGGCCATGGCCGCCCAGGGCGATGTGGCGCGCGAGGTGGTGCCCGGCCTGGCCTGGCAGAACTCGGCGGGCCATGTGCTGGGCCTGTACCTGCATGGGATGTTTGAGGACCCCGCCGTGGTGCGCGCGCTGTTTGGCGCGCAAGCCCCCACGCTGGATGAGGTGTTTGATGCCCTGGCCGACTGCCTGGCCCGGCATACGGAGCCGGGCGTGCTGCAAGCGCTGATCGCCCGCGCGTAGAGGGCGCGCTGCTATCATCGCCGCCCTCAGGTGCCCGCTGCCGCTGAGGCAACGGGAGAATCGGGAAGGCGGTGCGAATCCGCTGCGTGCCCAACGCTGTAAGGACGATGACCCCCGCACGATGCCACTGGCCGCCAAGGCCGGGAAGGCGCGGCGGGTCAGGTGAATCCAAGCCAGAAGACCGGCCTGAGCATTCATATCGTGCTGCAAGGCCGGGCAGTGCGTCGTTGATTCACGCACAGGGGACTGCCATGAATACCAGCGCGCCGGCGCCAGCCACGCAGAGCGTTCACGCCTTCACGCAAGAGGCCCGCGACGCCATCTACCAGACCATTTTTTCGCGCCGTGACGTGCGCGGGCAGTTCCTGCCCAGGCCGGTGCCCGATGAGGCGCTCAGCCGCATTCTCACCGCCGCGCACTACGCGCCCTCGGTGGGTTTCATGCAGCCCTGGAACTTCCTGGTGGTGCGCGCGCCCGAGACCAAGCGCCGGGTGCACGCCGCCTTTGCCAAGGCGCACGCCGAGGCGGCCGACATGTTCGACGGCGACAGGCGCGCGACGTACCAGCGCCTCAAGCTCGAAGGCATCGTCGAGGCGCCCCTTGGCATCTGCATCACCTGCGACCGCGCGCGCACCGGCTCCGTGGTGCTGGGGCGCACGCACATGAAGACCATGGACCTGTACAGCAGCGTCTGCGCCGTGCAGAACCTGTGGCTGGCCGCGCGCGCCGAGGGGCTGGGCGTGGGCTGGGTCAGCATCTTCCACCAGGCCGACCTGCAGGAGGCGCTGGGCATCCCCCAGGACATCATCCCCGTTGCCTACCTGTGCGTGGGCCATGTCAGCCACTTTCACGCCAAGCCCGAGCTGGAGACCGCCGGCTGGCTGCCGCGCCTGCCCATGGAAGACCTGGTGTTCTTCGAGCAATGGGGCCAGCGCGACGACCAGCAGCCGCTCATCGCCCATTTGCAGCGCGACCAGGCGGCGGCGCAGCACATCCGTCATCCCCAGGCCTAAACCGGGCCCCGGCCCTTGCCCGTACGCACGGGCCGTCCCCAGCCTTTTTGCTCACCGTTGAACACGACATGAATGCCTTTCTGCCCCCCGTTTGCGACCTGACCGACGCCACCCTCACGGCGCGCCTGCAGCACCTGATCGACCACAAGACCAAGCCCCTGGGCGCCCTGGGCCGGCTGGAGGCGCTGATGCTGCGCCTGGGCCAGATCCTGGGCAGCGAGGCGCCCGCGCTGCAGGCACCGCAGATGCTGGTGTGCGCGGCCGACCATGGCCTGGCCGCGCGTGGCGTGTCGGCCTATCCGAGCGACGTGACCTGGCAGATGGTGGAAAACTTCCTCGCCGGCGGCGCCGCCGTGAGCGTGCTGGCGCGCCAGCACGGGCTGCAGCTCACCGTGGCCGACTGCGGCGTGGCGCGCGAAATCACGGCGCGTGCAACGCAGCCCGGCATGCCGCGCCTTGTGAGCTGCCGCGTCGCCGCCGGCACGCAGGACGCGAGCATCGGCCCGGCCATGACGCAGGCGCAATGCGCACAGGCACTGGCCCATGGCATGGACATCGTGCGCGCCATGCCGGGCAATGCGCTGCTGCTGGGCGAGATGGGTATTGGCAACACCTCCGTCGCCTCGCTGCTGCTGGCGCGCCTGGCCGGCGTGCCGCTGGCCGAATGCGTGGGCCCCGGCACGGGGCTGGACGCCGCGGGCGTCGCGCGTAAGCGGGCCGTGCTGGAGCAGGCGCTGGCGGCCAACGCCGGCGCCACCGAACCGCTGGCCGCGCTGGCGGCGCTGGGCGGCTTCGAGGTGGCCACGCTCACCGGCGCCGTGCTGCAGGCCGCCAGCGAGCGCCGCGTGGTCGTGGTCGACGGCTTCATCACCAGCGCCGCCGTGCTGGTGGCCGCCCGCCTGCGGCCGCATGTGCTGCAGCGCTGCGTGTTCGCCCACCGCTCGGATGAGCGCGGCCACGTGCACATGCTGCAGGCGCTGCAGGCCGAGCCGCTGCTGCAGCTCCAGCTGCGCCTGGGCGAGGGCTCGGGTGCCGCGCTGGCCTGGCCGCTGCTGGAATCCGCCTGCCGCGTGCTGCGCGAGATGGCCAGCTTTGCCTCGGCCGGCGTGGCCGGCCCCAGTGACTGATTTTGCTATATAAATAGGAGCTTATTGCGCTTGATGGATAAGCGCTGCAGGCCTGTTTGGCTTTCAACTCCCGAGCGCCATCACGGCGCCGGCGTCTTGGGCGTGTAGCCACAGTACGGCGCCACCACGCATTCCCAGCAGCGCGGCTTGCGCGCCTGGCAGACGTAGCGGCCCAGCAGGATCAGCCAGTGGTGCGAGTCCACCGCGTACGCCGGCGGCACGCGCTTGAGCAGCTGCATCTCCACCGCCAGCGGGTTCTTGCCGGGTGCCAGGCCGGTGCGGTTGCTCACGCGGAAGATATGCGTGTCCACCGCCATGGTGGGCTGGCCGAAGGCCACGTTGAGCACCACGTTGGCCGTCTTGCGGCCCACGCCGGGCAGCGCCTCCAGCGCCTCGCGCGTGCGCGGCACCTGGCCGCCGTGCTGCTGCACCAGGATGCGGCAGGTCTCCATCAGGTTCCTGGCCTTGGTGCGGTACAGGCCGATGGTCTTGATGTAGTCCTCCAGGCCTTCCAGTCCCAGGTCGATGATGGCCTGGGGCGTGCCCGCCACGGGAAACAGGCGGCGCGTGGCCTTGTTCACGCCCACGTCCGTGGCCTGGGCCGACAGCAGTACGGCGGCGAGCAGTTCGAACACCGTGGTGTATTCCAGCTCGGTGTTGGGCATGGGGTTGGCGGCCTTCAGGGTGGCGAAGAAGGGCTCGATGTCCGTGGTTTTCATGCGGGTCATGGGGCGTTGTGCGTTGTCGTCGGTTCCGCTGCGGGCAGCAGCGCGCGCAGATGGTAGAGGAAGGCGCGCACGCCCTCGGGCAGGGTGCGGCCGGCCAGCGTCTGCAGCTCGATGGCCCGGTGGCTCAGGGCGCGCTCGCGGATCAGCGCGGCGTGCAGCTCGCCGCGGCGCACGCGCTCGCGCACGGTGACCTCGCCGCCAAGCGACAGCCCGCCGCCATGCAGCACGAAATGCGTGAGCGCCTCGAACTGGCCGGTGACCAGCGCCGGCTCGAACACCAGGCGGCGGTGGCTGCAGGCGATGTCGAACAGTTGGCGCGCGGTGTTGTCGTCATCGGGCAGGGCGATGGGGTAGGGGTGCATCTGCGCGAGCGTCACGCTGGCGTGGCAGGCCAGCGGATGGTCGGGCCGCATGATGGCGATCACGGGCGAGACTTGGTGGTGCTGCACATCGATGTCGCGCTCGGCCGCGCGGCTGTAGGTCAGGCCGATGTCGGCGTCGCCGTCCAGCACGGCCTGGGTCACGGCGGCCGGCGTGGCCGCCTGCAGGTGGAACTGCATGCCGGGGTGCTGCGCGCGAAACAGCGCCATCGCGCGCGGCAGGAACTCGATCGCGAAGCCCCCCGAGGCGCACACGCGGATGAGCCCGCGCCGCAGCCCCTGCAGCGCCTGGATGTCCGACACCACGCGGTCGGCCTCCAGGGCGCCGCGCCGGGCGTGGGCCGCCAGCAGCTCGCCCGCGGGGCTGGGCACCATGCCGCGCGGGCGGCGCTCGAACAGCGGAATGCCCAGCTGTTCCTCCAGGCCCGCCACCTGGCGGCTCACGGCCGACGGCGTGACGCTGAGCCGCACGGCGGCCTCGCTGACCGAGCCCGCGCGCACGACCTCAAGGAAGTAGCGCAGCGCGGTGTCCTGCAGGCGGTGGGCAAGCATGTCAGACCTTTCATGCCTTGCGTAAAACGCAAGGCGGCATCAAGAAAACGTCGATTGTCGGAAAACGAGGGGCTGCGTATCCTGCCCTGGCATTTGGCTGCCCAGCATGAGGAGTTTCATGGATTCATTCACCCCATCGGCCCGCGCGAACGCGATCGTCGAGTGGACGGCGACACAGCTGTCACGGGCCATCCATGCGCGCGAACTGTCGTGCGTGGAGGTGCTTGAGGCGTACTGCGCGCACATCGACCGGATCAACCCCGTGGTCAATGCCCTGGTGGCACCCGTGGACCGCGATGCGTTGCGCGCCCAGGCGCGCGGACTGGACGAGCGCCTGGCGAAGGGCCAGAGCCTGGGCCCGCTGCACGGCTTTCCGCAGGCGCCCAAGGACATCATGCCCGTGGCGGGCATGGTGACGACCAAGGGCTCGCCGCTCTTCGCGGGGCAGGTGTCGCAGGCCGACGCCGTCATCTTCGAGCGCATGCGCGCCGGCGGCAGCCTGTTCGTGGCGCGCAGCAATTCACCGGAGTTCGGCCTGGGCGGCCACACCTACAACCCGGTCTATGGCACCACGCGCAATGCCTTCGATCCCACGCGCTCGGCCGGCGGCAGCAGCGGCGGCGCGGGCGTGGCCGTGGCGCTGCGCATGCTGCCCGTGGCCGACGGCTCGGACATGATGGGCTCGCTGCGCACGCCGGCGGCGTTCAACAACGTCTACGGCCTGCGCACGTCCGCGGGCTGCGTGCCGCACGGGCCCACGGAAGAGGTGTTCTTCCAGCAGTTCAGCGTGGCGGGGCCCATGGCGCGCAACATCCCGGACCTGGCGCTGCTGCTGTCGGTGCAGGCGGGGTTCGATGCGCGCCTGCCGCTCACGCGCCGCGGTGAAGGGCGCCAGGACTGGGGCGCGCAGCTGGCGCGCGACTGGCGCGGCGCGCGCATCGGCTGGCTGGGCGATCTGGGGGGGCACCTGCCCACCGAGCCGGGCCTGCTGGACACCTGCCGCGCCGCGCTGCGGCACTTCACCGAGATGGGCTGCGTGGTGCAGGAGGTGCTGCCCGCCTTCGACTTCGAGCGCCTGTGGCGCGCCTGGATCGACCTGCGCAGCTTCAGCGTGGCGGGCGCCAATGGCGCGCTGTACGACGACCCTGCCCGGCGCGCGCAGCTCAAGCCCGAGGCGCTGTGGGAAATCGAGCGCGGGCGCGCCCTGTCCGCCATGCAGGTGTACGACGCGGCCCGCGTGCGCTCGGCCTGGTACGAGACGCTGCGCCGCCTGTTCGATTCCTGCGACTTCCTGGTGCTGCCGGCCGCCCAGGTGTTCCCGTTCGACGCCACGCTCGACTGGCCCCACGCCGTGGGCGGCCGCGCCATGGACACCTACCACCGCTGGATGCAGGCCGTGGTGCCCGCCACGATGGCCGGCCTGCCGGCCCTGGCGGCGCCCGCGGGCTTCGGGCCGCAGGGCCTGCCCGCGGGGCTGCAGATCATCGGGCCCGCCCAGGCCGACCTGGCCGTGCTGCAGATCGGCCACGCCTACGACCAGGCCAGCGGCTATGCGCGCCAGCGCAGCCCGCTGCTGGGTTGAGCCCCCCCATTTCCCAGACCTACTACAAAGGAGACCCGTGCCATGGCCTTGCTCACCCGTACCCGTTTTCTGGCCTGCCTCGCGGCGGGCGCGGCGGCGCTTGCCGCCCCCGCCGCTTTCGCGCAGGGCTATCCCGACCGGCCGATCAAGCTGATCGTGCCCTTTGCCCCCGGTGGCGCCACCGACATCCTGGGAAGGCTGCTGGCTACGGGCCTGACGGAGCGGCTGGGCCAGCCCGTGATTGTCGAGAACCGCCCCGGCGCGGGCACCGTGGTGGCGGGCAGCCTGGTGGCCAAGGCCCAGCCCGATGGCTACACGCTGTTCCTGGGCGCCAGCACCACGCTCACGCACAACCCGGCCATCCGCGCGTCGCTGCCCTACGACCCGCTGCGCAGCTTCACGCCGCTGGGCCTGGTGGCCGACATGGGCCTGGTGCTCGTGGCGCATGGCGACACCCCGGGCCGCACGCTGCAGGAGCTGGTGGCGCAGACCCAGGCGGCGCCGCAGCGGTTCTCGTACGGCTCGTACGGCACGGGCTCGTCGGTGCACTTCGGCGGCGAGATGCTCAAGACCGCCACGGGGCTGCGCATGATGCATGTGCCCTACAACGGCAGCTCGCCCAGCCTCACCGCGCTCATGGGCGGCCAGGTGCAGCTGGCGGTGGACACGGTGGTGGCCACCACGCCGCTCATCAAGGCCGGCAAGATCCGCGCCGTCGCCACGCTGGGCGCGCAGCGCCTGCCCCTGCTGCCCCAGGTGCCCACGGTGGCCGAGAGCGGCTTTCCGGGCTTTCACATGGACACCTGGTTCGCCTTCCTGGCGCCCGCCGGGCTGCCCGCGCCCATCCGGCTGAAGGTGGAAAAGGCCCTGGCCGACGTGATGGCCGATGCCGCGCTGCGCCAGAAGCTGGTGGACATCGGCCTCTCGCCCGCCTGGGGCCCGGGCAGCGCGCTGCAAGAGCGCATCGAGCGCGAGCTGCCTTTGATGCGCGCGGTGGCGGCGCGCTCGGACATACGGGTCGATTGATCGGGCCCGATTGACGGAAAGCTGCGGCGGGATTGGCGACAATGGGCGCTTCGCGTTTTCCATTCCGCCCACCGGGAGCCTTCCGCCCATGCAATTCGCCGACCGACTGAACAACGTAGAAACCTCCGCCATCCGCGAGCTGTTCAAGCTGCTGGGCAAGCCCGGCATCATCAGCTTTGCGGGTGGTTTCCCCGACAGCGCCATGTTCGACGTGGCCGGCATCCGCGCCGCCACCGAGCGCGCGCTGGACGAGGAGCCGGGCACCGCGCTGCAGTACGGCGCCACCGAGGGCTACCAGCCGCTGCGCGAGCAGTTGGCCGCCTTCATGCAGGCCAAGGGCGTGGCGGCGCTGGCGCCCGAGCAGCTCGTGGTCACCACCGGCAGCCAGCAGGCGCTGGACCTGCTTGGCAAGACCATGATCAACCCCGGCGACAAGGTGATCGTCGAGGGGCCCACGTTCCTGGCCACCATCCAGTGCTTCCGCCTGTATGGCGCCGAGGTGATCAGCGCCCCCATCGACGGCGAGGGCGTGCAGCCCGATGCGCTGGAGCGCCTGATCGTCGAGCACGCGCCCAAGCTGGTCTACCTGATTCCCACCTTCGGCAACCCCAGCGGGGCCACGCTCACGCTGGAGCGCCGCAAGCGCGTGCTGGAGCTGGCGGCCCGCCACCAGGTGCTGGTGGTGGAGGACGACCCCTATGGCGACCTGTACTTTGGCGAGCCGCCGCCGCCCAGCCTGCTGGCGCTGTCCAGCCAGGTGCCCGGCAGCCGTGAATGGCTGGCGCATTGCGGCTCGCTCTCCAAGGTGCTCTCCCCCGGCCTGCGCGTGGGCTGGCTGGTCGCGCCGCCCGAGCTGCTGGCGCGCGCCGTGATGTGCAAGCAGTTCAGCGACGCGCACACCAGCACCTATGCCCAGGCCACGGCCGCGCAATACCTCAAGAGCGGCGCCATGCCCGCCACCCTGGCCCATGTGCGCGCCGTGTATGCCGAGCGCGCCCAGGCCATGGGCGATGCGCTGCGTGCCGAGCTGGGCGATGCGGTGCAGTTCGTGCAGCCGCGCGGCGGCCTGTTCCTCTGGGTGCGCCTGACGGGCGCGCGCGGACAGGAGCGCGACGCGGGTGCGCTGGCCAAGCGCGCCATCGACAAGGGCGTGGCCTTCGTGCCGGGCACGCCGTTCTTCAGTCAGAACCCGGACCCGTCCACGCTGCGCCTGTCGTTCGCGACGGCGGACGTGGCCAGGATCCGCGAAGGCGTGGCCCGCCTGGCGCAGGCCCTGGCCGGCTGAGCGGGCATGACCGATACCGCGCAGCGCACGCAGCAGCTGGAACAGCGCATCGAGGCGCTGGAGGTCAAGGCCGCCTTCACCGAAGACCTGCTGGACCAGCTCAACCTGACCATCTACCGCCAGCAGCAACAGCTCGACGAGCTGGCGCGCACCGTGGTGCAACTGCGCCAGCAGATGCCCGAGGGCGGCGGCGGCGCGGCCGTGCGCAACCTGCGCGACGAGCTGCCGCCGCATTACTGAAACCATTCGCAAGAGGGCGCACCCATGCAATACCGCCATCTAGGCAAGAGCCAGCTCCTGGTGTCCCCGCTGTGCCTGGGCACCATGATGTTCGGCGACCAGACCGGCGAGGCCGAGGCCGCAGCCATCATCGCCCACGCGCGCGATCAGGGCGTGAACTACATGGACACGGCCGACGTGTACACCAAGGGCGCGTCCGAGCGCATGCTGGGCAAGCTGCTGCAGGGCCAGCGTCACGACTGGGTGCTGGCCACCAAGCTGGGCAACAAGATGTCCGACCGGCCCAACGAAAGCCGCTATGCGCGCAGCTGGATGCTGCGCGAGGTGGAGGCCAGCCTGGAGCGCCTGCAGACCGACCATGTGGACATCCTGTACCTGCACCGCGACTACGAGGGCATGGACCTGGAGGAGCCGCTGTTCGCCATCGAGGCGCTGCTGCGCGCCGGCAAGATCCGCTACTGGGGCGTGTCCAACTTCCGCGCCTGGCGCATCGCCGAGCTGGTGCACGGCGCGCGCCGCATCGGCATGCCCGGCCCCGTGGTGTGCCAGCCGTACTACAACCTGCTCAACCGCATGCCCGAGGTCGAGATCCTGCCGGCCTGCCAGCATTACGGCCTGGGCGTGACGCCCTACAGCCCGGTGGCGCGCGGCGTGCTCACCGGCAAGTACCTGCCGGGCCATGCACCCGAGGCCGGCTCGCGCGCCGGACGCGGCGACCGCCGCCTGGGCGAGACCGAGTTCCGTGAGGAATCGCTCGCGATCGCGCAGCGGCTCATGCAGCACGCCCAGGCGCGCGGCGTGACGCTGGCGCAGTTCGCCACGGCCTGGGTGCTGGCGCACCGCGGCGTCAGCTCCGTCATCGCCGGGCCGCGCACGCTGGCGCAGTGGCAGGACTATCTGCCCGCGCTGGACTACGCGGTCACGGCCGAGGACGAGGCGCTCATCGACAGCTTGGTGGCGCCCGGCCATCCCTCCACGCCGGGCTACACCGACCCGGCCTACCCGCTGCAGGCACGCCGCGCCTGAACCGCACGGCCAAGGGCGCGACCATGTACCCCTATGTCTTTGCCCTGCACCTGCTGGCCGCCACCGTGTGGACCGGCGGCCACCTGGTGCTGGCCCTCACCGTGCTGCCGCGCGCGCTGCGCCAGCGCTCGCCCCAGGTGCTGTTGGACTTCGAGCAGGGCTACGAGCATGTGGGCATGCCGGCACTGGCCATCCAGGTGGCCACGGGCCTGTGGATGGCGCTGCAGCTCGTACCCGACTGGGGCCAATGGTTCAGCCCCGATGCGCCGCTGGAGCGCGCCGTGGCGCTCAAGCTGGCGCTGCTGGCCGCCACGGCGCTGGTGGCCGCCCATGCGCGCCTGCGGGTGATCCCCACGCTGCGCGCCGAAACGCTGCCGCTGATGGCCTGGCATGTGGCGGCCGTCACGCTGCTGTCGATGGGCTTTGCGCTCACGGGCATGGCGTTTCGCTACGGCGGGCTGGGCATGTAATGGACATTCCCGGCTGCGACGCGCAGCGGCTGCAACTGCTGCTCACGCGCGAGATGCCCTTCGGCAAGCACCGCGGCACGGTCATCGCCGACCTGCCGGCCAACTACCTGCACTGGTTCGCGCGCGAAGGCTTTCCGCGTGGCGAGATCGGCCAGCTGCTGGCGCTCATGTACGAGCTGGACCACAACGGCCTGCGCGACCTGTTGGCGCCGCTGCGTGGGCAGTCGGCGCAGTAGTCATCAAATTTGATAGCTGCTGGCGATTGCTGTATAAGCGCTGGAGGCCTAAAACACTTGAAGTTTGGGCCCTGGCGCAGTCAGCTTGGCAGGCCCAGCGCGTGGAACACGCGCGCCGCTGCCCAGGCGTCGTTGGCGGCGTACACCAGTTGCGATTCGGTCAGGCGTGGGTTGGCCCAGTTCGAGGTGGCGGCCTTCTTGGACTTGATGAAGCGCTGCTGGAACAGCACGGCCACGGCGCCCTTGACGCCCATGTCCTTGCGGTAGCCCTGCTTGCGGAACACGGCGTTGAGTTCCAGCACGCCCTCGGGCTCCACGCCCAGCTTGGCGCTGATGCGCTTGCGGTCGTCGCCCAGGCCGAATCCGGCCTTGGTCACGCCGCGCAGGGCCAGCAGTTCGGCCACGCGGGCGCGGCAGCCGGGGTCGTGCAGCTGGAAGACCCAGGCGCGCTCCTCGGTGGCCAACTGCACGATGTGCGGGCCGTCGGAGACTTCGCCCTGTACGAAGGTGGGCTTGGATTCGGTGTCGAAGCCCCAGACCGGCACGGCGGCCAGCGCCGCGCAGGCCTTCTCGGCCTGGGCCGGCGTGGCGACCAGGTGGATGCGGTCGAGGCCCAGGCGCTCGAAGGGGGCGAGCATGGCGATCTGCTCTTTGCTGGGAGTGGTGTGGGTGGTGCGCATGAAAAGTCCTGGCGCAGGATACCGGGCTTTGCCCAAGGGCGCAGGGCCGCGCCGCATAATCACGCCCCTGCGCACCGCGCCCCCTGCGGGGCCGCCGGCGCTATCGACGCTCCAAGTCCCACAGGCTCCCGGGCGATTTCTCCGCACTGAAGGACTTCCATGCGCAAGACATTCCAGCTCCATATCGAAGGCAAGAACCCCGACCGCGTGCTTGACGCCACCAAGCACGCCATCCGCAAATACCTCCGGCGCGAGCGCGGCCGCGCACTGCCCGAGGGCGTGGACTACTGGGGCTTCGACTGCAAGTTCGGCCCGAGCCAGGACACCGCCGTGCCGGTGCCCGTGGGTTCGCTGATCCAGCGGGTCGATGCCCTGGCCAAGGAGGGCGGGACGCAGTTCTACCTGGAGATCCTGGCCTGCCACGGCCACCGCCAGGAGCCGCCGGCCCGCCAGGAGCAGGCGCCTCAGGCCGACGACTGAGGCGGCTTTCCGCCCTGGGCGTCGGCAGCCGCCGCCGCTGCAGCAGCGCGCAGCTTGTCCTTCTTGCTGGGGCGTTTGCCCTTGATGCCCCCCGTGCCGTGGGGATCGGTGACGCGCGCGGGCGCGGCCGTCTCGGTCGGCTCGAAGCCCGCGATCTGTTCGCGCGGCAGGGCCAGGTGCTGGCGCTTTTCGATGAGGCGGAAATGCGCCTCGGCGTCCGCCGTCACGAAGCTCACGGCCACGCCGGCCTCGCCCGCGCGCCCCGTGCGGCCGATGCGGTGCACATAGTCCACCGCCGAGCGCGGCAGGTCGAAGTTGACCACCGCGGGCAGTTGCGCAATGTCGATGCCGCGCGCGGCCAGGTCGGTCGTCACCACCACCTGCCAGCGCTCGTCCTTGAATTCCTGCAGCACCTGGCTGCGCGTGCCCTGGCTCAGGCCGCCGTGGAAGGGCGTGGCGTAGATGCCGGCCTGGTAGAGCTTTTCGGCCACATGCTCGGCCGCGTACTGCGTGGCGACGAACACCAGCACACGCGACCAGCCGTGCGCCTGGATCAGGTGGCGCAGCAGTTGCGTGCGGCGACGGGCATCGACGGCAATGGCGCGCTGCTCGATGGCCGGCTCGCTGCCCGGCGTGTGGGGCACTTCTACCCGCACCGGGTCGTGCAGCAGGCCGTCGGCCAGCGCCTGCACCGCCGCCGGGAAGGTGGCTGAGAAGAACAGGTTCTGCCGCTGCCCGGGCGACGCGGGCAGCAGGGCCAGCACGCGGTTCAGCTCGTCGGCAAAGCCCAGGTCGAGCAGGCGGTCGGCCTCGTCCAGCACCAGGTGCTCCACGGCGGACAGGCGCAGCGCGTTGTGCTGCACCAGGTCGAGCAGGCGCCCCGGCGTGGCCACCACGATGTCGGCGCCGCCGCGCAGCCGCAGCATCTGCGGGTTGATGGAGACGCCGCCAAATACGACGGCCACCTTGAGCGGCTGCTGCAGGTGCTGGGCCAGGCTGCGCAGCACCTCGCCCACCTGGGCGGCCAGTTCACGCGTGGGCACCAGCACCAGCGCGCGCACGCGCCGCGATCCGGTGGCGGCGCCCGGCAGCAGCTGTTGCAGCAGGGGCAGGGCGAAGGCGGCGGTCTTGCCCGAGCCCGTCTGCGCGGCGCCCAGCAGGTCCTGGCCCTGCAGGATGGCCGGTATGGCCGCCGCCTGGATGGGCGTGGGCGTGGAAAGGCCCAGCTGGCTGGCAGCGTGGACGAGGGCCGGGGACAGGCCGAGGGAGGCAAAGGACATGGGCGAACGGCGCCGGCGCGGCGCGCAAGGTGCGCGCAGGGCAGCGGCGCGGGCATGGGAGACAGTCGCGCATTGTCGCCGCAGTCGGGGTGGCGCCGGTGGCTGGCGGCCCGGGATGGCCCCGTGCTTGCCGGGTTTCACCATCCTGCGCTAGTGTGCCGGGCGCATCTGCAGAGAACCTTTGTCCCTTCCATGAAATCCTTGCGTGACCTGGGCAGCCTGAGCGGGCTGGTCTATTCCACCGACGCGGGCCGCATGTGTCCCGGCTGCCGCCAGCCCGTGGCGCAGTGCAGCTGCGCATCCAGCCGGCCCGTGCCTGCGGGCGACGGCATCGTGCGCGTGTCGCGTGAGTCCAAGGGCCGCGGAGGCAAGGTCGTCACCGTGGTCAAGGGCGTGCTGGCGGATGCCGCGGCGCTGGAGCAACTGGGCAAGCAGCTCAAGTCCGCGTGCGGCAGCGGCGGCACCGTGAAGGAAGGCGTGATCGAGGTGCAGGGCGACCATGTGGAGCGCGTGATGGCCGCGCTGCACAAGCAGGGCCACAAGGTCCGGCGCGCGGGCGGTTGACGCTGGCCCGTGTGCCGGGCGGCACCGCCATCAGGCGCCGGAGCAGGCGCAGGCCGAGGCGCCGCAGCCTTGCGAGGCGGCGGCCTCGAACTGCGGGAACAGCACGTTGTTCTCCAGGTGGATGTGGTTGACCAGGTCGTCGCTGAGCTGGGCCAGGCCGGCATACAGCGCGCGCCAGGTGTTGCAGGCACCCTGGGGCGGCGTGATGTCGTTGGTCAGGCTGGCGATGCGCTCCAGCGCCTCGCCGTGGTCGGTGTGCTCGGTGCGCATCATGTCGATGGGCTGGTTCACGAAGGCATTGCCGCCGGCGCGCAGCATGGGGAACAGCACCACTTCCTCCTTGTGCATGTGCGACTGCAGCTCATCGTGCATGGCCTCCAGCGCGTCGGCCAGGCCGACGGGCACATGGGGGTTGCCGCGGTGCACGGCCTCCACGCGGCGGGCCATGCGGATCAGCTCGGGCAGCTGGGCGCGGTGCACCTCGTGGTAGCGCGAAAGAATGTGGTCGATCAGTTCGGCGGGCGTGCCGGCATCGGGCAGCGCAGTGGGGCGCTGCAGGGTGGAGAGTTCGTCCACCACGGCTTGCAGGTCCAGCCCCTTTTCGCCGGCGGCCTGGCGCAGGCTCACCTGGCCGCCGCAGCAGAAGTCAAGCTTGAGGCGGCGGAACACGGCGGTGGCGCCGGGCAGTTGTACGGCAATCTGGCCGATGGCCTGGCTGGGGTCGATGGCGGCTGGGGCGATGGCATTCATGAGGGATTCCTAAAGATTCATTTGGTGTGAATATTTTATTCATTAAAATCCATCCCGTGTGAACCTTTATGTTGCCCCAGGGCAAAACCATGCGACTGACCCAGTGGACCGACTACACGCTGCGCGTGCTGATGTACTGCGCCGCCAGCCAGGAGCGCGAGCAACCCGTGACCATCAGCGAGGTGGCCGAGGCGCATGGCATTTCGCGCAGCCATCTCATGAAAGTTGTGCAGCAGCTCGCGGCGCAGGGGTTGCTGGACACCACGCGCGGCCGCGGCGGCGGTATGCGGCTGATGAAGCCCGCGCGGGAGATCAATCTGGGCGCCGTGGTGCGCGCGACCGAGACCGATTTCGACATGGTCGAGTGCTTCAATGCGGATCTCAACCAGTGCCGCATGATCAACCGTTGCCGCCTGCAGACCGTGCTGGCCGATGCCACGCAGGCCTATCTGGCGGTGCTGGACGGCCTGACGGTGGCGGACTTGGTGGCGCCGGCACCTGCACCGCGCGCGGGTGCGCGGATGCAGGTGCTGCGCTTCGTGCCGGGCCTGCCCCCGGCGGGCTGAACCTCAGTCCGTCCCGACGGGGGATTCCCCGCGGCTGAGGCGGGCGCGAATGTCCTCGACCACGGGCGGCAGATCGGCCACGCCGTCGATCACATAGTGGGCGCCGGCCTCGCGCAGCTGCTGCGTGGCCTGCGCGCGCATCTGCTGCTGCTGCACGGCATCAAGCGCCTGCCATTCCTGCAGCGACAGCCCGAGCGTGTTGCCGGTGACGGCCAGGCCCACGGTCCAGCAGCCCACGGCCAGGCCTTCCTGGATGCCGGGCGCGGTGTCGTCCACCTTGATGACGGCGCGGGGCGGCCAGACCTGCAGGTCGGACAGCGTGCGCACCATCATCAAAGGGCCGGGGCGGGCGCTGGCCATGTCGCCCGCGCACACGAGGTTGTCGGGCACGTAGCCCTGGGCCGTGGCCAGCGGCACGAGCTCGTCCATGATGGGGCGGTTGTAGCCCGTGGTCGATCCGATCTTGAGGCCCTGTGCGCGCAGCGCCCGCACGGTGGTCAGGGCGCCGGGGATCAGCTCCGCGTGGTGGCGTACGCTGGCGGCGTTCATGGGGGTGAACACGCGGTACAGCTCGTCGCAGTCCGCGTCGCCGAAGGCGCGGCCGTGCACGCGCAGCCATTCGGCCGCGATGCGCGGCGTGTGGCCCAGCGCGTGGATGTGGTCCCACTTGGCCAGGCCCATGGGCACGCGCGCCTCGGCGATGCTGATGGCCACGCCGTAGCGCTGGAACAGTTCGACGAAGGCCGCCATGGGTGCGCGGCTGCCGAAGTCGAGGATGGTGCCGGCCCAGTCGAAGACGACGGCCTGCAGGGCGGGGTGGGGTGTGGTGGCGGTCATGGGGCGGTTCACCAGGCGGACAGGACTTCCTCGGCCAGGCCGAGCGCGGTGCTGGCGCCCGAGCCGCTGGTGACGGCGACGAGGCGCGTGGCGTCATCGGGGGCCTGCACGATGCAGGTCTCGCTGGGCGAGACGGGGTAGCAGCCCACCCAGCGTTCGACGACGGTGGCCTCGGTGAGCTGCAGTGCCTCGCGCAGGTGGCGCAGGATCAGCGCGTCCACATGCTCCTGTGCGAAGGGCGCGGGCGCGGGGCCGCCGGGCGTGCCGTAGTGGTGCGAGTCGCCCACGACTAGGCTGCCGTCGGCGCTCTGCACCACGATCAGGTGGATGCCGTGCGCCAGGGATTCGTGCTCTTCATTTTGTAGCTGTTCACGCAGTATGGATGCGGGTTGCATGGCACTGTAGCCCTCATAGCGCACCAGGCTCAGGTCGCCCATCACCGAGCCATTGAGCGTGAACCCCGCCTGCGGGCGCACGCGCAGCATCTGCAACTGGCACTGGTTCAGGCCCTGTGCGGCCCACGCGGGCGCGTACAGGCTGCCCGGGTCGGCGTTGGTGCAGACCACCACGCGGTCGGCTGCATAGTCGCCGCGCACGGTGCGCACGCGCGGCGGCGCCACCTCCAGCACGGCCTCGCCGAAGCGGAAGTCCACGCCATGCGCCTCGGCCAGCCACTGCGCCAGGCGCGGGATGGCCGTGCGTGATTCCACGCGCAGCTCGTGCGGGCTGTAGAGCACCGACTGCAGTCCTTGCGTGCGCAGTGCGGGGTGGCGCTCCGCGGCGGCCTGGGGCGTGAGCAGCGTGCAGCCCTGGGCCATGTCGGTCTGCATGAAGGCTTCGAGCACCGCGTGCGCGGCGGGGCGGCGTGCCGTGAGCCACAGGCCCTGGTGCAGCACCTCGATGCCGGCCTGGGGCGCGATCTCGGCCCACAGATCGCGCGAGCGCATGGCGCGCTGCCAGTGGGCGCCGGCGCGCTGGCCCGTCACGGTGACGAAGCCGAAGTTGCGCACCGACGCGCCCGCGCAGGCCGCGTCGCGCTCGATCACAAGCACCTTGAGGCCTCGCCGCGCTGCGATGTAGGCATGGGAGAGACCGACAATGCCGGCCCCTACAACGATGATGTCGTATGTCATGGGAGAAGAACGGAAGGAAGAAACGAAAGAGGGCTAGCGCGTGCGCCAACGCTGCGTGTGGCGCGCCTGCGCCCGGTCGGCCAGGCCGATGAGCAGCCGGCCCGCGGCCGCCGTGGCAAAGATCAGCGTGGCCATGGCCGCCGCCGGGGCAATGTCGCCGGCGTCGTCCATGGCGAGCACAGCAATTGATGCGAGCGTGGTCTCGGGCGAGTAGATGAACACCACGGCCGACACGGTGGTCATGGCGTTCACGAAGAAGTAGCCGGCCACCTGCATCAGCGTGGGCAGGCACACGGGCAGGTGCACGCGCCAGAGCATCTGCCAGAACGGAATGCCCAGGGCCTGCGCCGCGCGCTCGTACTCGGCGTCGAGCTGCTGCAGTGCTGCCAGCTGCGTGATGTGCGCCACCGAGTAGAAATGCGCCACCGTGCAGGCCACGAGCAGCGCCATGCTGCCGTACAGGCCCTGCAGCGGGTTCCAGGCCGCGTTGAAGAACAGGATGTAGCCCAGGCCCAGCGCCAGGCCCGGCACGGCCATGGGCAGGGTGGCGACGGCGTTCAGCCACTGCCGCGACCGCGAAAAGCGCGTGGGCTTGGCCACCAGGTAGGCCGTCACGAAGCTCAGCAGCGCGCCCGCCACGGCCGTGCCCAGTGCCAGACGCACCGAGTTGCCGTAGCTGGCCCAACCGCCGCCGTCCATGAGGTCGAAGCGGTAGTTCTTGAGCGAGAGCGTGAGGTTGTAGGGCCAGAAGCTCACGAGCGAGGCGTAGATGGCCGTGCCCATGACGCCGACCAGCACGACCGCGACCGTGCCGCAGTACAGCAGCAGCGCGCGGTCCAGCGGCGCGTGCGGCCGGGGCACGTGGGGAACGGCGCGCACGCCCAGGGTGGCCGACTGGCGCGCGCGCAGGTGCTGTTCGGCCCAGAACGCCAGCCCCGCGGGCACCAGCAGCAGCATGGCCACCACGGCGCCCATGGGCAGGTTCTGCTGGCCGATCACCTGCTTGTAGATGTCGGTGGCCAGCATCTGCGTGTTGCCGCCGATGACCTTGGGCACGCCGAAGTCGGTGATGACGAGCACGAACACCACCACCCACGAGATCATGAGCCCGTAGCCGCTGGCCGGCAGCGTGACCTGGCGAAAGATGCGCCAGCGCCCCGCGCCCAGCGTGGTGGCGGCCTCGTGCAGGCGGCCGTCGCTGGCGGCCAGGGTGGTGCACAGGATGAGCAGCGCGTGCGGGAAGGTCCACAGCACCGCGCCCATGACGATGCCGATGGGCCCGTAGGCCGAGGCGCCCAGCAGCCAGTCCTTGAGCAGCCCCTGGCTGCCGAACAGGTAGATGAGGCTGATCGCCATGAGCAGCGAGGGCGCGAGCAGCGGTATGAGCGCCACGGCGCGGAAGAAGCGCGCCAGCGGCATGCAGCTTTGCGTGACCGCGTAGGCGTAGACATAGGCCAGCGCCACGCACAGTGTGGCCGACAGCGCCGAGAGCCACAGGCTGTTGGTGAGCGATGCGCCCACGCCGGGGCTGCGCAGGTAGGCCGCGAAGTGGGACAGGCCGGCGAAGCTGCCGTCGGCGTTCCACAGGCTTTGCGCCAGCAGCGCCACCACGGGCGCCAGCACCGCGAGCAGAAGCGCCGCAAGGGCGCCGGCCAGCAGCAAGGCGAGCAGCGGGTGCTCCAGCGCGGCGCGTGTGCGCGGCGGGCTGTGCGGCTGCGGTGCGGGCTGCACGGGCCTGGCGCGCGGGGGGCGGTGCGGAGCGGCGGGCGCGTGCATGGTGGTGGGCAAAGGGGAGGGCAGGGGAGCCGTGGTCGTGTTCATGGCAGCGTCTTCCAGGGCTCAGGCCGCCTGCCGCATGGAGTCGGGCAGCGCCAGCGGCTGCAGCGCGGCGGCGGGCAGTTCCACGAGGACCTCGCCATGCAGCCAATCGGGCAACTGGGCGTCATGGCGCAGCGGCCATTGCGCATCCAGCGTGCACTGCAGCGTCTCGCTGTACAGGCGCACGAGCACGACGGGGCCGAGGAAGATGGTCTCGACCACGCGCGCGCGCTGCAGGTTGGGCAGTGCCGTGGGCAGGGCGGGGTGCAGCACCACGCTCTCGGGGCGCAGGCCCACGAGCAGCGGGCTGCCCGCGCGGTATCCCGGGGTGGCGCAGTCGAGGAGCTCCGCGCCCACGCGCACCCGGGCGTTGCCCTCGACCACGGCGGGCAGCAGGTTCATGCGGCCCACGAAGCCCGCCGCGAAGCGGCTGGCGGGCTGGGCGTAGAGCTGCTCGGGCGAGCCCTGCTGTTCGATGCGGCCCTGGTGCATGAGCACCACGCGGTCGGCCATCGACAGCGCCTCTTCCTGGTCGTGCGTGACCATGATGGAGGTGATGCCGAGCTGGCGCTGCAGGCGGCGCATCTCGCCGCGCAGCTCGGCACGCACCTGGGCGTCGAGGGCGGACAGGGGCTCGTCGAGCAGCAGCAGTTCGGGCCGGGGGGCGAGGGCGCGCGCCAGCGCGATGCGCTGCTGCTGGCCGCCCGAGAGCTGGGCCGGGTAGCGGCCGGCCTGCTCGGTCAGGCTCACGAGCGAGAGCATCTCGGCCACGCGTTCGCGCACCACGGCGGGGGGCTGACCGTGCAGGCCGAAGGCCACGTTCTGCGCCGCCGTGAGGTTGGGGAACAGTGCGTAGCTTTGGAACACCACCCCGAAGCCGCGCCCGGCGGCGGGCAGGCGCGTGATGTCGCGTTCGTGCAGCAGCACGCGGCCCGCGTCGGGCGACTCGATGCCGCAGACGATGCGCAGCAGCGTGGTCTTGCCGCAGCCCGAGGGCCCCAGCAGGCTCACGAACTCGCCGGGTTCCACGTCGAGGTCGATGGCGCGCAGCACCGCGTTGCCGCGGAACTGCTTGGTGATGTTCTGGATCGAGAGCATGCCCACGGCTTACTTCTTCTCGGCCTTGGCTTCGTAGCGGCGGCTCCACTCGGCCAGGATGCGGTCGCGGTTGGCGGCGGCCCAGTTGAAGTCGTTCTTGGCCAGCAGCGATTCGAGGTTGGCGGGAACGTGGTCGAGCTTTTCCTGCGCCGCGGGCAGGGCCAGCACGGCGAAGTTGGCGGCGTAGAGCTGGTTGGCCTGGCGGGTCACGGCCCAGTCGGCCAGGGCCTTGGCGGCGTCCTGCTTCTTGCTGGTCTTCATCACGGCCGTGGCTTCCACTTCCCAGCCCAGGCCTTCCTTGGGGAAGACGATGTCGATGGGGGCGCCGTCCTTCTTGGTCTTGGCGGCGCGGTACTCGAAGCTCAGACCTACGGGGAACTCGCCGGCGCCGGCCTGGCGGCAGGGCTTGGAGCCGCTGTGCGTGTACACGCCGATGTTCTGGTGCAGCGCATCCATGAAGGCCCAGCCCTTTTGCTCGCCCATCATCTGCAGCCAGGCCGACACCATGAGGAAGCCCGTGCCGCTCGACGCGGGGTGGGGCATGGTGATCGTGCCCTTGTAGACGGGCTGCGCCAGGTCGGCCCAGCTGGCGGGCGTGGGCAGCTTGCGCTTGGCGGCTTCCACGGTGTTGAAGCACAGGGCCGAGGACCACAGGTCCATGCCCACCCAGGTGGGCACGGCGCGCGTGTCGCGCATGGTGGCGCGCACCTGCTCCAGGCCCTTGGGGGCGTAGGGCTGCAGCATGCCTTCCTTGTCGAGCAGCATCAGCGAGGTGGCGGCCAGGCCCCAGATGGCGTCGGCCTGGGGGTTGCCCTTCTCGGCGAGCAGGCGGGCCGTGATGATGCCGGTGCTGTCGCGCACGAACTTCAGCTCGATCTCGGGGTGCTCCTTCTCGAACGCGGTCTTGTAGGCCTTGATCTGGTCGGCCTCCAGCGCGCTGTAGACCAGCAGCTCGGTCTTGGCGGCGTGGGCGAAGGTGGATGCGGCCAGCACGGTGGCGGCGATGGCGAAGCGGCGGCTCCAGGAGGCGAGGGGGTTGCGCATGGCGGTTTCCAGTGGTGTGGGTGGTTCGTTGGCAGGTGGCCTGCCGGACCACCCGTGACGCCAATGTAGAAAGCGCCGGTGAAACACCTGTGTCACACAACGGAAGTTTTTCAAACCCGGTATTGGCGGATTTGGGTGGCGCCCTGTGGTGAAATGCCGGCGCCGCGCCGCCCGTGCGCGCCGGTCCGCCGTGGAGGCCCATGTTTGTCACGCAACTGAAATCCTTCTTCCTCGTGGCCCGGCTGGGCAGCATCACGCTGGCCGCCAAGCAACTGGGCCTGAGCCAGCCCACGGTGACCACGCAGATCCGCGCGCTCGAGGAGCATTACGGCGTGGAGCTGTTTCGCCGCCAGGGCGGGCGTCTGGCGATCACCGACGAGGGGGTGCGCCTGCTGCCCATGGTGGAGCAGCTGCTGCAGCAGGAGAGCAGCGTGGAGTTCGCGCTGCGCAATGCGGGCGACGCGAACCACGGCCTGCTGCGCATCGGCGCGACGGCGCCGTACTACATCCTCGACATCGTCAAGCGCTACCAGGCGCGCTATCCGCGCGTGGAGGTGGTGATCGGCGCGGGCAATTCCCGCCAGACGGGCGACGCGCTGCTCGAGTTCCGCGTGGATCTGGCCACCTCGTCGCACCTGGAGGGAGATGCGCGCCTGCTGCGCCTGGAGCTGGGCTCGGATCCGCTGGCGCTGGTGGTGCACCGCAGCCATCCGCTGGCGGGGAGGCGGGCGGTGCGGGTGGCAGAACTGGCAGGTTGCGGGCTGATCCTGCGCGAGCGCGGCTCCATGACGCGCCAGCGCACCGAGGAGATGCTCGCGCAGGCCGGCGTGGCGCCGCGCCAGGTGCTGGAGATCGCGAGCCGCGAGGCCATCCGCGAGGCGGTGATCCGCGCCATGGGCGTGAGCGTGTTCGCGCGCCACGAGGCCTCGGCGCACCCCGACCTCGTGGTCCTGCCCTTCGAGGAGGATGTGCCCTGCCTGGCGGAATACCTGTACTGCCTGCGCGAGCGGCGCGATGCGCGGCTTATCGGCGCCTTTCTGGCCGAGTGCGGCCTGGCTGCCTCGGCCGCGTAGCCGGGCCCACGGCGTGGCGCAGGCGCTTCACGGGCGCTTCACGGGGCGCGTAGCAGCCCGTCACGCGCCCTGCCACACCCACCAGGCCAGCACGAACATCATGGCGCCCGTGAGCATGTCCAGCACCCGCCAGGCGCGCGGGTTGGCAAACACGCCTTGCAGGCGCCGCCCCGCGAAGGCCAGCACCACGAACCAGGTCAGGCTGGCCGAGGCAGCGCCCAGCACGAAGATCCATTTGAGCCAGCCGTCCTGGCGCGCGCCGATGGAGCCGATGAGCACCACCGTGTCCAGGTACACATGGGGATTGAGCAGCGTGATGACCGCCAGCCCGCTCACCACGCCCAGCACGCCGCGCGCCGCGCGGCCGCCCGAGGCGTCCAGCCCCGCATCGGGCGCAAAAAGGGCACGGTGCCAGGCAAACAGGCCGTAGGCCAGCAGAAACAGCGCACCGCCCAGCTGCAGCCAATGCGCCAGCGTGGGCGAGCTGCCCAGCAGTTGCGCCATGCCCGCCACGCCCAGCCCCACCAGTAGCGCATCGCTGAGCACGCACCAGGCCACGCACACGCGCACATGCTCGCCCTGCACGGCCTGGCGCAGCACGTACAGGTTTTGCGCCCCGATGGACACGATGAGCGACAGGCACACGGTGAAACCCGCGAGCCAGGAGGACGAAGCAGCAGCATTGAACATGCCTGGATGGTAGGTAGCCACAGGCATTAAGTACACTTAAAACATCTAAACAATATTTAGTAAAGCTAAATGCTGGACTACGCCGGACTGGAGGCCCTTGCCGCCGTGGTGCGCGAGGGCAGCTTCGAGCGTGCGGCCCGCCGCCTGCACGTCACGCCCTCGGCCGTGTCGCAACGCATCAAGCAGCTGGAGGAGCGTGTGGGCCAGGTGCTGGTGCAGCGCGGCAACCCCTGCACCGGCACGGAAGCAGGCTTGCGTCTGTGCCTGCACCTGGAGCAGGTGGCGCTGCTGGAAAACCAGCTGCGCCGCACCAACCCCGACCTGCTGCCCGACGCGCCCGCGCCGGCGCCCACGCTCAAGCTCGCGGTGAATGCCGATTCGCTGTCCACCTGGTTCATGGACGCCATGGCCGCCTTCACCGCGGGCGGCAACGAGCTGCTGGACCTGCGCATCGACGACCAGGAGCACACGGCCCAGCGCCTGCGCCAGGGCGAGGTGATCGCCGCCGTCACCGCCACGAGCACCAGCATCGCCGGCTGCAACACCTGGCCGCTGGGCACCATGCGCTATGTGGCGGCGGCCAGCCCGGCCTTCGTGGAGCGGCACTTTGCCGAGGGCGTGACGGCCGCCGCCCTGGCCCGCGCGCCCATGATGATCTACGACCGCAAGGACCGTCTGCAGGACCAGTGGATGCAGGCCAACGGCCTGGCCTCGCGCGCGCATGCGCCGCGGCATTTCCTGCCGTCCAACTTTGGCTACGTGCGCGCCTGCGAGGCCGGTATGGGCTGGGGCATGCACCCCACGGCGCTGATCCGACAGCAACTGGCCGAAGGCCGGCTGGTGGAGATGCTGCCGGGCTCTGCGATGGACGTGCCCATGTACTGGGCCCACCCGCGCACGGCCCAATCGGCCCTGGAGCGGCTCACGCACTGCGTCATGGCCGCCGCGCGGCAGTGGCTGGAACCTCCCGCGGCCTGACCTGCGGGGCCGGTCCCCGGCGGGCGGGTGCGCCCCGTTCCTGCCGTGCAGCGTCCGCGATCTGCACCCGCCGCAGAAAGGTATGGCTTTTACGGCCTATCCAAAGCGGGTGCAAGGTGCTACAACAACCCCATGCGGTAGTGAATGCCTTGCAACTTTGCGGCACTGCTGGGCCCCGGGGTGCCGCCACGGGAGGTCGTATGGACGCCATCAGCAACTCAGCTGCCCGCTACGCTCGCTTGCGCGAAGAGGAAATGTCGGTCGACGAATACCTCGCCCTGTGCCAGCGCGATCCCATGGCCTACGGCAGTGCCGCACAGCGCATGCTGGCGGCCATAGGCGAACCGGAGATGGTGGACACGCGCCATGACCCGCGCCTGTCGCGCCTGTTCGCCAACAAGGTCATCCGCCGCTATCCCGCCTTTGCCGAGTTCTATGGCATGGAAGATGCCATTGAGCAGGTGGTGAGCTATTTCCGCCACGCGGCCCAGGGGCTGGAGGAGCGCAAGCAGATCCTGTACCTGCTGGGGCCGGTGGGCGGCGGCAAGAGTTCGATCGCCGAGCGCCTGAAGTACCTCATGCAGAAGGTGCCGTTCTACGCGCTCAAGGGTTCGCCGGTGAACGAGTCGCCGCTGGGACTGTTCGATGCCATGGAGGACGGGCCGGTGCTGGAGGCGCAGTTCGGCATTCCGCGGCGCTGTCTGCAGCATGTGCTCTCGCCCTGGGCCGTGAAGCGGCTGGACGAGTTTGGCGGCGACATTCGCCAATTCCGCGTCGTCAAGCGCTATCCCAGCATCCTCAAGCAGGTGGCGATTGCCAAGACCGAGCCGGGCGACGAGAACAACCAGGACATCTCCAGCCTGGTGGGCAAGGTGGACATCCGCAAGCTGGAGAACTTCGCACAGGACGACACCGATGCCTACAGCTACTCGGGTGGCCTGTGCCTGGCCAACCAGGGCCTGCTGGAGTTCGTGGAAATGTTCAAGGCGCCCATCAAGGTGCTGCACCCGCTGCTGACCGCCACGCAGGAGAGCAACTACAAGGGCACGGAGGGCTTTGGCGCCATTCCCTTCGACGGCCTGGTGCTGGCGCACAGCAACGAGAGCGAGTGGAAGGCCTTCCGCAACAACAAGAATAACGAGGCCTTCCTGGACCGCATCTACATCGTCAAGGTGCCTTACTGCCTGCGCGTTTCAGAGGAGGTGAGGATCTACGAGAAGCTGATCCGCGAATCGTCGCTGGCCAAGGCCGTGTGCGCGCCCGGCACGCTCAAGATGATGGCGCAGTTCTCGGTGCTCACGCGGCTGAAGGAGCCGGAGAACTCCAGCATCTTCAGCAAGATGCAGGTCTATGACGGCGAGAGCCTCAAGGACACCGATCCGCGCGCCAAGAGCTACCAGGAGTACCGCGACTATGCCGGCGTGGACGAGGGCATGTCGGGCATCTCCACGCGCTTCGCCTTCAAGATATTGGCCAAGGTCTTCAACTACGACAGCACCGAGGTGGCGGCCAACCCGGTGCACCTGATGTACGTACTGGAGCGGCAGATCGAGCGCGAGCAGTTCCCCGCGGAGCTGGAGACCAAGTACATCGGCTACATCAAGGAATACCTGTCGCAGCGCTACGCCGAGTTCATCGGCAAGGAGATCCAGACCGCCTACCTGGAGAGCTACAGCGAGTACGGCCAGAACATCTTCGACCGCTACGTCACCTATGCCGACTACTGGATCCAGGACAGCGAATACCGCGACACCGACACCGGCGAGGTGTTCGACCGCAATGCCCTCAACGCCGAGCTGGAGAAGATCGAGAAGCCCGCGGGCATCGCCAACCCCAAGGACTTCCGCAACGAGATCGTCAACTTCGTGCTGCGCGCGCGTGCCAACCACCAGGGCAAGAACCCGAGCTGGACCAGCTACGAGAAGCTGCGCCTGGTGATCGAGAAGAAGATGTTCTCCAACACCGAGGAGCTGCTGCCCGTCATCAGCTTCAACGCCAAGGCCAGCGCCGAGGATGCGCGCAAGCACGAGGACTTCGTCACCCGCATGGAGGCCAAGGGCTACACGCCCAAGCAGGTGCGCCTGCTGTGCGAGTGGTACCTGCGCGTGCGCAAGAGCAGCTGACCGGCCCGCCGGACGTTACGCGCCGGGCCATGCAGGGGGACACAGATGGCATTGCAAATCATCGACCGCAGGCTTGCAGGCAAGAACAAATCGGTGGGCAACCGCGAGCGTTTCGTACGCCGCTTCAAGGAGCAGATTGGCGAGGCGGTGCGGCGTGCCGTGTCTGCGCGCGACATCCGCCATATCGAGCAGGCCGAGAACATCACCATCCCCAGGAAGGACATCCGCGAGCCGGTGTTTCACCACGGCCCGGGCGGCATACGCGACACCGTGCATGCGGGCAACAGCGACCATGTGCGCGGCGACCGCATTCCCCGGCCCCAGGGCGGCGGGGGCGGGGCGGGCTCGCAGGCCAGTGACAGCGGGGAGGGGGAAGATGACTTCACCTTCACCCTGTCCAAGGAAGAGTTCATGCAGCTGTTCTTTGAAGACCTGGCACTGCCGCGCCTGCTGCGCACCCACATTGGTGAAACGTTGCAGTACAAGACGCGCCGCGCCGGCTACAGCCACGAGGGCACGCCGCACAACCTGGCGCTGCTGCGCACCATGCGCGGCGCCCAGGGGCGGCGCATTGCCCTGACCAAGGCACCACAGCGCGAGCTGCAGGTCCTGCAGGCGCAGCTGGATGCCCTGCTGGCCCAGGACGACGGCACCAGCGAGGCCGTGGCCGAGCTGCAGCAGCGCATCGACGCGCTGAAGGAGCGCATGGACAAGGTGGCCTTTCTCGACCCCCTGGACCTGCGTTTTCGCAACCGCACCCGGGTGCCGGTGCCCACCACCCAGGCCGTGATGTTCTGCGTGATGGACGTGTCCGGCTCCATGGACCAGGCGCGCAAGGACCTGGCCAAGCGCTTCTTCATCCTGCTGTACCTGTTTCTCACGCGCCACTACGAGAAGATCGACATCGTCTTCATCCGCCACCACACCCAGGCCGCCGAGGTGAGCGAGGACGAGTTCTTCCATTCCACCGAGAGCGGCGGCACGGTGGTCAGCAGCGCGCTGGTGCTGCTCGACCAGATCGTGCGCGCGCGCTACCCCGCGGACGACTGGAACATCTACGTGGCCCAGGCCAGCGACGGCGACAACTTCCAGGACGACGGCGCCCACTGCCGCAGCCTGCTGGCGGAGAAAATCCTGCCGCTGGTGCGCTACTTCGCCTACGTGCAGGTGGCGCAGGAGGAGCAGAACCTGTGGGATGAATACAGCCAGCTGGCGCGGCTGTTTCCTCACTTCGCCATGCGCAAGGTGTCCGAGCCGGGCGAGATCTACCCGGTGTTTCGCGACCTGTTCAAGAAAGAGGGGGTATCGGTATGAACCTCTCTCTGTACCCCGCCCTGGAACGCCGGGCAAGCAGGAAGGCCGGCAGGCCGGCCGCCGCGGGCGAGCGCCAGCGCGGCGTGCCCCGCGCCCCGCTGCAGGCCCGGGAGCGCCCCGACCGCCCCCTGCCCGACCCCAGCGACTGGACCTTCGAGCTGATCGAGCGCTACCACGCGGTCATTGCCGCCACGGCCGAGCGTTACGGCCTGGACACCTACCCCAACCAGCTCGAAATCATCTCCGCCGAGCAGATGATGGACGCCTACGCCAGCGTGGGCATGCCGGTCAACTACCGCCACTGGAGCTACGGCAAGGAGTTCCTGGCCACCGAGCGGCGCTACCGGCGGGGCGCCATGGGGCTGGCGTACGAGATCGTCATCAACGCCAACCCCTGCATCAGCTACTTGATGGAGGAAAACTCCACCGCCATGCAGGCGCTGGTGATCGCCCACGCGGCCTACGGGCACAACAGCTTCTTCAAGAACAACTACCTGTTTCGCATGTGGGCGGATTCGGGCAGCATCATCGACTATCTGGTCTATGCCCGCGACTTCGTCTCCCAATGCGAGGAGCGCTACGGGCTGGATGCCGTCGAGCAGCTGCTGGATTCGTGCCACGCGCTGGCCAACTTCGGGGTCGACCGCTATTGCCGTCCGTCCAAGAAAAGCCTGGCGCGCGAGCGCGCCGAACTCGAGCAGCGCGAGGCCTACGTGCAGCAGCAGGTCAACGTGCTGTGGCGCACCTTGCCCAGGCGGCGCGGCAAGGACAGCGAGGCCCAGGAGGCAGAGCGTTTTCCCAAGGAGCCGGAGGAAAACATCCTCTACTTCATCGAGAAGAATGCGCCGCTGCTGGAGCCCTGGCAGCGCGAGATCGTGCGCATCGTGCGCAAGATCGCCCAGTACTTCTACCCGCAGCGCCAGACCCAGGTGATGAACGAGGGCTGGGCCACGTTCTGGCACTACACCCTGCTCAACACCCTGTACGACGAGGGCTGGCTTACCGATGGCGTGATGATCGAATGGCTGTCATCGCACACCAACGTGATCTACCAGCCGCCGGCGGGGCACCGCGCCTACAGCGGCATCAACCCCTACGCCCTGGGCTTCGCCATGTACAGCGACATCCGGCGCATCTGCCAGAACCCCACCGAGGAAGACCGGCGCTGGTTCCCCGACATGGCCGGCACGCCCTGGCTGCCGGCGCTGCACCACGCCATGCAGAACTTCAAGGACGAGAGCTTCATCGGCCAGTTCCTGAGCCCGCAACTGATGCGCGACATGCGCCTGTTCGCCATCCACGACGACCCCGGCGAGCGCGAGCTGCTGGTCAGCGCCATCCACGACGAGGACGGCTACCGCCAGCTGCGCCAGCTGCTGTCCCGTCAGTACGACCTGGGGGTGCGCGAGCCCAACATCCAGGTCTGGAACGTGAACCTGCGTGGCGACCGCTGCCTCACGCTGCGCCACACCCAGTACCAGGGCCGCCCCCTGGCCGACGACGCGCTGGAGGTGCTCAAGCATGTGGCGCGCCTGTGGGGCTTTGGCGTGCAGCTCGAAAGCGTCAACGGCCATGGCGAGCTGCCGGTGCTGCTGCACAGCGTGCCGGCGCCGCCCGCCTGAGTGTGGTGGGTGGATTTAAGTGAAATGCGCTTGATGGCCTTGCGTATCAAGCGCGATTAGCTATTAATAACATATCAAAAAGCGCTGCCCATGGGCAGCGCTTTGGCAGGGGGTGATCAGGGTGATGGGCGGGCTTAGAACGCCGGCACCACGGCGCCCTTGTACTTGTCCTGGATGAACTTCTTCACTTCGGGCGAATGCAGGGCCTTGATCAGCTTGGCGATGTTGGCGTCGTTCGCACGGTCGGCGCGGGCGGCGACGATGTTGGTGTAGGGCGAATCGGCGCCTTCGATGAACAGCGCATCCTTGGTGGGGTTGAGCTTGGCCTCGATGGCGTAGTTGGTGTTGATCAGGGCCAGGTCCACGTCGGCCAGGGCGCGGGGCAGCAGCGGGGCCTCGAGTTCCTTGAACTTGAGCTTCTTGGGGTTCTTCACCACGTCCAGCGGCGTGGGCGTGAGGCTCTTGGGGTCCTTCAGTTCGATCAGGCCCTGCTTGGCCAGCAGGATCAGGGCGCGGCCGCCGTTGGAGGGGTCGTTGGGGATGGCCACGGAGGCGCCAGCCTTCAGGTCCTTGATGTTCTTGATCTTGCTGGAATAGGCGCCGAACGGCTCCACGTGCACCTTGCCGTTGGGCACGGCCACCAGGCTGCTCTTGCGGTCCTTGTTGTAGCTGTCCAGGTAGGGCTGGTGCTGGAAGAAGTTGGCGTCCAGCTGCTTGTCCTCCACGGCGGCGTTGGGCTGCACGTAGTCGCTGAACTCCTTGACCTGCAGGTCTACGCCCTGGGCCTGGAGCTGGGGCTTCACGAAGTTCAGGATTTCCGCATGCGGCACGGCCGTGGCGGCTACCTTGAGCACGTCGGCGGCCTGCGCACCCAGCGCAACGGCGGCCAGGGCAATGGCGGACAGGGTTTTCTTCAACATGGCGAACGGATTCCTTTGGATGGGTTACTCGGCAGCGCTGCCTGGTGCAGCGGGGCAATGATGCGCAAGGGCGGTTGACAGGGGCGCAGTGTAAGACGGCCGGTGTGCGGGTGCGACGTTTTTATTTTCATATTCATATATACGAATGGTTTTTTATCCATTGAGATGTGGATGAAAAACGGCAAAAGCGCTTATTTGGTAAGCGCTAATAGCTATGAATATGAGAGCTTGTCGCGTGCCGCGGCTTCAGCGCAGCACTTCGAGCAGCCGGTCCAGCCCGCCCTGGTTGATGGCCACCTGGGCCTGGGCGCGCACGGCGGGCTTGGCGTGGTAGGCCACCGACAGGCCGGCCGCGCCCATCATGGGCAGGTCGTTGGCGCCGTCGCCCACGGCGATGGCCTGGCGCGGGTCGATGCCCATGAGCGAGGCCACCTCCAACAGCGTGCGGCGCTTTTCCGCGCCGTCGCAGATGTCGCCCCAGGGCTGGTCCACCATGCGGCCGGTGAGCTGGCCGCCCTCGACCTCCAGCACGTTGGCGCGTGCGAAGTCGATGCCCAGGTGGGACTTCACGCGGTCGGCGAAATAGGTGAAGCCGCCCGAGACCAGCAGCGTGGCCATGCCGGCGGCCTTGGCGGCGGCGATGAGTTCCGCCGCGCCCGGGTTGAAGCGCAGGCGCTCGGTGAACACGCGCTCCAGGTCGGTCGTGGTCACGCCCTTGAGCAGCGCCACGCGCTGGCGCAGGCTGTCCTTGAAGTCGGCAATCAGGCCCTGCATGGCGGCCTCGGTGATGGCGGCCACCTCGGCCTTGCGGCCGACGAAGTCGGCGATCTCGTCCACGCATTCGATGCTGATGAGCGTGGAGTCCATGTCGAAGGCGATCAGCTTGTAGTCGGCCAGGCGGGTGGAAGGCAGCGTGCCCTGGACGGTGATTCCGGGTGCAAAGGAGGCGGTCATAAGAGGCGTGTGCAGGAAAGGGAGGGGGCGCCGGCGCGGGCGGGACGCCAGGGGCGCGGTGGCAGCGGGATTCTACGGGCGGGGCCGCGGCGGGCGCTGGGCGCCGGCGCGTGAGCGGGCGCGCCAGCGCGTCCACCAGACCGCCAGCCCGGCCAGCGCCACGGCGGAGGTCGCCAGGCCGGCCAGCAGCACCGCGATGCGCCCGCCCATGCCCAGCATGCGCCCGGTGTGCAGGAGGTACTGTCAGGTCAGGAAGCCGTGCGCCGAAGGGATTGGGTGCATGCGTGCGCGGCGTACGGCCTCTTTCACGCCAAAGGCCGAGGTGCGCGATGGCGCCACGAGCACGGCATGCCCCTCCGGGGACAGCGCCATGGCATGTGGCGCAGGGTGTCGATATAGGCCTGCTACAGGTCCTGGCGCCGCCACTGCTGGAACAGGACGCGCTTGGCGATGGTGGTGAGAAAGGCCCGCGGGTCGCGGATGTCGGTGCGTCCGCCGTCCTCGCTCAGCTGCAGGAAGGTTTCCGACGCCACGTCCTCCGCTTCGCTGCGGCAGGAGACGCGCCGCAACAGGCGGCCGCGCAGCCACGCATGGTGCTCGCGAAAGAGGTGATCCACCTGCGCATGGAACGGAACCGGCTGCATGGGAAGTCGTCGGGCGGGGGCAATGAAGATACCTGGCGTTCTAAATAAAAACAATTCCTATTCGTTGGCTTGTCCGATGCGGGGGGCGTAGTGAGCGGGGCGTGGCTGACGCTGGCCGTGGACCTTGGGCACCGCGCACAGGGCGGTGCGTGGCGCCATGCCCTGCGGCCGGCGCGACACCGATCGGGGGGCGCTCCCGGGCTGGGGCATGGGGCGCAGCGCTTCAAGCAATGAATGCTATTTAATTGATAGCTGTTTGCGCTTTGTGGATGGGCATTTCATGGGTTTTTCATGTAATTGCGGCCTATCGGATCGGGCCGGCGGCCATTCGGGTGTTGTCCGGGGCGTGGGGGCCGCAGAGCCGGTGCCGCCGGGCGCAGCCCAAATACAGCATTTTTGAAATGCATGCAAATGCTGCAAATAGCCAGATAAATTGTGAAAAAAGCCGGCTTTTGTTGCATCGCTCGCTAGAATTTTTTTGCAATGCAGCAAATTTGACAAAGGAACTCGATGCTTCAATTCCAGGGCAAGACGATCGATACCGCCATCTTTGACATGGATGGAACCATGTTCGACACCGAACGCCTGCGGTTCCAGACCCTGCCCCAAGCCTCCGAAGAACTGTTTGGCAAGCCTTTCACCGAGCCCGTGCTCCTGGGTTCACTGGGTCTGAGCGCGACCAAGGCCGAAGCGCTTGCCAAACAGCACTACGGGCAGGACTTTCCGTATGCCGCCATCCGTCGCCGGGCCGACGAGCTGGAGCTGGCGCATGTGCGCACGCAGGGCGTGCCCATCAAGCCGGGCCTGCTGCCCGTGCTGGAGCGGCTGCGCAAGTCGGGCCTGAAGATGGCCGTGGCCACGTCCAGCCGCCGCGCCATTGCCGAGGAATACCTCATCAACGCCAACATCTACAAGTACTTCGACCTGTGCGTGTGCGGCGACGAGGTGGCGCAGGGCAAGCCACACCCCGAGATCTTTGTGCGCGCGGCCGAGGCGCTGAACAGCCAGCCGGCGCAATGCCTGATGTTCGAGGATTCGGAAAACGGCGTGCGCTCGGCCGCCGATGCGGGCGGCGTGGTGATCCTGGTCGAAGACATCCAGCTGCCGCCGCCTGCCGTGGCGCGGCGCGCCTTCGGGGTCTACGGCGGCCTGAGCGAGTTTCTGCAGGACCTGGCGGCCTGCACGCCCAAGATGTCCATGCCCGCCGTGACCGAGCCATTTCCGCAGGCGGTGAACCTGCTCAAGGCCGGCATCCACGGCTTCGGGGCCATGGGCGGCGGGTATCTGGCGCAGGTGTTCTCGCACTGGGACGGCTATACGCGGCCCTGCGAAATCATCGCCTCCACGGGCAATGCGCTGCTGCGCGAGGCCATCGACGCGTTCGGCAAGTTCAGCGTGCGCTACGGCAGCCTGGCGTTCGACCAGACCATCGAGCAGCTGCGCGTGATCGACGCCGCCGACACGGATGCCGTGGCCGGCATGTACCGCGACTGCGAGATCGTGGCGCTGTGCGTGCCCGAGCAGGCCGTGGCCGCGCAGGCGGGCGTGATCGCGCAGGGGCTGGCCGAGCGCTTTGCCGCGCACGGGCGGGAGCTGACGGTGCTGGTCGTGCTCAACAAGGTGGGCGGCGCCGAGTTCGTGCGCGCGCAGGTGGAGGCGGCGCTGCAGCAGCAGGTGGCGCCCCAGGTCTGCCGCCGGATTCTGGAGCGCACGCGTTTCAGCGAGACGGTGGTCACGCGCATCGTCTCCAAACTGAGCGAAGACGCGCTGGTGCGCCAGCTGCGCATCAAGAGCGAGCTGTACAAGAAGAACGTGGAGGCCGTGCGCGAGTCGTCGCCCCATGCGGACGACTGGGCCGAGGCGTTGCCGGACGACACGGCCGAGGTGGTGGCCCCGCATGTGAACACGCTGCGCGATGCCGGCGAGCCCGCCAGCGCGCTGGCGCCGCTGCACCTGATCCTGTTCAACAGCGAGACCGACATGCCGCTGTACGTGCAACGGGGCAGCGACCTGCTGGAGCACCTGCGCCAGATCGACACAGTGGCCGACATCGGGGCCATCCAGCTGCTGAAGAACCGGCTGTGGAACGGCACGCACGCCATCGTCGCCTGGTATGCGGCGCTGCTGGGCTACCCCAGCATCGGCCATGCCATGGGCGATGCGCGCGTGCAGGCGCTGATGGACCAGCTGCTCGACGCGGAGCTGGCCCCCGCGCTGGCGGCGCAGTTCCCGGCGTTGCGCGCGCGGCTGCCCGAGTTCGTCGCCACCTTCCGCAACCGCTGCGCCCATGCCTTCAAGGACCCGTGCGAGCGCGTGGGGCGCGACCCGCTGCGCAAGCTGCAGCGCGGCGAGCGCGTGCTGGGCAGCCTGGCCATGGCCGCCGCCCAGGGCGTGGCCGCGCCGGCGCTGGCCTTTGGCGCGGCGCTGGCCGTGCACTACGCGCTGCACCACCCGCAGGCGGCCGAGGAGGACGAGTGCCAGGCGATGCGCGCGCTGTACGCCCGGCGCGGGGCGCTGCAGGACGTGCTGGCCTGGCGCGGCGAATACCATGGCGCGCCGTTCGACGGCCTGGACCCCGTGGCCGATGCCGCGCTGCTGGCCGCCGTGCAGGTGCCGTTCGACGGGCTGCAGGCCGGCGGCTTGGACTACCGCTGGGAGCGGGCCACGGGGGCGGCCCTGGGCTGAGCGGCAGACGGCGTCAACGTGCCGCACCTGGAAAAACCGGTGTCACAGGCGCACGGGCACCCCGTGTGCATCGAGTGCTATTGAATTAATAGCTTCTTGCGCTGTGTGGATGCGCGCTTCATGGCTTTTTGTCGTGCAGGTACAGCGTGTCCGACCAGGTGGCCAGCCATTCGGGCTTGAAGGCCACGAACACCGCGCACAGCATGCCGGTGATCACCGCGTCGCCCCAGGCCATGAGCCAGCGCGCCACCAGCGACAGCTGCTCGCCCACGCCCGGCAGCACATGGCCCGCCCACTGCGACAGCGAGCCGGCCACGAACACGCACAGCGCCGTGCCCAGGAAGCCCCGGCCCAGCACGTAGACGAAGATGCGCGCGCCGCCCAGGGCGCGGTTGCCGGAGAGCCGGCGCAGCAGCACGCCCAGCAGCAGCGTGAGGGTTGCGGGCACCACGCCCTGCCAGACCGACAGGCCCAGGGCCTCGGGCCAGCCCAGGCCGGGGGAGATCAGCGCCGCAATGGTGCCCACGGCCAGCAGCGCCGGCACGGCCAGAGGCCAGCCCAGCATGAGCGTGACCAGGCAGGCGCCCGACCACTGCAGCTGCAGCGGCATGGCGTGCAGCGTGGGCAGCGCCCAGGCCCAGGGCAGCAGCGCCAGCGTGGCCAGCAGCGGCGTCCACAGCGCGGCGGGCGCGCCGTGCGCCTCGTGCACCAGGGGCTTGCGGCTGGCCAGCAGGCGCCAGGGCCGGGCGGCCAGGGCGGCGGCCAGGGCCAGCAGGGCCAGGGTGGCTTCCAGGAACATGGCTCAGGCCGGCACGGCCTCGGCCAGCGGCTGGCCCAGGCTGCGCAGCACGTCGCGCACCATCTGGGCGCGGGCCGCGGGGTCGGGCAGCTCGCGCTCGATGCGCAGCTTCTCGTTGCCCGCCAGCCGGATGTGCTTGTTCTTCTGGATCAGCTGGATGATGCTCATCGGGTCGATGGGCGGCTGCGGCTTGAAGGTGATGTGGATCACGCCGGGCGCCGCGTCCACCTTCACCACGCCGTAGGGCTGGCTCAGCACGCGCAGGCGGTGCACGTCCAGCAGCGTCTGCGCCTGCGGCGGCAGCTTGCCGAAGCGGTCCACGATCTCTTCGAGCAGGCCGTCGATCTGGTCGCTGGTCCTGGCTGTGGCCAGCTTCTTGTAGAACGACAGGCGCAGGTGCACGTCGCCGCAGTAGTCGTCGGGCAGCAGGGCGGGTGCGTGCAGGTTGATGTCGGTCGTGGCGGACAGGGGGGCGAGCAGGTCGGGCTCCTTGCCGGCCTTCAGGCTGCGCACGGCCTCGGACAGCATTTCGTTGTAGAGCTGGAAGCCCACCTCCAGCATGTTGCCGCTCTGGCTCTCGCCCAGCACCTCGCCCGCGCCGCGGATTTCCAGGTCGTGCATGGCCAGGTAAAAGCCGCTGCCCAGTTCCTCCATCTGCTGGATGGCGTCCAGGCGCTGCTGGGCCTGCTTGGTCAGGCCCTCGATGTCCGGCACCATCAGGTAGGCATAGGCCTGGTGGTGGCTGCGGCCCACGCGGCCGCGCAGCTGGTGCAGCTGCGCCAGGCCGAACTTGTCGGCGCGGCTGATGAGGATGGTGTTGGCCGTGGGCACGTCGATGCCGGTCTCGATGATGGTCGAGCACAGCAGGATGTTGTAGCGCTGCGCCACGAAGTCGCGCATCACCTTTTCCAGCTCGCGCTCGGGCATCTGGCCGTGGGCCACGGCGATGCGCGCCTCGGGCAGGATTTCCTCCAGCTTCTGGCGCCGGTTCTCGATGGTCTCCACCTCGTTGTGCAGGAAGTAGCACTGGCCGCCGCGCTTCAGCTCGCGCAGCACGGCCTCGCGGATCACGCCCGTGTTCTCGCTGCGCACGAAGGTCTTGATGGCCAGGCGGCGCTGCGGCGCGGTGGCGATCACGGACAGGTCGCGCAGGCCCTCCAGCGCCATGCCCATGGTGCGCGGGATGGGCGTGGCGGTGAGGGTGAGCACGTCCACCTCGGCGCGCAAGGCCTTCATGGCCTCCTTGTGGCGCACGCCGAAGCGGTGTTCCTCGTCGATGATGAGCAGGCCCAGGTTCTTGAACTGGGTCGATTCGCTGAGCAGCTTGTGCGTGCCGACCACGATGTCCACCGTGCCGTCGGCAATGCCCTTGACGGCGGCGGAGATCTCCTTGCCCGAGCGAAAGCGCGAGACCTCGGCCACCTTCACGGGCCATTTGGCGAAGCGGTCGCAAAGCGTGCGGTAGTGCTGCTCGGCCAGCAGCGTGGTGGGCGCCAGGAACGCCACCTGCTTGCCGCCGGTCACGGCCACGAAGCAGGCGCGCAGGGCGACCTCGGTCTTGCCGAAGCCCACGTCGCCGCAGACCAGGCGGTCCATGGGGCGGGGGCTGATCATGTCCTGCACCACAGCGTGGATGGCGGCCTTCTGGTCCGCCGTTTCCTCGAAGCCGAAGTCGTTGGCGAACTGCTCGTAGTCATTGGGCGAGTAGCGGAAGGCATGGCCCTCGCGCGCGGCGCGGCGGGCGTAGATGTTGAGCAGCTCGGCCGCGGCGTCGCGCACCTGCTCGGCCGCCTTGCGCTTGGCCTTTTCCCACTGGCCGCTGCCCAGCTTGTGCAGCGGCGCCTCTTCGGCGGACACGCCCGTGTAGCGGCCGATGAGCTGCAGCTGGCTCACGGGCACGTAGAGCACGGCCTTGTCGGCGTATTCCAGGTGCAGGAATTCCTGTAGGGCGGGGCTGCCGTCGGGGTTGCGGTTGCCCACGTCCATGTGGATCAGGCCCCGGTAGCGGCCGATGCCGTGCTGGCTGTGCACCACCGGGTCGCCCACCTTCAGCTCGGACAGGTCCTTGATCAGCGCCTCGACGTCGCTGGCCTGCTCCTGCTTCTTGCGCCGGCGCGTGGTGCTGCCGGCGGCGAACAGCTCCGTCTCGGTGACCAGATCCAGGCCTTCCTCCGGCCAGGCGAAGCCCGTGGCCAGCGCCGCCGTGGCGATGCCCACGCGCTCCTCGGGCGTGGACTGGAATTCGGCCAGGCTGTCGAATGCCGGCGGGTTCAGGCCCGAGGCGCGCAGGAAGTCCAGCAGGCTCTCGCGCCGGCCGTCGCTCTCGGCCAGCAGCAGCACGCGCTGCGGCGTGGCGCGGATATGGGCCTGCAGTTTGGCCAGCGGGTCCTCGGCGCCGCGCACCACGGCCAGGTCGCCCAGCTTCTGGAACCGGGCGTCGTCGGCGGCGTCGTCCCCGCGGGGGCGCAGCGACAGCTGGGCGTGCTGGTTGGCCTGCACGTAGAACTGCTCGGTGCCTAGGAACAGGGCCTCGGGCGGCAGGGTGGGGTGGTCGGGGTCGCCCTGGATCAGGCGGTAGCGGTCGCGCGTGTCCTGCCAGAAGCGCTGGAAGGCGGTCTCCAGGTCGCCGTGCAGCACCACCGTGGCCTGCTCGCCCAGATAGTCGAACACGGTGGCGGTGTCGTCGAAGAACAGCGGTAGGTAGTACTCGATGCCGGCCGTGGCCACGCCGTTGCCCATGTCCTTGTAGATGCGGCTGCGCGTGGGGTCGCCCTCCAGCAGCTCGCGCCAGCGCTGGCGGAACTTGGCGCGCGCCGCCTCGTCCATGGGGAACTCGCGCCCGGGCAGCAGCCGCACCTCGGGCACGGGGTAGAGGCTGCGCTGCGTGTCGGGGTCGAAGGTGCGGATGGAGTCGATCTCGTCGTCGAACAGGTCCACCCGGTAGGGCACGGCCGAGCCCATGGGAAACAGGTCGATGAGCCCGCCGCGCACGGCGTATTCGCCATGGCCCACCACCTGCGAGACATGCTGGTAGCCCGCGAGCGTGAGCTGCGCGCGCAGCTTGGCCTCGTCCAGCCGCTGCTTGACCTTGAAGTGGAAGGTATAGCCCGCCAGGAACGCGGGCGGCGCCAGGCGGTACAGCGCCGTGGTGGCGGGCACCAGCACCACGTCAGCCCCGGTGTCCTTGTCCTTCTGCGAAATGCGCCACAGCGTGGCCAGGCGCTCGCTGATCAGGTCCTGGTGCGGCGAGAAGCTGTCGTAGGGCAGGGTTTCCCAGTCGGGAAACAGGGCGCAGCGCAGCTCGGGCGCGAAGAAGGCCATCTCGTCGATGAGCCGCTGCGCATCGGTGGCGTCGGCCGTGACGATGGCGGTAGTGCGCCCGGCGGCCTTCTCGCGCTCGCCCAGGCGGGCCAGCAGCAGGGCGTCGGCGCTGCCCACGGGGCGGGGCAGCGTGAATCGTTTTCCGGGGGAGAGTTTGGGCAGGTCCATGCGGGTGGTGCCGGCGGGCGGCTGCGAATGCAGGTGCAGCGCGCGCCGGGCGGCTCGGGGCGGTAACCGGAGATTCTAGAATGCCCACCCATGACCGACCTGCTGCCCGCCTCCGCCCCTGCCCGCCACGTGCCAGGGCGCTTCTGGGGGCTGGTGCCCTGCGCGGGCACGGGCACGCGGGCCGTGCGCGCCGCGGCGCCGGCCGGCGGTGCCGTCCAGCCCAAGCAGTACCAGCCCAAGCAGTACCAGCCCAAGCAGTACCAGCCCGTGGCGGGACTGCCCATGGTGCTGCACACCCTGGCGGCGTTTGCGGGCGTGGCGCGGCTGGCGGGCACGCTGGTGGCCGTGGCGCCGGGCGACGGTTTCTTTGACGGCCATCCGCACCCCGCCTTCTTTGCCGTGCCCTGCGGCGGCGCCACGCGCGCCGACACGGTGCTGGGCGGACTCAAGGCCCTGCAGGCGCGCGGCGCCGCCGAGGACGACTGGGTGCTGGTGCACGACGCGGCGCGCTGCCTGGTGACCACGGCGCAGATCGACGCGCTCATCGACGCCTGCCAGCACGACGGCGTGGGCGGCCTGCTGGCGCACAAGCTGGCCGACACGCTGAAGACCGCCACCGACGGCCCGGGCGGCGTGCGCGTGGCCTCCACCGTGGACCGCAGCGACAAGTGGCTGGCCCAGACGCCGCAGATGTTCCGCATCGGCCCGCTGCGCCGCGCGCTGGAGCATGTGGGCGCGGCGGCCACCGACGAGGCCAGCGCCATGGAGGCCATGGGCCTGCGCCCGCGGCTGGTGCCGGGCGGCGCGCAGAACTTCAAGGTCACGTACCCGGACGACTTCGCCCTGGCCGAGGCCGTGCTGGCCCAGCGCATGCACGGCGCCACCTTGGAGCGCTTTGGCGGCGACCGCGGCGCGGCTGCCAGCGAGCCCGCCAAGACCTTGTTTTCCCACAGGACACAGTGACAGCAATGAACGGAGCAGGCATGGATTTCAGGATTGGCGAGGGATGGGACGTGCATGCGCTGGTGCCCGGGCGGCGCCTGGTCATCGGCGGCGTGGAGATTCCCCATGCCATGGGCCTGCTGGGCCATTCGGACGCCGACGTGCTGCTGCACGCCATCACCGACGCGCTGCTGGGCGCGGCGGCGCTGGGCGACATCGGCAGCCATTTCCCGGACACCGACGCGCGCTTTCACGGCGCGGATTCGGTGGTGCTGCTGACCGAGGCGGCGCGCCGCGTGCGCGACCGGGGCTACGCCATCGGCAACATCGACAGCACCGTGGTGGCGCAGGCGCCGCGCCTGGCGGCGCACATACCGGCCATGCGCGAGCGCATCGCCGCCGCCCTGGGCCTGCCGCCCGACCGGGTGAACGTGAAGGCCAAGACGGCCGAGCGCCTGGGCCCGGTGGGGCAGGGCCTGTCCATCGAGGCGCGCGCCGCCGTGCTGCTATTGAAAGAGTAGCTGGTTGCGCTTGCCAATCGGTGATTTCAGGCATGAACATGCCTGAATCGTCCGTCTGACAAGCGCTGACAGCTATGGTTTTTGACGCGGCGGCGGCGTGCCGCTGCGGGGTGGCAGGTGGCGCTTGATCTGCGGGCGCTGCAGGCGCTGCTGCGGGTCCTGCCCCTCGGGCAGGTTGGTGGCGCGCTGCAGCTGGATATGGGCGACCAGCCCGCCCGAGGCCGAATTGGCCAGCGCGAAGATGCCACCCATGCGCTGCACGGTCTTGTCCACGATGGACAGCCCCAGCCCGGCACCGGCCGCCGCCGTGCGGGCCGCGTCGCCGCGGAAGAACGGCTTGGTGAGGTTGGCCAGCTGCTCCGGCGGCGCGCCGGGGCCGTGGTCGCGCAGCTTGACCAGCACCCATTTCTCGCGCGCCTTGGCGGCGATGTCCACCGTGGTGATGCCGGTCTCGCGGTTCTTGCCGTAGCGGCGCGCGTTCTCCAGCAGGTTGGAGATCACGCGGGCCAGCTCCACCTCGTCGGCCATCACGATCAGGTCCTCGGGCACGCTCATCGTGATCTGCAGCTCGCGGTGGTCCTGCACCGCGTACACGCACGACGACACCACGCCATGCAGGTTGACGGGGCTGAGCGCCACGGTGTCCGGGCGCGCGTAGTCGAGGAACTTGTCGATGGTGGCGTCGAGCTGCACGATGTCGGCCACCATGTGTTCGCGCGCCACTTCGTCGGTGACGCTCATCTCGGTCTCCAGGCGCAGGCGCGCCAGCGGCGTGCGCAGGTCGTGCGAGATGCCGGCCAGCATCACGGCGCGGTCCTGCTCCAGCTTGGCGAGCTTTTGCGCCATGCGGTTGAAGCCGATGTTGACCTCGCGGATCTCGCTGGTCACGGCCTCTTCGTCAAGCCGGCTGTTGGCGAAGTCGCCGTCGCGCACGCGGTTGGCGGCGTCGCTGAGCTGCTTGAGCGGGCGGTTGATGAGCCGGGCGATGACCGCGGCTCCCGCCAGCGACAGCGCGCCGGCGGTGATGAGCCAGATCATCCAGGTCTTGCCGCCGGCGGCGCTCAGGCGCGAGCGGTCCATGAGCAGCCAGTTGGGGTCGCCGTTGATGGTGAAGCCCACCCACAGGCCATGCTCGCCGTTCACGCTGCTGGCCACGATGGTACCGGGCCCCAGGCGCTGCATGAGCTCTTCGGACAGGCGCGAGCCCAGCGCCGAGGGGGCGAGCAGCTCGAACTTGTCGCCCGGCTCGCGCGGCAGGATGCGCACGCCTTCCTGGTCGGCCATGGTCTTGAGCAGGGAGACGCGGGCGATGGCGTCCGAGTGGATGAGCGCCGCGCGGCTCAGGTTGACCAGCGAGGCGATCTGCTGCGCCGTCTGCAGCGCGCGCGGCTCAAACTCCAGCGCGCGCAGCGTCTGCAGCCAGGCCAGGATGCTGCCCACCAGCAGGATCGCCAGCAGGAAGAAGGTGCGCCAGAAAAGATTCAGCCCCACGCGCGAACGCTGGGGCCGGCGGGTGATGGAGGCCTCCAGCGGCGCCGGGCTGGTGGCGTCGGAGGGGGCGTCGTGAAGGGCGCTCATGGATAGGCAGGTTGGCAGGGCATCTGGAGGGACGCGGTGCCCGCAGGGCCGGGCCCGCCGCGTCCGCCGCGGAAAGGGCGGGTCAGTTCGTGCCGTCCGGCACGAACACGTAGCCCACGCCCCAGACGGTCTGGATGTAGCGCGGCGCGGCGGCGTCCACCTCGACCAGCTTGCGCAGGCGCGAGATCTGCACGTCCAGGCTGCGGTCGAAGGGCTCGAACTCGCGTCCGCGCGCCAGCAGGGCGAGCTTTTCGCGCGACAGCGGCTGGCGCGGGTGGCGCACCAGGGCCTTGAGCATGGCGAACTCGCCCGTGGTCAGCGGCAGCTCCTCGCCGTTCCTTTGCAGCGCGCGCGTGCCCAGGTCGAAGGTGAAGGGGCCGAAGGTCACGACCTCGTTGTCGCCCGAGGGGGCGCCCGGCGCCTCCTGCGGCGGGCGGCGGCGCAGCACGGCGTGGATGCGCGCCAGCAACTCGCGCGGGTTGAAGGGCTTGCCCAGGTAATCGTCGGCGCCCACTTCCAGGCCGACGATGCGGTCCACGTCCTCGCCCTTGGCGGTGAGCATGATGATGGGCGTGCGGTCGTTGGCCGCGCGCAGGCGCCGGCAGATCGACAGGCCGTCCTCGCCGGGCATCATCAGGTCGAGCACGATCAGGTCCACGGTCTCGCGCAGCAGGATGCGGTTGAGCGCCTTGCCGTCTTCCGCAACCATGACTTCGAAGCCTTCCTGCGTCAGATAGCGGCGCAGCAGGTCGCGGATGCGCGCGTCGTCGTCGACCACGAGCACTTTGTCGGTACGGTTGGTTGTTGAAGCCATGCTGTCTTTCCCCAGTCCAATTTGTAACAGAGCCGATTCTGACCAGCTTGTGGCCCGAAGTTCAGGTTTTTCCGAGGGGTCTGACCAACTGTTACAGGTTTTGCGAGGCCTCGCAATGGCATTACCCGGCATTCACCAAGGGTGCGGCATGGCGCTGTTAGCGTATCTGTCCATGGCTGCCGCAGTCGCCGGCCGGCCAGCACCAGGAAGGAAAGAACCAAGATGAAGAAATATTCAAAAATGATAGCTGCTTGCGCTTTGTTGGCGGGTGCTTCTGCCGTGTTCGCTCAAAATGGCGCATCGGCGCCGCCGCAGAACGTGCTGCAGCTGTCGGCATCCGGCACGGTGGAGGTGCAGCAGGATGTGCTGGTATTGACGCTGGGCACCACCAAGGAGGCGCCGGACGCTGCGGCAGTGCAGACCCAGCTCCGGCAGGCGCTGGACGCGGCGATGGCCGAGGCCCGCCGCGCCGCCCAGCCGCAGCAGATGGAGGTGCGCACGGGCACCTTCGGCATGTACCCGCGCTACGGCAAGGACGGCAAGATCACCGGCTGGCAGGGCCGCGCGGAACTGGTGCTGGAGGGGCGCGACTTCGCGCGCATCACGGGCACGGCGGCGAAGATCCAGAGCCTGACGATCAGCCAGGCCGCCTTCGACCTGTCGCGCGAGGCGCGCGCCAAGGTGGAGGGCGAGGCCCAGTCCCGGGCGATCGAGGCGTTCAAGGTGCGCGCCACCGAGCTGGCGCGCGGCTTCGGCTTTGGCGGCTACGGCCTGCGCGAGGTGGCGGTCCACAGCAACGAGATGGTGCCCGGCCCGCGCCCGCGCATGATGGCCATGGAGGCCAAGGCGGCGTCCTACGCGTCCGATGCGCCGGTGCCGGTCGAGGCCGGCAAGGCCCAGGTGGTGGTCACCGTCTCGGGCTCGGTGCAGCTGCGCTGATTTCGGCGTTTGAGACCTGCAGCGCCCGATTGGCGGGCGCTGTCAGCTACAGTATCAGTAGCAATGGCCTCATCGCCGGTGTCGGCTCACTGGGCGGCCCAGCCGCCATCCATGTTCCAGGCCACGCCGCGCACGTTGTCGGCGGCCTTTGAACAGAAGAACGCGGCGAGCTCGCCCAGCTCTTCGGGCGTGGTGAACTGCATGGAAGGCTCCTTCTCGCCCAACAGCAGCTTCTTGGCGTCCTCGTTGGAGATGCCCAAGGCGGCGGCCTTGGCATCCACCTGCTTTTGCACCAGCGGGGTCAGCACCCAGCCCGGGCAGATCGCGTTGCAGGTCACGCCGGTGGTGGCGTTCTCCAGGGCCGTCACCTTGGTCAGGCCGACGATGCCGTGCTTGGCCGCCACGTAGGCGGACTTCTGCGCCGAGCCCACCAGTCCGTGGACCGAGGCCACGTTGATGATGCGCCCCCAGTTGTTGGCCAGCATGGCCGGCAGCGCCAGGCGCGTGGTGTGGAAGGCGCTGGTGAGGTTGATGGCGATGATGGCGTCCCACTTCTCGACGGGGAAGTCCTGCACGCTGGCCACATGCTGGATGCCGGCGTTGTTCACCAGGATGTCCACGCGGCCGAACTGGGCGGCGGCGTACTTGAGCATGTCTTCGATTTCCCCGGGGCGGCTCATGTCCGCGCCGTGGTAGGCCACGCGCGCGCCCGCGGCCTGGCCGGCGGCCAGGACTTCGGCGCGTGGCCCGTCCACGTCGCCGAATCCGTTGAGTACGATGTTCGCCCCCTGGCGTGCCAGGGCCTTGGCGATGCCAAGGCCGATGCCGCTGGTGGAACCGGTGACGAGGGCGGTCTTGCCGTTCAGCATGAGAGTCTCTCCGAATGAATTAGGATGCAGCGCAGGCATTATCGAGCGCTGCATGACGGTACCGTTTCCATGATTCAACCTACGCTGAAATACGTACCGTGTCCCAGTCACGCGGCCACGGGGGGCGCCACTGAGGGCCACCGCATGGCCTACTGGGAGTGGAATGGCACGGGCGACCCGGCCCATCCGCATGTCATCGTCTGCGTGCATGGCCTGGCGCGGCAGGGACGGGACTTCGACACGCTGGCCCGCGCACTGAGCGGCCATGCGCGCGTGGTCTGCCCCGACGTGGTCGGCCGCGGCCGCAGCGACTGGCTGGCCGACCCCATGGGCTACCAGCTGCCCCTGTACGTGGCCGACATGCTGGCCCTTCTGGCCGATCTGCAGCAGCAGGCGCCCATCGGTGCGCTGGACTGGGTGGGCACGAGCATGGGCGGGCTCATCGGCATGGTGGTGTGCGGCCAGCCGGGCCTGCCGTTGCCGGTGCCCGTGCGGCGCCTGGTGCTCAACGACGTGGGGCCCAGCATCGAGTGGCAGGCCCTGGAACGCATCGGACAGTACCTGGGCGAGCCGGCGCATTTCGATTCGCTGCAGCAGGCGGCCGACGCGCTGTGGGAGATTTCGCGCAGCTTCGGCCCGCACACGCCCGCGCAATGGCTGGAACTGTCGCGGGCCATGGTGCGCTCCGCGGCGCAGGGCGGCCTGGCGCTGCACTATGACCCGGCCATCGCCGTGCCGTTTCGCGCACTGACGCAGGACATGGCGCGTGCCGGCGAGCAGCAGATGTGGCAGATCTACGAGCAGATCACGGCGCAGGTGCTGCTGCTGCGCGGCGCACAGTCCGACCTGCTGTCGCCGCAGACGGCGCAGCAGATGACGCAGCGCGGCCCGCGCGCGCGCCTGGTGGAGTTTGCGGAGGTCGGCCATGCCCCGACGCTGGTCGATGAAGGGCAGGTGGACGTGGTCTCGCGCTTTCTGCTGGGTGGGCAGGAGGGGGCGGCAGCATGAAGAGCAGTTCGATTGGCCAGATGCCCATGGCGCAGGGCGCCGCGGGCACGGCAGGGCGCCCTGAGGCGGTGCCGCAGCTCATCGCCGCCACGGCGTTGGCCGACCCCGGGCATGTGGACGCGCTGGTGCGTGCCCGCGCCTTTGCAGAGCCGCTGCTGATCGGCGAATCGCTGGAAACCGGGGAGAACACGCTGGCCCACGCAGACGCGGTGGCCACCATCCTGCGGAATCTGGGCGGCTCGGAGACCATGCAGGCGGCGGTCTATCTGGTCTACACCTGCGCGCACCTCAACAAGCCCGAGGAGGTGATCAGCAAGGCCTTCGGCAGCAATTTCGCGGCCCTGGCCATGGAGACCACCAAGCTCATGCGCGTGCAGCTCCAGGCGCGCGAGGCGCAGGTGGCCGGCCTGCAGGTGGATGACGAGGCGACGCAGACCGAGAACGTGCGCAAGATGCTGCTGGCCTTCTCGCGCGATCTGCGCGTGGTGATGCTGCGCCTGGCATCGCGCCTGCAGACGCTGCGCTACTACGCGGCCGCCAAGCGCACGGTGTCTCCGGCCCTGGCGCGCGAGGCGCTGCAGGTGTTCGCCCCGCTGGCCAACCGGCTGGGCATCTGGCAGATGAAATGGGAGCTGGAAGACCTGGCCTTCCGCTTTCTGGAGCCCGACACCTACAAGGAAGTGGCGCGCCTGCTCGACGAAAAGCGCGTGGAGCGCGAGCTGTACATGGAGCAGCTGCGCAGCCGGCTGGAATCCGAGCTGCGCGCGCGCAGCATCAGCGCCAGCGTGCGGGGGCGCCCCAAGCACATCTACAGCATCGTGAAGAAGATGCGCGGCAAGTCGCTCAACTTCGACCAGGTGTTCGACATCCGCGCGCTGCGCGTGATCGTGCCCAGCGTCAAGGACTGCTATGCGGCCTTGAGCTGGGTGCACAGCCATTTCCGTCCGATCGAGGCGGAGTTCGACGACTACATCGCCCGCCCCAAGCCCAATGGCTACCAGTCGCTGCACACCGTGGTGCGCGACGAGGGGGGCAAGGCCATAGAAATCCAGATCCGCACCCAGGCCATGCACGACCATGCCGAGCACGGCGTGGCCGCGCACTGGGCCTACAAGGAGGCCGGCACCAAAGGCTATGCGGGCGTGTCGGCCAGCAGCGACTACGACGCCAAGATCGCCGTGCTGCGCCAGTTGCTGGCGTGGGAGCGGGACCTGGTCGGCTCGGCCAGTCGCAGCGGCCTGTTCGAAGACCGCATCTACGTGCTGACGCCCGACGCTGCCGTGGTGGAGCTGCCTCAGGGGGCAACGCCCGTCGACTTCGCCTACGCGGTGCACACCAGCGTGGGCCACCGCTGCCGCGGCGCGCGCGTGGATGGCGCCATGGTTCCGCTCAACACGCCGCTGCAAAACGGCCAAACGGTGGAAATATCCACCGTGAAAGAAGGACGGCCCTCGCGCGACTGGCTCAATGCCGAACTGGGCTACATCACCAGCAGCCGCGCCAAGGCCAAGGTGCGGGCCTGGTTCAACGCGCAGGCCACCCATGCGACGGTCGCGCGCGGCCGCGAGCTGGTGGAAAAGCTGCTGCAGCGCGAGGGCAAGACGGCCGTCAAACTGGACGATCTGGCCTTGCAGCTGGGCTTCAAGTCTGCGGAAGCATTGTTCGAGGTGGTGGGCAAGGACGAGCTTTCTCTGCGCACCATCGAAACCCTGCTGCGCCCGCCTGAGCCGGTAGAGGAGGTGCCGGACCTGCTGCTCAAGAAGGCGCGCACCGGCGATGGAGCGCCCAAGGGTGGCGTCCTGGTGGTCGGCGTGGATTCGCTCATGACGCAGCTGGCCAAATGCTGCAAGCCCGCGCCGCCCGATGAGATCCGCGGCTTTGTGACCCGGGGCAAGGGCGTCAGCGTGCACCGCGCAGACTGCAGCAACTTCCGTGAAATGGCCGCGCGCAACGCCGAGCGTGTGATTGACGTGGAATGGGGAAGGCCGCCGCCCCGGGCCGGGGAGATCGCCGTCTATCCCGTTGATGTGGCGGTGGAGGCATCGGACCGCCAGGGCCTGCTGCGCGACATCTCCGAGGTGTTCGCGCGCGAGAAGACGAACGTAATCGGCGTGCAGACCCAGTCGGTGAAGGGAACGGCATGGATGACCTTCACCGTGGAAGTCTCCGATGCCGGGCGGTTGAACAAGGTCCTGGGCATCGTCGCTTCCGTACAGGGAGTGCGGTCGGCGCGCAGACGCTGACCACACTCTTTTTTGAGAGCGGTTTTTACTGATATACTCTCGCTTCTCGAACAAACACAGGCGCGTAGCTCAGCTGGTTAGAGCACCACCTTGACATGGTGGGGGTCGTTGGTTCGAGTCCAATCGCGCCTACCAAGTTTCCCTCTGAAGAGCACCAGGCTTCAGATTTCAAGGGAAGCGCAGAGAAATGCACGCAATTTCTCCTGAGATCAAGCCGCCTTATCCAAGGCGGCTTTTTCGTATCTGAGTACTGTTTCCGGCTCCGGCTTTTCCGTGACGGGTTGGGGGGGTTAGGCAGCCAGTGCGGGTGGGGCAGAAAAGTCCACCTGATCCTGCGCCAGCCGCTGCATGGCGGGGATCAGTGCCCGTGCATCGCCGCGCCGCCACTGAAATGTGTAGTGCAGCGGCGCCAGTGGCGCACGACCGCCCACGGCGCGCAGGCCCAGCGTGCCGATCCAGCCCGCGGGCAGGAAGCCTATGCCCACGCCCGCGCGCAGCATGCCAGCCACGGCCCCCCAGCTGTTGCACAGAATGCGCTCGCGCACCGTGGCGCGGTGTGCGAGCAACCAGTCGTCGAGCAGCCGCGTGGTGCCCGCGTTCGGCGGCAGCGTGACCAGCGCATGGCGCTGCAGCAGCGCGCCCGCACCAGGCCGGCCCGTGCCCGGCAGGGCAGGTGCGGCGGCCCAGGCGAAGCGGGCGGCGCCCACGGGCTGCGAGAGCAAGGTGCTGCGTGACGAGCGACCCGCGATCACTGCGAAGTCGAGTTCGCCATCGTCCAGGCGGCGCTCCAGCACGCCCCCCACGTCCACGTAGGGCTCCAGCACCAGGTGCGGGTGCGCCTGCCGGGCTGCCGCCACGAAGGCCGGCAGCCAGGTGAGTGCCGAGAGATCACCCACACCGAAGCGGCAGTGGCCCGTGAGCGCAGTGCGCGTGTCGAGGGCGTGGCCCAGAGCCGCCATGGCGTTGAGTACATCGAGTGCGGCGGGCAGTAGGCGCTCGCCGGCTTCGGTGAGCACGGCGCGGTGGCCGCTGCGGTCGAACAGTGCTTGGCCCAACACCGATTCCAGCTCGCTGATGCGCTTGGACAGCGAAGACACCGACAGGTGCACACGCTGCGCGGCCGTAGCGAAGTTGGCGCAGGTGGCGGCCCACCAGAAGGCTTCGAGCTGCTTGATCGAAGGGGATTGCATAGGATTTTAGTTGGCAAAAGGCGAATAAATGAATTCTAAATATTTCGCTTTCATGCATTGAAATGGAAACCTAAAGTGGCGTTCCATCCGAACGAAATCCACGCCCGCGACATGGCCACCACCACTGTTTCCTCATCCACTGCTCCGCAGCCCGCACTGGCCGCCGCGCAGGCGCCTGCGCCGCGCCCACCGGCCGTGTTGCGTCGCATGCTGTCGCTGCACGACTTCGAGGAAGCGGCACGCCGGCGTCTGCCGCGGCCCATCTTTGGCTACATCGCGGGCGCTGCCGAGGACAACGCCTCGCTGCGTGACAACCGGGAGGTCTTTGGCGACTACGCTTTCACCACGCGCGTGCTGCGCGACGTGTCGCAGCGCTCGCAGTCCGTGGAGCTGTTCGGCGAGCGTTACAGCAGTCCCTTCGGCATCGCGCCCATGGGCATCAACGCGCTGTCTACCTACCGGGGCGACCTCGTTCTGGCACGTGCGGCGCGGCGTGCGGGCATTGCGTCGGTGATGAGCGGCACCTCGCTGATCCCGCTGGAAGAGGTGGCGCGCGAGAGCCCGGGCACCTGGTTCCAGGCCTACCTGCCCGGCGACCAGGCGCGCATCGACGCGCTGATCGATCGCGTGGAGCGCGCGGGCTTCCGCACGCTCGTGGTCACGGTGGACATTCCCATCTCGGCCAACCGCGAGAACAACATCCGCACGGGCTTCTCGACGCCGCTCAAGCCCAGTCTGCGCCTGGCATGGGATGGCCTCGTGCGGCCGCGCTGGGTAGCGGGCACGTTCCTGCGCACGCTGCTGTGCCATGGCATGCCGCATTTCGAGAATTCGTTCGCCACGCGCGGCGCGCCCATCGTGTCGTCCACCGTGCTGCGTGATTTCTCGGCGCGCGACCATTTGAACTGGAGTCACCTCGAGGCCATCCGCCGGCGCTGGAAGGGACCGCTGGTCGTGAAGGGAGTGCTGAGCGTGGAGGACGCGCTGCAGGCCCAGCGCGTGGGGGCCGACGGCGTGGTGCTGTCCAACCACGGCGGCCGCCAGCTCGACGGTGCCGTGTCGGCCATGCGCGTGATCGAAGCCGTGGTGGCCGCCGTGGGGCCCGGTTACCCCGTGCTCATCGACGGAGGCTTCCGGCGCGGCTCCGACGTGCTCAAGGCCATCGCGCTCGGCGCGCGCATGGTGCTCGTGGGCCGCCCCTTCAACTATGCGGCCGCCGTGGCCGGCGAAGCCGGGGTGCTCCACGCCATCGGGTTGCTGCGCGACGAGGTGGACCGCAACCTCGCCATGCTGGGCGCCATGGCCTGTGCGGACCTCGGGCCGCAGCACCTCATCCGCCGCTGCGGCTGAGCGGGTACGCCTTCTTTTTCTCTACGACATCCACTTCAGGAGACATTCCCCATGCCGATTCCTTCTTCGCGCCCCAGCGCTCGTGTGCTGCTGTGCGGCCTGGCCCTGGCGGCGGGCGCCGTGACTGGCGCGGCCGCCGCCGATCCGTACCCGGCGCGGCCCGTGCGGCTCATCGTGCCGTTCGCCGCGGGCGGCACCACCGACATTGTTGCGCGCGCCATCGCACCGCGTGTAGGTGAGGCACTGGGCCAGCCACTGGTGGTGGACAACAAGGGCGGCGGGGGCGGATCGATCGGCGCACACGAAGCTGCACGCGCCCAGCCCGATGGCTACACGCTTGGCGTGGCCACCGTGTCCACCACGGCGACCAACCCGGCCATCAATGCGCGCCTGCCGTACAACCCGTTGACCGACTTCGCGCCCATCATCAACATCGCCGCCACACCCAACGTGTTGGCCGTGCATCCGGGCTTCAAGGCGCAGACTTTCGCGGCCTTCGTGGACGAAGTGAAGAAGAATCCCCACAAGCACGCCTACGGTACGGCGGGTACGGGCTCCATCGGTCACATGCTCACGGAGCTGATGGCGAGCCGCGCCGGGTTGGCGCTCATGCATGTGCCCTATCGCGGGTCGAGCCCGGCGCTCAACGACGCCGTGGCGGGCCAGATCCCCATCGTTTTCGACAACCTGCCCTCGGCGCTGCCTTTCATCAAGGCAGGCCGCCTCGTGGCCCTCGCGGTGGCCGCGCCCGAGCGCCTGCCGCAACTGCCCCAGGTGCCCACATTTAAGGAACTGGGGCTGGACGAGGTGAACCGCAGCGCGTTCTACGGCATCGTTGGCCCCAAGGGGCTGTCGCCCGAAGTCGTGTCGCGCGTGCAAGCGGCCGTGCAGCGCGCACTGAGCAGCCCCGAGGTGCGCCGCCAGATCGAGGACACGGGCTCGCGCGTGATTGGCAACCGCCCGGAGGAGTTCGCGCGCGAGATCGCGGCCGAGAATGCGGTGTACCGCAAGATCGCCACCGAGCGGCGGATTTCAGCAGAGTGAGTGCGGGGTTGCTTGCCTGGCAGTTGGCAAAAACCTGCTAGACCCGCATGCTTCGATGCACAGGAGAGGCGGCAGGGTGATCGCAGGTGCCTGACTTGAAATCAGGTGTGGCGGCGGTACTGTCGCGGGTTTGAAGCCCTGCCTCCATTGCAAGTATCCATACGAGACGGGCCTGTGCGGCCCGTTTTGCGTTTTCTGAAGTCCCTGCCTGAGCCATTCTTCAGGTCCTGTCGCTGCCCGATCTTGAACGCATAAGCGCTGGTGCTTTTGGGCTCATCGTGGTCCGGTGCGGAAGTCTTTTGATTCGCAAACAAGACGACCGCTGGACGGGAGTTGGTGAAAACCGCAGACAACCTATCTGTTGTGGTTCAATTAGGGGTTACCCTTTGGTTTGAAAAAATGATCGTTCGTGAGCGGCCGTCCGGGCTTCGTCTGTTCCTCATATTGCGAGGTTCGGTGCTGCAGCGTATTCGGCGCACGCTGTTGCTCAATATCCTGCTCGCGACCTTGGTCACGATCGCGCATGGCAATCTGTTCAGCATCAAGATCACGCTCACGGCGATACCCTTCACGCTGATCGGTCTGCCGTTGGCCATTTTTTTGGGTTTCCGCAACACGACGGCCTACGACCGCTATTGGGAGGCCCGCAAGCTGTGGGGGGAGATCGTGCACCGCACCCGCTCTTTGTCCCGCCAGTGCCAGGGCTTCATACAGAATTCAGAGCCCGTCGATTCGGTACGCCGCGAAACGGACGTGCGCGTGCGCATGGTCCACCGTGCGATTGCCTTTGTGCATGCGTTGCGCTTGCAGTTGCGAAACCAACGCGACGAAGCGCCGCTGCAGAAGTGGCTGACCCCGCCGGAGTTCGAGGCTGTGCGCGCGACGCAGGATCCGGCGAGCGCGGTCATGCTCTACATGGGGCGGGACCTGGGGAGCTGTGTGCGCGCGGGTCAGATAGACCCGTGCCTGGCGGCGGTGTTGGATTCCACCCTGTCGTCATTGACCGCATCTGCCGCGTCCTGTGAACGCATCAAGAACACGCCCATTCCGTTTTCGTACACCTTGCTGTTGCACCGCACGGCGTACATGTATTGCTTCTTGCTGCCCTTCGGACTGGTGGACACCACGGGCTTCATGACTCCCTTCGTTGTGGGTATCGTGGCCTACACCTTCTTTGGCCTGGACGCATTGGGCGACGAGATCGAGGAACCCTTTGGTCTGGAGAGCAACGATTTGCCCCTGGACACGTTGTGCCGGGCGATCGAGATCAATCTGCGCGAGTCCTTGGGCGAGAAAGACCTGCCTCCACCCGTTCAAGCCATGAATTTCCAGTTGACTTGAGGCGCGCCGCCGCTTCTTTGGCGCAATCTCCTGCAGCCCTCCGAAACCTTGCTATACTCTTATGCTTCGACACACAGGAGAGGTGGCAGAGTGGTCGAATGTACCTGACTCGAAATCAGGCGTAGTGGCAACACTACCGTGGGTTCGAATCCCACCCTCTCCGCCAATACAAAGGAAACCCCGCTATAAAAAAAATAGCGGGGTTTTTCTTTTCCGGGTCATGTAGCCACCATGTAGCCAGCGGTACAGGATTTTGCGCCATGTAGCCATCCAGCGCCAGAAACAAAAAAGCTCTTAGCCCGGTGAGCTTACAGTGGGCAAGGCTGCCGCCGGCTGGTACTGCAGGCCTTCCTTTGTGAAGATGACGCTGGCCACCCGCACGGGCGATTGAAACCGCTTAACCCCTTGAGGGGTGAACTACTGGCCGCACCGTCAACCCGAGCAGGGTATGAAGCCCAAGCCGGCGAATTTGCGATGGTCCGCGACCTGCTTGCAATGTGCACCCGTGCCGGGCTGAAGTAGGCAGACGTGGCCGAGCGTATGGGCACTGCGCAAAGTACCATCGCGCGGCCTGGAAGGCAGCAAGGCCACGCCGTCACTGCGACGTGCGCAGCGCTATGCACATGCCATCGGCTACCGCACCGTGGTGCGCCTGGAGCAGTGCTAAATCGCTTGCCCATGTAGGCGTGGCCTCATCTCCGCGACCACAGGCGCCGCCTCGGCCCTTGGCAATCACCGTCTGCGTCTTGACTATTTCAACGCGCCCACTAACATATGTACGTGCATCCAGCCTTTTGACCGATCTGTGGTCGATACGGCAGGAGTGCGCAAGAAGGCTGTAGCGCAGGAGTGCTTGGCAATTTCCCGTCAATCCGGGGGATGTCATGCACTCAAAGAAAACTGAGTTGGCTCCCCCTTGCTGGAGCCCCCATGGTTTCGATCAAGCCCCTGATCCAGGAAACCCGCGCAGCACTGCCGACCACCGAAGCTGCAATCCACCTCAACCGCAAGCCGCAGACGCTTCGCCTCTGGGCCTGTCATGAAAACGGTCCCCTGCGCCCGATTCGGGTCCATGGTCGCCTTGCGTGGCCTGTGGCCGACTTGCGCCGCCTCCTGGGCATTGAGGGATAACGGATGGCCGCTCCAGCCCTGTGCGGCGTCATGCGCATTGGGCGTATCCATACCTTCCGACAACTGCTGGAAGCGGGGCGCCATAACAAGCGCGAGCGTCTTCAACCGCATATTGACCCAGAGCGCGTTCGTTTGAACTACGCCCTGGCCGGCCCGGACGCCGGTCACGGCGCGAGCCTGGCGATCACGCATGCTGCCCGGGCGATGCTGCGTGCTGCAGGCCTGGGCAAGGGCCGCGGCCTCAAGCCACTGCGAAAAAACGTGGTGCTCGCCGTGGAGGTCATCTTTAGCCTGCCGCCCGGTTTCAATGCGGAGAACCATCGCGCCTATTTCAACGATTGCCTGGCCTGGATGGGCCGGCACTTTTGCGATCCCCGCAACATCCTGAGCGCCGATGTGCACTTGGATGAAGGTGCTCCGCACATGCATGTGCTGGTGCTTCCGCTCCTGGAAGGTCGAATGCAGGGCGGAAAAGTGTGTGGAAGTCCCGCTCAGCTCAATAGGTGGCGCGAGACCCTCTACACCGAGGTCGGTATCCGCCATGGGCTGTCGCCTCCTGCGCAGAAGCTGCGCGGCGAGGACAAGGCAGAAGCCGTCACGATGGTTCTGGCGCACTATCGGCAGGCCTTGCCCGCTCTGCTGAATGATCCCACTTGGCCCGCCGTGCGGAGGTCGATTGAGCTTGACCCTGGTTCGTACATGCGGCAACTCGGCTTGGAGGTCGCCCCTCGCCAGAAGCGGATGCGCACCATGGCGCAGATTTTTACGAGCAAGGGCAAGGGGCCGACTCGGGAACCAAGTCACGCGCAGCGTGTGGCCGCGGGCACCAAAACTCTATGCTCTGTCGCAATTGACGAGATGGAGAGTTTTGAGGCCCTTCCGGCTCTGCAAGAGAAGGCAGTCCTCCCCGACGTGGGGCTTGCGGTGAACAGGC
>NZ_JCANUL010000011.1:0-132848 GCF_059568935.1 Diaphorobacter oryzae DSM 22780 | reverse complement strand
TCACTTCTATTCTCATGAGCGTTTGATAGTTCCAAAGAACTTGGCACCCGCCATCAAACGCCCACGCTTATCGGCTGTATGTTTTTAATGAACCAAAAGCCAAAATTTTTTCTGACTTTCTAGCTTTGCTGCGATCAGCGAAGCCTTGAATTCTAACACAGTTTTAAAAGACCTGTCAAACTTTGTGGCCTTTCGGCCTTTTCGCTTTATTCACCAATCTGCAACTTTCATCGCAGACCGCCTCAGCAGCGAAGCCTTGAATTCTATACCGGTTTTAAGCACCGAATCAACTCAAGGCAGAGGAATTTTTTAGCTTCCTCTTCTTGCTGCAGAAGAGCCCTTTTAAAAGCAGCTCCGTTGCAGCTAAGGATGAAGTATATCGCGGGTTTTCCCCTAAAAGAAGGTTGTGTGAAACTTTTTTGTCAGGACCGCGCTCCGGGCTCCGGCAAGGCCTCTAGATAAGGCGCGTCCATAATTCCGCCCATGGCATTGATTACTCTGATGAACGCCCAGCTGGCATTTGGACATGTAGCTCTGCTGGACCATGCGGGCTTTGCGCTGGAGCCGTCCGAGCGCGTGGGCTTGATCGGGCGCAACGGCGCTGGCAAGTCGTCCCTGCTGAAGATTCTGGGCGGTCTGGCCAAGCCCGACGACGGCACGCTGAGTATTCAGCAGGGCATCCGCATTACTTACGTAGCGCAGGAACCCGATCTAGCGCCCGAGGCGACGATCTTCCAGGCCGCAGCCCAGGGGCTGTCCCACGCCATTGCGTTGCGGGATCAGTACTTGTCCGGAGCCTCGGGGCTGGATCTGGATGCCTTGCAATCCCAGATCGAGGCCTACGACGCCTGGAACTGGGAGCAGCGCGTGGAGGAAACCCTGCAGCGCCTGCACCTGGATGCGCAAGCGGTGATCGGCACGCTTTCGGGTGGTACCAAGAAACGCGTGGCCCTTGCGCAGGCGCTGGTGGCACGGCCGGACGTTCTGCTGCTCGACGAGCCCACCAACCACCTGGATCTGGACTCCATTGAGTGGCTGGAAGAATTGCTGCTCGATTTCAAGGGCGGCATCGTCACCATCACCCACGACCGGGCCTTCCTGGATCGCATTGCCACCCGCATCGTGGAGCTGGACCGGGGACAGCTGCGCTCCTACACCGGCAACTTTGCCCAATACGTCCAGCAAAAGGAAGAGCAGCTCGCGCAGGAGGCCGTCATCAACGCCAAGGCCGACAAACTGCTCGCCCAAGAAGAAGTTTGGATCCGCAAGGGCGTGGAGGCGCGGCGCACGCGCAGCCAGAGCCGCATCAGCCGGCTGGAGGCTCTGCGCGCCAACCGGGCGGCACGGCGCGAGGCGCTGGGCAGCGTGAATATGGATATCGCCTCGGGCAGCCAGAGCGGCTACCAGGGCAAGATCGTGGCCGAGCTGACGCATGTGAGCAAGGCCTTTGGAGAGCGGGCCATCGTGCGCGATTTCAGCGCCACCATCTTGCGTGGCGACAAGGTGGGCCTGATCGGGCCCAATGGCGCGGGCAAGACCACGCTGCTGAAGATGATTCTGGGTGAGCTGGCGCCGGACAGCGGCAGCGTGCGCCTCGGGGCCAATCTGCAGGTCGCGTACTTCGACCAGATGCGCAACAGCATCGACCTGGATGCCACGCTGGAGGACTTCATCAGCCCGGGCAGCGAGTGGATCGAGATCGGCTCCCAGCGCAAGCATGTCAAGAGCTATCTGGGCGACTTCCTGTTCTCGCCGGCGCGCGCGCACTCCCCCGTGCGCTCGCTCTCGGGCGGCGAGCGCAACCGGCTGCTGCTGGCCCGGCTGTTCGCGCGCCCGGCCAATGTGCTGGTGCTCGACGAGCCCACCAACGACCTGGACATCGACACACTGGACCTGCTGGAGGAACTGCTGCAGGGCTACGACGGCACCGTGTTCCTCGTCAGCCACGACCGCACCTTCCTCGACAATGTGGTCACCAGCACCATCGCTAGCGAAGGCGACGGCGTATGGCGCGAATACGAGGGCGGCGTACAGGACTGGCTGACCCAATCGCGCCGCAGCCGCGAACTGGCCGGTGCGCCAGCCAGCAGCAAGAATACAAGCAAAAATGAGGTGAAACGCCCACCAGATAAGCGCGAGCAGCTACAAAAAAAGAAGCTTAGCTACAAGGAGCAGCGTGAACTGGAGCAGTTGCCGGCGCACATCGACGCTCTGGAGACCGAGCAGAAGGCCATCCGCGACGAACTGGCGGATGGCAGCCTGTATGCGCGCGACGGCGCCCGCGCCACAGCGCTGCATGCGCGCGACGGGGAAATCGAAGACCTGCTGATGCAGGCGCTGGAGCGCTGGTCCGAGCTGTCGGCCTGAAACGCGGGCCGGCCAGGCCCGCCGCCGTCAGATGCGGTGGTGCAGCCTGTCGGTGGAGCCGCGCAGGCGGGCGACCAAGGCCGGTGCGATCTGCGTGAGGGGCAGCACCTCGTCGGCCGCGCCGTGGGCAATGGCCTCGCGCGGCATGCCGAAGACGATGCAGCTGGCCTCGTCCTGCACGTAGTTGTAGCTGCCCGCATCCCGCATTTCGCGCATGGCGGCCGCGCCGTCTCCGCCCATGCCGGTGAGCATGATGCCGTAGGCATTGCGCCCCACCACGGAGGCGGCGGACTTGAACAGCACTTCCACCGAAGGCTTGTGCCGGTTCACCGGCGGCCCATCGTCCACCACCGCCACATAGTTCGCGCCGCTGCGGGCGATGTGAAACTGCTTGCCGCCCGGTGCGATGTAGGCATGGCCCGGCAGGATGCGCTCGCCATTCACCGCCTCCTTCACGGTGATCCGGCACAGGCCATCAAGCCGCGCGGCAAAGCTGGTCGTGAAGCCCGGCGGCATGTGCTGGGTGATGACGATGGCCGGCGAATCGGCCGGCATGTGGGTCAAGACCTCGCGGATGGCCTCGGTGCCGCCGGTGGAGGCGCCGATGCAGATCAGCTTCTCGGTGGACAGCCGCCCCAGCGGAGCCGACACGGCAACCGGCGGGGCTGCCACCACGGCCTCTCCCGTCTCGGGGTGCACGATGGCGGTGGCGCTGCGAACGGGCATGCGCCGCACATGGGCCACGGCCGCCACGCGGATCTTGTCCACGATCTGCGTGGCCAGCTCATTCAGCCCGCTGGCCAGCCCCACGCGCGGCTTGGCCACGAAATCCACGGCCCCCAGCTCCAGCGCCTTCATGGTCACCTCGGCCCCGCGCTCGGTCAGCGTGGAAATCATCACCACCGGCATGGGCCGCAGGCGCATGAGACGCCCCAGAAAGTCAATGCCGTCCATGCGCGGCATCTCCACGTCGAGCGTGATCACGTCGGGGTTCTTCTCGCGAATCATCTCGCGCGCAATCAAAGGATCGTTGGCCGTGCCTATGCACTCCATGTCGCCCTGGCGGTTGATGATTTCCGACAGCAGGCTGCGCACCAACGCCGAATCGTCCACCACGATCACCCGGATCTTCCCGCTCATGCCTTTTCTCCCGTTGTCCTGATTGTGCAGCCTGGCCCGGTCAGAAAAGGTCCACCGACCCGCCGCTCGTGGCCCGCGCCACCGTCGCCGCATTGCCCCGCACCACCTCCTCGGCCAGCGACTCGGGATGGGCATGTGCCAGCCGCTTGACCATCACCTTGCCCGTCACGGGAAAGAACACCACCTTGCGCGGATAGATGTCGAGCACATCCTCCGACACCACGGGGATGCGCTCGGTCGCCAGGTAGTCTTGCACGAAGCGGGTGTTGCGCTCGCCCACATTGAGGGTGGTGAAGTTGTGCATGACCTGGGCACCGCCGAAAATCTTGGCCTGCATGGTTTCGCGGCGCGCGCCCAGCTTCATCATCTCGTTGATCAGCAGCTCCATGGCGTAGGAGCCATAGCGGCCCGAGGCATCGGCGCTGTCGCCATCGGGCAGCATGAAGTGGTTCATGCCGCCCACGCGCGCACGGCTATCCCAGAGGCAGGCTGCGATGCAGGAGCCCAGCACGGTCATGATGGCCAGGCTTTCGTGGGAGACGAAAAACTCCCCGGGCAGCACCTTGACGGCGTTGTGCTGGAAATGGTGATCGAAGAAAAAGAACGAGGCCTCGCCCGGTCTGCGCGGACGCGCCTTGAGTTCCTGCAGCGTCACCTCGGGCACGGCCCCCGCGGCCTGCGTTCCGCCCCGCATGTCCGCGCCCAGGGGCGTGATGCGCGGCACGCGCCTGCGCTCCGCCGCCACCGGTGGCGCGGAAGGATGCAACGACTCGGCTGCTCTGGTGGTGCTCATGGATAACGCACGCCTCGCGGTTCTCGGCAACGGCGCCGGTCAAATACGCTCATAGACCGTCTTGCCACGCAGGGCGAAGAGGTCGCGCGAGTCGCTGAAATTCTCCGCATGACCCACGAACAGCATGCCCCCCGGCTTGAGCACGCGATGGATGCGCTCAAGCACCCGCCGCTGCGTGGCGGCGTCGAAGTAGATCATGACGTTGCGGCAAAAGACCACGTCGAAGGGCTCGCGGAACGGCCAATCGTCCCGGATCAGATTCACGTTCAGAAACTCGATGGGTCGGCGCAACTCGGGGCGCACGCGCGCCAGCCCCGCATTGCTGCCCTTGCCGCGCAGGAAGAAACGCTGCAGCCGCTCCTGGCTCAGCCCCTTGAGCCCGTCGAGCCGGTACACGCCGCGCGCCGCCGTGGCCAGCACGCGCGAGTCGATGTCGCTGGCCATCAGCTTGAACTGCGCGTTCTGGCCCAACGTCTCCAGCACCGTCATGGCAATGGAATAGGGCTCCTCACCCGTGGAGGCCGCATTGCACCAGATGTTCCAGCCCCCCGCCGAGCGCATGCGCAGCAGCGACGCCAGGATCTCGAAATGGTGCTGCTCGCGAAAGAACGCCGTGAGGTTGGTGGTGAGCGCGTTGATGAACTCCTGCCATTCGGGACCGTCATGGCCCTCCAGCCAGCCCAGGTAGTCGTGAAAGCTGTTGTGCCCCGTCTCGCGCAGCCGGCGCGAGAGGCGGCTGTAGACCATCGCATGCTTGCCGTCGTGCAGGCTGATCCCCGCACGCTGGTAAATGAGGGAGCGCACGCGCGAGAAATCGGCCTGGGTCCAGGCGAATTCGCGCCCATCGCCCCCTTGGCCCGCAGGCGCACGCGGCCGCGCCGCGGTGCTCTGAAAGTCGCCAGGCTCCAGGCTCATGACCGGCCCTTGCCGCACATGGGCGCAGATGCGGTGCCGCTGCGCATCAGTCCCCTGCCGTCACCAGCCCCATGTCCATGCCCGACATGAGTTTTTCGATGTCCAGGAGGATGAGCATGCGCTCGCCCACCGAGCCCAGGCCGCGAATGCACTGCGCCTCGATGGCGCTTTCGATGTCCGGCGCCGCGCGCACCTGCCCGGGCGCCAGTTCCATGACGTCGCTCACCGAATCCACGACGATGCCGACCACGCGCTCGCGCAGATTCAGGATGATGACCACCGTGAAGCTGTTGTACTCGGCCTGCGCACAATGGAACCGCAGGCGCATGTCCACGATGGGCACGATGGTGCCGCGCAGATTGGTCACGCCCTTGATGAAGGCCGGCGCATGGGCAATGCGCGTGGGGGCCTCGTAGCCCCGGATTTCCTGCACCTTGAGGATGTCGATGCCGTATTCCTCCTGGCCCAGGCGGAAGGTGAGGTACTCCCTCGCGCCAGCTGCCGCGGCCTCCACGCCTTTTTCCACCACATTCATGCCCTCACTCCTCATCGTTCAGCTTTCCGCGGGTCAATGGCGCGCACGGCGCACCAGGGCCGCCGTATCCAGAATCAGCGCCACGGTGCCGTCGCCCAGTATGGTGGCGCCCGACACGTTCGGCACCTTGCGGTAGTTGGTTTCCAGATTCTTCACCACCACCTGGTGCTGGCCCAGCAGTTCGTCGACCAAGACCGCCACGCGGCTGCCATCGGCCTCCACCACCACCATGATGCTGCTGGTGGCGCTGGCGTCGTGGCGGGGCACCTGGAATATCTTCTCCAGCGCCACCACCGGCATGTACTCGTCGCGCACCTTCACCAGTTGCGAGCCCTGGGCCACGGTATTCACGTCGTCCGCGTTGACCTGGAACGACTCCACCACCGACGACAGCGGCAGGATGTAGACCTCGTCGCCCACTCCCACCGACATGCCGTCCATGATGGCCAGCGTGAGCGGCAGACGCACCGACACGCGCATGCCATAGCCCTCGGCCGAATCGATCTCCACCGAGCCGCCCAGCGCAGTGATGTTGCGCTTGACCACATCCATGCCCACGCCGCGGCCCGACACGTCGGTCACCACCTCGGCGGTGGAGAAGCCGGGCGCGAGGATCAGGTTCCAGACCTCGCTGTCGGGCATGGCGTCGGAAACGTCCAGCCCGCGCTCGCGCGCCTTGCGCAGGATCTTCTCGCGCGACATGCCCTTGCCGTCGTCGCGCACCTCGATGACGATGGAGCCGCCCTGGTGCGAGGCTGACAGCGTGAGCGTGCCATGTTCCGGCTTGCCGGCCGCCAGGCGCTCCGCCGGCATCTCGATGCCGTGGTCGCAGCTGTTGCGCACCAGGTGGGTCAATGGGTCCGTGATCTTCTCGACCAGGCTCTTGTCCAGCTCCGTCGCCTCGCCATGGGTGACGAACTCCACCTTCTTGCCCAGCTTGCCCGCCAGGTCGCGCAGCATGCGCGGGAAGCGGTTGAAGACGATCGACATGGGAATCATGCGGATCGACATCACGGATTCCTGCAGGTCGCGCGTATTGCGGTCCAGGTCGGCCAGACCGGCCAGAAGCTGCTGATAGACGCCCGCATCCAGGCCACGGCTGTTTTGCGCCAGCATGGCCTGGGTGATGACCAGCTCGCCCACCAGGTTGATGAGCTGGTCCACCTTGTTCACCGCCACGCGGATGGTGGAAGACTCCATGGACGCCTGGCTGGCGGCCTTGGATTCGGCGGGCGCGCGGGCTGCCGCCGGCCGCGCCGCGGGTACGGCCACGGCCACGGTTTCGTCGACCGGCACGCCCGGCGCACCGGCGAAGAAGCCATACGGCTCGGCCATGGCCTCTGCCGACGGTACCAGGGCCTCGTGCGCCGGCTCGTCAGCCGGTGTCGCGCCGGCGGCCGGTACGGCATGGATGGCCACCTGTTCCTTGGCCACATGGAAGGCGAACAGATCTAGCAGGTCGTCGTCGGTCGACGAGGTCTGCACTGCGAACCGGCGCATGCCCGGACGCTCATCGGGCAGGTCGCTGACGCTGCCCAGGCCTGGAATGTCGCGGAACAGCTCCTTGATCGCATCGGCCAGGGCCGGCTGGTCCAGGGGGCCGATGTGGATCTCCAGTGCGCGCACGCCCCCCTCGGCGGCGGGTGCAGAGACGGGGACGGCCGCTGGCGCGGGGGCCGGTGCCGCCACGGGAGCAGGCGCAGGCGCTTGCACCGCCACGGCAGCGGGCTTCGGAGCCGCGGCTGCGCGCCCCCCGCCCGCGGCCAGTTCGCTGATGCGGCGCACCAGATCGTGCGTGGCCACGCCCTCGCCCTGCCCGCCCGCCTGGTGGCGCGCCAGCAGGTCGCGCGACGCGTCGGCCGACTCCAGCAGCACATCCACCATCGGGGGAATCAGCTGCAGTTCGTGGCGACGCAGCCGGTCCAGCAGGGACTCCATCTGGTGCGTCAGCTCGGCCACGTCGGAGAAGCCAAAGGTAGCCGAGCCACCCTTGATGGAATGCGCGCAGCGGAAGATGCCGTTGAGCTCCTCGTCGTTGGCGGCGTCCAGGTCCAGATCCAGCAGCATCTGCTCCATCTGGTCCAGGTTCTCGCCGGCCTCCTCGAAGAAGATCTGATAGAACTGACTGAGGTCAAAGTCCGCGCCTGCGCCTGCGCCCTCTTGGTAGGTGTCCGCCATGGTCCGGGGTTCCTGTGTGCTGCGGTGGTGGTCTGTCGGTGCCCGCTTCAGCGGATCACTTTCTGGATGACCTCGATGAGGCGCGTGGGGTCGAAGGGCTTGACCAGCCAGCCCGTGGCGCCCGCGCTGCGGCCCGCCTGCTTCATCTGGTCGCTCGACTCCGTCGTGAGTATGAGGATGGGGGTGTTCTTGAAACGCGGATGCTCGCGCAGCTTGCGCGTCAGGCCGATGCCGTCCAGGCGCGGCATGTTCTGGTCGGCCAGCACCAGGTGGATGTCATGGGTCTCGGCCTTTTCCAGCGCATCCTGGCCATCCACCGCTTCCACCACGTGGTATCCCGCCCCCGTGAGCGTGAAAGAGACCATCTTCCGCATGGACGGAGAATCATCGACCGCAAGAATGGACTGCATGTAAGGCTCCAACGACTTCTGAACTTGAATAGGTAGATTGGTTGATCGGCAACGGACGGGCCCTCAGAACAGCTCCACCGAGCCCGCATCCATCTCGCTCTGCGTCACGGGATTGGGGCGCTGGGGCACCAGGCTATCCAGCGGCGCCGCATCCTCCCCGTCCTCGCGCCCCATGGCCTCCGCGGCCAGGCGGAAGGCACAGGCCTGCAACACCTTGGTAGTGTGGCCGATGAGCTGCGTCGCCATGTCGTGAAACTGCAACTCGGTCACCGCGCTGCGCAGCGCGGTGCGCAAGGCACCCAGCTCGGCCGAGCCGCCGACCACCGTGTCGGTCAGCGATGCATTGGCCTCGCCAAAGCGCGCCAGCAGATTGTCCGTGGCGTGGTTGAGCAGGCCTTCCAGGCGGTGCAGGTCGTGCATGGCCATCAGCAGGGAGTCCTGCAACTCGGCCGCCACCATCACGGAGACCTGCACCGCAGGCCCGTCTGGCGTATTTAGCGTAGATTGCATCGTTTCTCCATCGGCTGGCTGACGCCGTACGCAACATCGTCCTTGCACGGCCAGGTGGCCTCCGGCGCAACGCGGTGGCATCGCCCCTTCCGCCTCGCGCACCCGCTTGGGAGCCACAGAGCCCAATTTGTTCCAATATGTATCCTATGATACCCACTCCCACCGACCTTGACGCGCCGAAAAGACCCGTGCGAGTGCTACATCTTGAGGACTCGACCGCCGACCAGGCACTGGTGCAGCTCACGCTGCGCCGCGCCGGCCTGGCCCACGAGATCCGCCATGCGGACACGCTGGAGGCCTTCGCGCAGTGGCTGCAGCAGGAGAGTTTCGACCTGATCCTGGCAGATTACCGCCTGCCGGGCTTCACGGCGCTCGATGCCTGGCGCATTGTGGAGCAACGCCCGGGCCATCCGCCCTTCGTGCTGCTGTCGGGCGCGATCGGCGAGGCGGCGGCGGTGGATGCCATGCGCCTGGGCATCGCCGACTACCTGCTCAAGGACGACATGGTGCGCCTGCCGCATGTGCTGCAGCGCGCCCTCGAGGTGGCCGAGGCGCGCCGCGCGCGCGAGCTGGCGGCGGCGGAGCTGGCCGAGTCGCAGCAGCGCCTGGCCGACCTGGCCGAACACCTGCAGACCTCCATCGAAGAGGAACGTGCCGCCATCGCGCGCGAGATCCATGACGACATCGGCGGCGCGCTGGCCGCCGTGAAATTCGACCTGGCCTGGATCGGCCGGCACAGCCCCGACGACGCCCTGCAGGGGCATGCCGCCACCGCCACCGAGATGCTGCAGCACGCCATCGACGCCAGCCAGCGCCTCATGATGAACCTGCGCCCGCCGGTGCTGGACCAGGGCCTGGTGGCCGCCGTGCGCTGGCTGGCCGAGTCCTTCGAGCGGCGCACGCGCGTGCCCGTGCGCGTGACCGCCAGCCGCGAGGCGATGGACGTGCCGCCCGCGCTGCAGCTCGTGGCCTACCGCACGGCGCAGGAAGCGCTCACCAACGTCCACCGGCACGCCCAGGCGCGCCAGGTGCATGTCGACCTGTCGGACCACGAGGAGGTGCTGACGCTGGAGGTCACCGACGACGGCCGGGGCCTGTCGCCCGAGATGCTGAAGAAGCCCCGCTCCTTCGGCCTGCGGGGCCTGCAGGAGCGCGCGCGCCGCGGCGGCGGGTGGATGGACATCAGCAGCCGCCCGGGCAGCGGCACCGCGGTCATCCTGTCCATGCCGCTGACGCCGGCGGCGGCCGGCGAGCCGTTACCATCGCCGGCCTGTGATGCAGGAGATGAGCAGTGATCCATGTGGTGCTTTGCGATGACCATGCCGTGCTGCGGCGCGGCATCCGCGACACGCTGACCGAGGCGCCCGACCTCCGCGTCACCGGCGAGGCCGGCAGCTACCCCGAGCTGCGCGAGGTGCTGCGCACGGCCGCCTGCGATGTGCTGCTGCTGGACCTGAACCTGCCCGGGCGCAGCGGCCTGGAGGTGATGGCCAGCCTGAAGGAGTCGCACCCCGCCATCAAGGTGCTGATCGTCTCCATGTACCCCGAGGACCAGTACGCCCTGCGCTGCCTGAAGGCCGGCGCGCACGGCTACGCCAACAAGGCGGGCGACCCGGTGCAGCTGATCACCGCCGTGCACACCGTGGTGCAGGGCCGCAAGTACCTCACGCCCGAGGTGGCGCAGCTGCTGGCCGACAGCCTGGCCCAGCCCACGCCCGAGCTGCCGCACGAGCAGCTGTCCGAGCGCGAGCTGCAGACGCTGGTGAAGATCGCCTCGGGCCGGCGCCTGTCGGACATCGCCGAGGAGCTGATGCTCAGCCCCAAGACCGTGAGCGTGTACCGCGCGCGGGTGCTGGACAAGCTCAAGCTGGCCAACAACGCGGAGCTGACGGTCTACGCCATCCGCAATCAACTGGTATGAAAATCATAGCTGCCAGCGCTTGATGAGAGGCATATTTCATTGGTTTTCAGCATGAAAACTAATGTCATCAAGCGCAAATAGCTATCTTTTTTGATGCGCTTCAGCGCGGCGCAAACAGATCCAGCGACTGCTGCAGCAGGGTCAGCATGGGCTGCTCCAGCATGGGCAGCGTGGCCGTGATGCCCAGCATGCCCACGGTGAGCGTGACCGGAAAGCCCACGGCGTAGATGTTCATCTGCGGCGCCACGCGCGAAATGACGCCCAGCGTGAGGTTGACGAACAGCAGCAGCGCGATCATGGGCAGCGCGATCCACAGCGCGCTTGCGAACAGCGATGCGCCCAGCTCGTGCAGCCGCATCTGCCCCACGGCGTGCAGGAAGTTGCCGTCCACGGGAAAGCTCTCGAAGCTCTGGGCCACGGCCATCAGCACCATCAGGTGGCCGTTGATCACCACGAACAGCAGCATGGCGATGTTGCGAAAGAAGCGCGCCACGGCGCTCACCTGGGCGTTGCTGGCCGGGTCGAAGAATGCGGCGAAGTTCAGCCCCATCTGCAGGCCGATGAGTTCCCCCGCCAGCTCCACGGCCGTGAACACCAGCCGCACCGCAAAGCCGATCGCCAGGCCCACGCCCACCTGCTGCACCACGGCGCCCGCCGCCTGCGGGCTGTTGAGGCTGATCACCGGCTGGTCGGGCAGCACCGCCTGGGCGCACACCGCCACCAGAAAAGCCAGGCCGATGCGCGTGCGCACCGGAATCACGCGCATGGAGAACACCGGCGCCGACGTGAACATGGCCAGCACGCGCAGGAACGGCCACAGCACCGGCGACAGCCAGGCCATGATCTGCGCCTCGGTGAAGGTGATCAAGGGCGCTACCCCACGACGGAGGGAATGGACTCGATGGTGCGGCGCAGGAAGTCCACCAGCGTGGTCAGCATCCACGGCCCGGCGATGGTGAACACCACGATGGCCGCCACCAGCTTGGGTACGAAGGCCAGCGTGGCCTCGTGGATCTGCGTCACGGCCTGGAAGATGCTGACCAGCAGGCCCACGGCCATCACCACGCCGAGCACCGGCATGGCGATCATCAGCAGCAGGGTGAGCGCGTCGCGGCCCATGGTGAGGACGAACTGGGCGGTCATGCGGGGCCTTTCAAGTGGCGAAGCTGGCGGCCAGGGAACCGATGAGCAGGTTCCAGCCATCGGCCAGCACGAACAGCATGAGCTTGAACGGCAGCGCCACCAGCACCGGCGACAGCATCATCATGCCCAGCGACATCAGCACGCTGGACACCACCATGTCGATGATGAGGAACGGGATGAAGATCATGAAGCCGATCTGGAACGCGGTCTTGAGCTCGCTGGTCACGAAGGCCGGCACCAGCACGCGCAGCGGCGCGGTCTCGGCCGTCACGCCCTCGTCCAGCCTGGCCAGGCGCGCGAACAGCGCGAAGTCGGAATGGCGCGTCTGCTTGAGCATGAAGCCGCGCATGGGCGCCTCGGCCTTCTGGATCGCCTGCTCGAAGGTGATGGCATTCGTCGTGTAGGGCACGTAGGCCTCCTGGTACACCTTGTCCAGCGTGGGCCCCATGACGAACAGCGTGAGAAACAGCGACAGGCCGATGATGACCTGGTTGGGCGGCGCCTGCTGCGTGCCGATGGCCTGGCGCAGCAGCGACAGCACGATCACGATGCGCGTGAAGCCCGTCATCATCAGCAGCACGGCCGGCAGGAACGACAGCGCGGTGAAGAACAGCAGCGTCTGGATTGGCACCGAGTAGCTGGTGCCGCCCGGGCCGGAGCCGATCACCAGCGGCAGCGCACCGGCCGCGCCGGACGGCTGCTGCGCAAAGGCCGCGCCGGCCAGCAGCAGGCAGGCCAGGCCGGCCAGGCCCGTGCGCAGGGGCGCGCGAACCGTCTTATGCATGTCCACCCCCGACCGGCTGGCTCTCCTGCCGGGCGGCCGTCATCTCGGCCGCGAAGGATGGCGCCTCTCCCGCAGCCGGGGGCAGCACATGCAGGCAGTTGATCTGCTGGGCCGTCACGCCCAGCACCAGCACCGTGCGCCGGTGCTGTGGGCCCACCTCCACCGTCACCACCCGCTGATGCGGCCCCACGGCCACGGCGGAGAGCACGCGCGACGCCGCGCCCGCCGGCGATTGCAACCCCGCCTGGCGCTGCTGCAGCCGGCGGATCAGCCACGGCAGGGCCGCCAGGGCGCCGACGAACAGCACCACCAGCAGCAAGGTCTGGGTCATGCCCGCGCTATCCCCGGCTGACACGGCGCAGGCGCTCCGAAGGGGTGACCACGTCGGTCAGGCGGATGCCGAACTTGTCGTTCACCACCACCACCTCGCCCTGGGCGATGAGATAGCCGTTGACCAGCACGTCCATGGGTTCGCCGGCCAGCGCGTCCAGCTCCACCACCGAGCCCTGGGCCAGCTGCAGGATGTACTTGATCGGCACCTTGGTGCGACCCAGCTCCACCGACAGCTGCACGGGAATGTCCAGCACCATGTTGATGTCGTGCACCGGCGGCTCGCCGCCGCCCGCATAGGCGCGCGCGGGCTCGCCCGTCAGCGGGCCGCCCTGCTCGGCGTCGATGGTCTTGTCATCGGCGCGCTTTTGCTCTTCCAGCGCCTCGGCCCAGCCGGCGAACGGATCGTCCGCCGCGCCGCCGCCGGACGGGTTGTCGTTGGAGTTGGATTCAGTTGACATTCTTTTCTCCCATCCAATGGGCATCGGTGCTGCGCAGGCTCTCCTCGATGCGGATCGCGTACTTGGAGTTGTGCGTGCCGTACTGGCACTCGAAAATGGGCACCCCCTCGATGGAGGCGCGGATGCGCGGCTCGCGGTCCAGCTCGATGAAGTCGCCCGGCTTCATGGCCAGCAGCTGCTCCACCGTGGCATCGGCGCGGGCCAGCTCGGCCACCAGCGTCACCTCGGCGGCCTGGATCTCGCGCGTGAGCACGCGCACCCAGCGGCGGTCCACCTCGATCGCGTCGCCCTGCACCGACGAGTACAGCACGTCGCGGATGGGCTCCAGCGTCGCATAGGGCATGCAGATATGGATGGCGCCGGCCAGGTCGCCGATCTCCAGCTGGAAGGCCGTGGACACGACGATCTCGCTGGGCGTGGCGATGTTGGCGAACTGCGGCTGCATCTCCGAGCGCTGGTAGGCCAGCTCCAGCGGATAGATGCCCTGCCAGGCCTTCTTGTATTCCTCGCAGATCACGTCCACCAGGCGGTTGATCACGCGCTGCTCGGTGGCCGAGAAGTCGCGGCCCTCGATGCGGGTCTGGAACTTGCCCACGCCGCCGTACAGCGTGTCGATGATGCCGAACACCAGCGAGGGCTCGCACACGACCAGCCCGCTGCCGCGCAGCGGCCGGATGGCGACGATGTTGAAATTGGTCGGCACCACCAGCTCGCGCAGGAAGGCGCTGTAGCGCTGCACCGACACCGTGCCCACGGAGATCTCGGGGCTGCGGCGGATGAAGTTGAACAGGCCGATGCGGAAGTTGCGCGCGAACCGCTCGTTGACGATCTCCATCGTCGGCATGCGGCCGCGCACGATGCGCTCCTGGCTGGAGATGTCGTAGTCGCGGACGGCGCCGGCCTCGATCTCCTCCTTGACGGTCTTCTGGCTCTCGCCCGTCACGCCCTCGAGCAGGGCATCGACCTCTTCCTGGGACAGAAAGGAATCACTCATGGCCGCCGTCTCCCATCACTGGATGATGAAACTCGAAAACAGCACCTGCCGCACCGGGTTGTTGTCCACCCGGGGACGGGGTTCGTAGTCCTCGTCGCCTTCCTCCTCGGGGTCGCGGCTGGCCTGGCGCTTGCGGGGCTTGGGCACGCTGTAGCCCAGCGGGCGCGACACCTCGCGCCGGATGTCCACGGCCAGCTTCTCCTTGCCCTCGCGCGTCAGCAGCTCGTCGGTCGTGCGCTGGGAGACCAGCAGCAGCACGCTGCTGCGGATGCTGGGCATGTAGGCCTTCACCAGGTCGGCGGTCTTGCCGTCGGCCAGCTCCAGCGTGATGCCCACCTGCGCGAAGCGGTCGCCACCGGGGTCGGCCAGATTGACCACCATGTTGTCCATGGGCAGGAAGGTGGGAGGCGTCTTGGGCACCGCCGCCTGGCCCGTGCGTGCGGGTTCGCCCTCGTCATCGCCGGCGTGGCGGTTGGCCAGCAGCATCCACGCCGCGGCACCGCCCACCACCAGCAGCAGCGCGAGCACCGCCAGGATGACGATCAGTTTCTTGCTCTTGGCCGGGGCGGCGTTGGTGTCTGACACGTTGGGGCTTTCTTGCGCAGCGGGCGCGAAAGAGGATGGGGCTGTGCAAGCGGCCAACCCAGGGGCCACCGCTTGCGGTATGGCCGATTATTGAACGCCCCGCCCCCGGTCGATCAACCGAATAAGCCCCCAAAAGCCGGTTTTTCGGTTGCTTGGCGGCTCAGACGAAGATATCCACGGAGCGCTCGGTCACGCCACGCCGTGGAGCAGGAGCGCCCTCGGCTGCGGCATGCACGGCAGCCTGGCGGGCGCCCTGGCGCCCTTCCTGCCCGCCCTGGCGGGGGCCCGCCCCATCGCCGCCGGCCGTGCCCACCGTCACGCCGGCCAGTTGTAGCCCCTCGCGCTGCAGCATCTCGCGCAGCTGGGCCGTGCTGCTGTCGAACAGGTCGCGCGCCTCGGCTTGGTCGCTGCGGAAGGTGATGTGGGCCTCATCGCCCGTGAGTGCCACCTTCACCTCCACGGGCCTGCCGTCGCGGTCCAGCGTCAGCTCGGCGTTCTGGGTCTTCTGGTGCACCCAGTAGGCCACCCGCTCCGCCATCTGCTCTTCCAGCCCGGCCCCATCGGCTTGCGCCGCCTCGGCCAGCGCGGCCGCTGCATCCGCCGCCTCGGGCAGCTGCGGCTCCAGGGCCGCCGAGCCGCCCGCACCCGCGGCCGTGGCATCACCGCCCCGCAACGCGGCCCCGGCGTCACCGCCCGCCACGCCCGTGGCAGCCCCCGCCATAGCGGCCGCCGACATGCCCTGCGCCGCCGGATCGCCCTCGGTCCGCGCCATGTGCGGCGCCATCGTCGGCAAGGCGTCGCGCCGCTCCGCGGCCGCCAGAACCTGGGTCGCCGCCTGCACGGCCGCCGTGGGCGCACCCGCGGCTGCCGGGGCCGCACGCTCCGGCGCGGCCTCCATGGCGGCTGCGGACAGGCCCATGCGGATGCCGGCGCGTGCGCTGCCCGGCTCTCCCGACTGCGGCGTGCGCGCCATCGCCCCCTTGCCCAAGGCCAAGGCCTGCGGCGCGCCGTTGAGCGCGGCGGCCTCCGTCGCGCCGTCCAGCCACGCCGTCTGGCCCACCAGGGTATCCTGCCCCGGCCGGACCAGGCCCAGGCCCAGGTGCCCGATCAGAGCCCCCGCCTCACCGCCCGCCACGCCCCCCGCGGCCTGGGACAGCGCCTCCAGCCGCTCGGCCAGCGCCACGCCAGGCGGCAGGCCCGTCAGCCAGGCGGCCCAGGCCGAGGCATCCGACGCCTCGGCAGTCCCCTGGGCGGGTGCAGCGTCCGCAGCCGCAAGCGCATCCGGCAGGCCCACGCCCACCACCTCGTCCTGGGCCGCCAGCAGCAGCGCAAAGCCCCCTGGGGCAGCGGCCTGCGGGCCGTCATGCATGCTGCCCTTGCCCGTGGCGCCCCGCGCGGCACGGGCCTCATGCGCGCCCTGCGACGCGGGGGAAGAAATACGTGTCTGTTCCATGCTTGCTACTCCTGATCCCACGGGCCTGTGCCCGCACCCGCCACACGCAGCGCGGCGCGCTCGTCGGTCTGTTTCTGTTCGCTGCGCTGCTGCTGCAGCGCCAGCTCGCTGCGGCGCCTGTCCAGCACCTTGCGCAGGCTGGCCAGGCGCAGCTCGGCCGCCAGCAACGCCTGCGCGGCCTTCTCCACGCGCTCGTCCTGCCCCCCCACCACACGGATCTGCAGGCCGATCGCGTGCTCCAGCCGGCCCATGAACTGGTAGTGGTGGTACATCACCTCGGGCTGCATGGCGCTGTCCGCCTTCGCCCCCCAGCGGCCCTGGGTCTCGGCCGCATAGCCCTCGAGCTGGCCCAGCTGCGCCTGCGCCGCGTGGCGCGCGCTCTGCACATCCCTGAGCGTCTGGCGCGCGGCGTCGCGCCGGCGCTCGGCCAGCTCCACGACCACCAGGAATGCGTTGAGCGACGACATGCGACAAGCCCTCCCGTCCTAGCCGGCGCCTCAGGCGCCCTCCAGCACCTGGCCCATGGCCGCCAGGCTGTCGTCCATGGGGGCGGCCTCGCGCATGTCCTGCTGCAGGAAGGCCGTCATGCCCGGTTGCAGGCGTATGGCCTCGTCGAGCTGCGGGTCGGAGCCGCTCATGTAGGCGCCGACCTGGATCAGGTCGCTGCTCTTTTGGTAGCGCGAGTAGATGGCGCGAAACTGGCGCGCCAGGTCGAAATGCGCGCGCGGCACGACGTTGTGCATCACGCGCGAGGCCGACTGTTCGATGTCGATGGCGGGATAGTGCCCGCTCTCGGCCAGCGCCCGCGACAGCACGATGTGGCCGTCCAGGATGGCGCGCGCCGCATCGGCGATCGGGTCCTGCTGGTCGTCGCCCTCGGACAGCACTGTGTAGAAGGCGGTGATCGAGCCCACGCCGTTCAGCCCGTTGCCGCTGCGCTCGACCAGCGCGGGCAGTTTGGCGAAGCAGCTGGGCGGATAGCCCTTGGTGGCCGGCGGCTCGCCGATGGCCAGGGCGATCTCGCGCTGCGCCATGGCGTAGCGCGTCAGCGAATCCATCAGCAACAGCACATGCCGCCCCTGGTCGCGGAAATGCTCGGCGATGGCCGTGGCATAGGCCGCGCCCTGCATGCGCAGGAGCGGCGGCGCGTCGGCCGGGGCCGCCACCACCACGGCGCGGCCGCGGTCCTGTTCGCCCAGGATGTCTTCGACGAATTCCTTGACCTCGCGGCCGCGCTCGCCGATCAGCCCCACCACGATCACGTCGGCCTGGGTGTAGCGCGCCATCATGCCCAGCAGCACGCTCTTGCCCACGCCCGAGCCCGCGAACAGGCCCAGCCGCTGACCGCGGCCCACGGTGAGCAGCGCGTTGATGGCGCGCACGCCGGTATCGAGCGGCTCGCGCACCGGGTCGCGTTCCATGGCGTTGATGGGGCTGCGGTCCATGGCCTGGGCGGCCACATCCGCCAGCGGCCCGCCGTGGTCCAGCGGCTGGCCCTGCGAGTCCACCACGCGCCCCAGCAATCCGTCACCCATGGGCAGGCGCAGCACACCCGCCCGGGCCTCGGCGGGGTCGGCGGGCGTACCGCCCAGGCGCGGCGCGGGCACGTAGGCCGCGGCCGGCGTGACGCTGGCGCCGCTGGACAGCCCATGCACGTCGCCCGCGGGCATCAAGAAGGCCTTGTCTGCGGCGAAGCCCACCACCTCGGCCAGCACGGGCTCCTGTCCGGCCATCTGCACCTGGCATTGCGAACCCACGGGGACGCGGATGCCCGCGGCCTCCAGCACCAGACCGGTCAGGCGCGTGAGCGTACCGCGCGTCTCCAGCGGCAGTTCCTGCGCCACGCGCTTGCGCGCCTCGGCGACGAAGTCTCCCCAGGCGGCGGCCTGCTCAATCGGCATGGCCGCCCTCCCGCCAGGCTGCCGCCAGCCCCAGCGCCGCAATGGCGCGGCGCCAACGCTTGTCCAGCGTGCCATCCACGGCCATGCCGGCCGACTCCACCAGGCAGTCGCCGGGCTCCACGGCCGCGTCCGCCAGCCACTGGATGCGGCCGGCGGCGAACTCCTCGCGCAGCGGCTGCTCCAGCGCGGCCCAGTCGCCGGGGTTCAGGCGCACGGTGGCCGGACGACCCTCGCTGACCAGCATGCCCAGCGCCTCGCGCACCACGGGCAGCATGGCCTGCGGATTGCCCGCCACCTCCTGGCGCACCACCTGGCGGGCGATGTCGCAGGCCAGCTGCAGCACCTCCTGGGCCATGGACTGCTGCATGCCGGAAAAGCTCTCTTCCAGGGACTGGGCCAGGCTCGCCAGCCGCTGCGCGGCCTCCTGCCCCTGGCCGGCCACGTATTCATCCATGCGCTGCTGCCACTGCAGCCCCGCCTGCTCCTGACCTTCGGCCAGGCCGCGTGCATACGCCTCGTCGCGCGCCTGCTGCAGCAGCTCCTGGTGCTCGGCCTCGGCAATGCCCGGCGGCGGCAGGACCGGCTCAGGTTCCAGCACCTGCGGCTCGGCCACCAGGGGCTGCAGCGTGTCGGCGACATGGACGTCGCCGAACTCCCAGCGCGTGACGTCGCCCACTTCCTCGCGCGGGATGAAGCGGGTGTAGTGGCGGCTAGACGAAGGCATCGTCGCCACCACTGCTCAGCGCGATCTGGCCTTCCTCGGCCAGGCGGCGCACGGTCTTGAGAATTTCCTTTTGCTGAGCCTCGACCTCGGACAGCCGCATGGGGCCGCGCGACTCCAGGTCTTCGCGCATGGCCTCGGCGGCGCGCGAGGACATGTTGGCGAGGATCTTCTCGCGCACCTCGGGCTGCGCGCCCTTGAGCGCCACCACCAGGGTTTCGGAGGCCACCTCGCGCAGCACGGTCTGGATGGCGCGGCCGTCGAGCTTGGCGAGATCGTCGAACACGAACATCTTGTCCATGATCTTCTGCGCCAGGTCCATGTCGTAGCCGCGGATGGACTCCAGCACCGCCGCGTCCATGCCCGAGCCCAGCAGGTTGATGATGTCGGCCGCCGCCTTGACGCCGCCCAGCGAGCTCTTGCGCACCTTGTCGCCGCCGGCCAGCACCTTGAACAGCACCTCGTTCAGGTCCTTGAGCGCCGTCGGCTGGATGCCCTCCAGCGTGGCGATGCGCAGCATCACCTCGCTGCGCTGGCGCTCGGTGAGCTGCATCAGGATGGCGGAAGACTGCTCCGGATCCAGGTGCACCAGGATGGCCGCCACGATCTGCGGGTGTTCGTTGCGCAGCAGCTCGGCCACCGACAGCGGATCCATCCACTTGAGGCTTTCGATGCCCGAGACATCGCCGCCCTGCAGGATGCGGTCGATCAGCAGCGCGGCCTTGTCGTCGCCCAGGGCGCGCTTGAGCACGGCGCGCACGTAGTTGCTGGTGTCGGACACCAGCAGGCTCTGCGCCGCCGCGTCGTTGGTGAAGCGGTTGAGCACCTCGTCCACCTTCTCCTTGGAGACCGTGCGCATGCGCGCGATGGTCTCGCCCAGCTTCTGCACCTCCTTCGGGGACAGGTGCTTGAAGACCTCGGCCGCCTCTTCCTCGCCAAGGGACATCAGCATGATCGCTGCGTCGTTCAGGCCTTGCTCATCCATGCCAGACTCGTTTTCAGATGCGGGCCGGCGTCATTCGCCGTTGACCCAGGTTTTGAGGATGCTGGCCACGGCCACGGGGTTGTCGCGGGCCAGCTGGCGCGCGTCCTCCAGGCGCAGCTGCTCGGCCGTGGGCTGCAGCTCCTCGGCCTGCACCGGAGCGGGCAGCGCGGGGCGCTGCAGGTCTTCGGAGGCGACCGCGCTCAGTTGCCCGCCCTGCGGCTGCATGACCGGCACCGCGCGGGCCCGCGCCTTGAGCATCGGGCGCACCAGGCCCAGCAGCAGCAGGGCCGCGGCCAGGGAGATGCCCACGGGCCAGCCCAGGGTCTTGGCCAGCTCGATCACCTCGGGCTGCTTCCACAGCGGCAGCTCGCCCACGGGCGCCTCTTGCACGAGGAAGGGCGCGTTCATCAGGTTCACCGAGTCACCGCGCTCCTTGTTGAAACCGATGGTCTCGCGCACCAGGGCGGTCATCTGTTCCAGCTGCTCGGGCGTGAGCGCCTTGTTCACCATGGGCTTGCCCGGCCCCTCGCTGACGGGCTGGTAGTTCACGACCACGGCCGCATTCACGCGCTTGACGGCGCCCGTGCCGCCGCGCGTCACATGCGTGGTCTTGTCCACCTCGTAGTTGGTGACGGATTCGCGCTTGCCCTGCACGGCGCTGCCCTGCCCGGGCTGCTGGCCGTTGACGGCCGTGGGCGGCGGGTTGGCGCCGTTGATGGGGGCGGTGGAATTCTGCGGCGGCTGGTTGCTGACCGCGCCGGGTACGCCCGCGGGCGGCTGCGGGCCCTGCGGGCCGCTGCTCTCCACGATCTGCTGGCTGCGCACGGCGCTGGCATCGGGCGCCAGATTGGGCCGGTGCTGCTCCACCGTGGACTCGGTGTGGCTGAAGTCCACCTCGGCCGTCACCTGGGCCTTCACGTTGTTCTTGCCCACCACGGGCTCCAGCAGGTCCAGGATACGGCGCGTGTACTGCTGCTCAATCAACTGCACATAGGCCAGCTGCTGCGCGTCCACGCCGTTGCTGGCGGCCGCGTCGGGCGACTGCGACAGCAGCTTGCCCGTGTCGTCCAGCACGCTCACGGCCGAGGGCGCCAGCTCCGGCACGCTGGAGGCCACCAGGTGCACGATACCGGCGAGCTGGGCGCGGTCCAGAAAGCGCCCCGGGTACAGGCCCAGCAGCACCGAGGCCGAGGGCTTTTGCTGCTCGCGAAAGAAACCGTTCTGGTTGGGCAGCGCCAGGTGCACGCGCGCGCTCTGCACCGAGGCCAGCGCCTGGATGGAGCGCGTGAGCTCGCCCTCCAGCCCGCGCTGGAAGTTGAGCCGTTCCTGGAACTGGGTCACGCCGAAGCGGTTCGTCTCCATGAGTTCGAAGCCCGTCACCGAGCCCTTGGGCAGCCCCTGCGTGGCCAGGCGCAGGCGCACATCGTGCACGCGCTCGGCCGGCACCATGATGGCGCCGCCGCCCTCGGTGTACTTGTAGGGCACGTTCATCTGGGACAGCTGGGCCACGATGGCGCCGCCGTCCTTGTCGTTCAGGCCGGAGAACAGCACCCGGTAGTCGGGCTGGCGGGTATAGAAGAACGCGGCCGCCAGGGCCGCCACCAGCAGCGCCGCCACGGCGCCCAGGCGCAGGCGGGTGGACCGGTCGAGCGACGCCAGCCGCTGCGGCCAGCCGGGGCTGGCGACAGGCGGCGGAGTGACGGGAACTTCGGCAACTGCGGACATCGTGCTTTCCAAATAGACGGTGCCAGGCGGGACTCTGGCGCTGGTGCGATTATTGGGTCGCCCCCCTGCGCCGTTCGCCGGATAAAGCGCGCCTTTGACCATCATTTCGCCGCGCTGGCGCGCCGCCGGCCGCCTACGATTGCACCATCCCCAATTTCTCCCAGCAACCGCCATGGACCTGCGCATCGCCAGCACCCCATCCCCGCTTACCGGCACCCAAGTGGCGCGCCGCGTCACTGCGCCGCAGGAAGGCGTGCAGGAGGCCGGCTTCTCAACCGCATTCAAGGACGCCCTGCAGTCCGTGAGCGCCGCCCAGGACCGCGCCGGCGGCCTGCAGCGCGAGGTGCAACTGGAAAACCCCAACGTCAGCATCGAGGAAACCATGGTCGCCATGCAGAAGGCGCAGATCGGCTTCCAGGCCACGCTGCATGTGCGCAACCGCATGGTGCAGGCCTACACCGACATCATGAACATGCAGGTGTAGAACTCCTGATTTAATAGCTGCTAGCGCTTGATGGATAAGCGCAAAAGCCATTTTTGATTAAAAAAAGCCGGCCACCTTGCGGTGCCGGCTTTTTTCGTCCTTGGAACTCGGCATGCGGCGCCACCACGCCGCTGCAGCCCGTTCCCGGGCTGCCGCCCTCAGTGCATCATCTGCGGCTGGCCGTCAAACAGATGCTCGAACTGCGCCAGCCAGGGCTCGGCCAGGCAGCGGATCTGGGCATCGTTGCGCAGGATGCGCTGCATGATGCGCGCCTTTTCCTTGCGGTGCTCCGGGGCCAGCTCCTGCGCCTGCGACTGGAACCGCAGTTGCTCGATGAGCACGGCGCAGGCGCCCTCGTAGCGCACCACGCCATCCCAGTCCTTGAGCTTGGCGGCCTCCAGCATCTTGGCGCTGCTGTCTTCGATGGCCTTGTAGTAGTCAATCAGCATTTCGGGCATGTCTCAGGCCCCGACCATCACGGGGTGGTTTTCGGGCCGGCCTGCTGCAACGGCAGAGGAGGCTCCGGTTTTTTTGATTTCGTTCCAGCCCAAAGCGATGGGCTCGATCAGGCGCATGACCTCTTCCATCATCGCGTCGTCGTTACGGGCGTTGGCCAGGATCAGACGGCGCAGGCAATAGTCATACAGCGCGCCCAGGTTCTCCGCCAGCTCTCCGCCCATCTCGCGGTCCAGCGCCGTGCTCAGGCCCTCCTCGAGGATGCGGGTGGCCTTGGCGACGCTATTGCACTTGGTCAGCACGTCGCCGCGCGCCAGCGCCCCGCGCGCCGTGGCAATGGCACTCAGCAAGCCCTCATACAACAGGCTGACCAGTTGGTGCTGATCGATCGTGTGCATGCTGGTTTCCACGTTGATGCGCTGGTAGGCAGACGCGGCACGGGGCTGGTAGGCGGCGAACATGGCAGGCATTCCTTTGAACTGTCTGCTGTATTTATCGGCAAGGCACGCTAAAACTTAAAGCTTCGCTTGAACTCAACCAGGGGTTTTATTCCAGGTCGTCACCTGCTGGGCAATGTAGGCGTTCAGCGCATTCAGCCGGCTCATCTGGCTGTCCAGCGCCACGTAGCGCGCCGTCAGGTTGGCCTCCAGCCGCGTGGCACGGTCTTCCACCGCACGGACGTCCTTCGAATTGGCCGTCTTGGCTTTTTGCAGCACTTTGTCCTTGCTGGAAAAGAAGCCGGTTCCATCCGCCAGCAGGCTGTCGAGCGTGGCCTTGATCTTGGTTCCCACGCCATTGGCGGCATTGCCATCGGCACCGCGAAAGAACGTCTTGAGCGCCTCAGGATCCTTGAGCGCTGCATTGAGCTTGACCGAGTCGATCTCCAGATCGCCCGTGGGCCGCAGCGGATCAGTCCCCTTGGCCGTACCGATGCCGACGTCTGACAGCGTGCGCAGCTTGCCATCCCCACCGCCCGCCACCGACTGCAGCGCCATGCGCAGGGTGTTCTGCAGCGACACCGCCGTCGAGTCGCCCTGCAGCAGCCCGGCCGTCTTGGTTTCCTTGTCGTAGCTGGTGATCGTGTTGAGTGCCTGATTGACTGCGTTGTAGGCTTTCACGAAGGCGTCCAGGTTCTCCCGGACCTTCGAGGTGTCGCTGGCCACCGTGATCTCGACCGGGCCCGTCGTCACCTTCAGCGCATTGAACGTCACGCCAGACACCGTGTTGGCGAACGTGTTGGTGGCGGACGTCACCGCGATGCCGTTGACCGTTGCCTTGGCATCCTCCGCATAACTGGTGGCGACGTTGTCCATGAGGCGCGACAGGCCCGAACCATCGGCATCGTTGCCATCGGTGTCGGTGACTGTCATGCGGAAACCCGCTTCTTCTCCGGTGGACTGGCTGCGCAGCAGCAGGCGCTCGCCCGAAGCGTCGGACACGATGGTGGCCGTCACGCCCGCCTTGGCGCCGTTGATTTTGCCCGCGATGCTGGACAGCGTGTCATTGGCGCCGACCACGATGTCCACGGCCGTCTTGCCATCGGCAGGCGTGAATGTGGAAGGGTCGGCCCACTTGCCCACCTCCAGGCGCAGCGTGCCTGCGCCCACCGGCAAGCCCTTGCCCAGCGCCTGCGAAGTCATTGTCTGCGCCTTGGCCAGCCCCTGCACCTCCACACTGAGTGTGGAAGCGACCGTTCCGCCCACCGCCGAGGCGGTGATGGCGTCCTTGTTCGACGAGGTGGCCGTCACCGCATTCCACCCCGTCACGCTCGCCAGCTTGCTCGCGGCGTCCGACAAAGTGGACACCAGCGACTTGATCTGGCCGTAGGTGGATATCTTGGCGTCGATCATCGTGGCCTGGTAGGTCAGGCCGGTGCTCCTGGTGATAGGCAGGCGCGCCATGTCCACGGACGCCTTGATGAGCTCGTTGACATTGATGTTGCCACCAAGACCGACTCCCAAATTCGTAAAGCTAGGCACAGCCACCTCCTGATAAATGCACTGTCAGGTTAATACCAATCGAGAGATTGTCCAGCCAACCTGCCAGGCGCATTGCGCCGATAAGTGCCCGGAACACCGCCCATCCCTGTGCAAGCGACAAAGCGGCGACGATTTTTATCGTCGCCGCTCCCGGTGGTTGCGAGACCGGCCCCGCAAGAGACCGGCCCCAAATTCCGGCTTAGCGCAGCAGGGCCAGCACGCCCTGCGGCAGCTGGTTGGCCTGCGCCACCATGGCGGTACCGGCTTGCTGCAGGATCTGGGCCCGCGACAGGGCGGCGGTTTCGGCCGCAAAGTCAGCGTCCTGGATACGGCTGCGGGAGGCGGACATGTTTTCCGACGTGGTCTGCAGGTTCGCCACCGCGCTTTCGAAGCGCGACTGCAGGGCACCGTAGCTGGCACGCTGGCTGGCGATGGCCGAGATGGCGGCATCCACCATGGCCAGGGTGCGGTTGGCGCCGGCCACCGTGCTCACATCCATGTCCTTCACGGCCTGCATCTGGCTGGCGTTGGCCGTGGTGCCGATCAGGAAGCCGTTGACCGTGCCTGCGGCCGTACCCGCCGAGTCCGTGGCACTGAAGGACTTGGACGAATCCAGCGTGAGCTGGCCCGTGATCACGGTGAAGTTGGCACCAGCGCCCGCGACGGCAGCACCGCCGGCCATGGCAGTCGTCGTATCGTTGGCATGGTGCAACGTGAAGTTGGTAGCAGCGAGGGCCGACTTGTTCTTAAGATTGATGTCCTCGCCCGAGTCATTGACCAAAATGATGCCGTTGCCAGCCTCGTTCAAGCGGGCCGATACGCCAGTCTTGGCAGACACATCGTTGAACGCCTTCACCGCAGCGCTCAAGCCTTCCGCGTCGTTCTTCTCCACCTTGAACGAAATGGTGACCGGGGCGGTCGTTTCGTTGTTGGAGGCCACTTCCAGGGTGAAGGAGCCGGAAGCGAACGTATCCAACTGCACCTCGGTGCGGGCCGATGCGCTCACTCCGGTGTATTCGGTCTGGGCGTTCACCAGGGCTGCCACGTCCTTGGCCGAAGACTTGGCCGCGTAGGTAATGTCCTTCTTGCCAGCTGCACCTTCGATGGTCAGAGTGCCGCCCGCGATGGCCGAAGTGCCCGTCGCACTGGCCTGCACCAGCTTGGTGCCTGCCGTGCTACCCAGCGTCAGATCACCGCTCGAGTCCGTGGCCGTGGCTGCCTTGGCACCAATACGGTTGTTACCGTAGGCATTGGTGCTGAAGTTCGACGAGGTGGCCGTGATGGTCTGGTTGGCATTGGCACCCACCTGGAAGGCGGCGCTGGTGAACGAGCCGTCCAGCAGTTTGCGGCCGTTGAATTCGGTGGTCTTGGCGATGCGGTCCAGTTCGGAAGTGAGCTGATTCACCTCGGAGTTCAGGGCATTGCGGTCGGAGGCGCTGTTGGTGGCGTTGGCCGACTGCACGGCCAGCTCGCGGATACGCTGCAGGATGTCGCCCGAGCTCTTGAGCGCGCCTTCAGCCGTCTGCGCCAGCGAGATGCCGTCATTGGCATTGCGCACCGCCTGGTTCAGGCCACGGATCTGGCTGGTGAAACGCTCGGAAATGGCCAGGCCGGCGGCGTCGTCCTTGGCGCTGTTGATGCGCAGGCCCGAGGACAGACGGTTGATCGAGGTATTGAGCGCGTTCTGGCTGACACCCAGGTTGCGCTGGGCGGTGAGCGAGGCGACGTTCGTGTTGATGGTGGAAGCCATTGCAAATCTCCCGAAAGAACTGACTAGATATGGCGTTGCCGCCAACTGGGCCCAGAACCGTCTGGCCACAGCGTTCACAGCGCCCAACCAGGCCATCTGTTGAACAGCGGGTCGTCACTTTTTGTTTCACACGGCCCGTTGATGATGTTTTCGGGTTGTGCTTAGAAAACTTTAGGGCTGAATCGGCAGATTGAGCGGTTTTTGGCCTGCTTATCCAGCCAACGGCCCGGCGGCCGCTGCCCACAATCCCTTCATCGTTCCCAAAAAGTCCGCCGGAGGGGTAGCGCTTGAACCGGCAGAAATGTTCATTTCCAGCCCTGCAGGAGTTCCGCAATGGCATCGACGATCAACACCAACATCGCCTCGCTCACCGCCCAGCGCAACCTGGGTGTCAGCCAGGCTTCGCTCAACACCTCGATCAATCGCCTGTCCTCGGGCCTGCGCATCAACAGCGCCAAGGACGACGCCGCCGGCCTGGCCATTTCCGAGCGTTTCACTACACAAATCCGCGGCATGAACCAGGCCGCGCGCAATGCCAATGACGGCATCTCGCTGGCCCAGGTGGCCGAAGGCGCGCTCAAGAGCTCGGGCGACATCCTGCAGCGCATTCGCGAGCTGGCCGTGCAGTCGGCCAACGCCACCAACAGCGCCTCGGACCGCAATGCCCTGAATTCCGAAGTGAACCAGCTCACCTCCGAGCTGGACCGCATTGCCAAGACCACCGAATTCAACGGCCGCAAGCTGCTGGACGGATCGTTCACCAGCGCCGCCTTCCAGGTGGGTGCCAATGCCAACCAGACCATCACGGCCACTTCGTCGAACTTCAGCACCAGTTCGTACGGCAACTACCGCATTGGCGGCAAGGCCGTAACGCCTACGGACGGCACGGGCGACCTGACACTGGGCAGCCTGCCGGGCTCCGTCAAGGCTCAGGGCGCCGTGGGCGCCTCCGCCATCACGGGCGGCACGCTGACCGTGGACGGTGCCTACGGCAAGAAGGACATTGCCTACCCTGCAGGCGCATCCGCGGAGAGCTTGGCATCCCTGGTGAACGCCCAGACCGAGCTCACTGGCGTGAGCGCTTCGGCGCGCACCGAAGTAGGAATCGATAACCTCGTCTCCGGCGCCTCTTACACGCTTCAAATCGCCTCGAACAACGCCACGGGTGCTCCTGCAACGGTCTCGTTTACCGTTAAATCCCTCACCGCCGATGGTCTGAGCGCCGCCGTGAAGGCATTCAACGACGTTTCGGCCAAAACCGGGGTGTCTGCGCGCGTGAACGACGACGGCGACCGCATCATCCTCACCAACGACGCGGGTGAAGACATTCACCTGTTGAACAACTCCGCCGCCGCCAGCACCTTCAGCCTGACCAATCCAGACGGCACGGCACTGCCCACAGCCCAGGCGGGGATTGCGGGCCAAGCGGGCGCGGGCGCCTTCGGCACCCACGACATCGTCCTGACGGGCCAAATCACGCTGGATTCGTCCAAATCGTTCAGCGCGATGGATACGGCCGGTGCTGCTGCGGGCGGCGGCTTCATGCTCGCTGCCACCGCCACATCCAGCCAGTTGCAAGCCGTCAAGGACATGGACATCAGCACGGTGGACGGCGCCAACCGCACCCTGGCCATGGTGGATGCAGCCATCGCAGCCATCGCCAGTCAGCGTGCCAACTACGGCGCCCTGCAGTCGCGCTTCGAGACGGCCATCGCCAACCTGAACATCTCATCGGAAAACATGTCCGCCTCGCGCAGCCGCATCCAGGATGCTGATTTCGCGGCGGAGACGGCCAACCTGTCGCGCACCCAGATCCTGCAACAGGCCGGCACCGCCATGGTGGCCCAGGCCAACCAGATTCCGCAGGGGGTTCTGGCGCTGCTCAAAGGCTGACAAGAGCAACTGCTCCATAAAAAAAGCCCGGTGCATTGCACCGGGCTTTCTTCGTTGTCCACGTCGCGCAAACTCAGCGCCCCGACCAGGCGGCCAACCACGCATCCAGGCCTGTACCCTCCAGCATCCAGTCACGCCGAACGGCCGCTTGCAGCTCATCGCCCTCCCGCCTGGCCGCATCCAGGTCGCCAACGTGCATGCGGATGGCCCCCACCCAATCCTTGAACCGGTTACGCACCTTGGTGACCGGCAGGCTGGAACGCCGGTAAGGGCCCACGTCGCTGCAGACGACCGGATACCCGCAGGCCCCATATTCAAGCAGCTTGAGCTGACTCTTGCATTGGTTGAACAGATTGTCTTCCAGGGGGGCAATTGCCAAGTCCAGGCCCAGTGCCGCCAGACGCGCAGGGTAGCGGTCAATGCCGCCGCCGGGATGGTATTCGTGAACGTGCGGCAGCAGCGCATCGGGGCACAGGCCAAAGAAAACCCATTCCACCTCCTGCGCAAGCTCTCGCACCACGTCCTTGAGCAGAGCCAGATCCCCCGTGTGCCCCACGCCACCCGCCCAGCCGACCCGGGGTTTTGCGGACTGGCGGCGCGTAGGTTGCACCGCGCCCCACCATGATGGAGGCAGCCGGTTCTCCACCACCCGAATGTCCGGGTGCAGACCCGCGAAGGCCTCCGCCAGCGGCTCGGTGGAGACGACGAAACGATCCACATAGCCCAGCCCCTGACGCAATGCCTTGAGTACATCGCTCGACAACGCAAGGCGATGCGCGTTCTGCAAAGGCACGTTGGGCAGATAGTCATCCAACTCATACACCTTGAATGCCCGCGAGAACATGTGGATGCGGCGCATGGACTCGATCTGCTTCTCTCCGATCCGCCGTTGCAGCACGATCACATCGGGCGCATAGCGTTCGAGTTCAGGCACCTCCAACAGCGCCGCGGAATACCCTCCGTCAATGCGTCCCGCCGCCTGCATCGCGCGCCATGGCTGAATGACCCGGTAATGCCCGCAGCCGTATGCATCGGCTTGGTGCGCCAGCACCCGCGGCCCCCGAGCGGGCGCGCCGGTGGGCATGCGCAGATGCGGTTCAACCTCATACCCCTTGCCGTACAGGGTGAAATGCCGGTGATACGCCGGGTCGTGCGCCAACACCGGAAGCCATTTGGCGTACATCGCATCCTGCTCGGCGGCAAAGCGCTGGCGCTTGGCCTCCTGGGCTGCGGCGTCCACGCTTTTCTGGCTCACGCTGCCCACGTGCATCATGAGTGCGTGCGGCGTCCACACCACCAGGTGACCGGACTGCCTGACCTTGAGGCACAGGTCCACGTCGTTGTAGGAAACCTTGAAGTCGCCCTCGTCCAATCCGCCCACCGCCTCATAGACAGACTTGCGTACCATGAGGCAGGCCCCCGTCACGGCGCTCAGGTCTTGATCCACCAGCAACCGGTGCAGGTCACCCGGAGCATTCATGGCGGCCCCGTTGTACGGATGGTCAGCGGGCCCATTCAGGCCCAGCACCACACCCGCGTGCTGGACGCTACCGTCTGGATAGAGCAGCTTGGCACCGACGATGCCCACCTCGGGTCGCTGTGCGTGGTTGAGCATGGCGTCGAGCCAGTTTTCCTGCAGCACCGCCGTGTCATTGTTGAGCAGCAGCAGATACTCGCCGCGCGCCTGCCGTGCAGCTAGGTTGTTCATCGCCGAGTAGTTGAACGGATGCGGGTAGCGCAGCACACGCAGCTGATCCGACTCCATGCGCTCAATGCTGTCGAGCCATGCCTGCGCTTCAGGGGTCGTGCTGCCGTTATCAACAATCAGCACTTCAAAGTGACGGTAAGCGGTCTTCTCGAGCAATGTCTCCACGCACCGCTGGAGCATCGGCAACTGATCCTTGGTCGGGATGATCACCGACACCAACGGCGCATGGTCATGCTCATACAGTACGCGGAAGGTCCCCGGTACTCCATCCACCACCCGGGCACTGGCATAGCCACGCCGGTGCATATGAGACAGCACCACCTGCCGGGCATCTTCGCTGGCCGACACCGCGGCTGGCGCAATGAGGAATGGCTCCGACACATGTCCCAAGCTGGCGAACTCCCCACTTTCGGCCATGCGCAGCAATGCGCCCAGTTCGAATGCATCGCCATCCTCCGCATCGAACCCGCCCACGGCCTCGAGCGCCTCGCGGCGGAAGAGCCAGTGCCTCCCCATCACCCCGGGGAAGCTCACGAGCAGGTCGAGATTGAAATCCGGGCGGAACAGCGGCAGCAGCCCCTTGGCCCCCTGCACCACCTCGTCCGCATGCACTGCCTTGCACGCAGGCGCCTGCACTAGTGCCTGGCGCACCATTTCCACCCCTGAGGGCAAAAACTGCACCCCGGCAGGCACGCGCAGCCACCATTGCTCAGTGCGCCGCTCCATGAGTGCCGCGAGGGGTGCGCAGCCATCGCCACAAGCCAGTACCGATACAGCCATGCCACGCGGATAGCGCCCGTCAGGCCCGCTAAGGCTGCGTCGCGTGCTTTCTGCCTGATCACCCTCCTCTCCGTCAATGACGACGTGGAGGGTCGCTACCGGTCCCTCCTCCTGCGTCATGCGGACACGCGCACCCTCGGGGTCGCGTCGATCCAGCCACTGCGCGAAGGCGTCGGGCGAAGGCAAAACGGCCATCCGCTCGCGCTGCAGGTCTTCCTGCAGCTCCTGCGGAGGGCTGTGCAGCACGCGCCGCGTAGCCTCCAGATAGGCGCGGCCGAACTTGGCATCTGGCTCGAGATAGCAGCCCTCACCCCATTCATTCCAGGCATTGATGAAGACAATCCGCTCATCGCCCGCCTGTTCCTCCAGCGTGCGCGCCACGGTGCGGCGCAGCCATTGCTCGTAGAGCTGCGGCGTGGAACCATGGATGACAGTGGCTCCGCCCTTGCGCCGACGGGCCGCGTTATCCCACGCTGGCACGATGCCGCGAAAGCGCTTGTAGGCAGGGCGGGGCCTGCTCAGCCAATAGTCCGGCAACTGCGCGTAGTCCGCCAGATTCATCCGGTTGTCGCGCAGACCATGCAGCGCCATGTCTGGCGCCAGGGTGGAGAAATTGACCTGATGCGGCAGGAACTCGGTCGCTGCATCGAATCCGGCCGCATCAGGGTGCATCGGCTTGAAGCTGTCTACCGCCAGCAGGTAGACCTCGCCAATACCCTCGCGACGCCAGACTTCCCGCCATGCGGAAGATGCACGAGCCACGTTCGGAATGATGTCAAGCCGGTAGACGAGCACCAGCGGCCGGCCATCCACGCGGATGTAGCGCGCGTCGCGCAGGTAAGGCACCAAGTCCAGCGCGAAGCGTTCGTCAAGCTCCGGGGAGTAGCTCTGGCGCATCAGCACTTGCTGCTCGCCGCCGTCCCAGCGGCGCGTCCAGTTCTCGTTGGCCCAACACAGGCAGAACGGCAGATCGATATCGGGCCGGCTCAACAACTGGTCTACAGGCTTCTCCAGCAACCGCTGACCGTCGAACCAGTAGTAATAGAAGCAAAAGCCTTCCAGCCCATGCTCGCGCGCCAGGCGGGCCTGGCGATCCAGCACCTCGACATCGGAAAGGTCGTAGTAACCCATCTCCGCCGGCACGCGCGGCTGGTAGTGACCGTCGAACAGCGGCTGCCCTTGGCGCACATTGCTCCACTCGGTGAAGTCCTTGCCCCACCACTCGTCGTTTTCCGCAATGGCGTGGAATTGGGGTAGGTGGAAGGCGATGGCGCGCACGGAGCTCCGGGGGGCTGCGATCTCAGCGACGGCCACATCCTTGAGCGCACCACGCAAAACACCCGCCAAGTCCAGCGGCCCGGAGGGCAAATACAGGCGACGCAATGCATCCAACGAATACAGGGCCGCGCCCTCGGCCCCGGAGGATGACTCCCGGCAAAAGCGCTCAAACCATGCGGCGTCACGAACCGAATCCATCGCCACGTAATAGCGGCTCAACAGCCAGTACAGGAGATGCGACCGGTCTGCCGGCTGCTTTTGGTTCAGCACCTCTACGACATCCGACAAGTCATGGCCATCGGCAAATGGGGTGGCGTAGGAGGTCCCCAGAGAGATAACCGGGCGCTCATAGAACAGCGCCTGCATCCCCACGGCCGAGCTCACGGTCACCACCGCATCGCACATGAGCATCAACACCTGGGAGCTGGCATAAATATCCCGCCCACGTGCACTCCATACGAAGTGCGGGTACTTCCCAGCCAGGTAGCGCGCAACATCCTCTGTCACCACCGGATGATCTGGATGCTCTGTCACCACGACGGCAACGTCACGGGGCACCCGCTCCAGCACTTCCTGCAGATAGTCGAACTGTGACCTGAAGCGGCAGTTGGCATCAAATGCGTAATAGCCGGAAAACTGCAAAGGCAACAGCAGTTTCTTGCGGAACAAGGCCAGTCGCTCTCCATAGATAGCTTCCGCCTCGGGCCTCAGCCGGCTGATGCCTTCGCCGATATAGACCTGCCTCAACCGCCTAATAAACGCCAACTCCTCCTCGTCGGCGCGAAAGGCACGAATACGGTCCGACTGCCGGGACAGGAGACTGTCCTTGAACATGCCACAAGGATCAAAATACAGGGTCAGCGGAAATGGCTTGCGGGAAAACATTCCCACTTCCAAGAACAAAATGCGTGCCTGCGGAAAAAGACGCTCCAGAAAAGGCGCCGGAGAAAATGAAATAATGACCTCAGGATTCCAGCCTCCCAGAAGCCTCTTCACATACTCCAAAAAAACATCCTGCACCTTGCCCGTCTCACCAAGGTACCAACGCGATGTGATGTCCAGGTAATCCCGGCCGGCCCTCTCTATCAAAGGCTGGTAATCGGCCACAAAAGTGGCTTCCCCAGAAAACCCCCGACTCTGCGCAGCCTCCTGCAAAGCCTCTCCAAGCAGCACACGGAAGTCTGCTCCCGCTTCAGCCAGAGACTCTCGGAAAATTACCGCAAGGTCCAGCCACCCTGCCTTCCAAAAAGGTGCCTGCCGCTCAATGAAGGGTTCGACATACAGGAGGCAACGCATCAGAACTCCCCCACTGACCGCAAGATATCTTTGGCCGGAACGCCCATGGCCACCGCGCGCCCCACGCGCCACTCCTTGTCAATCCCCGTCATCACCGCCTCCTGCACGGCGCTCCAGTGCCGCTGGGGAATGACGATCACGCCATCTGCATCGCCAAAGACATAATCGCCATTAGCAATATCCACCCCCTCAATATTCAACGGCTTATTCATGGACCGGACCACGCCACGGTACTTGATGTCCGAGCAATAGAACCCGCGTGCAAACACCGCAAAATCCAATGCCGCCACAGCCTCTGCATCACGCGTCACGCCATTGATGACGGCCCCCTCCGCCCCTGCGCGCGCAGCAAGTCCCGCATTGAGATTGCCAAAATACGCGCTGTCCGGCACCAGGTTATCCACAACGATGATGTCCCCAGGACGAACAAAGTCGTAGCTTCCCAGCGCATCGTAAATATTCTCCCAATGCTCGCCCGGCCTGCATTGGTCCAGCAGCATGGTTTTGGATCGGCCAAAAATCTTGCGCCGAGTATTAGGCTGAAGGTGCCGAGGCAGGGCGCATCGCATCCCCATCTCTCGGGTAATGTCCGACAGCATCGCTGAAGACAGGTAAGGCTTCAATGCTTGCATGGCCAGGTTTTCCTGGGCGCGCTTGCCGGCCGATATGCTTTCGGCAAAAGTGAGGTCGGCGGGCCAGTTCACATCCACGCTTTCTTCCGGGTTCAACAAGAAGAAGCATGGGGCAGCAGTGAAGCGCCGATCAATGGCTACACCCTTGTTCTTGACCATGTACAGGCTCATGGCCTCGATATCTACCGCCGGAAGGTCAACGCTATTGGGAATTCGCCCCCGGCCATATTCAGGCTCGCCGTCCTTCCAGACATATTGCTTTTCCCGCTTGATTGCCACCAACGAGTCCGCGCCCGAATCGAGAAAGCATGACAAGGCACGATCCATCGTGTCAGCATCAACGAATGGCGCCGTGCAAAGCACTTGAATATAGACATCTGCAGCCACCTGGGAGCACTCATAGGCAAACAGCGCATGCCCATCGGTTTGATTGGTCGCCAATTCCGGAGGACGCTTCAACCTTTTGACCGGGAGATCATCTACCAGAGCGGCCAGCTCATCCGAGTCCGTATCCAGATAAACCTCGTCGATACGCGAGCACTCCAGCAACTGACGTAATTTCCGCTTGAACAAATACTCCCCATCCAGGATGGACAAATTCTTGTTCTTGATCCGCTCGCTGTGCCCTTTAGCAGGGACAAAGGCCACAATCTTCATTTGAAATTCCCATCAAAACAGCGTCCAACACTTGCCGGTCAAGCGCCCTAAACCATCAACAAAGGAGCAAATGCCTACCCCATCGGGCACACCAGCATAGAGCAGTTCCCTGGGGTGAAAACCGCATAAACGCCCTTGAACACTTGGCAATTGCGCCTTTTGCGGCGCCCGACATGCCATAAGCTCAAGAGAAGCCAAAGCCGTCCGATACCACTGATACGATTGCGCAATCCCGTTGCGGCTCCAGCCTCCATCGGGCGCGGCAATATTCACCAGCCTATCCGCCTTCCATGCTCGTCATCCTCGGCTACATCATCACCTTCGGCTGCGTCTTCGGCGTGTTCGTGGCCCATGGCGGCAACGTGCAGGTGCTGCTGACGGCCCTGCCCTTCGAAATGATCACCATCGGAGGGGCGGCGCTGGGGTCGTTCATCGTGACCAACCAGCCCAAGGTGCTCAAGGCGACCATGGCCACGCTGCCGCAGGTGTTCAAGGGCAACAAGTACACCAAGGCGCGCTACATGGAGCTGATGGCCATGCTCTATGAAATCCTGCAGAAGGCGCGCAAGGAGGGCCTGATGGCGATCGAGCAGGATGTCGAGGCGCCCCAGGATTCCGAGCTGTTCAAGAAGTTTCCCACCGTGGGCAGCGACCCGCATGTGATCGAGTTCACCACGGACTACCTGCGCATGATGGTGTCGGGCAACCTCAACGCCCACGAGATAGAGGCGCTGATGGACAGCGAGATCGAGACCCACCACGCCGAGGCGCACGCCCCCGTGGCGGCGCTCACGCGGCTGGCCGGCGCGCTGCCGGCCTTCGGTATCGTGGCGGCCGTGCTGGGCGTGGTGAACACCATGGGCTCGGTGGGGCAGCCGCCGGCGGTGCTGGGCGGCATGATCGCCTCGGCGCTGGTGGGCACGTTCCTGGGCATCTTGCTGGCCTATGGCGCGGTGGAACCACTGGCCGGCCTGCTGGAGCAAAAGGCGGCCGACGCGGCCAAGGAATACGAGTGCATCAAGTCCACCCTGCTGGCCAGCATGCAGGGCTACAACCCGGCCACCGCGATCGAGTTCGGGCGCAAGGTGCTGTTCTCGGGGGATCGCCCCGGCTTCGTGGAGCTGGAAGCCCATGTGAAGGGCAAGAAGTAACAACGGCCGCCCCGCGCAGGACCGCCCGCCATGGCAGAAAAGAAGCTTCAGCCCATCATCATCAAGCGCGCCAAGAAGCGCCCCCATGCACCGCACGGCGGCGCCTGGAAGATCGCCTACGCCGACTTCGTGACGGCCATGATGGCCTTCTTCCTGCTGATGTGGCTGCTGGGCTCCACCGCCAAGGGCGAGCTGCAGGGCATTGCGTCGTATTTCTCGTCGCCGCTCAAGGTGTCGATGCAGGGCGGCGACGGCGCGGGCAACAGCTCCAGCGTGATTCCGGGCGGCGGCAACGACCTGTCCAAGGTGCACGGCCAGGTGCGCCGCTCCGACGCCGACAACGCGACCAACCTGCGCACCAACATCGAGATGGCGCGCGCCGAGCGTGCCCGGCAGGATGCGCAGCGCATCAAGGCGCTGCAGTCGCGGATCGACGCGATGATCACCGAGAACCCGCGCCTGAACGAATACCGCTCGCAGATCCGGCTGGACCTCACGCCCGACGGGCTGCAGATCCAGATCGTGGACGACCAGAACCGCCCCATGTTCGACAGCGGCAGCGCCCTGGTCAAACCCTATATGCGCGACATCCTGCGCGAGATCGGCGCGGCGCTGGGCGGGGTGGAAAACCGCGTCAGCCTGGCCGGCCACACCGATTCCGCCCCCTACGGCAATGGTGACCGCGGCTACAGCAACTGGGAACTGTCGGCCGACCGTGCCAATGCCTCGCGCCGCGAGCTGGTGGCCGCCGGCATGCCCGACGGCAAGCTGGGCCGCGTGGTGGGCCTGGCCGCCAGCGACCTGCTGGAGCCGGACCACCCGCGCGCGGCGGTGAACCGGCGCATCACGATCACGGTGCTGACGCACGAGGCCGAGGAGCGGCTCATGGGAAAAAAGAACATCCTATTCCCATTGCCGCCCACCGAGGCCGAAAAGCAGGAGAATCCAGCTTCTGCCCCACCCAGTCAGTAACAACTTGTCACGTTGCTACTGACTTACGACAATAGTTCCGTAATTTCCACCGAAAGGGTCCTTTGTGTCCTCCGCCCTTCGTTTTCTGATCGTTGACGACTTTTCCACCATGCGGCGCATCGTCCGCAACCTGCTCAAGGAAAGCGGCTATGCCGACGCCGACGAGGCCGAGGATGGCGTGGTGGCGCTGCACAAGCTGCGCAATGCCAAGTTCGACTTCGTGGTCACCGACATCAACATGCCGAACATGAACGGCTTCCAGTTGCTCAGCGAGATCAAGAAGGACGACAAGCTCAAGCACCTGCCGGTGCTCATGGTCACGGCCGAGGCCCGCAAGGAGGACATCGTGGCTGCGGCCCAGGGCGGCGCGGCCGGCTACATCGTCAAGCCGTTCACCAAGGCCACGCTCGAAGAGAAGGTCACGCTGATCCTCAAGAAACTGGGGCTGTGAACATGGAGGCAGCGGAGCGCAGCATGCCCCCCGACGGGGCGGACGATGTCCACCACAAGATCGGCCAGCTCACCCGCCAGCTGCACAACGCGCTGACCGAGCTGGGCTACGCGGACCAGCTGCGCGGCACCATGGGCGAGCTGCCCGACGCGCAAAGCCGCCTGTCCTACATCGCGCGCCTGACGGGCGAGGCCGCCGAGAAGGTGCTGGGCCGCGTGGAGCAGGCCAAGGCGCAGCACGACTACATCGCCGCCGAAACGCGCCGCGTGGTCACCGCGCTGGTGGCCGACCCGGTGGCGGCCGTGGCCAAGGGCGAGATCTTCAACTTCCTGACCGACGTGGAGCGCGTCACCAAGGAGGCCGACGCGCACCTGACGGAAATCATGATGGCGCAGGACTTCCACGACCTCACCGGCCAGGTGATCGCGCGCGTGGTGAACCTGGCCGCCACCATCGAGCAGCAGCTGGTGCAGCTGCTGATCCAGACCGCGCCGCTCCAGGCAGCGGCCCAGGCCCCGGCCCCCGAGCCCCGCCGCGAGCACCTGCAGGGGCCCGTGGTCCGCCCCGAGTCCACGCCCGACGTGGTGACCAGCCAGTCGCAGGTGGACGACCTGCTGGCCAGCCTGGGGTTCTGAGCCAGCGCCGATGCATTGACAGCCGAATCGGCCTCTAGCGCCCATGGATAAAGCGCAACAAGCTATAACTTAAATAGCAACATGAACGCCCGCGCCTTGCGCCACGCGGCGTGAATAGCGCCGCTACCGCCCCCTTATTCGGGCTTTAGCTTTCGCCCCGGCTCCCGACAATGGCGTGACCCAGAAGTCACGCCGCCATGGATTCGAGCCAAGACAAAAACCTCCCCGCCACCGAGCGCAAGCTCCAGAAGGCACGCAGCGACGGCCAAGCCGCACGCTCACGGGATCTGTCGCACCTGGCGATCCTGGGCATGGGCGCGCTGTCGCTGCTGGTGCTCGCGCCCTGGTTCACCGAGTACCTGCAACGCGCCCTGAGCCAGCAGCTGGTGTTCGACGCCGCCACCGTGCAGACGCCGGACCACATGCTGGAGCGCCTGAAGACCATGGCCGTGATCGGCGTGCTGGCCAGCGCCGCGTTCGCGCTGCTCACCGGCAGCGCCGCGCTGCTCAGCGCCATCGGCGCGGGCGGCTGGATCTTCAGCCTCAAGCCCATCACGCCGCAATTCAACCGGCTCAACCCGCTGTCGGGCTTTGCCAACCTGTTTTCCAAGCAGCAGCTCACCAACGTCAGCAAGATGGTGCTGATGACCGGCATCCTCTCCTTCGTCGCCTGGAAGTTCATGGGCAACAGCATCGAGAAGATGGCCCTGCTGGTGCTGCAGCCCTCGCCGCTGTCGCTGCGCCACGCGGGCGAGTGGATCGTCTCGGGCATGAGCCTGCTGCTGCTGGTGGTGTTCCTGTTCGCCGTGGTGGACGTGCCGCTGCAGGTCTTCTTCTTCAAGTCGCGCCTGAAGATGTCGCACGAGGAGGTGAAGCAGGAGCACAAGGAGTCGGACGGCAACCCCCAGCTCAAGGGCCGCCAGCGCCAGCGCGCGCGCGAGATCGCCGACGGCGCCAGCATCGCCGCGGTGCCGAAGGCCGACTTCGTGGTCATGAACCCCACGCACTACGCCGTGGCCCTCAAGTACGACGACGCCAGCATGGGCGCGCCCCAGGTCATCTCCAAGGGCACGGACCTGCTGGCCTTCAAGATCCGCGAGATCGCCCAGCAGCATGGCGTGCCGGTGCTGCAATCGCCCATGCTGGCGCGCGCGCTGTACGCCCACGCCGAGCTGGAGCAGCCCATTCCCGCCCAGCTCTACACCGCCGTGGCGCAGGTGCTGGCCTATGTCTACCGCCTCAAGGCCGCGCTGCGCGGCGAGGGACGCATGCCCGACGCGCAGCCCGACCCGTACGTGCCGCCCGAGCTCGACCCGCACCACGGCGCACCAGCCGCCGCACCTGGTAACGCATGATGACCTCCACCCCGATGAACACCCTCCGCCAATGGGCCGGCAACCATGGCTCGGCGCTGCAGGGGCTGGCGGCCCCGCTGCTGGTGGTCGCCATCCTGGCGTTGATGGTGCTGCCCATTCCCGCGTGGATGCTGGACACCTTCTTCACGCTCAACATCGCCGTGGCGCTGATGGTGATGATGGTGGCGGCCTACATGATCAAGCCGCTGGACTTCGCGGCCTTTCCCTCGGTGCTGCTGCTCACCACGCTGATGCGCCTGTCGCTGAACGTGGCCTCCACCCGCGTGGTGCTGCTGGAGGGCCACACCGGTCCCGGCGCCGCGGGCGCGGTGATCGAGGCCTTCGGCCATTTCCTGATCGGCGGCAACTTCGCCGTGGGCCTGATCGTGTTCGCCATCCTGGTGGTCATCAACTTCGTGGTGGTGACCAAGGGCGCCGAGCGCATCGCCGAGGTCTCGGCCCGCTTCACGCTGGACGCCATGCCCGGCAAGCAGATGGCCGTGGACGCCGACCTCAACGCCGGCCTGATCGACGACAAGGAGGCCAAGCGCCGCCGCGCCGAGGTGCAGGAGGAGGCCAACTTCTTCGGTTCCATGGACGGTGCCAGCAAGTTCGTGCGCGGCGACGCCATCGCCGGCATCCTGATCCTGCTCATCAACATCGTGGGCGGCTTCGCCATCGGCATGCTGCAGCACGACCTGTCGGCCCTCGATGCGGCCAACAGCTACATCCTGCTGGCCGTGGGCGACGCGCTGGTGGCGCAGATTCCGGGCCTGCTGATCTCGGTGGCCGCGGCCATGGTGATCTCGCGCGTGGGCAAGGAAACCGACATGGGCCAGCAGATCGTGCACCAGCTCTTCATGTCGCCGCGCGTGCTGGGCGTGACGGCCGGGGTGCTGATCCTGCTGGGCCTCATCCCCGGCATGCCGCACACCGTGTTCCTGGCCATGGGCAGCGCCATCGGCTACGGTGCCTGGCTGCTGCTGCAGCGCCAGCGCCGCCCCGCCCCGGTGGAAGAAGCGCCCGCCCCCGTGAGCGACGGCGAGGCCAGCTGGGACGACCTGCAGCCCGTGGACCTGCTGGGCCTGGAACTGGGCTACCGCCTGATCGCCCTCGTGGACAAGAACCGCCAGGGCGACCTGCTCACGCGCATCAAGGGCGTGCGCCGCAAGTTCGCGCAGGAGGTGGGCTTCCTGCCGCCGGCCGTGCATGTGCGCGACAACCTCGAACTCAAGCCCAGCGCCTACCGCATCACGCTGCGCGGCGTGGTCGTGGGCGAGGGCGAGGCGCACCCCGGCATGTTCCTGGCCATCAACCCCGGCGGCATCAGCACGCCGCTGATCGGCACGCCCACCACCGACCCGGCCTTCGGCCTGCCCGCGCACTGGATCGACGCCAACCAAAGGGAAGCGGCGCAAATGGCGGGCTTTACCGTGGTTGATTCGGAAACCGTGATGGCGACCCATTTGTCACACTTGATGCAAGTGCAAGCCTCCAAGCTCCTGAGCCGCACCGAGACCCAGCAGCTCGTGGAGCATGTGACCCGGCTGGCCCCCAAACTGATCGAAGAAGTCGTGCCCAAGATGGTGTCCATCACAACGTTCCAGAAGGTGCTGCAGCTGCTGCTGGAGGAATCCGTGCACATCCGCGACATCCGCACCATCATCGAAACGCTGGCCGAACACGCCGGCAGCACGCAGGACCCCGCGGAGCTGGCGCGCCGCGTGCGCATCGCGCTGTCGCCGGCCATCGTGCAGCAGATCTACGGCCCGACGCGCGAGCTCAATGTGATCGCCATCGAGCCCGGCCTGGAACGCCTGCTGGTGCAGGCCCTGGGCAATGCCAGCGGCCCTGCGCTGGACCCCGGCGTGGCCGACCTGCTCACCCACAAGGCCGCCGAAGTGGCCATGAAGCAGGAAGAGCTGGGCATGCCCGCCTGCCTGCTGGTGCCCGACCAGATCCGCAACGCCATCGCCCGCCTGGTGCGCCGCGTGGCGCCCCGCCTGCAGGTGCTCGCGCACAGCGAGATTCCTGAAACCCACACCATCCGCATCGGCCCGATCCTCAAAGGTGCAACGTCATGAACATCAAACGCTTTACCGCCCCCACCGCCCGTGAGGCCCTGGCCAAGGCGCGCATGGCCTTCGGTGACGGCACGCTGATCCTGTCCAACCGCCCCACGGCCAATGGCGTCGAAGTGGTGGCCACGGCCGAGGAGACCCTGTCGTCCCTGCACGGCGGCGCCGAGCCCGCGCCCAGCCGCCTGCAGGAGCGCGCCGACGACCTGGCCGCCAGCACGCCCGTGCGCACGCCGCAGGCGGCGCCATTCCAGCAGGCCCAGCCCGTCCAGCCCCCAGCGCCCCGCCCCGCCGCCGCGGCGCGCAACACCGTCGCCAAGGACACCGAGCAGCTCGCCATGAGCACGTTGTCCTTCCAGGACTATGTGCGCGAGCGCATGCTGCGCCGCCGCCACGAGGCGCTGAACGGCACGCCCGGCACCGCAACGCTCAACGAGCGCGCGGGTCTGGAGCACGGCCAGCAGGAACGCCGCTTCGAGCGCCCCGCCGAGCGCACGCTGGCGCCACAGCCCGAGCCGCTGCCGGTGAACGCCCCCCTGGCGCGCCACAACCCGCTGCGGGTGATGCACGCCGCCCTGGGGGCCGAGCAGCTCACGCCGCGCCGTGCCGAGCTGCCCACCACCGCCGCGCCCACGCTGGCCGCGGGCCTGGGACAGCAGAGCCTGATGAAGGAGCTGCAGTCCATGAAGGAGCTCATCGAGGACCGCTTCAACACCCTGGCCTGGCTGGGCCAGGCGCGCCAGAACCCCATCCAGTCCAACCTGATGCTCAAGCTCATCCGCTCGGGCTACTCGCCGGCGCTGTCGCGCGCCGTGCTGGAGCATTTGCCCGAGCACCTGGGCGCGGCCGATGCCGTGCGCTGGCTGATGGAGGTGCTGGAGCGCAACCTGCGCACCGACGCGCAGACGCTGCCGCTGTACGAAGAGGGCGGCATCTACGCCATGGTGGGCGCCACCGGCGTGGGCAAGACCACCACCACGGCCAAGCTGGCCGCGCTGTGCGCGCGCATCCACGGCCCCGCCAGCGTGGGCCTGATCACGCTGGACACCTACCGCGTCGGCGCCCACGAGCAGTTGCGCTCCTACGGCCGCATGCTGGGCGTGGTGGCGCACCTGGCGCACGACCGCGCGGCGCTGCAGGACCTGCTGGGCCTGCTGTCGTCCAAGAAGATGGTGCTCATCGACACCACGGGCGTGGCCCCGCGCGACCCGCGCAAGCGCGACCTGCTGGACGTGCTGCAGCTGCCCGGCGTGAAGCGCCTGCTGGTGCTCAACGCCAGCAGCCATGGCGACACGCTGGACGACGTGCTCACCGGCTTCAAGACCACGGGCTCGCAGCAGGCCATCCTGTCCAAGGTGGACGAGGCCGTGAAGCTGGGCCCCGCCATCGACGCGCTGATCCGCCACCAGATGGTGCTGCGCGGCGTGACCAACGGCCAGCGCGTGCCCGAGGACTGGGAGGCGGCCGACGCGCGCAAGCTCGTCAGCGCCTCCATGCGCACCAGCGTGAAGTCGGCCTTCGACCCCAAGGCGGCCGAACTCAACTTCTTCTTCTCGCACGCCACGGAAACCGCCGACGAGCAAGGACTGGCCGATGTTGCTTGACACCATCCTCCACCAGGCCACGGGCCTGCACAGCTTCACGCCGCAGCGCGACCTGCGCCTGCTGGCCGTGCTGAGCCAGCCGGACAGCGGCCCCTGGCTGGAAATGCTGTGGCAGCTGTGCTCCAGCCTGCAGCGCCTGGGCTACCCCGTGGTGGTGCTGGACGGCACGGCCGCCGAGAGCGACCAGGCCCCCGGCCTGGAGCAGCTGCTGGGCGCCACGCCCTGGCCCGGCACCGAGGCGCTGGACGCCGCGGCCGCCAGCGCCTCGCTGGCGGTGGTGCCCGCGGCCCGCGGCCTGGCGCGGCTGGCCGACCCGGCCCAGCACCCGCCCGGCGCCGCGCTGCCGCGCCTGCACCCGCTGTTTCGCTCCTACGCGCTGATGGTGCTGTACGCGCCACCGGAGCAACTGGCGCCGCTGCTGCGCGGCAGCGCCAGCGTGCCGCTGATCATGACCGGCCCGGGCGCCCAGGGCATGGTGCGCAGCTACCGCCAACTCAAGCACATGGCGCTGCATGCGGGCGTGGGCTGCACGGTGGCCTCCATCCTGCCGCCCCACACGGCGGCGCACCCCCGGCAGACCGCCGAGGCGCTGGCCACGCTGCAGCGCAGCGCCCGCGGCCACCTGGGCCTGCAGATCCACACCACCACGGTGGCCGGCGCGCGCGCGCAGGACATCCAGCGCCTGGCCTTGCAACTGCTGGAAAACGCATGCACCATTGACGCCCCCATGCCAATGCTGCCCGCGCACAGTCTCTCCGCCCTCTCCCCCCTGGAACGGAGCCACTGAAACGATGTACACCGCGAAAGGCCAGCTCGACCGGGACGCGCTGTTCCACCAGCACGTGCCCCTGGTGCGGCGCATCGCCCACCACATGATCGCCAAGCTCCCGCCCAACGTGGAGCTGGACGACCTGATCCAGGTCGGCATGATCGGCCTGACCGACGCGCTCTCGCGCTACGAGGTGGCCCAGGGCGTGCAGTTCGAGACTTTCGCCTCGCAGCGCATCCGCGGTGCCATGCTGGACGAACTGCGCGAGGGCGACTGGATGAGCCGCAGCTCGCGCAAGAGCCAGAAGGAGATCGAGCAGGCCCTGCACCGCGTGGAGCAGAAGCTCGGGCGCAGCCCGATGGAGTCCGAGATCGCGGCCGAGCTGGGCATGAGCCTGGAGGACTACCAGTCCCTGCTGAGCAAGGTGCGCGGCACGCAGCTCGTGTACCTGGAGGACATCCACCACGGCGACGATGACGACGAGGGCTTCCTGGACCGCCACGTGGCCAGCGGCGACGCCGACCCCATGAACGCGCTGCGCGACCGGCGCCTGCGCGCCTCGCTGGTGGAGGCCATCAAGCAGCTGCCCGAGCGCGAGCAGTACATCATGGGCATGTACTACGAGCACGACATGAACCTCAAGGAAATCGCCGCCGTGCTGGGCGTGACCGAATCGCGCGTGTGCCAGCTGCACAGCCAGGCGATCGCGCGGCTGCGCACCAAGATGCGGGGGCATTGATCTTTCTGACTCAAAATGGGCTGCTTGGCTTATAAAGTCTGCGTAGACAGCTATCTTTTTTGAGTTTCTTTGGTTGGATTGAACGTTGTCGGCCGAGCGCAGCGATGGCCTGTCTCGCGGGTGCCCTTCTGGCCGTACCGAGAAGCGCAGGGCTGGGCGGACCAGGGCTCGCGATTGTCTGAGCGCCGCAGGCGCGAGTTCGAGCGAGACCCCGCACAGACCGAGCATCGCAGGTTGCCCCGCTGCATAGCAGCGGGGTCACGGACAGCAGGGTCGCCTTTTCTTTGCTTACTTTCTTTTGGCGAAGCAAAAGAAAGTGAGTGCGCCGCCGGGCGCATATCCCGGCCAGCTACATCAAAAGGCCCAGAAGACATCAAAAAGAATAGCTACTGACGCTTATCCCATAAGCGCCACAGCCTATTTCAACCCAAAATCAGCCCGGCGCCCGGTAGATCCGCGCCCCCACCGTCCCAGAGGCGGGCCCATAGGTCACCCCCTCCACCGGCGGCAGCAGCGACGCCGCCTGCCGCTCCGTCAGCGCCAGCACCCGCGCCAACTGGTCGCGCAGCAGCGACAGCTGCCGGCCTATGGCCTGCACGCGCTGCGCCACAGAGTCCGGCGCACCATCGCCCCAGGGCGATTGCGCCAGGGCCTGGGCCAGCGCGATGGCCGCCTCGCGCAATTGCGGGGCCGTCCGCTCCAAAACCAGGGGGTCATCGGACAAAAGCGCAGCATGCATATGCTGCAGCTGCGCTTCGATGGAGGTGAGGGTGTCGTCGAGTGACATGGGGGGTGAGTCTAGGGCCTGTCACCCCGGCAGGCCAGAAGGCCGGGCGCGCGTCCTGCGGCGGCGGCGATCAGCCGCGGGCGCGGAACAGGGTTTCCTGGGCGTTAGCCAGCAGCTTGTCGGCCACGGCCTCGGCGTTCACCCGGAAGGTGCCCTTGTCGATGGCGGTCTTGATGGCCTTGACCTTGCCGGCGTCAAAATCGGCCGCGCCCCGGGCGGACTCCACGCCGCGTGCGGTGGCGGACAGCGTGACCGGCACCCCCGCGGCGGCGCGTGCGGTGCCCTGGGCCGCCGCCTCTGCGGCCGGCGCGGGCGCGGCGGCCTTGGCCTGCTGCTTGACGGCAGCGGCCTGTGACAGCGCATTCGCAATATCCGGGTTGTTTCCAATCTTCATCGCACTCTCCACCACCCCTGTGAGATGTGGGGCCAGTAGCCATGTTTTCGGCCGGCAGGGAGCGAACTTTAGCGCTTTGTGGCGCCGCGCGGCTCACAAGGCCGCTTCTATTGTTCCATCCTCCGACACAGTTCCGCCGATTAACCGCCCATTCGCCATGCGAACGCGCACATTCTGCCCCTGGGATCCGGCGCTCATGGCCTGGCCCGAGGCCGTGACCGCATAGCCCGGCCCCTGCACCACCACGCGCACGAGCGCGCCGGACTTGAAGAGGTCAGGCGCCCGCACCATGTTCTGGCGCAGGGCCTGGCCGGCGGCCAGCGGCCGCGCCGCAACCTGCCCCACCCATGCCTGCGGGTTGGCGACGATGGCGGCCTGCTCGGCGGCCCAGTCCACCTCGGCCTCCATTGCGTGCTGCTCCGTCAGCACCGTGCCGGTGGCCACGTTGCCGGCCAGCACCCACGCAGGGCCATAGGCCTTGACGGTGAGGGGCAGGAACACATTCCAGCGCGTGGCCCCGTCCAGGCAGCGCAGGCCCAGGCGCGTGCGGCCCCACAAGCGCGCGCCGGTGGGCAGATAGGGCTCGACGCGGGCGCAGGGCGCCAGACGCAGGCGCGAATCCAGCGCACCCACGCTCACCTCCATGCGCAGCGGCAGCCCGCCCGCCTGGGCCTGGGCCAGCGCGTCGTCCAGCCAGCGCTGGGTCAGCGCGCCCAACTCGGGGGTCTGATCTGCCACCGCCTGGGCCTGCGCCGGCAGGGCCAAGGCGGCGCCCAGGGCCATTCCCGCACACAGCGGGCGCAAGAAGGCGGCAAGAGAGGTGAGGCGCACGAGAGAAAACGGCATGGGAACGGCTCCAGCGGACATAGCGGCGCCCGGTGACCTGGCCTGGTGCGAGGCGGTCCGGGCACCCTTTCACGGATGCCACTGTAGGCCGGCGCGCACGGCCTGGAAGCACCGAACAGCGGGCCAATCCCCGCTTTCTTCGCGCTTTAGAAACGGCGGCCGATTTCCATAATCGACGCACGCCACCAGCCCGCCGGGCGATGGCGCCAACCCCTATTTGCACGCCGAGGCCCACATGCTCGACAAGATGACCAACCGCCTGGACTTTCACGGAAACGCGCTGCTGCTGCGCTCCGAGCGCCAGCGCGCCATCGCGAGCAACATCGCCAACGCCGACACGCCCGGCTACGTGGCGCGCGACTTCAAGTTCGCCGATGCCATGCGCGCCGCCACCGAGGCCCAGGGCAGCGCCCCGCGGTCCGGCCCCAGCGTGAGCGACCCGCGCCACATTCCGCTGCCGGCCGCCAGCAGCGGCGGCTCGGACAGCACGCTGGGCTATGCCCTGCAGACCCAGCCCAGCCTGGACAACAACACGGTGGACATGGACCGCGAGCGCGCCGCGTTCGTGGACAACGCCGTGCGCTACGAGGCCACGCTGCGCTTCATCAACGGCCAGGCCAAGACGATGCTGAGCGCCATCCAGGGCCAGTAAAGAGAAAGCGAGCACCCGCCATGTCCATGTTCTCCATCTTCAACGTCTCGGGCAGCGCCATCAGCGCGCAGTCGCAGCGACTGAACGTCGTGGCCAGCAACCTGGCCAACGTGGACGCCGTGGCCGGCCCCGATGGCCAGGCCTACAAGGCGCGCCAGGTGGTGTTCCAGACCACGCCCATGGGGCCCGACAGCTCCGCCGGCGTGCGCGTCTCGGCCATCCAGGAAAGCGACGCCCCCGGCCGCCGCGTGCACGACCCCGCCAACCCCCTGGCCGACGCCGAGGGCTACGTCACCCACGCCAACGTGAATGCCGTGGAGGAGATGGTCAACATGATCTCGGCCTCGCGCTCGTACCAGAACAACGTGGAGGTCATGAACACGGCCAAGTCGCTGCTGCTCAAGACCCTGCAGATGGGCCAGTGAGGCACCGCCCTGCCACCCTAGAGAGCACACCATGATCCTCAACCCCATCGGCTCCACCGCCACCGTCAACTCCGGCACGTCCGCCAATGCAGCCAACGACCCCGCGGCGATGCAGGACCGCTTTCTCAAGCTGCTCGTCGCCCAGCTCAACAACCAGGATCCGATGAATCCGCTGGACAACGCGCAGATGACCACGCAGATGGCGCAGATCAACACGGTGACGGGCATCCAGACGCTGAACCTGACCATGCAGACCATGGCCGAGGAGTTCTCGACGATGCAGCAGATCCAGGGCATCTCGCTCATCGGGCGCTCGGTACTCACCGAAGGCAACCGCATGAGCTTCACCGACACCGCCGGCAAGGGCTACTTCAGCCTGGAAGGCGCCGCCAAGGACGTCAAGGTCGAGATCGTCACCCCCGGAGGCGTGGTCGTGGACACGGTGGAGATGGGCGCACAGGACAAGGGGCGCCGCAGCTTCGAGTGGGACGCCAGCAAGTACAGCGGCAACACCTCCGACCTGCGCTTTCGCGTGACGGCCACCACCGGCGAGACCGCCGTCACGGCCACGCCGCTGACACAGGCGCAGGTCGTGGCCACGGGCTCCAGCGCCGGCGCCCTGACCCTGACGCTGGACAACGGCGACAGCGTCAACTACTTCCGCATCCACAGCGTGCTCTGAACGCCCGCACCACGTACCGCATTCCCGCCATCAGGAGCACACCATGGGTTTCCAGCAAGGTCTCTCGGGCCTCAACACATCGGCCAAGAATCTCGACGTCATCGGCCACAACATCGCCAACGCCAACACCACGGGCTTCAAGTCCTCGCGCACGGAGTTCGCGGCCATGATCGCCTCGGCCATCGGCGCGGCGGGCGGCACCAACTCCGGCATCGGGGTGGAGGTGTCCTCGGTGTCCCAGCAGTTCAACCAGGGCAACCTCACGGTGACCGGCAACAGCCTGGACGTGGCCATCAACGGCAACGGCTTCTTCACGCTGCAGATGCCCGACGGCTCGCGCGCCTACACGCGCGCCGGCAACTTCAAGCTTGACAACCTGGGCAACGTGGTCACCAACAACGGCGCGCAGGTGATGGGCTACCCCATCGACCCGGTCACGGGGCTGCGCACCTCCAGCACCGCGGTGCCGCTGACCTTTCCCACGTCGGCCCCCATCCCCGCCAAGCAGACGACGGCCATCCAGACCGCCTTCAACCTGGATGCCCGCACGCCCAACGCCAAGGGCGACCCCTCGGCCACCCCGCCCGTGCCGGCCACGCCGCGCACCACCTACGGAACCTCGCTCAATGTGTATGACAGCCAGGGCGTGGCCACGCCGCTGAGCTTCTACTTCGAGAAAAACGGTGCCAACACCTGGGACATCTACAACCAGCTCGATGACCTGACCACCGCGCCGCCCACGGTGCCATCGATCACCGGCCGCATGATCGCCGACAAGAACGGCGCCATCGCGGCCACGGTCGAGCCCGTGGCCAGCTCCGTGGTCAACGGCGATCCCACGCTCACACAGGAGGACGACTTCCCCACGTCGTTCACCTACCGCTTCTATGGCCCCGACGCCCAGGGCACCTACGCCATCCGCGAAACCACGGTGACCGCGGCCTCCCCTGCCGATGCCTGGGACTTCACCTATTCGGATGCGCCCGCCAACACCCTGGTCGCCTCCGCCCGCCTCAAGGACAACCTGGTGGATTACGCCAACGGCACTTTCGCCGCGAACGTCACCGCCGCGCACACGCCCTTGAACACCGCTCCCGCCGCCACCAAGCAGTCGTTCGAGCTGGCGCTGTCCGTGAACCCCAGCCCCGCCAACCCCAACAGCCCCACGGCGCCCGGCAGCAACCCGGCGCCCGGCAGCTTTCCCGTGACGCTGGACCTGAACAAGGTGACGCAGTTCGGCACCAAGTTCGCCGTGTCCGAGCTGGCGCAGGACGGCTACACCTCGGGCGAACTCACGGGCATCAATGTCGAAAACAACGGCATGATCATGACCCGCTACTCCAACGGCGTGACGCGGGCCGAGGGCCAGATCGCCCTGGCGAGCTTTCGCAACACGCAGGGCCTGGCGGCCGTGGGCGGCAACAACTGGGTGGAAACCTACGAATCGGGCCAGCCGGTGCTGGGCACGCCCACGGACGGCAACTTCGGCGCCCTGCGCTCGGGCGCGCTGGAGGACTCCAACGTGGACCTCACGGCCGAGCTGGTGAACATGATGACCGCCCAGCGCGCCTACCAGGCCAACGCGCAGACCATCAAGACGCAAGACCAGGTGATGTCCACCCTGGTGAACTTGAGATGACCCCCCTGAGCGGCTGCGCCGCTTCCCCCCTCTCTCGTGCTTCGCGCGGGAAGGGGGACGCCGCCCGTGCGGCGGGGCGGCCCTTGCACGGCGGCCCGCGCTTGGGGCGCGCCCGTTCCATGCGCCGCGGGCAACGCGCGGCACGGTGAATCGCTGAAAGGAAACCTGCACGATGGACCGCATCATCTACACCTCCATGACCGGCGCCAGCGCCGCCGCGCACCGGCAGGCGGTGCTGTCCAACAACCTGGCGAACGCCTCCACCAACGGCTTTCGCGCCGAGCTGTCCAACTTCCGCTCGGTGCCGCTGCAGGGCAGCGGATCGACCACGCGCGTGTTTGCGCTGGAGGCCACCTCCGGCCATGTGGAAACGCCCGGCCCGGTGCAGCGCACGGGCCGCAACCTGGACGCCATGGCCGCGGGCAACGCCTGGTTTGCCGTGCAGGGGCTGGACGGCACCGAGGCCTACACCCGCGGCGGCGCCTTCGAGGTCACGGCCGCGGGCCAGCTGGTCACGCAGGGCGGGCTGCCGGTGCTCTCGGACGGCGGTGCGCCCATTGACGCGCCCCCGAACGCCGAGGTGACGCTGGGCGCCGACGGCACCATCACCGCGCGCGTGGCCGGGCAGCAGCCCCAGGCCCTCGCGCGGCTGAAGCTCGCCACGCCCACGCCGGACGACCCGCTCAAGCGCGGCGACGACGCGCTGTTTCGCACCACCTCGGGCGAGCCCATGGCCAGCGACCCCAACGCGCGGCTGCTGGCCGGCGCGCTGGAGGGCTCCAACGTGAACCCGGTGGAAGCCATGGTCGGCATGATCGCCGCCGCCCGCCAGTTCGAGCAGCAGATGCGTCTGCTGCAGACCGCCGAAAGCGACGACAAGTCCGCCGGCCAGCTGCTCAGCCTGAACGGCTGAAGACCTAGGAGAAGCACATGATCAATTCCCTGTGGATCGCCAAGACCGGCATGACCGCCCAGCAGACGCAGCTGGACGTGATCTCGCACAACCTCGCCAACGTCTCCACCACGGGCTTCAAGCGCAACAACGCGGTGTTCGAAGACCTGATCTACCAGAACCTGCGCCAGGTGGGCTCGCAGACCACCGAGGAAAACCAGCTGCCCACGGGCCTGCACCTGGGCCTGGGCGTGCGCACCGTGGCCACCAGCCGCAACTTCACGCAGGGCAGCCTGCAGCAGTCCAACAACAGCCTGGACGTGGCCATCAACGGCAATGGCTTCTTCGAGGTGCAGCTGCCCGACGGCACCATCGGCTACACGCGCGACGGCTCGTTCCAGCTCGACTCGCAGGGGCGCCTGGTCACCTCCGGCGGCCTGCCCGTGGCCAACGGCATCACGGTGCCGCAGGGCGCCACCAGCATCAGCGTCAGCGAAAGCGGCGTGGTCAGCGCCATCGTGGCGGGCAATCCCCAGCCGCAGCAGCTGGGCCAGCTCGCCATGTCCAGTTTCATCAACTCCGCCGGCCTGGAGCCCGTGGGGCAGAACATGTACAAGGAATCGGCCGCCTCGGGCGCGCCGCAGCAGGGCCAGCCGGGCACCAACGGCCTGGGCATCATGAAGCAGGGCTTTCTGGAGACCTCCAACGTCAACGTGGTGGAGGAACTCGTCACCATGATCCAGACCCAGCGCGCCTACGAGATGAACTCCAAGGCCATCCAGACCTCCGACCAGATGCTGGCCAAGCTGTCGCAGCTGTGAGGACACGCGCCATGAACACCCCCCTGCGCCTCGTCCTGCCCCTGGCCTGCGCCATGCTGGCCACCGGCTGCGCCACCATGAACCCGCCGCCGCCCGTGGACCTGCTGCCCACCGCGCCGCCGCCCGTGGCCGCCACGCCGCGTCCCACCGGGCCGGCCACCGGCAGCCTGTTCCATGCCGCGAGCTACCGCCCCGCCTTCGAGGACCGGCGCGCGCGCCTGGTGGGCGACATCGTCACCATCCAGATCGTGGAGCGGGTGACGGCCAAGCAGAACTCCACCTCCACCATCGACCGCAGCTCCGACACCTCGGCCGGCATCACGGCGTTTCCGTTCGTCGGCGCCAGCAAGCTGGGCAAGCTGGACCTGGGCGCCAGCAGCAGCAACGCCTTCTCGGGCAAGGGCGGCACGGAGAGCAGCAACACCTTCACCGGCGCCATCACCACCACGGTCATCGACGTGCTGCCCAACGGCCACCTGGTGGTGTCGGGCGAAAAGCAGATCGGCGTGAACGAGAACGTGGACGTGCTGCGCTTCTCGGGCACGGTGGACCCGCGCTCCCTGCAGCCCGGCAGCGTGGTGGCCTCCACCCAGGTGGCCAATGCCCGCCTGCAGTCGCGCGGCCGCGGCGCGCAAAGCGAGGCCCAGGCCATGGGCTGGCTGTCGCGCGCCTTCAACTCGGTCGCGCCGTTCTAGCGCGCCCTCTGCGCCGCGGTGCGCCCCCAGTGCGGGGCGCCGCCGCACTCACATCAAAAATAATAGCTACTAGCGCTTTATAAATAAGCGCTACGGCCGTTTTTCATCTTAAACCCCATGCCCGGCAAATAAGGGGTTTTCTGGCGTCTTTTCGGTGGTTCGCGCCATGCGGGGCGCACCCACAATCATTGCCATGACCACCTTTCCCCCGCTCCCTTCATCGGCCGGCGCTCGCGCGCTGCAGCGGCTGGCCGCGCTCGGGATGCTGGCGCTGTGCACGGCGCTGCCCGCGCATGCGCTGCGCATCAAGGAGGTGGCCGCCGTGCAGGGCGTGCGCAGCAACCAGCTCACGGGCTACGGCCTGGTGGTGGGCCTGGACGGCACGGGCGACCAGACCACGCAGATGCCCTTCACCACGCAGGCCATGCAGAACTACCTGCAGCAGATGGGTATCAGCCTGCCGCCGGGCACCACGGCGCCGCAGCTCAAGAACGTGGCCACGGTGATCGTGACCGCGCAGCTGCCCGCCTTCGCCCAGCCGGGCCAGGCGATCGACGTGAGCGTGTCCTCCATGGGCAATGCCAAGTCGCTCAAGGGCGGCACGCTGATCGCCACGCCGCTGCGCGGCGCCGACGGCGAGATCTACGCCCTGGCCCAGGGCAACGTGGTGGTGGGCGGCGCCGGCGCATCGGCCGGCGGCAGCAAGGTACAGATCAACCACCTGAGCGCGGGCCGCATCCCGGACGGCGCGCAGGTCGAGCGCTCGGTGCCCACGCCGCTGCACGAAGGCGACACCATCAACCTGGGCCTGAACGCCTCGGACTTCCAGACCGCGCGCAAGGTGGCCGACACCATCAACGGACGGCTGGGCCCGGGCACGGCCACGGCGCTGGACGGGCGCACGGTACAGGTGCGCGCGCCCATGACCCCGGGTGCGCGCGTGAACTTCATCGCCGAGCTGGAGGAGCTGCAGCTGCCCGCGTCCACGCCCGCCGCCAAGGTGGTCATCAACGCGCGCACCGGCTCCATCGTGCTCAACCAGGCCGTGACGCTGGGGCCCTGCGCCATCGCGCACGGCAACCTGTCGATCACCATCAGCAGCACGCCCGTCATCAGCCAGCCCGCACCGCTGTCGCAGGGCCAGACCGTGGTGGCGCAAAAGAGCGACATCCAGGTCAAGCAGGACGGCGGCAAGGTGCTGGAGATTCCCGCCTCGCCGCAGCTGGCCGACGTGGTGCGCGCGCTCAACACCCTGGGCGCCACGCCGCAGGACCTGCTGGCCATCCTGCAGGCCATCAAGGCCGCGGGCGCGCTCAATGCGGAGCTGGAGGTGATCTGATGGCCTTCTCCCTTTCCAGCACCGGCAACGCCGGCGCCGCCCGCCAGGCGCTGGCGGTGGACGGGCGTTCGCTCAACGCGATCAAGCTGCAGGCCGGGCAGAACGACCCGCAGGCAATCCAGGAAACGGCCAAGCAGCTCGAGTCGCTGTTCATGCGCGAGCTCATCAAGAGCATGCGCGAGGCGACCATGAAGTCCGGCCTGCTCGACGGCGCCGAGGGCAACCTGGCCAACGACCTGTTCGACCAGCAGCTGTCGGTGCAGATGGCGGGCCAGCCCGGCGGGCTGGCCGAGGCCATTCAGCGCCAGCTCTCCAAGCAGTTGGGCGGCGACGGCCAGACCACGCTGGTGCCCGGTTCCACCCTGAGCATGGACGCCGCGCTGCGCAAGGCCGCGCCGGCCGGCGACCCCAAGGCGCCATCGCCCAAGGGCCGCGACGATTTCGTACAGCACCACCGCGCCGCGGCCGAGCGCGTGGCGCACAGCAGCGGCATTCCCGCCAGCTTCATGCTGGGCCAGGCCGGGCACGAAACGGGCTGGGGCAAGAGCGAGATCCGCCACCGGGACGGCAGCAATGCCTTCAACCTGTTCGGCATCAAGGCCGGCAAGAACTGGACCGGCAAGGTGGCCGAGGTGACCACCACCGAATACATCAACGGCGCGCCGCGCAAGGTGGTGGCCAAGTTCCGCGCCTACGACTCGTACGAGGAGTCGTTCAAGGACTATGCCCGCCTGATCAATGACAACCCGCGCTACGAAAAGGCGCGCGGCAAGACCCATTCCGCCGTGGCCTACGCCACGGAGCTGCAAAAGGCCGGCTACGCCACCGACCCCCAGTACGCCGCCAAGCTCAGCCGTGCCATCCAGAGCACGCAGGGCGTGGCGCGCACGCCGGTCCTGGCCCAGGCATCCGGCACGCAGGCCTGACAACGCACCGCACCACTGAACCATGAGCCTTCTCAACGTCGGCGCCCGCGCCCTCCTCGCCAACCAGGTCGCCCTGCAGACCACGGGGCACAACATCGCCAACGTCAGCGTGGCCGGCTATTCGCGCCAGAGCGTGGCCATGGAGACGGTGCAGGGCCAGTTCACCGGCTCGGGCTACATCGGCAACGGCGTGCAGATCGCCACCATCCTGCGCAACCACAACGAGCTGCTCACGCGCCAGGCCGCCGCCGCCCAGGCGGTGCAGGCCTCCGACACGATCCGCGCCGAGCGCCTGGGGCAGATGCAGGACGTGTTCAGCGGCGGCACCAGCGGCCTGGGCGCGGCCATCACCGACATGATGAACTCGCTGGCCGACGTGGTGGCCTCGCCCACCGACATCACGGCGCGCACCGTCACGCTCACGCGCATGGATGAAATGGCGGCGCGCATGCGCAGCAGCGCCGAGCAGTTGCAGGAGATCCAGTATTCGGTCAACGAGCAGCTGCAGAACAACACCACCCGCATCAACGCCCTGGCCCGCAGCATTGCCGAGGTGAACGAGCAGGTCGCCCGCGTCAAGGGCAACGGCCAGACGCCCAACGATCTGCTGGACAAGCGCGACCAGCTGATCCGCGAACTCAACCAGTACATCCAGACCACGCAGATCCCGGCCGACGACGGCACGGTGGGCGTGTTCGTGGGCGGCAGCCAGGCCTTGGTGCTCGGCAGCACGCCCACCACCGTGTCGGTCGACGAATCGCAGTTGTTTCCCGGCAGCGGCCAGACGCGCCTGTTCTTCAACCGCCCCGGCGCCGCGCCCGTGGAGCTGGAGGAGTCCATGCTCGGCGGCGGCGAGATGGCGGGCCTGCTGAAGTTTGCCAACCACGACCTGGCCGAGGGCCGCAACCTGCTGGGGCGCATGGCGCTGGCCATCGGCACCACGATGAACCACCAGCAGACGCTGGGCCTGACCCTGGACGGGCAGCCCGGCAAGCCGCTGTTTTCCACCCCCGCCTCGGTCCATGGCTACACCCAGGGCACGGCCGTGGGCAGCATCGGCTTCACCGACCCGACCCGCTTCTCGCCCACGCAGTTCGCCGCGTCGGACTACGAGGTGCACTTCACCTCGCCGCCGGGCGGGCAGGTGGTGCGGCTGTCGGATGGCAAGGCCACGCCCTTCACCGATCTCAACGACCTGCGCAGTCAGCAGATCGACGGCCTGACCTTCGACTTCACCACGGCCGGCGCCGCGAACGAGCGCGTGCTGTTCAAGCCCTTTGCCAGCGCCGCGGCCAACATCCAGTCTCTGGTGTACTCGCCACGCGACCTGGCCGCCGCCAACCCCGTCAACGCGGCCATGGGCACGTCCAACACCGGCACGCTGCAGCTGGCGGGGCTCAAGGCCACGGGCCTGCCCAATCCGCCGGGGCTGGTGCTGCCGCCCAACGGCGACACCGCGACTCCGCCGGCGTTTCCCGGCGGCATCCAGCTGGCCTTCACCGCCGGCCCGCCCGCCACCTACGACGTGCTGAACCGCGGCACCAACCCGCCGACACCGGTTGCGCCAGCGGCCCGGCCCTACACCCCCGGCCAGCCCATCACCATCGACGGCTGGTCCATCACCCTGCAGGGCACGCCCAAGACGGGGGACACGGTCAACATCGGCAACGCGCTCGATCCGCAGTACGGCGACATGTACACGCGCAACGCCGGGAACGCCACGGCGCTCATGGATCTGCGCGACGTGAAGATGTTCGACGAGTCCTCGATGGCCGACGGCTATGCCGGGCTCATGGCCCAGGTGGGAACGCGCACGCAAAGCGCGCAATACGCGGCCAAGCTCTCGGACTCCATCGCCAGCAACCTGGAGGCCAGCCGCACGGCCGTCTCGGGCGTGAATCTGGACGAGGAGGCCGCCCGACTCATCCAGTACCAGCAGGCCTACCAGGCCTCGGCCAAGGTGCTGCAGATCGCGCAGAACATCTTCGACAATCTGATCCAGACCATGGGCCGCTGAAAGGACCCCGCATGAGCAGCTCTTTCTACCGCGTCAGCACCGCCAACATGTACGACGGCACGATGCGCAACCTCAGCGCACGGCAAAAGACACTGGTGGACCTGCAGGAAAACCTCACCTCGGGCAAGCGCGTGGTGCGCCCCAGCGACGACCCCGTGGCCGCAGCCCAGGCCGAGCGCGCGCTCACGCGCCTGAGCCGCATCCAGACCGAGCAGCGCGCGCTGGACGTGCAGCGTAATGCCATCGCCCAGGCCGAGTCCACCCTGGGCGACGCCGTGGGCCTGGTGCAGGAGATACGCCAGCTGGTCGTGGCCGCCGGCGGCGGCGCCCTCAAGCCCGAGGACCGCAAGACCTACGCCAACCAGATCCAGAGCCTGCGCGAGCAGCTCACCGAAGTCATCAACCGCAAGGACACCAATGGCGTGCCGCTGCTGGGCGCCCTGGGCAGCGCGCTGGAGCCCTTCACCGGCCCGCTGATCGGCAACCCCGACTACCTGTTCGCCGGCCTGCCGGGCCAGGGCAGCAGCAACGGCACGTCGATCACGACGACGCTGGACGGACATGCGACGCTGATGTTCGACCCGCAGCGCGATGGGGTGTACTACGCCACCGGCAGCACCATTCCGCCGGACCGCACCCTCGTAACCAGCGGCATCACCCCGGTCAACCCGGACCTGGTGACAGGAAACAACTACCAGATCGACTTCCTGAACGTGGTTCCCGGTGCGACGCCGGGCACCACCTCGGCGCAGTACACCATCACCGACAACAGCACCGTGCCGCCCACGGTGTCGGCGCCGGTCACCATTCCAGACTACCCGTCCGACAAGCCGATGGAAGTCTCCGTGACCGGCATTCCCGGCCTGAGCTTCACCATCAAGGGCAACCCCGCCAACGGCGACTCCATCAGCCTGCAGCCCAGCGCCAGCCTGATGAGCTCCATCGACAGCGCCATCAGGGACATCGGCGGTGCGCCCAACCAGAATGCCGCCACGCAGGCCGTGGGCCAGGCGCTGGCCAACATCGACATCGGCATGGAGCGCCTGCACAACATGCGCGGCTACGCGGGCGAACTGCTCAACCGCGCCGACCGCATCGCCGGCGACCAGGGCAACCGCTCCATCCAGCTGGAGGCCGACCGCTCGCGCGCCGAGGACCTGGACATGGTGCAGGGCATCTCGGACTTCCAGAACGCCCATGTGGGCTACGAGGCCGCGCTCAAGTCCTACGCCCAGGTGCAGCGCCTGTCGCTGTTCAACTTCATCAGCTGACGCCAACGGGCGCGGGGTTTTCGCCAGATGCGCGCGCCCCGGCGCGGCATGACAATGGCGGCCTTCGCCCCCTCGAACCACCACCCTCATGGTCCAATCCGTTCTCGGCAGCCTGGTGCTCGGCTACCGCCCCCTGTGGAACGCCGCCCGCAAGATGGCCGGCGTGCAGCTTTACGTGCACAGCGAAGGCGCGGCGCTGGTGGATGCGCCGCACCTACTGCGCACCATCCAGGAGCTGTGGACCGCCAGTTCCCCACCGCTGCTGCTGTCGCCGCGCTCGCCGCAGCTGCTGGCCGACCTGCTGGAACACGCCCCGCGCGGCGCGCCCTGGATCGAGGTGCCGGGCGACTGGCTGGCCACCCCCACGGTCCGCGAGCGGGCCCGGCAGGCGCATGCCCGGGGCCTGCGGCTGGTGTGGCGCGGCGACCTGGCCCGCCTGCCCGATGCCGAGACCGCGCAGCTGTTCGACAACAGCCTGCTGCACCTGTCCAGCGCCGACGCGGTGAGCGCGCTGCAGGCCTCGGCGGCCGGGCGCGGCACCGGCGCGACGGCCGCGCAGCGCAGCCCCCTGATCGCCGGCCAGCTCTATGACAACGTGGCCAGCCGCGCGCTGCTGTCGCACTGCCTGGACGAGGGCGGCGCCCTGGCCGTGGCCGGCTGGCCCATGGAGGACGTGCTCTACAGCCTGCGCCACCACCCGCTGCAGCCCGCGCACGAGGTGGTGCTCAAGCTCATGAAGGCCATCGACGAGGAGCAGTCCATCGACCGCTTCGAGCAGATCCTGGGCGAAGACCCGCTGCTGGCCCACCGCTTCATGGTCTACACCAACTCGGCGGCGCTGGGCCTGCGCACGGGCGTGGATTCGCTGCGGCGCGGCCTGGTGATGATGGGCTACGGCTCCCTCGGGCGCTGGCTGTCCGACCAGCTGCCCCATGCCGCCACCGAGCCCGACCTGCGCCCCATCCGCGCCGCCATGGTGCTGCGCGCGCGCCTGACCGAGCACCTGCTCGACGCCGGCGTGGGCAAGGACCTGCGCCGCGAGGTGTACCTGAGCGGCCTGTTCTCGCAGCTCGACGAGCTGCTGCGCGAGCCGCTGGGCGCCATCCTGCGCCGCCTGCCGCTGTCCGAGCGCGTGTACGACGCCGCCGTGCTGCGCACCGGGCCCTACGCCCCCAGCCTGGAAATGGCCTGCGCGCTGGAGGGCGACGACGCCGGCGCCATCCGCCAGCTGTGCGAGACGCACGAGCTGGAGCTGGAATATGTCAACCGCGCGCTGCTGCGCGTGCTGTCGGAGCTGGTGGTCGAGCGCCCGGCGGCCCACTGAGCGCAGCTGCCGTCAGCGCGCGCCCTCCTGCGCCACGCGCTGCCAGGTGCGCCAGAAGGCCGGGTCCTGCGTGGTGCTGAAGTTGATGCGCATCAGCGTGCAGGGCCGGCGCGTGGCATGGAACAGCGCCCCCGGCGCGATGAGGTAGCCCTCGTCCAGCATGCGCTGGGCCAGCATGTCGGTGTCCACGCCCGTCTCCACCCAGCCGAACATGCCCGCGGGCTCCGCGGCGAAGGTGCAGCCGGCCTCCAGCGCCAGCTGCACGCTGCGCGCGCGGGCCTGGGCCAGGCGCAGGCGCATGCGGTCGGCGTGGCGGCGCAGCTGGCCCTGCTCGATGCACAGCGCCAGGGCCTTTTCCAGCAGGGAGGGCGTGGTCAGCGTGGACAGCAGCTTGGTGTCCAGCAGCCGCTCCATCAGATCGGGCGACGCGGCCAGGTAACCCACGCGCCAGTTGGGCGCCAGGATCTTGGCGAAGCCGCTCACGTAGATGGTGCGGCGCAGCCCGTCGAGCGCGGCCAGCCGCGTGGCGTGGTCGGCGGCGATGTGGCCGTAGGTGTCGTCCTCGACGATGTGGAAGTCGTGCCGCTGCGCCAGCTCCAGCACCTGGTGCGCGCTGCCCGGCGAGAGGCTGTAGCCCGTGGGGTTGTGCAGCACGCTCACGCTCACGAACAGCTTGGGCGCGTGCAGCTCGCAGTAGCGCGCCATGACCGCCAGGTCCGGCCCCTCGGGGCCGCGCGGCACAGGCAGCACGCGCATGCCCAGGGCGTCCAGCCGCGCGAACTCCACAGACCAGCCGGGTTCTTCCACCATCACCGGGTCACCCGCCTTGAGCAGCGTGCGGCTGACGATGTCCAACGCCTGCGTGGCGCCCACGGTGGTCATGATCTGCGTGGGCTGGGCGTGGATGTTGATGTCCGCCATGCGCCGCGCCACCGCCTGGCGCAGCGCGGCGTCGCCCATGGGCTCGCCGTAGCTCAGCGAGCCGTCGTGCAGCGCGCTGCTGGCCGTGATCTTGCGCACCGCGGCGGCCATGAAGCGCGCATCCTCCAGCCAGCCGATGGGCAGCACGCCCGCGCCCGGCTGAGGCTTGGCCGAGGCCTGGTGGAACATGCCCCGGATCAGCGCGGTGGCGTTGATGCACGAGCCCGACAGGCGCACGCCCATGGTGCCCAGCGGCGACACCGCTTTTGCTCCTGAATTAATAGCTAATTGCGCTTGCGCATCAAGCGCTGGTGGCTGTTTTTGCACAAAATCGCGCACATAGAAGCCGCGCTGGCGCCGCGCCTCCACCAGCCCCTGGGCCAGCAGCTTGTCGTAGGCCGCCACCACCGTGTAGGGGCTCACGCCCTGCTGGCGCGCGCATTCGCGCACCGACGGCAGGCGCGCGCCGGCGGGCAGCAGCCGCGCGCGTATGCGTTCGGCAAAGCGCTCGGCCAGTTGCTCGGTCAGGGTGCGGTCGGGGGTGCGGGTGAGCAGGGCCATGGTGCGAAGGGGCAGTTCCTGCACCGGCACTGTGCCAATGCAAATGCCGGTACAGTCGATGAAATTGTGAGGTTCAACTGTATCGGAACTGTAATGGACTTTGGCCCTACAGTGCACCGCATCCCCGCCTCCGATGGAACCCTCACATGCCCCTGGTTGAATTCACCGCCCTGCTGATACTGGCCACCGCGATGAGCTTCACCCCCGGGCCGAACACCACCCTGTCCACGGCGCTGGCCGCCAACCGCGGCCTGCCCGCCGCCATGCGCTTCGTGGTGGCCGTGCCCGTGGGCTGGAGCGCGCTGCTGCTGCTGTGCGCCGCGGGGCTCGGCGCCGTCGTGCTGGCCGTGCCGGCGCTGCGCTGGGCGATCAAGGCCGTGGGCATCGCCTACCTGCTGTGGCTGGCGCTCAAGCTCTCGCAGTCGGGCCGCCTGTCGGAGGCCGACGCCGCCCGCCTCTCCGTGGGCTTCTGGCAGGGCGCGGCGCTGCAGTTCGTGAACATCAAGGCCTGGCTGCTGGCGCTGACCATCGTGGCCGGCTGGGTCGTCGGGCGCGACGACAGCCTGCAGCGCCTGGCCGTGGTGCTGCCGGTGATGGCCTTCTTCGCGCTGTCCAGCAACTTCGTCTATGCCGCCACGGGCGCGCTGCTGCGCCACTGGCTGGCGCACGGGCAGCGCCTGCTGTGGTTCAACCGCGCCATGGCCCTGGTGCTGGCGCTCACGGCCGCCTGGATGGTGATCGCATGACGGCGCCCACCATCACCCATCCGGTGCGCAACACCCAGCGCGACGAGACCCTGGGCCTGTGGCTCGGCGTGCTAGGGGTGGCGATCTTCGCCATCACCCTGCCCGCCACGCGCCTGGCCACCGGCACGGCCGAGGCGCCGCAGCTCTCGCCCTGGTTCGTCACCATGGGCCGCGCCGCGCTGGCGGGCCTGCTGTCGGCGGTCTTCCTGCTCGCCACGCGCTCGCCGCGCCCGCAGCCGCACCAGTGGAAGCCGCTGACGCTGGCCGTGCTTGGCAACGTCGTGGGCTACCCGCTGCTGCTGGCCTATGCGCTGCGCAGCGTCACGGCCAGCCACGCGGCCGTGGTCACGGCGCTGCTGCCGCTGGTGACGGCCGCCGTCGCGGCCGTGGTGCTGCACCAGCGCGCCCGCGCGGGCTTCTGGATCTGCGCCGTGCTGGGCAGCACGCTGGTGGTGGCGTTCTCGCTGCTGCGCGGCTGGCAGCTGGGCCATGGCTTCGGCCTGGAGGCGGCCGACGCGCTGCTGGTGGGCGCGGTCGTGGCGGCCTCGGTGGGCTACATCCAGGGCGCCAAGGTCACGCCCGCGCTGGGCGCCGAGCGCGTGATCTGCTGGGTCTGCCTGATGGCGCTGCCCGTCACGCTGCCCGCCGCGCTGTGGCTCTGGCCCGCGCAGCCGGTGGCGGCCTCGGCCTGGGGCGGCTTCGTCTACGTGGGCGTGTTCTCGATGTGGGCGGGCTTCTTCGCCTGGTACCGGGGCCTGGCCCTGGGCGGCGCGCTGCGCGTGAGCCAGGTGCAGCTGCTGCAGCCCTTTTTCTCGATCCTGGCAGCGATTCCGCTGCTGGGCGAGCCGCTCGACCTGGTGACGATCGGTTTCGCGGTGGCCGTGGTCGCCACCGTGCTGGCAGGCAAGAGAATGTCGTGACCGGGCTGCGCAGCCCCTAGCATTAGCACCTGCGGCCCCACCCGCAGGGCCGCAACCCGCCGCACGACGGCATTGTTGGAATGATTCGGCGCCATGAAAACGCGCCTTTTGGAGATGATGGAATGACGAACTGGACCCTGGCCGCACGGGCCGAAAAGATGAACCCCTCGGTGATCCGAGAAATCCTGAAGGTGACCGAGAAGCCCGGCATCATCAGCCTGGCCGGCGGACTGCCCTCGCCCCAGACCTTCCCGATCGACTCCTTCGCCGCCGCGGCCGCCACCGTGCTGGCCCACGAAGGCGCGTCGGCGCTGCAGTACGCCGCCAGCGAAGGCTACGCGCCGCTGCGCGAGGCGATCGCCGGGTTCCTGCCCTGGGACGTGCACCCCGACCAGGTGCTGATCACCACCGGCTCGCAGCAGGCGCTGGACCTGGCGGCCAAGGTGCTCATCGACACGGGCAGCCGCGTGCTGGTGGAAACGCCCACCTACCTGGGCGCGCTGCAGGCCTTCGCCCCCATGGAGCCCAAGGTGGTGTCGGTGGCCAGCGACGACGAGGGCGTGCGCATTGACGACCTGGCCGCCAAGGCCGGCAGCGGCACGGACAAGGCGCGCTTCCTGTACGTGCTACCCAACTTCCAGAACCCCACGGGCCGCACCATGACCGAGGCGCGCCGCGAGGCCCTGGTGGCCAAGGCGGCCGAGCTGGGCATTCCGCTGATCGAGGACAACCCCTACGGCGACCTGTGGTTCGACCAGGCCCCGCCCAAGCCCCTGACCGCGCGCAACCCCGAGGGCTGCCTCTACATGGGCTCGTTCTCCAAGGTGCTGGCGCCCGGCCTGCGCCTGGGCTACATCGTCGCGCCGCGCCAGATGTACCCCAAGCTGCTGCAGGCCAAGCAGGCGGCCGACCTGCACACCCCCAGCTTCAACCAGCGCCTGGTGTCCGAGGTGCTGAAGAACGGCTTCCTGGACCGCCATGTGCCCACCATCCGCCAGCTCTACAAGCAGCAGTGCGAGGCCATGGTGACGGCCCTGGAGCAGGAAATGCAGGGCCTAGGCGTAACCTGGAACCGCCCGGCCGGCGGCATGTTCCTGTGGCTGCGCCTGCCCGAGGGCATGAGCGCGCTGGAACTGCTGCCGCGCGCCGTGGAGCGCAACGTGGCCTTCGTGCCCGGCGCCGCCTTCTACGCCGAGCAGGCCGACACGCGCACGCTGCGCCTGTCCTTCGTGACCGCCACGCAGGAGCAGATCCGCACCGCGATCGCCGCGCTGGCCGCCGCCATCCGCGCGACGGCCTGATTTCCGCCCGCCCCTGACCGTCCCCGCGCGGGACGGTGGCTGCAGCCCCTGCGCGTGCGCGGGTGCCGCCGCCGCATGCCCGCGCCCCTTCTCATCACCGGAGCCCTCCCATGCGCCAGCGCCCGTTCCAGCAAGTCGACGTCTTCACCGCCACCCCCTATCTCGGCAACGCCCTGGCCGTGGTGCTGGACGGCGAGGGCCTCGACACCGACACCATGCAGCAGTTCACGAACTGGACCAACCTGTCGGAAGCCACCTTCCTGCTGCCACCCACCGAGGCCGGCCGCGCCGGCGGCGCCGACTACCGCGTGCGCATCTTCTGCCCGGGCCGCGAGCTGCCGTTCGCCGGCCACCCCACGCTGGGCAGCTGCCATGCCTGGCTCCAGGCCGGCGGGCAACCCCGCGTGCCGGGGCGCGTCGTGCAGGAATGCGGCGTGGGCCTGGTCACGCTGCGCAAGGACGGCGACAGCCTGGCCTTCGCCGCGCCGCCGCGCCTCAAGAGCGGGCCCCTGGACGAGGCCGATGTGCAGCGCATCGCGCAAGGCCTGGGCGTGGCGCGCAGCGACATCGTGGCGCATGCCTGGTGCGACAACGGCCCCAACTGGCGCGGCGTGATGCTGCGCTCGGCCGAGCAGGTGCTGGCCCTGCGGCCCGACGCCGCGGTGCTGGCCGGGCTGGACGTGGGCGTGATCGGGCCGCGCGGCAAGGTCGGCGTGATCGGCGCGCATGCGGCGGGGGAGGACATCGCCTTTGAGGTGCGCGCCTTCTTCCCCGGCAACAACGGCCTGACCGAAGACCCCGTCACCGGCAGCCTGAACGCCGCGCTGGCCCAGTGGCTCATAGGCGCGGGCCTGGCGCCCAGCCGCTACATCGCCAGCCAGGGAACGGCCCTGGGCCGCGCCGGCCGGGTGCATGTGCTGCAGGAGGACGGGCATATCTGGGTCGGCGGCCATGCGGTCACCTGCGTGCGCGGCGAGGTGCGGCTGTGACCGACGCGTCCTGCTGCCCCGGCATCGACCACCTCGTGGTGCTGGCCGCCGACCTGCGCGAGGGCGCCGACTGGTGCCGCCGCACGCTGGGCGTGGACCCGGCCAAGGGCGGCGAGCACCCGCTCATGGGCACGCACAACCGGCTGCTCAACATCTCCAGCCCCGCGCACCCGCGCAGCTACCTGGAGATCATTGCTATCAAACCAGGAGCTACTAGCGCACGCCCCATGGGCGCAAAACGCTGGTTTGATATGGATGATCCGGCCCTGCGCGCGCAGGTGGCCCGCGGCGGGCCGCAGTTCATCCACTGGGTGGCATGCGTGCCGGACATTGCCGCCAGCCATGCGGCGCTGGCCGCGCGCGGCGTGGACCGCGGCGAGATCATCACCGCCAGCCGCCCCACCTCGCTGGGCCTGCTGGAGTGGCGCATCACCGTGCGCGGGGACGGCCAGCGGCTCATGGACGGCTGCCTGCCCACGCTGCTCGAATGGGGCGAACGCCACCCCTGCCACGGCCTGCCGCACAGCGGCGTGCAACTGCAGTCGCTGCGCCTGCAGCACCCGCAGGCCGCCGCCCTGGCGGACGCCTGCACCGGCGCCGGGCTGCCGCCCATGCCCGTGGACTGGGCCAGCGCGCCCCGCCTGACCGCCACGCTGCTCACGCCGCTGGGGCCCGTGTGCCTCGCCAGCCATTGCCCCGAATGACACCCAACCAAGACACACCCATGCCCGCCATTGCCCTGCCCACGCTGGCCGACATCGAGGACGCCGCACGCACCGTTTACCAGGAATTCCAGGCCACGCCGCAGTACCGCTGGGGCCTGCTGGGCGAGCGCCTGGGCACGGAGTGCTGGCTCAAGCACGAGAACCACAACCCCGTGGGCGCGTTCAAGATCCGCGGCGGGCTCACCTACTTCGCGCAGATGGCGCGGCGCGGCCAGCTGCCGCGCGAGGTGATCAGCGCCACGCGCGGCAACCACGGCCAGAGCATCGGCTGGGCCGCGCGCCGCCATGGCGTGGCCAGCACCATCGTCGTGCCGCATGGCAATTCGGTGGAGAAGAACGCCGCCATGCGCGCGCTGGGCGTGAGCCTGGTGGAGCACGGCGACGACTTCCAGGCCGCGCGCGAACACGCGCTGCAGCTGGCGAGCGAGCGCGGCGCCCACATGGTGCCCAGCTACCACCCGGACCTGGTGCGCGGCGTGGCCACCTACTGGTGGGAATTCCTGCACGCCGTGCCGCACATGGACGTGGCCTACGTGCCCATCGGCCTGGGCTCGGGCGCCTGCGCCGCCGTGGCGGCCAAGCTGGCGCTGGGCCACCGCGTGCGCATCGTGGGCGTGGTGAGCCGCCATGCCACGACCTATGCCGACTCGTTCGCCGCAGGCCGCGTGGTCGCCTCGCCCGTCAGCACGCAGGTGGCCGACGGCATGGCGGTGCGGGTGGCCGACCCCGATGCCCTGTCGGTGCTCATGCCCCACCTGGACCGCCTGGTGCAGGTGGACGATGCCGAGGTGGCCGCCGCCATGCGCGCCCTGTTCAGCGACACCCACAACGTCGCCGAGGGTGCCGGCGCCGCGGCCCTGGCAGCCGCCCTGCAGGAGCGCGAGGCGCTGCGCGGCCAGTGCGTGGGCCTGGCGCTCACGGGCGGCAATGTGGATGCCGCGGCCTTTGCCCGCGTGCTGCTCGGGCCATGATACGGCGCCAAAACCTGCCGCACCCCCGCGGCAGGTTTTGATCTGCAAAACCACCAACGCCAGCCCAAGCGCAAGGCACCGCAAGAACGCCAGGGTTTTCCCGGCAAGCTATTTCACCCAGCAAAACTTTCGGCAGCGCGTTTGACGCACGGTGCGCCGCGCCAACACCATTGCCTCCAAGCCGCTGCACCCGCGGCACTGGAGACAAGACCATGCGATGGAGACAACGCCCCGCCGGTTCCAACTGGGGTGAATTCGGGCCCGACGACCAACTGGGCCGCGCCAACCTGATCGGCCCCGAGCAGGTCCGCAAGGGCGTGCAGGAGGTGCGCGAGGGCATCAGCCTGTGCCTGTCGCTGCCCCTGGACTACCCCGGCGGCAATGGGCTCAACGCGCGGCGCCTGCCGCCGCAGCTGCGCCCCACGCGGCGCGAGGGCATTCCCTACGTGAACTTTCCGCTGGGCCATGTGTACCCCGGCGCCACGGACGTGGTCAGCGACGACCAGGTGCTGCTGTCGCTGCAGTACTCCACGCAATGGGACTCGCTGGCCCATGTGGGCGCGCTGTTCGACCCCGAGGGCGACGGCCGCCTGCGCACCACCTACTACAACGGCTACCTTGGTCATGGGCACATCCTGGGCCCGCAGGACCACGGCATTCCCACGCGCGACGAACACGGCGCCCCCGCGCGCTACCAGCCCCAGTGCTGCGCCGGCCGCGCGCCCGACGAGAGCGTGGCCCGGGCGCTGGGCGTGGAGCACCTGGCCGTCAAGGGCATGCAGGGCCGCGGCGTGCTGGTGGACCTGGAACGCACGTACGGCATGGCGTTCCGCGACATCGGCTACGACGAACTGATGCGCGCCATGGAGCGCAGCGGCGCCACCGTGGAGCCGGGCGACATGCTGCTGCTGCGCACGGGCTTCGCCGAGCTGGTGCTGTCCATGCAGCGCCAGCCCGACGAACACCGCCTGCACCACAGCTGCGCGGCGCTGGACGGCGGCGACGAGAGGCTGCTGCAGTGGATCACCGACAGCGGCATTGCCGCCCTCGTCGCCGACAACTACGCCGTGGAACGCCACCCGCCGCGGCGCGTGCCCACCGACGGTTCGCCCTACCCCGTGCTGCCGCTGCACGAGCACTGCCTGTTCAAGCTGGGCCTGCCGCTGGGCGAGCTGTGGTACCTGAAGGAGCTGGCCGATCGGCTGCACGCCCTGGGACGCACGCGCTTTCTGCTCACCGCGCCCCCGCTGCGCCTGCCCGGCGCCGTGGGCTCGCCCGTCACGCCCATCGCCACGCTCTGATTTCCCCACACACACAACCAAGGAGACAACCATGCACCGCCCCACCCCCCTCACCACCGCCTGCCGCACGCTCTGCACCGGCCTAGCCCTGCTGGCCGCCAGCACGGCCGCCACGGCGCAGATTTCCGACGACGTGCTGCGCCTGGGCATCCTGACCGACCTGAACGGCCCGTTCGCCGACATCACCGGCCCCGGCAGCGCGGCCGCAATCCAGATGGCCATCGACGACTTCGGCGGCCAGGTGCTGGGCAAGAAGATCGAGCTCATCGTGAGCGACCACCAGAACAAGGCCGACATCGCCTCCAGCAAGGCGCGCGAATGGTTCGACACCGGCAAGGTGGACGCCATCATGGACGTGGCCGTTTCCGCCCCCGCGCTGGCGGCGCTGGAGATCGCCAAGCAAAAGCAGAAGGTGATCATCTTCAACGGCCCCGGCCTGGACCGCCTGACCAACGACCTGTGCATGCCCAGCACCGTGCACTATGTCTACGACACCTATGCCCTGGCCAACGTGACGGCCAGCGCCATCACCCAGCGCGGCGGCAAGGACTGGTTCTTCGTCACCGCCGACTACGCCTTCGGCCACAGCCTGCAGGACCAGGCCAGCGCCGTGGTGACGGCCCAGGGCGGCAAGGTGCTGGGCGCGGCCAAGCACCCCATCGGCGCGACCGACTTCGCCTCGTTCCTGCTGAGCGCGCAGAGCAGCAAGGCCCAGGTCGTCGGTCTGGCCAATGCCGGCGGCGACACCGTCAACACCATCAAGGCCGCGCGCGAGTTCGGCCTGACCCAGGGCAAGAACAAGCAGACCCTGGCCGGCCTGCTCATGTACATCAACGACGTGCACGCCATCGGCCTGCGCACGGCCGCGGGCCTGATGCTCACCGAGGGCTTCTACTGGGACATGAACGACGAGACGCGCGCCTGGTCCAAGCGCTACTTCGAGAAGATGAAGAAGATGCCCAACATGAGCCAGGCGGGCGCCTACTCCTCCACCATGCACTACCTGAAGGCCGTGCAGGCCGCCAAGACCGACGACACGGCCAAGGTCATGGCGCAGATGAAGGCCCTGCCCATCAACGACTTCTTTGCCAAGAACGGCCGCATCCGCGAGGACGGCCGCATGGTGCACGACATGTACCTGTTCGAGGTGAAGTCGCAGGCCGAGTCCAAATACCCCTGGGACTACTACAAGCTCGTGGCCACCGTGCCCGGCGACAAGGCCTTCCTGCCGCTGTCGCAATCCAAGTGCCCGATGGTGAAGAAATGACGAACACCGTCCTCGTCGTAGGCGCCACCGGCGTCGTGGGCCAGGCCTGCCTGCGCCACTTCGCCGCCCTGCCCGGCTGGAAGGCCGTGGGCGCGGCGCGCCGCCCCATCGCCCTGCCCGAGGGCGCCACTTCGCTGCAGCTGGACCTGCAGGACAGCGTGGCCTGCCGCGCCGCCCTGGGCGCGCGCGACGACATCACCCACATGGTCTACGCCGCCGTGTACGAGCAGCCCGGCGGGCTGGTGGGCGGCTGGCGCGACCAGGAACAGATGCGCACCAACCTCGCGATGCTGCGCAATGTCGTCGAGCCGCTGGACCGGCCCGGCAGCCCGCTGCGCCACGTCACCATCATGCAGGGCGGCAAGGCCTACGGCGTGCACATCCACCCGCAGATCGCCGTGCCCGCACGCGAGCGCTGGCCGCGCGACGCGCACGAGAATTTCTACTGGCTGCAGGAGGACTTCCTGCGCGAGCGGCAGGCGCAGAGCGGCGCCTGGCACTTCACCATCATGCGCCCGCGCATCGTGTTCGGTGACGCCATGGGCAGCCACATGAACCCCATACCGGCCATCGGCGTCTATGCCTGGCTGCGCCACGCACAGGGCCTGCCGCTGGCCTACCCCGGCGGCCCCGCCCGCGTGAACCAGGCCATCGACGCCGACCTGATCGCCCAGGCCTGCGCCTGGGCCGCCGAGTCGCCCAACGCCCGCAACGAGACCTTCAACCTGGACAACGGCGACGTGTTCGTCTGGCAGAACGTCTGGCCCGCCATCGCCGACGCGCTGGGCATGCCCGTGGGCGAGCCCGAGCCCCAGTCCCTGGGCGCCACGCTGCCGACGCAGCAGCGGGCCTGGGAACGCATCGTGGACCGGTACCAGCTGGCGGCGCCGCGCGAGCTGGCGGCCTTCATCGGCCAGGGCGCGGCCTATGCCGACTTCCAGATGAACCACGGCAAGGCCGGCCCGCTGCCGCCGGTGATCATGAGCTCGGTGAAGATCCGCCAGGCGGGCTTTCACGCCTGCATCGACACCGAGGACATGTTCCGCAAATGGTTCGGCCGGCTGCAGCAGCGCCGCTTGCTGCCCACGGCGGAGCAGGCACGCGCCGGATAGCCACGAAAGCCATGGAACCCGTCGCCCGCGTGACAAGCGCCAGCGACCGGCCTGCCCACAATCCACGCCCATGGGAACCCTCTACCTCGTGCGCCATGGCCAGGCCTCGTTCGGCGCGGATGACTATGACCGGCTGAGCCCGCGCGGGCATGCGCAGGCGCAGCGGCTGGGCGCGTACTGGCGCGAGCGCGGCCTGCGCTTCGACGCCGTGCTGTGCGGCACGCTGCAGCGCCACCGCCAGACGCTGGAGGGCATACAGCAAGGGCTGCACGGCGCGGCGCCCGCGCCGCTGCTGATGCCCGGGCTCAACGAGTACGACAGCCATGCGCTCATCCATGCCGTGCACCCCGCGCCGCTGCCGCGGCCCGACACGCCCGCGTTGTACAAGCAGCATTTCCGCCTGCTGTGCGACGCGCTCGCGCAGTGGATGGGCGGCACCATCAGCCCGGCCGGCATGCCGAGCTGGGACGACTTCTCCGGCGGCGTGCGCACGGCGCTGGAGCATGTGCGCCACCACCACACGGGGCAGAACGTGCTGCTGGTCTCCAGCGGCGGCCCCATTTCCACCGCCGTGGGCGAGGTGCTGTCCACGCCACCCGAGGTCACCATCGCGCTGAACATGCGCATCCGCAACAGCGCGGTGACGGAGTTCAGCATCGCGCCGAAGCGCCTGATGCTGCAGACCTTCAACACCCTGCCGCACCTGGACACGGACGAGCACCGCGACTGGATCACGCACGCCTGACGGGCAGCGCACTCTCAAAATTCGAGGCATTTAGGCCGCAAAGCCTTACCACGAAAGCGCAATTAGCTATTTAATTTAAAGCAAAACACCATGGGCGGCCCAATTGCGGACCTGCACTTCATGGCGCCCCTTCACGGCCGCGGCGACGGCGGGCGCGGCTCAGCCCGCGCCCGGTTCGCGCAGCGTGCTCAGCGGCAGGGCGTGCAGCTCCTGCAGCAGCGCCGCCAGTTGCGCCGCAGCGGCCTCCACCACCGCACGGCCCTTGTCTGCCGTGGCCCCCGCCGCATTGCCCACGGCGCCCGCGGGGTGGTAGTCCTCGATGGCCCAGCCCATCTTGGCGCTCTTGCCGTTGCCCAGGATGGCGTAGCGCTCGGCGCGGTCCTGCGAGCTGGAGCGCCAGGCCTGCGCATGCTCCATGTGCACCGTGGCGGGCGCGAGGTGCAGCATCATCGACGTTTCGATCTCGCCGCCGTGGATGCCAAAGCGGTGCTCCTCGGCGCTGAACTGCGCGCTCACGGCCTCGGGCAGCGGCAGGCTGAACCAGCTGCAGCTATAGACAAGCAAGCCGTGGCGCTGGCGCAGCTCGCGCGCCACGATGTCCATGGCGCTCACGTTGCCGCCATGGCCGTTGAGCAGCAGCAGCTTCTTCACGCCGGCGCGCGCCACGCAGGCGCCCAGCTCGGACCACAGCGCGATCAGCGTGGCGGGCGAGAGCGAGAGCGTGCCGGGATAGGACAGGTGTTCGGTGGACAGGCCGATGTTCTGCGAAGGCAGGAACAGCGCCGGCAGATCGGCGGGCAGCAGCGGCAGCGCGGCGTCGATCACGCCCTGCAGCAGCGCGGCATCCACGCCCAGCGGCAGGTGCGGGCCATGCTGCTCGACGGCGGCCACGGGCAGCACGGCCACGGTCTGCGCGGCCAGGCCCGAGGCCAGGGCTTCGGCAAAGTCACGCGCGGACAACTCGGACCAGAGGCGGGAGGGATGGGGCATGGTGCGCATGGTAGCGCCACGGCCCCGCCACAACGCGGCGCCTCACCGTCAGTCCCTTGGCCCGCGCGCAGGCCGCCGCCGGTGCGCTGCCCCTAACAGCGCACGCCACGGGTCGCCATACCGCACTTGCAGTATGGCGACCGGCGCCATGGCTGAAGAAACTGCCAGCAGGCGGCCCGCCGGCTTCGCGCCGGCACCCGCCATGACCCTATTTCCCAGAAAGGCAGACACACCATGACCCTCCGCAATGTTCCGTGGCCCCACTCGCTTCTCGCCGGCGCAGTGCTGGCACTCAGCGCCTGCGGCGGTGGCAGCGACGGCGATGGCAAGACCCCGACCCCCACGCCCGAGCCGCAGCCGCCCACCACGCAGGAGCTGGTGACCCAGTACATCCAGGCCAGCACGGCCATCACGGCCACGCGGCTGCCCGACGCGGGGGCCGACCGCTATGCGATGCTGGATGCCTGCTATCTGGGCCAGGGCAGCAGCAAGGCCGCGCTGGTCGCCGCCTGGAACGACGGCGGCGCGCAGCGCCTGGCCGCCAACGCCTACATGGTGGGGCGCCAGTTCACCAACGTGCAGGTGCTGGCCGAGCGCAAGACCACGAACGCCGACGGCTCGGCGCGGCATGAGGTGGACATCGGCTATGACGAGAAGTACACCAACGGCACCACCACCACGGGCCAGACCGAGACGCTGGTGGCCGGCAGCACGGCCGGCGCCTGCGACACGCCCCAAACGGGCGCCGCGCTGCGGGCGCTGGGCAACCGGCGGGCGGTCAGCGTGTCGCTGGTGGCGCGCAACACGCTCAACACCTTCTTCAAGCTGGCCGATGGGCAAAGCGCGGCCACGCCCTACCAGCTGCGGCGCGAGGTGCAGTTCGCCGTCATCGACCCCGCCAAGGCCGCCACCTACGTGGTGGTGAGCTGGCCCTCGCCCACGGCGGGCGCGGCGCCGCTGTCGCTCAAGCTGCTCTCGCCCCGCGTGGCGCGCGATGCGGCGGAGATGCAGGGCACGCCCGGCAACGCCACGTATTCCGACACCGACCGCTTCCGGATCTGCCGCTCCGACGCGCAAGGCAGCGTGGCCAACGCCGCCACGGCCGACTGCGCCAAGCTGGGGCTGCTCCAGGACACGTGGGGCGCCTCCGTCTGGCCGCCGGCCAATGCCGAAGCCATCGCCAGCGGCGAGGCACGCTATGCGGCCTGGGGCTTCGCCGCCGGTACGGAGTTCACCTTCCAGGTGCATGCCGACGATGGCTGGAAGACCGTCAACGGGCAGCAGGGCCAGACGCCCATCGCCACCTACCGGCTGTCGCTCAAGAACGCCCCCTATCCGTTCGCGGAGATGACGCCCGCGAACTTCCCGCAGATCACCAGCGTCTCCCCGACGCCCCTGGAGATCGCGACCGCGTTCAAGGGCGCGGGCGGCACGGCGCGCATCCAGTGGCAGGTGGCCAAGGTGCCCGCGGGCGGCCTGCCGATGGTGTTCTCCGACCTGTCGTCCTACCGCCAGGGCCCCAAGGAGGGTTCCGCCAACGGCCTGCCGACCGTGCGCACGCGCGCCCAGTCGGTCACGGCGGCCCCCGGCGCGACCGAGGCCCTGCTGCCCTTCGGCGGCAAGCCCGAAGGCGCATCGGCCACGACCTACGGGGAGTTCACGCTGACCCATGTCGACCGCAACGGCCGGCAGATGCGCCACAGCGTGCAGTTCCAGCCGTAAGCACGGCGGGCGAGGCGGAGGGTGGATCATGGCGGGAGCGCCCCTCCCGCTACCATCCCCACCATGACCCACGACCTTTTCCGCCAAGACAGCTACCTGCGCGAGTGCAGCGCCACCGTGACCGCCCTCACCCCCGAGGGCGGCGTGGTGCTGGACCGCACCGTGTTCTACCCCCTGGGCGGCGGCCAGGCCGGCGACGCGGGCGTGCTGCTGCGCGCCGATGGCAGCAGCCTGCCCATTGCCGACACGCGCAAGGGCAAGGACGCCGAAGGCCGGCCCACGGCGGACATCGTGCATGTGCCCGCCGATGGTCAGGCGCCGGGCCTGGCCGTGGGCGATGCGGTGACCGCGCGCATCGACTGGGAGCGGCGCCACCGCCTGATGCGCTTTCACACCGCCTCGCACCTGCTGTGCCATGTGGTGGCGCAGCCGGTGAATGGCTGCTCGATCACGCCCGAATACGCACGCATCGACTTCCACATGGACGGCCCGCTCGACAAGGAGACCGTCACCGCCGCGCTCGCCCGCCTGGTGGGCGAGGACCATGCCATCACCCTCGGCGCCATCAGCGACGAGGCGCTGGACGCCAACCCGCAGCTCGTCAAGAGCATGAGCGTGCAGCCCCCGCGCGGCACGGGCCTGGTGCGCACCGTGCGCGTGGGCGGCGCCAGCGACGGCGATGCCGCGCAGATCGACCTGCAGCCCTGCGGCGGCACCCATGTGGCGCGCACGGGCGAGATCGGCGCCGTAGTGGTCACGAAGATCGAGAAGAAGGGCGCCATGGCGCGCCGCCTGGTGCTGGGCTTCGCGGCCTGAGAACGCCCCGCACGGCCGGTTCCGAGGAACCAAACCCCTGCTCCACCGCTCCCACCCTGCGCCATGTCTCACCGATTCCTGCAGCGTGCGCTGCCCGCTCTCTTTTTTATAGCTGCCAGCGCTTTACCACTGGGCGCCAGCAGCCAAATTCTTCTCAAAAACTCTGCCCTGGCCGGCGGCAGCACCGTGGCCACGCCCCATGTGCAGGCCGAGCTGGTGGCCCAGGCGCCCGATGGCGTGGGCCCCGGCAGGCCGCTGTGGCTGGGCCTGTCCATCACCCACCAGCCCGAGTGGCACACCTACTGGAAGAACCCGGGCGACTCGGGCCTGCCCACGCAGCTCGAATGGACACTGCCGCCGGGCCTGGATGTGGGCGAGGTCGCCTGGCCCGTGCCCAAGAAGATTCCCCTGGGCAACCTGGCCAACTACGGCTACGAGGGCCAGGTGCTGCTGCCCGTGCCGGTGACGGTGTCGCAGGCCTTCAGCCCCGGCCCGCTGGCCAAGGAGGTGACGATCCAGCTCAAGGCCTCGTGGCTGGTGTGCCGCCAGGAATGCATTCCCGAGGAGGGCCAGTTCACGCTGCAACTGCCCCTGCAGGGCACGACGGCGCTGCACGCTGCAGCCTTTGCCTCCGCCGCCCAGGCCCATCCCCAGGCGCTGCCGGCCCAGGACGGCAGCCAGGCCCGCGTGGACGGCAGCGCCCTCGCCCTGCGCGTGGCCGGCCTGCCCGCCGCGCTGCGGGGGCAGGCGCTGGACATCTTCCCCGAGACCCCGGGCGTGGTGGAGACCGCCGCCACCCCCAGCCAGCAATGGGACGGCGCGGTGTGGACGGCGCGCGTGCCGCTGTCGCCCCAGCGCAGCGAAGGCCCCACGCCCCTGCCCGTGGTGCTGGCCCAGGGCGGCCAGGGCTGGCGCGTGGAGCTGCCCGTGGAGGGCGGCTGGCCCGCCACCGCGGCGCCGGCCACGGTATCGCCCGCGCTGGAGGCCGCGCTGAAGGCCAACGCCCAGGCCGATGCGCTGGCCGCGCAGGCGCGCGGCGCGGGCATCACCCCGGTGCCCATGGGCATCTGGCTGGTGGCGCTGCTGGGGGCCCTGCTGGGCGGGCTGATCCTCAACCTCATGCCCTGCGTGTTCCCGGTGCTGGCCATCAAGGTCGTGGGCTTTGCCAGCCATGCGCAAGACCGGCGCGCCCACCGCATCGGCGGGCTGGCCTACACGGCGGGCGTGGTGCTGTCCTTCCTGCTGCTGGGCGCGCTGATGCTGGGCCTGCGCGCCGCGGGCGAGGCCGTGGGCTGGGGCTTTCAGCTGCAGTCGCCGGCCGTGGTGGCATCGCTGGCCACGCTGTTCACGCTGATCGGCCTGAACCTGGCCGGCGTGTTCGAGTTCCGCACCCTGCTGCCCCAGTCGCTGGCCAGCCTGCAGGCGCGCCACCCGGTGGCGGACGCTTTCCTCACCGGCGTGCTGGCCGTGGCCGTGGCCTCGCCGTGCACGGCGCCGTTCATGGGCGCATCGCTGGGGCTCACGGCCACGCTGCCGGCGGCGCAGGCGCTGGCCATCTTCGCCGCGCTGGGCCTGGGCCTGGCCCTGCCCTACCTGCTGGCGAGCTGGCTGCCCGCCGTGGCGCGCGCGCTGCCGCGCCCCGGCGCCTGGATGGACACGCTGCGCCGCTTCATGGCCTTCCCCATGTTCGCCACCGTGGTGTGGCTGGTGTGGGTGCTGGGCCAGCAAAGCGGCATCAACGGCGCGGCGGCGCTGCTGGCGCTGCTGGTGCTGCTGGCCATGGCCGTGTGGGCGTTCACGCTGCGCGGCCGCGCGCGGCGCTTTTTTGCTCCACTTTCGATAGCTACTTGCGCTGTGTTCATATGGCTTTGGGGCCCAAAGATCACTGAGATGGAGCTGACGCCCGCCAGCGCCGCGACACCCGCGGGCGCGGCGTCTTCGGAGGCCACGTCCTGGCAGCCCTGGCGGCCAGGCCTGACGGACGAGATCGTCGCCCAGGGCCGCCCCGTGTTCGTGGACTACACCGCCGCCTGGTGCGTGACCTGCCAGTACAACAAGAACACCACATTGGCCAGTTCGGCGGTGCTGCAGGACTTTGCCGCCAAGAACGTGGCCCTGCTGCGCGCCGACTGGACGCGCCGCGACCCCGCCATCACCGCCGCCCTGGCCGCGCTGGGCCGCAGCGGCGTGCCGGTGTACGTGCTGCACGCGCCGGGCAGCGCGCCAGTGGTGTTCTCCGAGATCCTGAGCGAATCCGACCTGCGCGCCGCCGTGGCCAAGCTCTGAACGCCCGCGCGGCTCAGCGGCGCGCACCGCGCGCCGGGGGCGCGTCCAGCTCGCGCACCAGGCGCATGCCCACCAGGGTGTAGCGCGTCTGGGGCGTGTTCCAGTTGCGGAACGCGCAGCGCGCATACAGCGGCCAGGTGTGCCACGAGCCGCCCCGCCGCACCCGCGCCTGGCCCGTGGCCGGGCCCTGCGGGTCGTCGCGCGGGGCGCGTGCGTAGGCGTCCTCGCCATACCAGTCCGACACCCATTCCCACACATTGCCCACCATGTCGTGCACGCCGAAGGCGTTGGGCGCGAAGCTGCCCACGGGCGCGGTGAAGGCATGGCCGTCATGCCCCGGCGCAGCCTGGGCGCGCCAGTGCTGCCATTGCGGCCAGTGGGGCACGGCGTCCTGGTCGAACACATTGGCATGGCGCGTCAGCGTGGCGGGGTCGTCGCCCTGCGGGTAGCGGGTGCGCGTGCCGGCGCGGCAGGCGTATTCCCACTCGGCCTCGGTGGGCAGGCGGTAGCGGTGGCCCTCGGTGGCGCTGAGCCAGGCAGCCAGCGCGTGGGCGTCGTGCCAGGTGATGTTGACCACGGGGTGGTCCTCGCCCTGGGCGAAGCCGGGATAGCGCCAGGAGTAGCGCGGGTCGCGCCCCTCGAAGGCGTCGCCGCGCGCGCTGGCGGGGCCGTCGTAGGCCGGGTTGTAGCCGTAGCCGCCGGTGCCGTCGGCCTCGGATTCGGGCTGGTAGCCCGAGGCCTGCACGAAGCGCCGGAACTGCCCCACCGTCACCTCGGTCCGGCCCAGGTAGAAGGCGCGCGTGATGCGCACGGTGTGCACGGGCGCCTCGTCGGCCAGCTGCTCCAGGCGCCGGCGCTCCATCTGCGGGTAGGCGCGCGCCAGCGCCTCGGCCGGCTCGCTGCCCCCCATGCGAAAGCTCCCCGGCGCGATGCGCACGAAGGCCATGTCCAGGGAGTTCACCCACAGCTGCGGCGCGCCCTGCGCCTGCACCGCCCCCGCAGCCCAAGCGGCCACCAGCACGCAAACGCCTTGCAGGGGAAGGGGCGGGACACGGGCCATGGCGGGCTCCTGGTGCGATTGGTCGATGGTCCGCAGTGTAGGGCGTGGGGTTTTTCGCGGCGGCGCGGCGGCCCTGGTTTTTTATACTGCTTGCCGGGTGTCCATGCCGCACAGTGCGGCCGGGCAGGTATGTTCAGCGCAGGTCGGGCCGCCTGCGCATCCAAGAGCCGTCAACGGCCCCTTTTCTTTCCTGCCATGCATCGCCCCACCACCCCGCGGCGCGCCACGCCGCGCGCGCCCGCCCTTCTCCCCCTGGCCGACCGTACCGGCGCCGCCCTCTCCCGCCTGGCCCATGCCGATGCCGCTGGCGGCATCGTGCTGCTGATCGCCGCCGCCGCCGCCCTGGCCTGGGCCAACTCGCCCTGGGCGCATGGCTACCACGCGCTGTGGCATCTGCCGCTGTCCATCGCGCTGGGCGACTGGCAGGTCACGCAATCGCTGCATTTCTGGATCAACGATGCACTGATGACGGTGTTCTTCCTCGCCGTGGGCATGGAGATCCGCCGCGAGCTGCACGACGGCGCCCTGGCCCGCCCGCGCGATGCGCTGCTGCCCGTGCTGGCGGCGCTGGGCGGCGTGGTCGTGCCGGCGCTGGCCTACCTGGCGCTGGTGCCGCCCGCGCTGCGCAGCGGCTGGGCCGTGCCCACGGCCACCGACATCGCCTTCGCCGTGGGCGTGCTGGCCCTGCTGGGGCGCGGCCTGCCGCCGGTGCTGCGGGTGTTCCTGCTCACGCTGGCCATCATCGACGACCTGGTGGCCGTGCTCATCATCGCGCTGTTCTATTCGGGCGGCCTGCAGTGGCCGATGTTCGCCGTGGCCGCGCTGGGCCTGGGCGCCGTGCTGCTGCTGCAGCAGCTGGGCGTGCGCCGCGCCTGGGCCTACGTGCCGGCGGGCGCCGTGCTGTGGTGGGGCCTGTGGCAGACCGGCGCCCACCCCACGCTGGCCGGCGTGGTGCTGGGCCTGGTGACGCCCGTGCATGTCCTGGCCGGGCGCGAGAGCGCCGCCCCCGTGCTGCGCGTGCAAGCCAGCCTGCACCCCTGGGTGACGTTCGGCGTGATGCCGCTGTTTGCACTGGCCAATGCGGGCGTGGCCCTGGGCGGCGCGCAGGAGCCGGTGGCGGGCGCCGCCCTGCTCGCGACCGCCGTGGCCCTGGCCTTGGTGGCGGGCAAGCCGCTGGGCGTGCTGGCGGCCTGCTGGCTGGCCGTGCGCCTGCGCCTGTGCGCGCTGCCGCCGGGCATGGGCTGGGGCGGCCTGCTGCTGACCGGGCTGCTGGCGGGCATCGGCTTCACCATGGCCATCTTCATTGCCACGCTGGCGTTCGACAACGCGGCCATGCTGGACGCGGCCAAGCGCGGCGTGCTGCTGGCCTCGGGCCTGGCCGCTTTGCTGGGGCTGGCCTGGGGACTGTGGCTCAAGCGGCGCCACGCCGCCGCCCACGGCGCCGCCGGCTGAGCGGGGGGCGCACCCTCACGCCCCATCCCCCAAGGAGCGCGCCTGTGCATACACTGCCGGCATGCTCCGCACACCCGACACCATCAGCACCCTGCGCGACGTGCTCGCGCAGTGCCGCACCATCGCCGTGGTGGGCCTGTCGCCGCAATGGCACCGGCCCAGCCACTTTGCCGCCAAGTACATGCAGGCCCATGGCTACCGCATCGTGCCCGTGAACCCGCTGGTGGCGCGGGACGGCGGGCAGATCCTGGGCGAGACCGCCTATGCCAGCGTGCTGGATGCCGCCGCCGCCCTGGCCGCGCAGGGCGTGAAGATCGACATGGTGGACTGCTTTCGCAAGAGCGAGGACATCCCGCCGCTGGCCGACGAGGCCATCGCCATCGGCGCGCGATGCCTGTGGCTGCAGCTGGGCGTGTTCCACGAGGCCGCCAGCGCCAAGGCCGAGGCCGCGGGCCTGCAGGTGATCCACAACCGCTGCGTGAAGATCGAGCACGCGCGCCTGTTCGGCGGCCTGGGCTGGATGGGCGTGGACACCAAGGTGATCTCGTCCAAGCGCCTGCGCCGCCCGTTTCACTAGCCTATTCATAGCATTCAGCGCTTGCCGCACAAGCGCTGCAGGCCTTTTTGACCTATAAATCCATGACCGCACCCAGCTCTTCCGGCGAGCGCGCCTTCGGCTTCGGCACCCGCGCCATCCACGCCGGCGCCCAGCCCGACCCCGTGACCGGCGCACGCGCCACGCCCATCTACCAGACCACCAGCTTCGTCTTTGACGACGCCGAGCACGCCAGCAGCCTGTTCAACCTGCAGACCTTCGGCAACGTGTACAGCCGCATCAGCAACCCCACGGTGGCGGTGCTGGAGGAGCGCATGGCCAGCCTGGAGGGCGGCCGCGCGGCCCTGGCCTGCGCCAGCGGCATGGCGGCGCAGATGGCGGCGCTGCTGGCCATCCTGAAAAGCGGCGACCACATCGTGGCGGCCAGCACGCTGTACGGCGGCACGGTGGGCCAGCTGGGCGTGGGCTTTGGCCGCCTGGGCATCGAGACCACCTTCGTGGACCCCGCCGATCCCGAGAACTTCGCCCGCGCCGTGCGCCCCAACACCCGCGCCTTCTATGGCGAGACCATAGGCAACCCGCTGGTCAACGTGCTGGACATCGGTTCAATAGCCGACGTGGCCCACGCCCACGGCGTGCCGCTGGTGATCGACAACACCGTGGCCAGCCCCTACCTGTGCAACCCGCTGGCCCTAGGCGCCGACATCGTGGTGCACAGCGCCACCAAGTACATCGGCGGCCACGGCACGACCATGGGCGGCGTGGTGGTCGAGGGTGGCAAGTTCCCCTGGGACAACGGCCGCTTCCCCGAGATGGTGGAGCCCAGCCGCGCCTACCACGGCGTGAAGTTCTACGAGACCTTTGGCGACTTCGGCTACACCATGAAGGCGCGCATGGAGGTCAACCGCACCTTCGGCGGCGTGCTCTCGCCCCTGAACGCCTGGCAGCTGCTGCAGGGCGCCGAGACCCTGCACCTGCGCATGCGCGAGCACTGCCGCAATGCGCTGGCCGTGGCCAGGTTCTTGCAAGCCCACCCGCAGGTGGCCTGGGTCAACTACCCGGGCCTGCCCGACTCGCCCAGCCATGCGCTGGCGCGCAAGCAGTTCCGCGCGGTGGACGGACAGCCGGGCGCCTCGGGCATCCTGACCTTCGGCGTGAAGGGCGGCGCCGCGGCCGGCGAGAAGTTCATCGACGCCTGCGAGTTCCTGAGCCACCTGGCCAACATCGGCGACGCCAAGACGCTGGTGATCCACCCTGCCTCGACCACGCACCGCCAGCTGAGCGAAGAGGAGCTGGAGCGCGCCGGCGTGCGCGCTGACATGGTGCGGCTGTCGGTGGGCATCGAGGACCTGGACGACATCCTCTGGGACATCGACCAGGCGCTGGCGCGCACTTGAGGGCCTACGCCCAGCGCCGCACATCCCTGCAGTAGTCCGCGGCTGGCCCCCTGAAAACGCCGCCAGCCAGCTCCACGGTGGCGCTGGCGGGGGCTGCGCCCACATGGCGCGCCCAAGGCGGCGCTCAGCGGCGGCGTGCCAGCCGCCGCTTGCGTTGCCATGCGGGCGCCAGCCACAGCAGCTGCACCGTGACATAGCCCAGCACTGCCATCACCAGTCCCAGCGTGGGCAAGCCCACCAGCAGCGGTACGCCCAGGGCCTGCATCCAGGTGCCCAGCGCCTGTGCCGAAAAGTCGCCACCCGGCACCACGCTGCTCCATGCGGGCAGGGTGTGCGTGCCGGGCATGGCCAGTGCGCCCAGATAGAACGCCAGCACATACAGCGGAACGGTGGTGAGCGGGTTGGTGTAGAACGTAGCCACGCCACCCGCCACGATGTTGCCGCGCAGCCAGGCACAGGCCAGCAGCGTGCCCGGGATCTGAAGCGGGCCGGGGATCAGCCCGCAGAACATGCCCGCCGCCACCCCGCGCGCTAGCGGCTGGCGCTGAAAGCGGAACAGCGCACGCTGCTCCAGCCAGGGCTGGTAGCGCGCCAGCCAGCCGCGCTCCAGGTGGGCGCGCGCCCGGGGTTCCAGCCCACGCAGCCAGCGGCGCAAGGTGCAGAGCATCTGCATCGCCCCCTCCTCAGTCCCAGAGCAGCGCGGCAGCGGCCCCGGCGCCACACAAGGCAGAGAGCCCCATCAGCAGCCGCACATCGCGCCGCTCGTTGCCCGCCCGGTGGGCGGTGACGGTGGCCGCGACCAGGCCCCCCAGCAGAACAAGCAACACAGAGTCGAAGAGTTCCATGGCGTGTGACCTTGTTTCAGCCTTTGCGGGGCAGGGCCGGGGCGCCATGGGCGCTTTCACCCGAGTTGCGCAACGACAGGTAGATGGAACCGGCGATCAGCCCGGCGGTGACCAGCAGCGCGTAGCCAATCGGGATCTTCACCAGGTCGATGAGCAGCATCTTGCCGCCGATGAACACCAGCACCAGCGCCAGGCCATAGGCCAGCAGGTGGAAGCGGTTGGCCAGGTCGGCCAGCAGGAAGTACAGCGCACGCAGGCCCAGGATGGCGAAGACGTTGGCCGTGAGCACGATGAACGGGTCGCTGGTGATCGCAAAGATCGCCGGGATGCTGTCCACAGCAAAGATGATGTCGGTGGTGCCGATGAGCACCAGCACCACGAACAGGGGCGTGAAGTGCTTGACGCCATTGATCATCGTGGAGAGCTTTTCGCCGTCGAACTGGTCGGTGATGCGGATGCGCTTTTTCAGGAACTTGAGCACCGGGTTGGTGGCGATGTCGGTCTCCTGGCCCGCTGCAAACCACATCTTCACGCCCGTGATGACCAGGAACGCGCCGAACACATACAGCAGCCAGTGGAAGGTGGCCAACAGCCACGCGCCAGCCAGGATCAGCAGCGTGCGCAGCACGATGGCGCCGATGATGCCGACGATGAGCGCACGCTTCTGGTACTGCGGCGGCACGGCAAAGTAGCTGAACAGCATCAGGAAGACGAAGATGTTGTCCACCGACAGGCTCTTCTCCACCAGGTAGCCGGTGATGAACTGCATCGACACCGTGTTGGCCACCTCGCGGCCCTGGCTGCCATCCAGGTACCACCACAGGATGGCCACGAACACAAAGGCCAGCGAGAACCACAGCAGGCTCCAGCGCAGCGCTTCTTTCATCGTGACTTTGTGTGCGCCCTGGCGCTCCATCACCAACAGGTCGATGGCAATGGCCACCACCACAAAGACGGCAAAACCCGTCCACATCCACCAGGTGCCTATTGTTTCCATGATCTTTCTCCAAAGGGGAATGCTTGGCCGGGCGCCCCACCCGGCAACAGACCCGCACTGTAGGGACGCAGTGGATTCTTAAAAACCTGTCAAATTGGTAGCATTGGTTCGGTTTTTACGAACCAAACTCGTTTTTCCACCAAAAGGCGCCCATGAGCCAAAGCTTCAACTACCGCCATCTTTTCTACTTCTGGGTGGTGGCCAAGGAGGGCGGCATCGCGCGTGCCGCCGAGCGGCTGGACATGGCCGTGCAGACCATCAGCGCCCAGGTGCGCGAACTGGAGAAATCCCTGGGGGTGAGCCTGCTGCGCACCGAGGGCCGCAACCTGGTGCTGACCGACGCGGGCGTGGCCGCGCTGCACGAGGCGGACCACATCTTTGCGCTGGGCGAGCTGCTGCCCGTGCGCGTGCGCGAGGCCGCCAGCGGCCAGACGCTGCGCCTGAACCTGGGCATCTCCGACGGCATTGCCAAACTGGCCCTGCACCGGCTGCTGACGCCCGTGCTGGAAGAACCCCACCTGCGCCTGCTGTGCCACGAGGGCGAGTTCCAGCCCCTCTTGGGCGAGCTGACGCTGCACAAGCTCGACGCGGTGCTGGCCGACCGCGCCGCACCACCCAACCCCGCACTGCGCACCACCAGCCAGCTGCTGGGCAGCAGCGCCATCGCCTGGTATGCGCCCCCGCTGTGGGCCGAGGTGGCTGCCAACAGCTTTCCCCACAGCCTGGCCGTGGTGCCCGTGCTGCTGCCCACCGACCACGCCGCCATGCGCGCACGCATCGACCACTGGCTGGAGCGTGAACGCATCCGCCCGCGCATCGCAGGAGAGTTTGAAGACAGCGCCCTGCTGAGCACCTTCGCCACCGCAGGCATGGGCGTGATGCCCGCGCCCGTGTCGCTGGGCGAACACCTGGCGCAGACCTACGGACTGGTGCAGGTGGGTACCACGCCCGATGTGCACGAGCAGTTCCACCTGATCTACAGCGCCCGCAAGGTGATGCACCCACTGCTCACGCGGCTGCTGGAGGCGGGGAAAAGCGGATTGCTACTAAATATATAGCTACAAAGGCACAACCACCAGCAGGTAAAGGCCTAAAACATGCCTCAATGCCAAGCCCAGCGCCCGCTCTGGTCGGCCCGCGCGTGGCATCCGCCACCGCGGGAAGGCGCGCTGCGGCTCAGGGGGAGACTCACCTCCCCGGCATGTCCTTGACCGTGTAGCACAGGCTCACCGTCGCATCGTCCGGGATGGGCGGCATGCTGTCGTTCCAGGCCTCCCAGGCCGTGAGCATGGCCTGCAGGCGCTCGGGCAGCAGCGGCGCAAGGTTGGCGCGCTCGCGCTCGTCCTGCGCCAGGTTGAACAGGTAGTCCACGCCGTCCACGCGCAGGTATTTCCAGTCGCCCTGGCGCATGGCGCGCTGGCCGCGGTGGTTCATGCGCCAGAACAGGGGCTGCTCCTCGGTCCAGGCCGCGTCGCGCAGCAGCGGCACCAGCGAGCGGCCGTCCCACGGGTAGTCGGGGTGCGGGCGCGCGCCGCCCAGCTCCAGCAGGGTGACGGACCAGTCCATGCTCAGGCAGGTCTGGCGGCTCACGCCGCCCGGCGCGATGGCGGCGGGCCAGTGCGCGATCCACGGCACGCGGATGCCGCCCTCGGTCAGGTCCATCTTGCCGCCCACCAGCGGCCAGCTGTCCGAGAAGCGCTCGCCGCCGTTGTCGCTGGTGAAGACGATGAGCGTGTCGCGCTCCAGGCCCTGCGCGCGCAGCTGCTCCACGATGCGGCCGATGCCCTCGTCCATGTGGTGGATCATGCGGCGGTAGCTCTCCACGTTGCCGCCGTGCAGGTGGTAGATGGCCTGCCCGCTGTCGCGCAGTTCCTGCGCCAGTGCCTCGTCGTCGCGCGTCTCCCAGGGCCAGTGCGGCGCTGTGTAGTGCACGCTGAGGAAGAACGGCTGGCCGGCGCGCGCGCCCGGCGCCATGCGCGCGATGTAGTCCACCGAATGGTCGGTGATGAGGTCGGTGAGGTAGCCCTGCTGCGCGCGCTCCTCCTCGCCGAACCACAGGTCGTGCGTGCCGTTGGCGCCGCAGTGCGTGAAGTAGTCCACCCCGCCCGACATGGGGCCGAAGAACTCCTCGTAGCCCGAGCGCAGCGGGCTGAAGTGCGGCGGGTAGCCCAGGTGCCACTTGCCCATGAGCGCGGTGCGGTAGCCCGCCTCCTTGAGCAGCGAGGGCAGCGTGGGGTGCGCCGGCGGCAGGCCCAGCCGGTCGTTGCCGCGCGTGGCGGTGCGGATGGGCTCCTCGGCCGCGCCGCGCAGGCGGTACTGGTAGCGCGCCGTCATGAGCGCGAAGCGCGTGGGCGAACACACGGGCGAATTGGAGTAGCCCTGGGTGAGGCGCAGCCCCTCGGCCGCCAGCCGGTCGAGCACGGGCGAGACGGGGCCGAAGGCGGCGTCGCGCCCGCCGTAGCAGCCCAGGTCGGCATAGCCGAGATCGTCGGCCACGATGAAGACAATGTTCGGTCGCTGCATCACTGGTTTTCAGAAAAAAGGCCGCCAGCGCTTGCCTGGCAAGCGCTGAGCTATCAAAAACAATAGCAGAGCTTAGGGCTTGTAGCCCGAGGAGCGGATCACCGGCTCCCACTGCTGGCGGTAGGCCGCGAGGCGATCGCGCGTCTGCGCGGCGGTGCTGGCCACGGGGTCGAGCTTGCTCGACTTGAACTGCCGCACCACGTCGGGGTCCTGCATGATCTTGTGGATCAGCGCGGCATAGCGGTCCACCTGCGCCTGGGGCATGGACTTGGGCGCGAAGAAGCTGTTCCAGCCCGCGGCGGCCAGGTCCACCCCGCCCTCACGCAGCGTCGGCACCTGCGGCGCGAGCGGGTGGCGCTGCTCAGCAGACACGCCCAGCAGGCGCAGCTTGCCGGCCTCGTGCTGGGTCAGCAGCACGTCCAGCGTGTCCACCGCCACGGGGATCTGGCCGCCGATGAGGTCGGTGAGCAGCGGGGCCGAGCCCTTGTAGCCCACGGCCTCGGCCGCCACCTGGGCCTGCTTGCCCAGCATCAGCGCAAAGAAATGCGGCAGGCTGCCCGTGGCGGGCACGCCGATGTTGGCCTGCTGCGGGTTGGCGCGCATCCAGGCCAGCAGGTGCTGCAGTTCCTTCACGGGCACGGCCGACGACACGGCCACGCCGAAGACATAGCTGTTGACCTCGCTCACGGGCACGAAGTCCTTGGCCGGGTCATAGCCCAGGTCGTTCACCACCAGGGGCGACACCACCATCACCGCAGGGTTGGCCAGCAGCAGCATGGGCTGGCTGGCGGGCGCCGCCTTCACGTACTGCGCCGACACGCGGCCGCCCGCGCCCACCTTGTTCTCCACGATCACGGGGCTGCCCAGCGCCGCCTGCAGCTTGTCTGCCACGATGCGGGCCACGCGGTCGCTGGCCCCGCCGGGCGGATAGCCCACCACCACGCGCAGGGTGGCGTCCTGCGCGAATGCGGGTGCGGCGCCCAGCGGCGCGGCTGCCAGCAGGGCGGAGCGGGTGAGGAACTGACGGCGTTGGATCATGCGGAGTCTCGTCTCTTTCTTGTCTGCGGGGGGATCGGGACCGCACCGGGCCTGACCGATGCGGCAAGCCCTCCATGCTGGCACAGCTTTCAGGGGGTATCGTTATGAGGATATTCCCTAGGTAGGCCGGCCCCGCGCCCCGGCTTTCTTGATCTGAGGCAAGCCCCATGGGCTTCGCAGGCACCGCGGCGGGCCACCCTGCGACAATCGCCCCATGAGTTTCGCCCCCCTCCAGAACGACACCTTCCTGCGCGCCTGCCGCCGCCAGGCCACCGACTACACCCCCCTGTGGCTGATGCGCCAGGCCGGCCGCTACCTGCCCGAGTACAAGGCCACGCGCGCCCAGGCGGGCAGCTTCATGGGCCTGGCCACGAATGTGGCGTACGCCACCGAGGTCACGCTGCAGCCCCTGGAGCGTTTCCCGTTGGACGCGGCCATCCTGTTCAGCGACATCCTCACCGTGCCCGACGCCATGGGCCTAGGCCTGTCGTTCGCCGAGGGCGAAGGCCCGCGCTTCGCCAAGGTGGTGCGCGACGAGGCCGCCGTGGCCGAGCTGGCCGTACCCGACATGGACAAGCTGCGCTACGTGTTCGACGCCGTCACCAGCATCCGCCGCGCGCTGAACGGCCGCGTGCCGCTGATCGGCTTCTCGGGCAGCCCCTGGACCCTGGCCTGCTACATGGTCGAGGGCAAGGGCAGCGACGACTACCGCCTGGTCAAGACGCTGATGTACAGCCGCCCCGACCTGATGCACCGCATCCTGGCCGTGAACGCCGATGCCGTGGCGCAGTACCTCAACGCCCAGATCGACGCCGGCGCCCAGGCCGTGATGGTGTTCGACAGCTGGGGCGGCGTGCTGGCCGACGGTGCGTTCCAGGACTTCAGCCTGGCCTACACCAAGCGCGTCCTGGCCCAGCTCAAGCGCACGGGCGTGGACGGCACCGACGTGCCGCGCATCGTCTTCACCAAGGGCGGCGGCATCTGGCTCGACGATATGAAGGACATTGACTGCGAAGTGCTGGGCCTGGACTGGACCGCCAACCTGGGCAAGGCCCGCGCCATCGTCGGCGGCCAGGCCGGCGGCCCCGGCAAGGCGCTGCAGGGCAACATCGACCCCAACGTGCTGTTCGCCCCGCCCGAGCAGGTGGCCGCCCAGGCCCGCGCCGTGCTCGACAGCTTCGGCAAGCCCCACACCGACCGCACCACCTGCGGCCCCACCCACATCTTCAATCTGGGCCACGGCATCAGCCAGTTCACGCCGCCCGAGCATGTCGCGGCGCTGGTGGAGACCGTGCACGGCCACTCCCGCGCCCTGCGGCAGGGCTGACCGGGCGCCCGGCCCGCCCGCCGGTGCGGCGCGCACGCACCGGTGTTCCTGCACGGCCGCCACGGGGGTGAGTGCCGGCTCACTCCGGCGCACCCGCCCCGTGACTTATGCACATTTCTGCCCGCATGGCAGCGCGGCGACAATTGGATACCAGCGCAACATGCGTGCGCATCCAAAAAAAGAAGATCGCACGCAAGTTATTGATTCATATAGACATCGCAGCCCTGCCGCTTTTGCGGGCACGCTAAGCAAAGCATGTATTCATAAGGCATTGCGGGGGGTGGGGAGTGGATATCAACAAAGTTATCCACAGAAAAACTGAACTTCTCCCGAATTCCTCGTAAAATCAAGCACTTGCCGCCGGATGTGCATGAAAAGTCCCGCATCCGATCCGCGCCCTACCACATTTTGGGGATGGCTCTCCCTATTGACAGCGCAGTTGTGCACATGTTTGGTGGAGCGGCGGCATGCACCCGCCATACCCCAGCGGCTATCGCGCCGGTTCTTGCGCTGCAGCATAGATCATTGATTCATATACATTTTTCGCCACACCGGCCTATCAATCTGCTAGCACCCCAGCGCCCTGCCACGCCCGCCCAGCGCTCGTCGGCACCATCTGTCAACAAAGTTATCCACAGATCGCCTGATTTCTGGGGGTAAGTCTGTGGAATCATGCGGTTCCGCCGCCCACACCCCCAACCACCCCGCCCATGCCCCCTTCCACCGCGCCCCACGCCGCCGAGACGCCCGCACCCGCCATGGGCCTGGTGCAGGTGGCCGTGAGCACGCCCGCGCACAGCGCGGTGGGCGATCTGCTGAGCTACGCCTGCGACAGGCCCCTGCCGCCGGGCACCCTGGTGCGCGTGCCGCTGGGCACGCGCGAGGTGCTGGGCGTGGTCTGGGACGCGCCGGCCGAGCCCGCGCCCCTGCCGGCCGGCATGGCGCCGCGCCCGGTGACGGGCGTGCTCGACGGCATTGCGCCGCTGGATGCCGGCTGGCGGCGCCTGGTGGCGTTCTCGGCGCGCTACTACCAGCGCGCCCTGGGCGAGGTGGCACTGGCCGCCCTGCCGCCGCAGCTGCGCGACCTCACGCCGGAGCAACTCGCCCGCCGCCTGCGCCGCCCCAGCGCCGCGGCGGACGCCTCTCAGAACAGTCCTGATTTAATAGCACTTAGCGCAGAGCAGGAAAGCGCTTGCGGCCAAATTGGCACCCAACCCGGCCCCTTCCTGCTGTTTGGCAGCACCGGCAGCGGCAAGACCGAGGTCTATCTGCGTTGCGCGCAGCAGGCGCTGGCCGCGGCGCCCACCGCCCAGGCCCTGGTGATGGTGCCCGAGATCAACCTCACCCCCCAGCTGGAGGCGCGCTTTCGCGAACGCTTTGCACCGCTGTACGGCGAGGGCGCGGTGGTCAGCCTGCACAGCGGCATGACCAACCCCCAGCGCCTGAAAAGCTGGCTGGCCGCGCACGCGGGCGCGGCGCGCATCGTGCTGGGCACGCGCATGGCGGTGTTCGCCAGCCTGCCGGGGCTGGCGCTGATCGTGGTGGACGAGGAACACGACGCCAGCTACAAGCAACAGGAGGGCGCGCGCTACTCCGCCCGCGACCTGGCCCTGTGGCGCGGCCACGCCACGGGCGCCAAGGTGATCCTGGGCAGCGCCACGCCCTCGCTGGAAAGCTGGCACGCCAGCCGCCCGCCCACGCCCGAAGACCCGCAGGGCGGGCGCTACCTGCGCCTGCACATGCCCAGCCGCATCGGCGCGGGCGAGCTACCGCGCGTGCGCCTGGTGGACATGGGCCAGCAGCCGCGCGGCGCCGTGTTCTCGCCGCCGCTGCTGGCCGCCATCACCGAACGCGTGGAGCGCGGCGAGCAATGCCTGGTGCTGCTCAACCGCCGCGGCTTCGCCCCCGTGCTGCACTGCCACGACTGCGGCTGGAAGAGCGACTGCCCGCACTGCAGCGCCCACCAGGTGTTCCACAAGACCGACCGCACGCTGCGCTGCCACCACTGCGGCTTTACGCAGCGCGTGCCGCGCGCCTGCCCCGGCTGCGGCAACCCCGACATCCTGCCCCTGGGGCGCGGCACCGAGCAGCTGGAGGAACAACTGGCCGCGCTGCTGCGCAACGTGATCACGCCCGAGCGCCGCGCCGCGCGCGTGGCCCGCATCGACGCCGACACCACCAAGGCCAAGGGCGCGCTGGAAGAGCAGCTGGCCCAGGTGCACAGCGGCGAGGTGGACGTGCTGGTGGGCACGCAGATGGTGGCCAAGGGCCACGACTTTCGCCGCGTCACCCTGGTGGCGGCCGTGCAGCCCGACGGGGCGCTGTTCTCCAGCGACTTCCGCGCGCCCGAACGCATGTTCGCCCTGCTCATGCAGGCGGCGGGCCGCGCCGGGCGCGACGCGCATTACATCGCCACCCAGGGCCAGCCGCCCGAGATGTGGATCCAGACCTGGCACCCCGACCACGCCGTGTTCGCCGCCCTGCGCCGCCACGACTACCCGGCGTTCGCCGCCCAGCAGCTGGCCGAGCGCGCCGATGCCGGCATGCCGCCCTTCGCCCACCAGGCGCTGGTGCGCGCCGACGCCCGCACCCAGGAGACCGCCCAGGCCTTCCTGCAGGCCGCCAGCGACGCCGCGCGCACCGCGCAGCTGCCGGGGCTGGACCAGGTGTTTTTGTTCCCGCCCGTGCCGCTCGCCATCCAGCGCGTGGCCGACGTGGAGCGCGCGCAAATGCTCATCGAAAGCCCGCACCGCACCGCGCTGCAGCGCTTCCTGGCCGCCTGGCAGCCCCTGCTGCACGCCGAACGCCCGCGCCACAAGGGGCTGGTGCGCTGGCTGGTGGACGTGGACCCGCAGGCCATCTGAGTGCCGGCCTCGCCACCACCCCGGCGCTTACTTCATCCCACGGTTGATCTTGGTGCCCTGCAGCGAAACGCCGGCCCCCAGGCCTGCATGGGCCGGCACATAGCTCGTCCCCGGCGCCTGGGTCGTGGTGGTGTTCACATGGCCATTGGCGCCCGCGGACCAGCCATAGCGGTGCTGCACCGCCCCGATTGCGCCCAATGGCCGGGCTGGCCCGCTGCGATCTGGCAGGCATGGTTGGCGCAAAAAATTGCCAAAATCAACATTTATTATTAATGTTTAACGTTTTATTACCTTCACCAACCGCATCAATGAACACCTTCACATCCTCCGCCCAGCGCCAGGCCCCTGAGCGCTTTCCCCTGAGGGCCCTGGCCCTGGCCGCATGCCTGGCCATGACGCCAGCACTCTCCCTGGCGGGCGGGTCGGGTGGTGGTGGTGGCTCAGCCCTTATGGGCGGCGGCGGTGGTGGTGGCGGCAATGCTGGTGGCTGGGTTGGCCCAGTGGGCAGCGCGGGCTCCGGCAGCGCGAACGGTGGCATCGCAGGCGGTGTACTTGCGTCCGATGGGCAATCAGCCATTGCCAGCCTCGATGGGGCGAACGGAGGCAACGGTGACACTGGTGCAGCCGGAGGTTCTGGCGGTATTGCCGGTGCCGGAGCCGATGGGGGAGGCGTAGTAGGCGGCGGTGGTGGCGGCGGCGGCGGCGGTGCCGACGGACGGGACTGCACAGGGGGCGTGCAAACAGGCTTTGATGGCGGCAAAGGCGGCTCTCCAATCGGTGTCGGGGGCATTAGTGGCGGCGGCGGCGGCGGCGGTGGCGCTGGCGCCCATATCTTCATGAACGGGAACAATTGCACGGTAGGCGCGGTCGTTGGCGGCAACGGTGGAGCAGGCGGATCAGTTCCGACACCGGGCAGCGGCGGCGGGGGCGGCGGCGGCGGCTCTGGCTTGCTGGTACGCGGCAACAACAACACCATCACCACCACCGGTGCAACAGGAGGCAACGGGGGCGCAGGAGGGTCCAGCCTCGCCGATAGCGGCACCGGCGGCAGCCCCGGAACGGGCATCACCATTACCGGCACCGGCAACCTGGTGCGGGTCAGCGGCACGGTGGCCCCCGGCACCGGGGCAACGACCAGCGATGCCATTGACATTCAGACGGCGGGCAATACGGTGGAGCTGAACGCCGCCACCGTCAACGGTTCGCTGCGCACCACCGGGGTCGCGGGCAACACGTTGCGCGGCACGGGCACCATCAACGGCAGCGTGTTTTTGGGCGCGGGCACCATTGCCCCGGGCCATTCCATTGGCACCCTCACCGCGCCCTTCTTCGACCTGCGCGGGGCAACCTACAACGCCGAGATCGACGCGACGGCTGTCACGGCCGACCTGATCGACGCCACCGGCCCCAGCGTTCCGCCCGGCGGCTCGGTCTGGATTGCCGGCGCCACCGTGAACATCAGCAACCTGGCCGGCACGCCGGCCGTGGGCCAAAACTACACCCTGCTGCGCGCCGCACCTGGCGGCGTGAGCGGCACCTTCACCCTGGGCACGCTGCCCGCCGGCGTGAGCGCCAGCCTCAGCTACCCAGGCGGCACCTCGGTGGTGCTGACCATTACCGCGGTCGCCGCAGCGCCAGCACCGGGGAGCGCCCACGGCATTCCCACACTGTCGCAATGGGGTGTGGCCGCGCTCAGCCTGTTGCTGGCGGGCGGCCTGCTGTGGCAGCGCCGGCGTGGGCGGGTTTAGGGCAATTTTTGGCTGTAGCGCTTATGCAATAAGCGCTGACAGCTATCAATAGCAGAGCAATCAGGTCAGCAGCGCCACGGCGCCCGAAAAGCTCAGGAACGCCAGCGCCGTGCTGACTAGGATGATGCGCGCCACGCGCCCGCCGTGGGCGCCGAAGCGCTCGGTCAGCAGTGCCACGTTGCTGGCGCTGGGCAGGGCCGCCACCAGCACCATGGCCGTCAGGCCGAACGGCGACAGCGGCAGGCCCAGGGCGATGGCCGCGCGGCCCAGGCACCACAGCAGCAGCGGGTGCACGATGAGCTTGGCCAGCGCCAGCGGCACGTACTGCCCGGGCGGCACGCGTTCGTGCGCGTTCATCTGCGAGCGTGCCAGCACGGCGCCGATGGTGAACAGCGCCACGGGCGAGGCCGCGCCCGCCAGCATGGCCAGCGTCTGGTCCACGGGGCCGGGCAACTGCCATTGCAGGGCCGACGCCACGCCGCCCAGCACGATGGACCAGGGCATGGGGTTGGTCGCCATGCCCTTGAAGGCGTTGCGCAGCGCCATCGCCACGCCGTGCGTGCCCGCACCGTCCAGCCGCGACAGGGCGATGCACAGCGAGCTGGTGATCACCATGTCGATGGTCAGCACCAGGATCACCGGCCCCGCGCTCTGCGCGCCCAGCAGCGCCACCAGCAGCGGCACGCCCATGAAGCCGGTGTTGGGAAAGGCCGTGACCAGGGCGCCGAAGGCCGCGTCGTTCCAGCCCAGGGCGCGCCGCGTCAGCGCGATGGCGCCCGCCACCATGAGCAGCGCGCACAGCAGGTATACGCCGGCCACGGCCGGGTCCAGCAGCTGGGCGATGGGCGTGCTGGCGCCGAAGCGGTACAGCATGCACGGCAGCGCAAAGTACAGCACGAAGCTGTTGAGCCCGCCGATGGCCCCGGTCGGCAGCGCGCCGCTGCGCGTGGCCAGGTAGCCGCAGAGCACGAGCGCGAAGAACGGGAAGGTAACGATGAGTACGGACAGCACGGGCGCGATTGTGGCAGCGCGCTCACCGCCCGACACACTCCTACACCATTGCTCGCCGCCCCGCTGGCGCCATGGCCGCGCGCGCGCCGCTATCATTCGGGCGCTGGTTCGTCTCCCAACCGCCCTCCGCCGCACGCCAGTCGGTCGGTGGCGCGCCCTCCCTTCTCCCCCATGTCCGGTCTCAATCTCGCTCAGTTGCAGGCAGTGCATTACACCGACGGCCCGTGTCTCGTGCTCGCGGGCGCGGGCTCCGGCAAGACGCGGGTGATCACGCACAAGATCGCCCACATGATCGACAAGGGGCTGGCGCCGCGGCGCATCGCCGCCATCACCTTCACCAACAAGGCGGCGGCCGAGATGCGCGAGCGCGCGGCCGGCCTGATCGGCCGCCAGGCCAAGGATGTGCTGGTCTGCACCTTCCACGCCCTGGGCGTGCGCATGGTGCGCGAGGACGGCCATGTGCTGGGCCTCAAGCCCTCGTTCAGCATCCTGGACCAGGACGACGTGACCGGCATCCTCAAGGACTGCTCGGGCGGCACCACCGACCTGGCCACGGCGCGCCAGTGGCAGTGGACCATCAGCGCCTGGAAGAACCAGGGCTGGGACGCGCGCAAGGCCCTGGCCATGGCGCAGGACGACCACGAGCGCAGCATCGCCCTGATCATGCAGCGCTACGAGGAACGCCTGACGGCCTACCAGAGCGTGGACTTCGACGACCTGATCGGCATGCCCATGCGCCTGCTGCGCGGCCACCCCGAGGTGCGCGAGAAGTGGCAGCGCCTGCTGGGCCATGTGCTGGTCGATGAGTACCAGGACACCAACGCCACGCAGTACGAGTTGCTGAAATACCTGGTGGGCGAACGCGCCCACTTCACGGCCGTGGGCGACGACGACCAGAGCATCTACGGCTGGCGCGGCGCCACGCTGGACAACCTGAAGAAGCTGCCGCAGGACTTCCCGCAGCTCAAGGTCATCAAGTTGGAGCAGAACTACCGCTCCACCAGCGCCATCCTGCGCGCGGCCAACAACGTGATCCAGCCCAACCCAAAACTGTTCCCGAAGACGCTGTTCTCGGAGCTGGGCGAGGGCGAGCCCGTGCGCGTGGTTCAGTGTGACAACGAGGAGCACGAGGCCGAGCGCGCCGTGGCCCGCATCCAGGGCCTGCGCGCCGCGGCCAACCCGCCGCCGGCGTGGAAGAGCTTCGCCATCCTGTACCGCGCCAACCACCAGGCCAAGCCGTTCGAGAAGGCGCTGCGCAAGGCCAACATTCCGTACAAGGTCTCGGGCGGCACCAGCTTCTTCGACCGCGCCGAGATCAAGGACCTGTGCGCCTGGTTCCGGCTGTGGATCAACAACGACGACGACCCGGCCTTCCTGCGCGCCATCGCCAGCCCGCGCCGCGGCATCGGCCACACCACGCTGGGCGCCCTGGGCGAGTTCGCCACGCAGCACAAGCAGAGCATGTTCGGCGCACTGTTCAACGCCATGCTGCCGGCCGTGATCCCCAAGCGCGGCATGGAAGGGCTGCTGGAGTTCGGCCGCACCATCAACGACCTGGAACACCGCGCCCGCCACACCCACGGCTTCGAAGCCGCACGCGCCTTCCTCACCGACTGGCTCCAGGAACTGGGCTACGAACAGCACCTGTACGACAGCGAGGACAGCGAGAAGGTGGCCGCCGCGCGCTGGAGTAATGTGCTGGAGTTCTGCGACTGGATGGCCCAGCGCGCGGGCGGGCAGGTGGACGACACCGCCGGCGTGGTGACCACGCGCGAGACCAAGAGCCTGCTGGAGGTGGCGCAGACCATCGCCCTGCTGTCCACGATCAGCGAACGCGAGCAGGAGCAGGAGCAGGACATGGTGGTGCTGTCCACCCTGCACGCCAGCAAGGGCCTGGAGTGGCCGCATGTGGTGCTGGCCGGCGTGAACGAGGGCATGCTGCCCTTCAAGCTGGACGACGACGACGGCCGCCAGGAAAAGGTCAGCGACGACACCCTGCAGCGCCTGCAGGAAGAGCGCCGCCTGATGTACGTGGGCATCACCCGCGCCCAGCGCACGCTGGCCGTGGGCTGGACCAAGAAGCGCAAGAAGGGCCGCGAGATGGTGGCCTGCCAGCCCAGCCGCTTCATCGCCGAGATGAAGCTCGACGCCACCACCGCCCGCGAGGACCCGCGCGAGAAGCTGCGCCAGTTGCGCGAGGAATTCGCCCGCAAGGCCCAGGCCGCCGCCGGCCCCACGCCCCCCTGAACAGCATGCCAAGAACTCATTTATTGATAGCTGCCAGCGCTTTACTGATAAGCGCTTGCGCCCAAAATCACTCAAAAAACCAGCCACCTGAAGCGCGCCCGGCCTGCCCGACGGCGGCGCAGATGGAGCAGCCCGAACTCGTCGGCCGCTGGCAGGCCGACATGCCGGGCCAGCCCGGCCCCGTGGTGCTGGAGCTGGGCCCCCACCCCGAGTGGGAGGGTACGGTCAAGGGCCATATCCACCGGCCCGGCTTTTCCGCCGTGGTGGTGGGCGACGTGCACCAGGGCCTGCTGACGCTGGAGGAATCGCGCGACGGCCAGCGCGTGAGCGGCAACTGGAGCGGCGACGTGGTCGACGGCAGCTGCGCGCGCGAAATCCGCGGCGAATGGACGGACGAGGCCGACCGCCCGTTCCGCTTCACCCTGCGCAAGATAGGAACCCGCCAACCATGACCCGCACGCTCCTCACCACCCTGATCGGCGCGGCGCTGCCGCTGGCCGGCCAGGCACAGCCAGACGCCGCCCACATCACCAGCCCCGCCGGCTGGCGCCAGTGCTCGGCCATCACCGGCGACAGCCAGGCGCGCCTGGCCTGCTTCGACCAATGGGCCGGCGAGCAGGCCTGGCAGGCCCCCGCGGCCGCGGCCAGCACGCAGGCCCCCGGCACCGGCCTGGCGCCCCCCGTGGACGCCACGCTGCCGGCCACGCGCATCATCGAAGTGGCGCAGGTGGACGGCTGCCGCGACGCGCAGTACAGCACCCTGTCGCGCTTCTGGGAGCTGGAGGCCGGCAGCGACTGCGGCGCCTTCCGCTTCCGCGGCTACCGGCCCATGAGCGTCTCCGTCGTGGGCGCCAGCAGCGTGAACCAGCAGCCCTCCTCCGGCAGCCCGGACAACAACGCTGCCACCGCCGTGGACTACCGCACGACCGAGATGCGGGTGCAGCTGTCGGTGCGCACCAAGCTCGCCTCGGGGCTGCTCACACGCGGCCACCCCACGCTGCGCGACTCGCTGTGGGCCGGCTACACGCAGCAGTCGTACTGGCAGCTGTTCTCGCCCGGCATCTCGCGGCCGTTCCGCAACACGGACCACGAGCCGGAAATCATGTACGTGTACCCCACCGACGCCAAGCTGCCCTTTGGCTGGCGCTGGCGCTACAGCGGCATCGGGCTGGTGCACCAGTCCAACGGCCAGAGCCTGCCGCTGTCGCGCAGCTGGAACCGCGTGTACCTGATGACCGGCATGGAGCTGGACAACCGCTGGGCCGTCACGGCCCGCCTGTGGAAGCGCCTGCACGAGCGCCCGGAGAACGACGACAACCCCGGCATCAGCAACTACGTGGGCCGCGCCGAGCTGGGCCTGGCCTGGAACGTGGACAAGGACAACCTGCTGGCGCTGACCGCGCGCCACTCGCTGGGCTCCACCAGCCGCGGCTCGGCGCGCCTGGAGTGGCTGCAAACCCTGGGCACCAGCCTGGTGGGCAACCGCACCAACCTGCGCCTGCACACGGCCCTGTTCACGGGCTATGGCGACAGCATGGTCGACTACAACCGCAAGCGCACCGTGTTCAGCGTGGGCGTGAGCCTGGTGGACTTCTGACGCCGTCCCGATCACATCCGGTTACCGTTTGACCCGGCCCGCGGCTTGAACCCGCCCCGCGGCGCCGACACAATTCCTCCATTGCCGCCCACGCTATCGCCCCAGGGGTGGCGATGGCACTCAGGCTATCGGCACGCGTGCGGCGCGGGCCGATAAGGCGCCGGTTTCGCACGGTTTTCACGCCTTTGCCTGCGGGCCATCCCCGCAACAATGCCGCTCGGAGAATGAGACCATGGACCTGCAGTACGAGCTCAAGGCGGGCAACTACTACCTGTACGACATGCGCGAGACGCCCAGCGCCGTCACGGGCGAGCGCCGCTTCAAGCTCAAGACGGACAACGTGGCCATCGCCTTCGACCTGCACACCGGCGAGGTGCACCAGCATGGCAGCCCGGCGCGCATCCAGTCCTGGGCCACGCACCAGCGCCGGCGCCTGCGCGCCGCAGGCGCCCTGGACGTAGCCAACGACATCGTCGTCGTCTCCGGCCCGCTGCCCGTGGACGAACTCAACAAATGCCTGTGGATCAGCGGCTACTGCCGGCGCATGTTCACGCGCCTGGCCAGCCTGCCCCACGGCAAGCTGCAGCGCCCCGCGCAGCAATGGAAAAAAGCGGCCTGAAGGCGCTCCTGCACTGCGCAAGAAGCTCCTGTATCAATAGCAAAAGCGGGCCGCAAGGGCCCGCTTTTTTCATGCGCGCTGCGGCGTCAGGCCGGCTCGGCGTCTTCCTCGTCCGTCTCCTCGGGCGGCAACTCCTGCGGCTCGGCATGCTTGACCACGGTGACCGGCACCGGGCTGCTGTGCACCAGCGCCTGCGACACCGAACCCAGCAGCGCCCCGCGCAGGCCGCCCAGGCCGCGCGCACCGATGAACAGCGCGTCGCAGCCGCAGCGCTCGACCATGTCCACCAGGGTGGCGGCCACGGGGCCCAGGCCGATCTCGGTCTCGTAGGGCACGCCGGCGGCCTCCACCAGCGCCACGGCCGGGGCCATCAGGTGCTGGCCTGCCTCCACGCTGGCGGTGGCCACCGCGTCGGCGCCCTGACGCGCCAGCTCCAGCAGCGTGGCCTCTTCCTGCACATGGCCCAGCACCAGCGTGGCCTGCAGGCCGCCGCGGCGCACCAGTTCGAGGCCGTGGCGCACGGCGTCGAGCGCGAGTTCGGAGCCGTCAACGGCGATGAGGATTCTGAGCATGGGTCACCTCCTTGTACTGCGATATCAATGCAGCCAGTGTAGGCCGTGCCGGCACCGCGCCCGCCGCAAAACCCCGCCGGTGTGCCGCGCAAGCAGTCTGGGACAATCGCGGCCATGCTCAAGTTCGAACTCCTGGCCACCGATTCCTCCAGCCACGCACGGCGCGGCACGCTCACGCTCAACCACGGCGTGGTGCAGACCCCCATCTTCATGCCCGTGGGCACCTACGGCACCGTCAAGGGCGTGATGCCGCGCAGCCTGCGTGAAATGGGCGCGCAGATCATCCTGGGCAACACCTTCCACCTGTGGATGCGCCCCGGCCTGGACATCATGCAGAGCTTCGGCGGCCTGCACGGCTTCGAGCAGTGGGACAAGCCCATCCTGACCGACTCGGGCGGCTTCCAGGTCTGGTCGCTGGGCGCGATGCGCAAGATCACCGAGCAGGGCGTGCACTTCCAGAGCCCCGTGAACGGCGACAAGCTGTTCATGTCGCCCGAGGTCAGCATGCAGATCCAGACGATCCTGAACTCGGACATCGTCATGCAGCTCGACGAATGCACGCCCTACGAGACCAACGGCCACAAGACCACCGAGGCCGAGGCGCGCAAGAGCATGGAGATGAGCCGCCGCTGGGCCCTGCGCAGCAAGGACGAGTTCGAGCGCCTGGGCAATCCCAACGCGCTGTTCGGCATCGTGCAGGGCGGCATGTACACCCATCTGCGCGAGGAATCGCTGCAGGCGCTGGTGGAGATGGACTTCCCCGGCTACGCCGTGGGCGGCGTGAGCGTGGGCGAGCCCAAGGACGAGATGCTGGAGATCATGGCCCACACGCCGCACCGCCTGCCACAGCACAAGCCGCGCTACCTGATGGGCGTGGGCACGCCCGAGGACCTGGTGCAGGGCGTGGCCGACGGCGTGGACATGTTCGACTGCGTGATGCCCACACGCAACGCGCGCAACGGCACCATCTTCACGCGCTACGGCGACCTGAAGATCCGCAACGCGCGCCACAAGGCCGACCACCAGCCGCTGGACCCCAGCTGCACCTGCCACGCCTGCGCGGGCACCGAGGGCGTGAGCTGGAACGACGGCGGGCGCGGCGGCTTCTCGCGCGCCTACCTGCACCACCTGGATCGCTGCGGCGAGATGCTGGGCCCCATGCTCACCACTATCCACAACCTGCACTACTACCTGCATCTGATGCAGGAGGTGCGCGAGGCGCTGGATGCCGGGCGCTTCGGCGAATTCCGCGCGCGCTTCAAGGCCGACCGGGCGCGCGGGGTGTAGCGCGCCCGGCGCTCACGCCATCACCACGCGGTTGCGCCCCGCCGCCTTGCCGGCGTAGAGGGCCTCGTCGGCGCGCCGGATGGCGGACTCCACCGACTCCCCGGGCCGCCAGGTGGTGGCGCCCATGCTGGCGGTCACCCCGCCGCCGCCCTGGCAGACCGCCGCCCAGTCCGCCGATTCGATGCAGGCCCGCAGCCGCTCCAGCACCTCGCGCGCCTGCTCCCCGGTGGTGCCGGGCAGGACCAGCAGGAACTCCTCGCCCCCGTAGCGCCCCGCGCAGTCCGTCGCGCGCATCTGCGCCTTCAGCAGGCCGCCCAGCGCGTGCAGCACGCGGTCGCCGGCGTCATGGCCGGCATCGTCGTTGATGCGCTTGAAATGGTCCACGTCCAGCAGCGCCACGCTCAGCGGCAGGCTCTCGCGCGCGGCCTGCTCCTGGTGCCCGCGCAAGGCCTCCATCACGCCCCGGCGGTTCGCCAGGCCCGTGAGCTCGTCGCTGCGCACCAGGTCCTCGATGCGGGCCAGCGCCTGCCCCAGCCGGTACTGCACGCTGCGAAAGTAGGTCACCAGGCCAATGCAGCGCGCCACGGCCCCCAGCACCACGCCCACGGTCAGCAGCTGGCCCGCCAGGCTGGCGGTGGGCATGCGCATGTCCGGCCCCACCCACACGATGGCCGCGCCGGCGGCGGCCAGCGTGAGCACCCAGGTCACGTAGAAGCTGAGGCGGCTGCGCGCGAGAAAGCCGTCGGCACTGAAGACGATCAGCATCACCAGCGCCTGGAACGCCAGCTGCGGCGCTGCCAGCGCTGGCGATGGGCCACGCTGTCGGCATGCGCCGAGGGCGGAATGGGCGCCCACAGGGGCGGGGCGGGGTTATGGCGGCGTTCCATGGACTCTGCGGCGGCAGGGTGCCACCGTGGCGCCCCGTGGACTTGGCGCGATTATCCCCACCACGATGGCCCACGCACCGCTTATCCGGCCGTGGCCGAGGGCGCGGACTCATGCCGAGCCCGCTCGCCCGACACGCCGCAGGCATGGCAAAAGCGTGCAAACGCGCTCTTGCGCGTGCTGCAGTGCCCGCAGTGGTCGAACAGGCCGATGCCGCAGTGCGGGCAGAAGTCGATCGTCTCGTTCTTCAGGTCCACGGCCCGCTCGCAGCCCGGGCACACGCCCTTGGCCAGGCGCGCCAGTGCCGCGTCGTAGCCCAGCTCCTTGCGGCGCTCCTGCTCGGGCAGGGATTCGGCCTGCGTCTGGCGCTCGAGGTAGCGGTTCAGCGCCACGATGGCGTAGCGCCCCACCAGCACCGTGATGGCGATGCCCACCGCATAGCGCACGTAGCCGCCGTAGCTCGGCAGATACGGCACCAGCTCCACGAAGAACGCGAACAGCGCGAAGAAGATGAAGCCCCACACGAACGGCCAGTAGGTGCCCTTGCGCTTCTTCACGAACAGCCAGCCCGCGATGGCCAGCAGCGGCAGCGTGAGCACCAGGCGGTACAGGAACACGCGCAGCTCGACCTTGCGGCGCTCGGCCGCGAGCTTCACATGGCCGTCGGCCTCCAGCCGGTTCAGCCGCTCCTGCGCGGCGGCGGCAGCCTGGCGGGCGTCCAGCGCGGCCTGCTGCTCCTTTTCAACCGCCTGCTGCGTCCGGCGCTCGGCCAGCTTGAGCTGGTCCAGCCCCTGCGTGCGCGCCACGACCTCGGGGTCGTGGTCGGCGCGCTGGGTGGCGCTGCGCGTGGCCAGCCAGTTGTTGAAGGTCTCGCGCGCGGCCTGGGTCTCGCTGCGCGCCTTGCTGCGCTGCAGCTGCGCCTGCTCCAGCGCGGTCTGCGCGTCCTGCTCGGCCTGGTGCGCCTCCCTGACCTGGTTGCGCAGGGCCGTGGCCGCGGGCTGGTCCAGGAAGTCGTCCAGGCGCAGCGGCGTCTCGACCTTGGGCAGATCGCCCACAACGGTGCCGCCCAGGCCGATCAGAAAGCTGGCGAACACGAAGGCCACCAGCCACAGGCCGCGGCGGAACCATTTTTCGGACAGTCGCAGGGATTTGCTCATGTGCTCCTCACTCGGTTTACTATCAATTTAATAGCTGTCTGCGCTTATGAATAAAGCGCCACAGGCCATTTTCACTTGAATTGTGCGGCATCAGCGCCCCGGCAGCCGCAGCACCTGGGGCTCTGCCGCCAGCTGCGCCCGTTGCAGCCAGGCCAGCGCCGAGTCCACCGTCACCGTCTCGATGCGGTCGGCAAAGCGCTTCGCGGGCGGATGGTCGTCGAAGGCGATGTTGGCCGCCGTCATGCGCCCGCCCAGGCGCGTGAGCGGCCCGATCTTCAGCGCGGTGGGCTCGTAGCCCTTGAAGCGCAGCCAGGCCTGGGCCTGCTCGCGCGTACGCACGCCGGCGGGCTCCATGGCGGCGGCCAGCGTTTCCAGCGCCCACTGGTTGGACTGCTGGTACTTCGTGCCCCAGGCGTAGCTCACCATGCTGTAGGGGCGCTGCTGCAGCGCGGTGGTGCGCGCGCCGTCGCCCAGCACGGCCAGCAGGCGCTGCTGCACCTCGGGGGCGGGCACGGCCCACACGGCCTCGTGGCGCCAGAGGTCGTCCAGGAAGAACTCCCCCAGCCCCTGGCGGTAGATGAAGCCACTGACGGTGCCGCATTCGTTGAGCTTGTGCGCCACGCGCCACGGCCCTTCGGGCGTCCGGTAGGCCCAGCCCAGGTGCGAGTAGCGAAGCCCGTATGCCGACAGGTCCTGCCCCGCGCGGGCCAGCAGCACCACGCTGGCGCCGCTGGCGTCCAGCGCGCGCGCCGTGCGCTCGGCGAGCTGCATGCCGCGCTCTATCGTCTGCACCGTGGGCCGGCGCGGCTCGCACGGGCGGCCGGCGTGCGCGCCGGTGGCCACCAGCGCCAGGGCAGCGGCCAGCATCACACAACGATGGCGCATGGTCACAGCCTTTCGTTGTGCAGCAGCGCACGGCCCAGCGCGTTGGGCACGAAGGCCAGCACCTCGCCCGCGGCCGACAGGATCACGCCGGTGCCGATCACGCTGCACGCCACCACCGTGCCCACGCCGTGGGCCGCGGCGGAAGCGGCGCGGCCCGACACCTCCACGCTGGCCCGGGCGCCGTCCGACGCGCGCTCCAGCAGGTACACCGTGCCGGTGGCCGAGGCCTCGACGGCCTGCACCGTGAGCACCGCGCCGCCCACCGACAGCGCGGCCGGCAGGGCCACCACGGCCCCCGCCGTGGCCGACGCCGCGCCCGAGGCCACCACCACGGAGGCCAGGGGCATCAGCGACAGCGCGGCCGATGCCTCGCTCTGCGCCCGGGCGGGCAGCGCCGCGCCGGCGGACAGGCTCAGCGCGAGCAGCGCGCCGGCCAGGGTCTTGCGAATCGAAACGCTCATGTGGGTCTCCTGGAACGGGTTCATTGCTCGGCGGCGGCCTCGCGGCGGCCCCGCAGGTGCGCCTCGGCCAGGTCGGCCTCGTGGCGGTCGCGCAGCATCTTGGCCAACGTGAAGGCGGTGGTGATCAGGTAAAGCCAGCTCACGCCCAGGAAGGCCTTGTAGGTGGCGCTGATCGCCATGCCCCACAGGCCCCAGCCCGTCAGCCCCATGGCCACGGCAAAGCCGCCCCAGACCACCAGCTTCCACAGCGGCACGTCCTTGCCGCCGCGGCCCGCACCGCGGTGCGTGTGCTGGTTGTCACGCACAAACTTGGCAAGCACGAAGGCGGCCGAGAGGCAGAACACATAGCCCATGAACATGAAGGCCACCTCCAGCCGCTCGCCCGGCAGCCAGGCCAGGCCCGTGCCACACAAGAACACGGCGATACCGAAAGAGACCCAGACCTGGAACTGCCAGGCGCGCGTGTCGCGCTGGATGGGCAAGGGAGAGTTGTGCATGGTGCTTGGGACCCGTGGGCCGCTGTTGAACATGGCCGGCATGGTGCGGCCCTGCGCGGGCCAAGCATCGCATTCAATGCAGGGGTCCCACCAGAAAGTCCGCCAGGTATCGCTTCAAGATACCCGACACCGGCTTATGACGCGAGCAATTGCCCCACCCGTGCGCGCAGTGCGGCAGGCTGCACCTCGGCGGCAGCCACCGGCACGCCCACGTTCAGCCCCACGCGGTTGAACAGGCCACGCCGGAACGGCCGCACCATGGCCCCGCCCTGCTCGATGCGGCTGAAAAATGAGCCCCAGAGGTTCGTCAACGCCATGGGCACGACGGGTGCCTCCACCCCATCGGCACGGGCACGCTCGAGGATCTTCATGAGGCCGCCCTTGAACTCCTGCAGCTGCCCATCGCGCGTGATGCCGCCCTCGGGGAAGATGGCCAGCAGGTCGCCGTCCCGCAGCACCTGCGCGGCGCGCTCGAAGGCCGCCTCGTAGGTGGCGGCATCGTCCTTTTGCGGCGCGACGGGGATGGCCTTGGCCAGGCGGAACAAAGCGCCCAGCACGGGGATGCGGAAGATGCGGTGGTCCATGATGAAGTAGATGGGCCGGGGACTGGCGGCCATGAGCAGCACGGCATCGACAAAGCTCACATGGTTGCACGCCAGGATGGCCGCACCGGTGGTGGGAATGTGCTCGTCGCCGCGCACCTTGAAGCGGTAGATGCAGCGCGACAGCACCCAGGCCACGAAGCGCAGCAGGTACTCGGGCACCAGCATGAAGATGTAGAACGCCACCACCGCGTTGGCGATGCCCGTGAACAGGAAGATCTGCGGCACCGTGAAGTGCGCCGCGAGCAGCGCGCCCGCGAGCACGGAGCTGGCGATCATGAACAGCGCGTTGAGGATGTTGTTGGCCGCGATGATGCGCGCGCGGTGCGTGGGCTGGCTGCGCATCTGGATCAGCGCGTACATGGGCACGCTGTACAGGCCCGCGAACAGGCTGAGCAGCAGCAGGTCGAGCATCACGCGCCAGTGCGCGGGCTGCGCCACGAAGCGGGCCAGGCCCATGACATCGGCGGCCGGCAAGCTGCGCGAGGCGAAGTACAGGTCGATGGCGAACACGCTCATTCCGATGGCGCCCAGCGGCACCAGGCCGATCTCCACATGCCGGCGCGAGAGCACCTCGCACAGCAGCGAGCCGATGCCGATGCCCACCGAGAACACCACCAGCAGCAGCGAGGCGACCTGCTCATCGCCGTGCAGCACCTGTTTGGCAAAGCTGGGGAACTGACTGAGGAACACCGCGCCGAAGAACCACATCCACGAGATGCCCAGCAGCGAGCGGAACACGACGCGGTTGCCGTGCGCCAGCTTGAGGTTGCGCCAGGTTTCGCTCACCGGGTTCCAGTTGACGGTGAGGCCGGGGTCGGTGGCCGGCGCCGGCGGAATCCACTGCGCCACCAGGCGCCCCAGCACGGCCAGGGTCAGGCAGGCCACGGCCACGCTGGCGTGGCCGATCTGCGGAATGGCCACCAGCAGCCCCCCGGCCACGTTGCCGAGCAGGATGGCCACGAAGGTGCCCATCTCCACCATACCGTTGCCGCCCGTCAGCTCGCGTTCGTTGAGCGCCTGCGGCAGGTAGGCAAACTTCACCGGCCCGAACAGCGTGGAGTGCAGCCCCATGAGGAACACGCAGGCCAGCAGCACGGCCGCGCTGTCCAGCAGGAAGCCCGTGGCCGCCACCAGCATGATGGCGATCTCCAGGCTCTTCACGAAGCGGATGATGCGCGTCTTCTCGTACTTGTCGGTGAGCTGCCCCGCCGTGGCCGAGAACAGCAGGAACGGAAGGATGAACAGCGCCCCGATCACGAGGCCCGCCATGGCGGGCGGCATCCACGACACGCTGAGCTGGTAGGTCACCATCACGGTGAACGCGAACTTGAACAGATTGTCGTTGGCCGCGCCGGCAAACTGCGTCCAGAAAAACGGCGCGAAGCGGCGCTGGCGCAGCAGGGCGAACTGGTTGGGGTGGCCGTCATGGGCCACGAACGCGGCATCCGGGTTGGCCTGGACTCGGCTCATCGTGCACTCCCTCGCTGGATGGTGAACGCCCTTGCGGCGCGCAAAGGCAGGCTGGCGATTGTGCCCTCGCTCCCAGTGACCCACGGCCGCAGCGCACACGCCACCGGCAGCGCTGCGGCGGCGGCCACCACATGCTTGAGACTGTGCCCGGACACCACCGCATGGGTGGCGGCAAACACGGCAGCATCACCGGCCTCCAGCGCCTTGGCCACGGCATACAGCGCCACCACCGCACCCCAGCGCACCGGCGGCGCACCCGGCAGTGGCGCCACGCAGGCCAGCCCCAGCAACACCAGCACGCCCCCGCCCTGCAGCACCGCCCAGGGCAGCAGGTTGCCCGTGGCCGCCCACGCCTGCAGCGCGGCCACGCCCCCCAGCAGCACGGCGGCCACAACGGCCCAAGGCGTGCGGCCATCCACGCGGGTGGAGACAGCCAGGCCCAGCAGCCCGGCAAAGGCCCAGAGCATGCCAAAGCGGTCCCACCACAGCGTGGCGTCGTGCGGCGCCCAGTGGTACCAGGCCGAGACGCCGCCCGTCAGCGCCAGGCCGGCAAAGAACATGGCCGCCAGGGCGCGCTGTGCAGCGGGCAGGCGCCGCGCCCGTGGCCCGCTCAGCGCCCAGGCCCCCGCCAGCGCGGCCAACACGAAAGCGGCGTTGCTCAGCACATCCAGCGCGCAGGGCAGTCCGGCCCAGGCGCGCTGGTCGGCAAAGGCGTGGTAGTGGGGCGCCTGCGCCAGCGGGGGCAGGCCCCAGGCCAAGCCCAGGAAAACGGCCACCACGGCGGCCAGGAGCCAGCGCAGGCGCTGGGCGGAAAGGATCCACAGGTGCATCGCGCACTCCTTCGCTCAAGGGCGCCCCCCTGCGGGACGCCATGGCGCGCAGTGTCGGCAGGCACAGCTTTTGAGGCATTGCCTGAATGCACCAGAACAAACCCCGAGCGCCGCAGGTATCCATAATCGATACCCATGAGCACCACCGCCGACCTCGTCACCGCCCTGAAGAAAGAGCTGAAGGCCGCCCAGATGACCTATGCCGATCTGGCCCGGGCCATCGGCATGGCCGAGTCCAGCGTCAAGCGCATGCTGGCCAAGGGCGACATGCCGCTGTCGCGCATCGACGCCATCTGCCGGGCGCTGCGGCTCGACTTCGCCGACCTGGCGCGCCGCGTGGCCGAAAGCCAGCCCCTGCTCAGCGAGCTGAGCCTCGACCAGGAGCGGGCCGTGGTGGCCGACAAGAAGCTGCTGCTCATGGCGATCTGCGTGCTCAGCCAGTGGACGCTGGAGCAGATCGTGGGCGCCTACCGGCTCAGCGAGGCCGAGGGCATCAAGTACCTCGCGCAGCTCGACCGCATCGGCATCATCGAACTGCGGCCGCTCAACCGCTACCGCCTCAAGCTCGCCAAGACCTTCCGCTGGCGCCCGCACGGGCCGGTGATGCACTACTTCCGCGACCATGCCCTGCTGGACTATTTCAACGGCGGCTTCGACGGCCCCGGCGAGGGCGTGCTGCTGGTGCATGGCGCCATCGGCCGCAGCCTGGCGCCGGCCTTCATGGAGCGCCTGCAGCGCGTGGCGCAGGACTTCGCGCAGCAGCACCTGGCCGACCAGCGCCTGCCCGAGCGCGAGCGCGAGGGCTACACCCTGCTGCTGGCGATGCGCAGCTGGGAGTTCGAGGCCTTCGCCGCCATGCGCCGCACGGCGCCCGCCAAAAGCTCCTGAATCAATAGCTACCAGCGCATTACTGGCAAGCGCTGCAAGTACTTTTTACATAAAAGACCACCGCCAACACAGCTGCTCACAACCGTTTTCCGGGCGGTCACCAACGCTTTCCGCGCGTTGACCTGCGCGGGGCACCATGGACTCCAGACGGCGCGGCATCCGCCGCACGCCCACCCACAGGAGAACACCATGGCCCGCACCCTCTTCACCGCCGCCAGCCTGGCCGCACTGACGCTCGCTGCCGCCGGCGCCGCCCATGCCGCCGCGGGCGCCACCGTCGTGATCCAGGCCGGCTCGCCCCCTTACCCCATGCACCAGGCGCAGGTCGCCCACTACCCGCCGCCTCCACCGCCGCGCTACGAGCGCGTGCCGCCGCCGCGCCGCGGCATGGTGTGGTCGCAGGGCCATTGGGAGTCGCGCGGCCACCGCCATGTCTGGGTGCCAGGCCAATGGATACGCGTGCGCCCGGGCTACCACTACCGCCAGCCGCACTGGGAGCGGCGCGGCAGCCGCTGGCATTACGCGGCCGGCGGCTGGGACCGCGACGGTGACGGCGTGCGCAACCGCTACGACCGCCGTCCGGACAATCCCTACCGCCACTGACATCGCGCCCGCGCCGCATTCCCGCGGCGCATGTCCGCTGGTACGATGCGCCACGCAGGAGAGCAGACGGCCCCTCGCCGTTTCACCGAAGGCGCAAACTCCCATACACGCTCAGGTTCCGTACTGCACACCAACACAGCCGTCTGGAGAGCCGCCACGCCCGCCGTGGCGCACCGAAGGAGCAAGCACCGCGCGGGTCGTGCGGCGTGAATCTCTCAGGTACCAAGGACAGGGGGAGCGGCAGCCAGGCCATGTCGCGCCCGCTGTTCGCTATGCATTCAATAGCTGCTCGCGCGCGCCCAGTCTGTGCAAACCTTGAAAAAGGCTTGTAAACCATGCGCGTGATCGTTCTCGGTGCCGGCGTTGTCGGCACCACTTCTGCGTATTTCCTCCAGCAACTCGGCCACGAGGTCACGGTCATCGACCGCCAGGCCGCGCCCGGCGCCGAGACCAGCTTCGCCAACGGCGGCCAGATCTCCGTGAGCCATGCCGAGCCCTGGGCCAATCCCAGCGCGCCGCTCAAGGTGCTGCAGTGGCTGGGCCGGGAAGACGCGCCGCTGCTGTTTCGCCTGCGCGCCGACATGCGCCAGTGGCTCTGGGGCCTGCAGTTTCTGCGCGAATGCACGCCCGCGCGCACGCGCCACAACATCGAGCAGATCGTGAGCCTGGGCAGCTACAGCCGCAGCACGCTGCAGCAGCTGCGCCAGGACGCGGGCCTGCGCTACGACCAGCGCGCGCAGGGCATCCTGCACTTCTACACCAGCGCCCAGGAATTCGAGGGCGCGCTGGCCCCCGCCGAGCAGATGCGCGCGCTGGGCTGCGACCGCCGCGTGGTGAGCGCCGACGAGGCCGTGCGCATCGAGCCCGCGCTCGCGCACATCCGCCCGCTGCTGGCGGGTGCCACCTACACGGCCGAGGACGAGTCGGGCGACGCCAACCTGTTCACCCGCGAGCTGGCCCGCGTGGCGCAGGCGGCGGGCGTGCGGTTTCGCCTGGGCTGCCACATCACGGCGCTGCGCCAGGCGGGCGGCGCCATCGACCATGTGGAGATCACCGACGAGACCGGCCGCTACGAGCGCGTGCACGGCGACGTCTACGTGCTGGCGCTGGGCTCGTTCAGCCCGCTGCTGGCGCAGCCGCTGGGCCTGCGCCTGCCCATCTACCCGGCCAAGGGCTATTCGGTGACGCTGCCCGTGCGCGATGCGGCCGCCGCCTACGCGGTGAGCCTGACGGACGACGAATACAAGCTGGTGTTCTCGCGCTACACCGGCGCGCAGCGCGACGGCCAGCCCGGCCGCGACGTGCTGCGCGTGGCCGGCACGGCCGAGCTGAACGGCTACGGGCGCGAGCTGAACACCGTGCGCTGCGAGGCCATCGTGCGCCGTGTGGAGCAGCTCTTTCCCGGCGCGGGCGACGCCAGCCAGGCCCAGTTCTGGACCGGCCTGCGCCCGGCCACGCCGAGCAATGTGCCGCTGATCGGCAAGACGCGGTACGGCAACCTGTTCCTCAACACCGGCCACGGTACGCTGGGCTGGACGCATGCCTGCGGCTCGGGCAAATCCATCGCGCGCATCGTCAGCGGGCTGGCGCCCGAGCTGGACTTTGCCTTCTGCGGCCTGCCCCGGCCCGCATGCGGCGCACGGCCGGCGGCGCTCACCACCTGAGCCACCACCATATGCTATTTATTTAATAGCTAATTACGCTTGATGGACGGTCGCTGCAAGCCTCAAAGACCTCAAGCATCTACGGCGGGGCGGGCAAACACGGTAAGCACGCCGCTGTAGCCATAGAGCCGGTGGGCGGCAATCTCGCCCCCGGCGAAGAAGCCCACGAGCGGCACATCGCCCAGCGCATGGCGCACGATCTGCAGCTCCGCACCCGGGCCGCCGAAGTGCGGGCCACCGCGGCCCGAGCAGCTCACGTAGACGGCGCCGGCGATGCGGCGCGCGCCCGCCGGCTCGGCGCCCGTGGCGGCGCCCCGCAAGGGCCGGGCCTGCTCGGCCTCGAGCTGGGGCGCAAGCTCCTCACGGATCTCGGCGCAGATGCGCATCAGGTCGGCACGCGCCGCGGCCGCATGGCGCTGGCAGAACGCGAGGCGCATGCCCACCTCCACCGGCTCGGCCAGGGCCACGCCGTTGCGCGTGGCGTCCAGCCCCACGATGTGGCGCACCCGCGTGTCGGCGCCAAAGTGGCCCGTGCGCTGCTGCGCCGGCGCGCCGGCATCCACCAGGCCAACCAGGGTGGCGCGCACCGCGCGCAGCGCGGGCTGCGGGTCGCCCACCAGGGTCACTCCCAGGGTGTCCAGCAGCACATCCAGCGCAGGCTCGCCGTCAAGTTCCAGCACCACGTTGTCCTGCGCCGCGGTGATCGTGGCCAGCGGGCCGATGGGCTGGCAGCCCTGCGTGACACGCGAGACCAGATCCACCTGCGAGCCAAAGGCCACGCCCGACAGGCCGCCATGGAGCACGCCGCCTACGGCCGCATCGCCACCCTCGTGCAGCGCGAACTGCACGCTGCGCCCCCGGCTAGCGGCCACGCCGCCGAACAGGTAGCCGCTGTCGGTGCGCTCCGCCATCTCGGCCAGCAGCTCCTGCAGCTCGGGCGTGTGGCCGTCGGCATGCACCAGCGCCTTGTGGGCGGCAAAGGCCGGTTCGCCCGGACGTGGCACGCCGTGCGGCAGGGGCGCGACGCCGGAGAACACGCGGTACTGCGCCCGCGGCAGGTCGCACAGCATGAGCGAGAGCGCGGGTTCGTCGAAATGCTCCGCGTTGTTGCCCGCCACGCCCACGCCCACGGTGCCGCACCAGTCCGTGATCGAGGGCAGCTCAGCCTCCAGATAGCACAGCAGCGCCGCGGCGTCGTCCGCGTAGTGGTCCGTGATGTAGAGCAGGCCCAGGGAAGGCGCCGCCGCGTACTGCGGCAAGGCCATCTGGGCCTTGAGCTGCGCCAGCGCCAGCGCGGCGGCCATGCGCCATTGCGGATGGGTGGCGTGGGCATTGGGAAAGAGCTTCATCGATCACCCCTGGTGCATGTGTGAGGCCGCGGCGTGCGGCCCTGCGTCAGCCCGGAGCGCGCCGCGCACGGGGTGCGGCAGCTTTCTTGGCTGCGGGGGCGGCCTTGCGTGCTGCGGTGCGTGGCTTGGCGGCAGCCTTGGCCTTGGGGGCGTCCGGGTCCGCGGTCGCGGCGCGCGCGCCCTGCATGCCCTGCGCCGCCATCTGCGCGGCCATGTCGGTGGCCGTCTTGAGGGCGCCGCTGGCCATCTCGCGCGTGGCCTCGAACGCCGCCTGGTGCGAACCCGCATCCTGCATTGCATTGGCCGCGATCTGCTGGAACTGGCTGGTCAGCGCGCCCCACCATTGCATCGGGTCCACCATGCCGGGGGCTGCGGACGCCGACGCCGCCGCTGGCGGGGGCTCGTCGGGCGGCGGCGCGGGCGATGCCGCAGGCGCCGCGGCAGCCGCGGTAGCCGCGCGCCCCGCCTTGCTGTCGGCTGCGGCGCGCGCGGCGCCAAACGTGCCGGCCAGGTCGCCCATGGCCATGTTCATGTCCTGCAGCGTGGCCAGCGTCATCTTCTGCACCTCCAGCGCCTGCACGGTGGCGGCGATCGCGCGCGCGTTCTGCTCCAGCCAGAACTGCACGGCCTTGAGCTCCTGGATGCGCTTGTCGAGCTCTTCCACGCTCACGGTGGGCGCCACCCAGCCCGACAGCGCGGGCATGGCCGGCATGCCTGCGGCGGCGCCCTTGGCCAGGCTCTGCAGGAAGTCGAAGCCCGGGACGAAGCGCCCGAAGCCGAAGGGGGAGGTATCGCTCATGGCCGCTCCTGTGCGTGGGAATGGGACTGTGGCCGACAGCTTACCGCCAATGCCCCGCATCGCGCCAGCGCGCACACCTCCTGCGCATGCCCCTCAAACCCCGTCAATGCGTGGTTTTCTCGTGCAAACCCGCATGAATACTGCCACTGCGCGCACAGACACCGCCTAGAATTCGGGCACCAGCTTGACTGGCATGCATTCCGACATTCAAAAAATATCCAGCACCATGGCAACTGCAAAGAAAACCACCGCACCGGTGAAGAAGACCGTCGCCGCCAAGAAGGTTGCGGCACCCGCCAAGAAGGCCGCCGTGAAGAAGGTCGCAGCGCCCGCTGCACCAGCTGCACTCAAGCCCGTGAAGGAGCCCTTCACGAAGACGGCCCTGGTCGCCCACCTGGCCACGCAAGCCGGCGTCGAGCCCAAGGCCGCCAAGGCCGTGCTCGCGGCGCTGGAGACGGCCATCCTCGGCTCCGTGCACAAGAAGGGCTCCGGCGAGTTCACGCTGCCCGGTCTGCTGAAGATCGGCCTGCAGCAGGTGCCTGCCAAGAAAAAGCGCTTCGGCAAGGATCCGTTCACGGGCGAAGAGCGCTGGTTCCCGGCCAAGCCCGCATCGGTCAAGATCAAGACCCGCGCCCTCAAGAAGCTCAAGGACGCCACGCTCTGATCGGCACAACGCCCCCAAAGAAAAAGCAGCCCGCGGGCTGCTTTTTCTTTGCCTGCGGCAGGCCTGCCGCGCGGCGGCATCACGCCACGCGCGGCTGCAGGTAAAGGTCCGCCAAGCGCTTGCGCGCCGCTTCATTCACGCCGAGGCGCTGCGACAGGTACTGCTGCATGCCACCATGGTCGTGCTCCACGGCCTGCAACGCCGCCTGCAGAAAATCCTCCTGCACGCGCCAAATCACGTTCAGCACGGCCTCCGGCGCGGAGCTCTTCAGCCCCGCCGGGCGGCGGTACAAGCCATTGGTGAGCAGATAGTCCTGCATCACCACCTCGCGCGACACCCCGAGGGCCAGCAGGATCAATGCGGCGGCAAACCCCGTGCGGTCTTTGCCCGCCGTGCAATGGAACACCAGCGGCGTGTCATCGGCCAGCAATTGCTCGAAGAGCCCGGCAAACTGCTCCGCGTTGTCGGACACGAAGGCCCGGTAGGTGTCCTGCATCAGCCCCACCGCAATCGGCGCCGTGATCTGGTGGCCCGCTATCGCCATCTCCTTGGCCCGCTGCACCACCGTAGGCTCGATGGGCAGCGCGTGGTAGCGCACCTCCGGCAGGGCATATGCCAGCGCCGCACTCTCCGCCTGTCCCCGGAAATCCACGGTGCGCGTCAATCCCAGCCCCGCCAGCACACGGGCATCCTCGGGCGTCAGCCCCGCCAGATGGTCGGACCGGAAAAGCCTGCGCCACCGCACGGTACGACCCTCCTCCCCGACATACCCACCCAGGTCGCGAAAGTTGGAGGCCCCGGAAAGCGAAAGAGAGCGTGAATAGTCATCCATGCAGAACACTGTAGTCCAAAGCACGCAGCTTCACGTGACACCGGGCTGTGGCGCACATGGCCGCGGCAGCTCCGTGGCATGCATCTAATGGTTACGGAAATGCAAAACGCCTCAGAACCCGAAGGGTGCTGAGGCGTTTTTGATATGGTGGCCTGGGACGGAATCGAACCGCCGACACAAGGATTTTCAATCCTCTGCTCTACCAACTGAGCTACCGGGCCTGAGCCTTGAATTATAGCTCGAAAAAACAGGACCTATGCCAAGGCATGAAAAATATCTGCGAATCAGCCGTTGCGCTTGTTGCGCCCCAGATCCACGCCCAGTTGGCGCAGCTTGCGGTACAGGTGCGTGCGCTCAAGCCCCGTCTTTTCCGCCACGCGGGTCATGGAGCCGCCCTCGCGGGCCAAGTGGAACTCGAAATAGGCCTTTTCAAACCCGTCGCGCGCTTCGCGCAGCGGGCGATCGAGATTAAATCCCTGGTGAGACAAGGGAGCCTGTTCAGCCATGGGCATTACCGGTACCGCGGGCGCAGCGCCGTTGACCATGGCATTGGTATCGGACGAATGCGCGGCAGCCGTATGAGGAACCGCCGTTGCGGCCGATGGCTGCTGTGAACTGGGAATGCTGCGCGCCAGGCCCTGCTCAACCGCCTTGAGCAGCTTTTGCATGGTGATGGGCTTCTCAAGAAACGAGAACGCGCCGATGCGGGTGGCTTCCACGGCCGTGTCGATGGTGGCGTGCCCGCTCATCATGATCACGGGCATGGTCAGCATGCCGGCCATGGCCCATTCCTTGAGCAGCGAAACGCCGTCTGTGTCCGGCATCCAGATGTCCAGCAGCACCAAGTCGTAGCTGCTGGCCAGACGCGCGCTGCGTGCCTGCGTGGCGTTTTCGGCAAGGTCTACGCTGTGCCCCTCGTCGTTCAGGATTTCTGACAACAGGTCCCGGATACCCAGCTCGTCGTCGACCACCAGAATGTTTGCCATGTGTATAGATGCACCCTTGCTGCACGTGCCGCGGTGTTGTGTTAGAGCGCCACCGCCGATTCAGGGGCGAATGATAGCGACACTTGAGCGCCCATCACCACGCCGCCTTCCATGCGGTTGACCAAATCGATCCGCGCGCCATGCTCGTCGGCGATTTTTTTGACGACTGCCAGGCCCAGGCCCGTGCCGCGTGCCTTGGTAGTGACATAGGGCTCGAACGCGCGCTGCAGGATGTGCGGCGGAAAGCCCGCCCCGCAATCGGAAACAACCAGCCGCACGCGCTTAGCCGACTCGCTCCAGCGCGTGCTGATGCGCACCGCGGCCGTTGGCTGGCCGCCAGGCTCTGCGGCCTGCTGCGTCGCGTCCTGCGCATTCTGCAGCAGGTTGTGCACCACCTGGCGCAGTTGCTGGGCGTCGCCGGAAATGGGCGGGCAACGCGGATCGAGCTCGGCCTCCACGGGCACCTTCGCCGTTTCGGCGCCATAGAGCTGCAATACGTCGGAGACCAGCGCATTGAGATCCAGCGGATGCAGCTCGGCGGCGGGCAGGCGGGCGTAGTCGCGGAACTCGTTGACCAGGCGCTTCATCGCGTCCACCTGGTCCACGATGGTCTTGACCGACTTGGTCAGCACGGCCTGCTCGGCGTCGGGCAGCTTGCCCGTGAGCTTGAGTTCCAGCCGTTCGGCCGATAGCTGTATGGGCGTCAGGGGGTTCTTGATCTCATGCGCCAGGCGCCGCGCCACCTCGCCCCAGGCCTGGGCGCGTTGGGCCGAGACGATCTCGGAAATGTCCTCGAACACCAGCAGGCGCGCGTGGTCGGGCAGCTCCGCGCCCCGCGCCACCAGGCTGGTGCCCTGCGTGGTCACGCCGCCGCCCGACGCGTGCAGCTCGAACGGCTGCTGCCAGTGGCCCACGCCGTGGTGGTCGCGGTCGCGCAAGAAGGTGTCGAAGTGGCGCTGCACCGCGGCCGCGAAGTCGGCCAGGCCCGGCACATCGGCCAGGGGCTTGCCCTCATAGGCCGCCAGCGGCGCGCGCAGGATGCGGGTGGCCCCCGGGTTGGACGACTGCACCACGCCCTGGCCGTCGAGCACGATGACGCCGGAGGTGAGGTTGTCCAGGATGGTCTGCAGGTTGCCGCGCGCCGCCTCCAGCTCGCCCATGCTTTGCTCGACCGCACCCCGCGCCTCGGCCAGCTGCTGCGTCATGAGGGCGAAGGAGCGCGTCAGCCCGCCCAGCTCGTCCTTGCTCTGCAGCGCGGCCTTGGGCGACAGGTTGCCCGCCGCCACCTCGCGCACGCCGTCCGCCAGCACCAGCAGCGGGCGCGCCAGCTGGTTGCCCAGCACCACGGCCAGCAGCACCGCGCCGAACACGGCCAGGAACAGGCTCAGCGTGAGCGTGCCGATGTACATGCGCCGCAGCCCGCCGCGCGCCAGCGCCCGCTCCTGGTATTCGCGGTTGGCCTCCTGCACGGCGATGGCATTGGCCACCAGGGCCTGGGGCAGCGGCAGCGTGGCCTGCACGAAGCGCGGCTCGGCCAGCAGGCCCACGCCCGGGTTGGCGACCAGCACAAGTGCCCGCACGCGCGCGTTGTCCGCGGCCAGCGGGTCGTTGATGTCGTCCAGCCCCTCGATCTGGAACGCGATGCGCTCCTGCCGCGCCGTGCGGAACTGCTGAACGCTCGGGCGCTCGGGATTGAGCGAATAGCGCGACTGCCCGGCGCTGGCCACGGCCTGGCCTGCGGCATTCCACAGCACTAGGTCGGAGGCGCCCAGCTGGTCGCGCATGCGCTCCAGCACCAGGCCCGCCGCCGCGTCGGGCACCTGCCCCAGCTGGCTGCTGGCGGTACGGGTCTTGGTGGCCAGGTCGCTGGCGATGGTGTCCAGCGTGACGCGGGCCAGGCTCACGCCCGCCGTCAGCGCCCCCTCGACCTTGACGTCGAACCAGCTCTCGATCGACCGCGACACGAACTGGTAGGACACCACATAGATCAGCAGCCCGGGAATCACCCCCACCAGACCGAATATGCCCGCCAGCTTGATCAGCAGGTGGCTGCCGAAGCGCCCCCGCTTCAGGCGCACGCCCAGGCGCACCGCGCCCCAGACCAGCACCGCCAGCAGCACCAGGGCCACCAGCACGTTCACGCCCAGCAGCCAGGCGAAGTTGCGTTCGTACAGGGCCCGGTTGTTCGTGGCCTGGGTGAGCAGGAACAGCAGCACCAGGCCGATGGCGCACATCACGCCCGCGCCCAGCCCCAGGGCCCAGCGCACGGCGCGCGCGCGGCTGGCCGCCCGGCGCGCGGAGCCTGCGGGACGCGTCTCGCCGGCGCTCATCGCGCGGCCTCCGCGGCGGGCAGGCGCGTGCTGTGCGCCAGCACCATGCTCCAGCCCGAACGGCCCACGGCGCTGATCTGCAGCGGCCGCGGCAGTTGGGACATGTCCAGGCGGAACTGGAAGTTCACCACATAGGGCGTCTCCTCGCTGAGCACGCCTTCGTCGGCGATCTTCCAGCGGGCGATGCGCTGCATGGCCGAAAGCGCATCGGACAGCTCATCGAAGCTCTGGCCCAGCGACACGCCCAGGCCGGTGGGCGCGAACGGCGTGGAGGACTGCACCAGGCGCCAGCGGCGCGTGAGGGGCTGGTAGCTCAGGCGCAGAAAGCGCGTGGCGCGGGCCACGGTCTTGTCCGACCAATACCAGCGCTGGCGCACCACGTCGGCCTCGGCGATGAAATACATGGAGATGCCCTTGTAGAGGGCGTCCTCGACCAGCTCCGGCAACTCCAGTTGCAGTGCGGCCGTGAGGAACAGGCCGTCGGCCGTGTGGTCAAGCTGCAGCTGGGTGACCTCGCCATGGCCCTGCGCGCGCGCGGCCGTCGGCGGCGTCCAGAACGCCAGCAGGCAGGCCAGCACCGCACACCAGTGCAGCCAGATGCGCGCGCCCCGCTCAGGCGGCGGCTTTTTGCAACAATGCGTAAAAGAAACCGTCGTGCTCACCCGGCCCATTGTCCCGGAGTACCTCGCGCTTGTCCGGGCTGCCCGGGAATAAATGGCCCGGCGACGGCAGCAAATGCGCATCGGTGTTGTGTGCAAGAAACGCCTGGATCTGCGCCTCCCCCTCGGCGCGGAACACCGAACAGGTGCAGTACAGCATGCGTCCGCCCGGCCGCAGCAGCGGCCACAGCGCAGCCAGCAGACGCGCCTGCAGCGCGGCCAGCTGCGCCACGTCGCTGTCGCGGCGCAGCCAGCGCACGTCCGGGTGGCGGCGCACGATGCCCGATGCCGTGCAGGGCGCATCCAGCAAGATGGCGTCGAACGGCTCGCCGTCGCAGTCCTGCTGCCACCAGTCCTGGGGCGCGCCGGCGTCGGCCACGAGCACCTGGGCCGCAAGCCCCAGGCGGCCCAGGTTGTCGTGGATGCGCCCGGCGCGCTGCGCGTCCACCTCCAGCGCCGTCACCTGCCACGGCGCCCGCAGCGCGGCCGCCCATTCCAGCAGGTGCGCCGTCTTGCCGCCGGGCGCCGCGCAGGCGTCCAGCAGACGCAAGGGCTGCTGTGCATCCAGCCCGTCGAGCAGCAGCGGCGCCGCCATCTGCGCGGCCGCGTCCTGCACCGACACCACGCCCTCGCCAAACCCTGGCAGCTGCCCGACCGGCACGGGGCGGTGCAGGGCCACCCCGCCGTCACCGACCAGGCTCGCTTCAATATTCATAGCTGCCAACGCTCTCTGGTAAAGCGCTGGAGTGCTTTTTAACTTGGAAGCCCGCAGCACCATGGGAGCGGGCGCGTTGTTGGCCTGCAGGATCTGCTGCCACTGCCCGGGATGGTCGGCCCGCAGGCGCTTGATCCACCACGCGGGATGGTTCCAGACGGCAACCTCATCGCCCTCGGTGGCGGCCACCAGCGCATCGCGCTCACGCAGAAAGCGCCGCAGGCAGGCATTGACGAACGAGGCCTGGGCCTTTGTGGCCTGGTTGCGCTTGGCCGCCTCCACCGCCTGGTTCACCAGCGTGAACGGCTCATAGGGCGCGGCCAGAGGGTCCCAGGCCAGCGCGAGCGCGGTGCACAGCAGCGCGTCCACGCGCGGCGGCGGGTTGCGCGGCGCCAGCTGGCGGCGCAGCGCCTGGGCGCGGCCCAAGTTGCGCAGCACCTGGAACAGCAGCGCCTGCACGCCGGGGCGCAAGCGGGCGTCCACGGCGTCCAGCGCCGCCGTGCCTGACTGGCCGGCGCATATGGCCTGCAGCGCCGTGGCGGTGGCGTCCAGCAGCTTCCACAGCGCTGCCGCGGATCCGTGCGAGGGGGCCGGAGAGGTGACGGGGGGCATGCTCACAGCGTCTGCGCCTTCTTGAAGCCGAACAGCCAGGCCAGCAGGTTCGCCGGGAACTGTGCGATGGCCTGGTTGTATTGAACGACCGCCTCGTTGAACAAGCGCTGCGCCGGGTCGCGCAGCAACGCCACCTGTTCGCGCCGCTGCACCCAGGGGGCCAGTGCCGGCGGGGCGACGCCCTCGCTGGCCTGGGCGGCCTCGCGCAGAACGCTCTGCCAGGCGGTTTCCAGCACCTGCGCGGCGGCGGCCAGCGCCGCGGCCGCGCCGCCATCCAGCGGCCGGGCCCGCGCCACGGCCAGCGACGCCCCGAACTGCGTGGCCGCGGCCCACAGGGCCGCGTGGTTGTCATGCCCGCCGGCCGGCGGCGCGGCACGGAGGGCATCAGGCGAGCCCCGCGCCGCCTCGTACTCGGTCAGCAAGGCGATCCACCGCACCATGTGCGTGTCCAGGCCGCCGAAGGCCTGAATGGCCGCCGACCGCAGGCGGATGAGCCGGTTGTAGGCGCCCACCGCCCAGAACAGGAACAGCGCCAGAAGAATCCAGGTGGTCAACATGATCGCAACCAGGGCCGCCCGCTCGCGCTGCGCGGCCCCTCCCACCACAAGGTGACTTGAAACAAGACAAAAAAGAAACTCCCGGCCCGCCAGACAGGCAAGCCGGGAGCATTCAGTGCCCGCATACGGGATGCGAGACTGTCGGCGGCTTAGTCAGCCGTGTCGGCGCTGCCGTCGATCTCGGCGGCCGCATCCTCGGTGCCCATGCCGGCCAGTTCGGCCTCCTCGGCTTCGGCGATGGCGCGGCGCTCGGCCTCGTCCATGGCGTCCTTGGCCTTGCGGGCCTGGTGGTAGGCCAGGCCGGTACCGGCCGGAATCAGGCGGCCCACGATGACGTTTTCCTTCAGGCCACGCAGCTCGTCGCGCTTGCCCATGATGGCAGCCTCGGTGAGCACGCGGGTCGTTTCCTGGAAGGAAGCGGCCGAGATGAACGAGTCGGTCGACAGCGAGGCCTTGGTGATGCCCAGCAGCACGTTGGAGTACGTGGCGGGGATCTTGCCTTCGGACTGCAGACGCTCGTTGGTGTTGAGGATCTCGGAACGCTCCACCTGTTCGCCGGCGATGTAGGTGGACTCGCCCGGGTTCTCGACCACGACGCGGCGCAGCATCTGGCGAACGATCACCTCGATGTGCTTGTCGTTGATCTTCACGCCCTGCAGACGGTACACGTCCTGCACTTCGTCCACGATGTAGCGCGCCAGCTCCTCGATGCCCAACAGGCGCAGGATGTCCTGCGGGTCGGCCGGGCCGTCGACGATGGACTCGCCCTTGTTGACCACCTGGCCTTCGTGGACCAGCACGTTCTTTTCCTTGGGCACCAGTTCGTCCCAGACCTTGCCGTCCGGATCGGTGATCTGCAGGCGCACCTTGCCCTTGGTTTCCTTGCCGAAGGACACCGTGCCGGTGATCTCGGCCAGCATGCCCTTGTCCTTGGGGCTGCGGGCTTCGAACAGCTCGGCCACGCGCGGCAGACCGCCGGTAATGTCGCGGGTCTTCTGGCCTTCCACGGGGATACGCGCCAGCACCTCGCCGGGGCCCACGTCCTGGCCGTCGCGCACCTGGATCAGGGCGCCCACCTGGAAGCCGATGGTCACCGAGTGGTCGGTGCCGGGGATCTTCACTTCCTGGTTGTTGGCGTCGATCAGCTTCACCTGCGGACGCACCACCTTGGCGGAGCCGCGGCGCTTGGGGTCGATCACCACCAGCGTGGACAGGCCGGTCACCTCGTCCACCTGCTTGGCCACCGTGAGGCCTTCCTCGACGTTCTCGAACTTCACCTGGCCGGCGAATTCCGTGATGATCGGGCGCGTCAGCGGATCCCAGTTGGCCAGGATGGTGCCGGCCTTGATCTGCTGGTCGGCCTTCACCGTCAGCGTGGCACCGTAGGGCACCTTGTGGCGCTCGCGCTCGCGGCCATGTTCGTCCTGGATGATGACCTCGCCGGAGCGGGCAATCACCACCAGCTCGCCCTTGGTGTTGGTCACGTAGCGCATCGTGGCGTTGAAGCCGATGATGCCGTTGGACTTGGCCTCCACGCTCGACGCGATGGCGGCGCGCGATGCGGCACCACCGATGTGGAACGTACGCATGGTCAGCTGCGTGCCGGGCTCGCCGATGGACTGGGCGGCAATCACACCCACGGCCTCGCCGAGGTTGATCAGGCCGCCGCGGCCCAGGTCGCGGCCGTAGCACTTGGCGCACAGGCCGAAGCGCGTTTCGCAGGTCAGCGCGGTGCGCACCTTGACCTCGTCCACGCCGGCGGCTTCCAGCTCCTCGATCGTGTCCTCGTCCAGCATGCGGCCCGCGGGCACCAGCACGCCACGGGTCTCGGGGTGCAGCACTTCCTCGGCCGCCACGCGGCCCAGGATACGGTCGCGCAGCGACTCGATCACCTCGCCGCCCTCGACGATGGCGCGCATCAGCGAGCCGTTGGAGGTGCCGCAATCGTCTTCGGTCACCACCAGGTCCTGCGTCACGTCCACCAGGCGGCGCGTGAGGTAGCCCGAGTTGGCGGTCTTCAACGCCGTGTCGGCCAGACCCTTACGGGCGCCGTGCGTGGAGATGAAGTACTGCAACACGTTGAGGCCCTCGCGGAAGTTCGCGGTAATGGGCGTCTCGATGATGGAGCCGTCGGGCTTGGCCATCAGGCCACGCATGCCGGCCAGCTGGCGGATCTGGGCTGCAGAGCCGCGGGCGCCGGAGTCGGCCATCATGTAGATGGAGTTGAACGACTCCTGGTCCACCTCGTTGCCGTGGCGGTCGATGGTCTTTTCCTTCTTCAGGTGGTCCATCATGACCTTGGAGATGTCGTCACCGGCCTTGCCCCAGATGTCCACCACCTTGTTGTAGCGCTCGCCGGCCGTCACCAGGCCGGAGACATACTGCTGCTCGATCTCCTTCACTTCCTTCTCGGCGCGACCGATGATCTCGGTCTTCTGCTCCGGCACCAGCATGTCGTCCACGCAGATGGAGATGCCGGCGCGCGTCGCCAGGCGGAAACCGTTTTGCAGCAGCTTGTCGGCAAACACCACGGTTTCCTTCAGGCCGCACTTGCGGAAGCTCACGTTGATGAGCTTGGAGATTTCCTTCTTCTTCAGCGCCTTGTTGATGTTGGAGAACGGCAGGCCCTTGGGCAGGATCTCCGACAGCAGGGCACGGCCCACGGTGGTCTCGACCAGCGCGGTGGCGGGCTCGAACTCACCCGTGGCCTTGTTCTTGGTCCACTCGGTCAGGCGCACGTTGATCTTGGTGGCCAGCTCCACCTCGCCGGAGTCCAGCGCGCGCTGCACTTCGCCGGTGTCGGCGAAGATCAGGCCCTCGCCCTTGCCGTTGATCTTCTCGCGGGTGGCGTGGTACAGGCCCAGCACCACGTCCTGCGACGGCACGATGGAGGGTTCGCCCGAGGCCGGGAACAGCACGTTGTTGGAGGCCAGCATCAGCGTGCGGGCTTCCAGCTGCGCTTCCACGGACAGCGGCACGTGAACGGCCATCTGGTCGCCGTCGAAGTCGGCGTTGAAGGCCGCGCAGACCAGCGGGTGCAGCTGGATGGCCTTGCCTTCGATCAGGATGGGCTCGAAGGCCTGGATGCCCAGACGGTGCAGCGTGGGAGCACGGTTCAGCATGACCGGGTGCTCCTTGATGACCTCTTCCAGGATGTCCCACACCACGGGCGTGCCGGCTTCCACTTCCTTCTTCGCCGCCTTGATGGTGGTGGCGATGCCCATGGCTTCCAGGCGCGAGAAGATGAAGGGCTTGAACAGCTCCAGCGCCATCAGCTTGGGCAGGCCGCACTGGTGCAGCTTGAGCGTCGGGCCCACGGTAATCACGGAACGACCGGAGTAGTCCACGCGCTTGCCCAGCAGGTTCTGGCGGAAGCGGCCGCTCTTGCCCTTGATCATGTCTGCCAGGGACTTCAGCGCGCGCTTGTTGGCGCCCGTCATGGCCTTGCCGCGGCGGCCGTTGTCCAGCAGCGAGTCCACGGCTTCCTGCAGCATGCGCTTTTCGTTGCGCGCGATGATCTCGGGAGCCTTCAGCTCCAGCAGGCGACGCAGACGCGAGTTGCGGTTGATGACGCGGCGGTACAGGTCGTTCAGGTCCGACGTGGCGAAGCGGCCGCCGTCCAGCGGCACCAGCGGACGCAGGTCCGGCGGCAGCACGGGCAGCACGTCCAGGATCATCCACTCGGGCTTGATGCCGGACTTCTTGAACGCCTCCAGCACCTTCAGGCGCTTGGCGTTCTTCTTCACCTTGACTTCGGAGCCCGTCAGGTCGCCGCGCAGGCGCTCGATCTCGGTCTCGATGTCGATGGCTTCGAGCAGGTCCTTGATGCCCTCGGCGCCCATCTTGGCGACGAACTCATCGCCGTATTCCTTGCGCTTGGCGTCGTAGTCGTCCTCGCTCATGATGCTGAACTTCTTCAGCGGGGTCATGCCGGGGTCGGTGACCACGTAGGCTTCGAAGTACAGCACGCGCTCGATGTCGCGCAGCGTCATGTCCAGCACCAGGCCCAGGCGCGACGGCAGGGACTTCAGGAACCAGATGTGGGCGCAGGGCGCGGCCAGGTCGATGTGGCCCATGCGTTCGCGGCGCACCTTGGTCTGGGTGACTTCCACGCCGCACTTCTCGCAGATCACGCCGCGGTGCTTCAGGCGCTTGTACTTGCCGCACAGGCACTCGTAGTCCTTGATCGGGCCGAAGATCTTGGCGCAGAACAGACCATCGCGCTCGGGCTTGAACGTGCGGTAGTTGATGGTCTCGGGCTTCTTTACCTCGCCGAAGGACCAGGAACGGATCTTCTCGGGCGATGCCATGCCGATCTTGATGGCATCGAAATGCTCATCCGGCGTGAATTGCTTGAACAGGTCGAGTAGCGATTTCATGTGACTCTTTCCCTTTTCATCAAAAATCATAGCTGCCGGCGCTTGATGGGCGGCCATCTACAGGCCAAATCCCATCAAAACCGAATGCAGGCAAGCGCCAGCAGCTCACTTTTTTATAAATCGGCCCCGATCAGGAGCGTTCCAACTCGATATCCAGGCCCAGGGAGCGGATTTCCTTGACCAGCACATTGAACGACTCCGGCATGCCGGCCTCGATCGAGTGCTCGCCCTTGACGATGTTCTCGTACACCTTGGTGCGTCCCTGCACGTCGTCGGACTTGACGGTCAGCATTTCCTGCAGCACGTAGGCCGCACCGTAGGCCTCCAGCGCCCACACTTCCATCTCACCGAAACGCTGGCCGCCGAACTGGGCCTTGCCGCCCAGGGGCTGCTGCGTGACGAGCGAGTACGGGCCCGTGGAGCGCGCGTGCATCTTGTCGTCCACCAAGTGGTGCAGCTTCAGGTAGTGCATGTAGCCGATGGTCGTCGGGCGCTCGAAGCGCTCGCCCGTGCGGCCGTCGAACAGGTAGGCCTGGGTGCGCGTATCGGTCAGGCCCTTGGCCTTGGCGATGTCGTCCGGATAGGCCAGCTTGAGCATGTCCTTGATCTCTTCCTCGGAGGCACCGTCGAACACCGGGGACGCATAGGGCACGCCGGTGGTCAGGTTGGCCGCCATGGCCATCACATCGGCGTCGCTGAGCTGGCTCAGGTCCTCCTGGCGGCCCCGGGAGTTGTAGACCTCTTCCAGGAACTTGCGCATCTCGGCGGCCTTGGCCTGCTCCTGCAGCATGTTGCCGATGCGCTGGCCCAGGCCCTTGCCGGCCCAGCCCAGGTGGACTTCCAGCACCTGGCCGATGTTCATGCGCGAGGGCACGCCCAGCGGGTTCAGCACGATGTCGGCAGGCGTGCCGTCGGCCATGTAGGGCATATCTTCGACCGGAACGATCTTGGACACCACACCCTTGTTGCCGTGGCGGCCGGCCATCTTGTCGCCGGGCTGCAGGCGGCGCTTGACGGCCAGGTAGACCTTGACCATCTTCAGCACGCCCGCGGGCAGCTCGTCGCCCTGCGTGAGCTTCTTGCGCTTTTCCTCGAAGGCCAGGTCGAAGCTGTGGCGCGTTTGCTCCATGGCGTTCTTCATGGACTCGAGCTGGGCGGCCACCTCGTCCTCGGCGGGACGGATGTCGAACCAGTGGAACTTCTCCACGCCGGCCAGGTAGGCCTTGTCGATCTTCGTGCCCTTGGCCAGCTTCTGCGGGCCGCCGTTGGCCACGCGGCCGGTGAGCAGCTTCTCGATACGGTCGAAGGCGTCGGCCTCGACGATGCGCAGCTGGTCGTTCAGGTCCAGGCGGAAGCGCTTGAGCTCGTCGTCGATGATCTGCTGGGCGCGCTTGTCGCGCTGGATGCCTTCGCGGGTGAAGACCTGCACGTCGATCACGGTGCCCGACGAGCCCTGGTCCACGCGCAGCGAGGTGTCCTTCACGTCGGACGCCTTCTCGCCGAAGATGGCGCGCAGCAGCTTTTCTTCGGGCGTCAGCGTGGTCTCGCCCTTGGGCGTGACCTTGCCGACCAGCGTGTCGCCGGGCTGCACTTCGGCGCCCACGTAGATGATGCCGGACTCGTCCAGGCGGTTCAGCTGCTGTTCGGACAGGTTCGGGATGTCGCGCGTGATTTCCTCGGCACCCAGCTTGGTGTCGCGGGCCATCACCACCAGTTCCTCGATGTGGATCGAGGTGTAGCGGTCTTCGGCCACCACGCGCTCGCTGATCAGGATCGAGTCCTCGAAGTTGTAGCCGTTCCAGGGCATGAACGCGATCAGCATGTTCTGGCCGATGGCGATTTCGCCCAGGTCGGTCGAGGCGCCGTCGGCCACCACGTCACCCTTGGCCAGCACGTCGCCGCGCTTGACGATGGGGCGCTGGTGGATGTTGGTGTTCTGGTTGGAACGCTGGTACTTGATGAGGTTGTAGATGTCCACACCCACCTCACCGGCCACGGCCTCGGCGTCGTTCACGCGCACCACGATACGCGTGGCGTCGACGTAGTCCACCACGCCGCCGCGCTTGGCGGTCACCACGGTGCCGGAGTCGACGGCAGCCACGCGCTCGATGCCGGTGCCCACCATGGGCTTTTCCGGGCGCAGAACGGGCACGGCCTGGCGCGACATGTTGGCGCCCATCAGTGCGCGGTTGGCGTCGTCGTGCTCCAGGAAGGGCACGAGCGATGCGGCCACCGACACGATCTGCGCGGGCGACACGTCCATGTACTGCACGCGGTCGGCCGACACCAGGGTCGATTCACCCTTCTCGCGGGCCGACACCAGGTCGCCCGTCAGGCGGCCTTCGGCGTCCAGCGTGGCGTTGGCCTGGGCGATGATGTACTTGCCCTCCTCGATGGCCGACAGGTAATCGATTTCCATCGTCACCTTGCCGTCGGCCACACGGCGGTACGGCGTCTCGATGAAGCCGTACTCGTTCAGGCGCGCGTACAGGGCCAGGGAGTTGATCAGGCCGATGTTCGGGCCTTCGGGCGTTTCGATCGGGCAGACGCGGCCGTAGTGGGTCACGTGCACGTCGCGCACTTCGAAGCCGGCACGCTCGCGGGTCAGACCGCCCGGGCCCAGGGCCGAGACGCGGCGCTTGTGCGTGATCTCGGCCAGAGGGTTGGTCTGGTCCATGAACTGCGACAGCTGCGAGGCGCCGAAGAACTCCTTCAGGGCCGCGGAAATCGGCTTGGAGTTGATCAGGTCGTGCGGCATCAGCGGCTCTTGCTCAGCCTGGCCCAGACGCTCCTTCACGGCCTTTTCGATACGTGCCAGACCGGTGCGGTACTGGTTCTCGGCCAGTTCGCCCACGCAGCGCACGCGGCGGTTGCCCAGGTGGTCGATGTCGTCCACCTCGCCCTTGCCATTGCGCAGATCCACCAGGATCTTGACCACGGCCAGGATGTCCTCGTTGGACAGCACCATGGGGCCGGTGGATTCGTCGCGGCCGATCTTGGCGTTGAACTTCATGCGGCCCACGCGCGACAGGTCGTACGTGTCCGGGTTGTAGAACAGACGCTGGAACAGGGCCTGCACGGCGTCTTCCGTCGGCGGCTCGCCGGGGCGCATCATGCGGTAGATGGCGACGCGGGCGGCGAACTCGTCCACCGTCTCGTCGATGCGCAGCGTCTGCGACATGTACGCGCCCTGGTCGAGCTCGTTGGTGTAGATGACCTGCAGGTCCTGCACGCCCGCCGAACGCAGCTTCTTGAGCAGCGCTTCCGTCAGCTCTTCGTTGGCCTTGGCCAGGATTTCGCCCGTGTCGGAGTCAACGATGTTGCGCGCCACGACGCGGCCGATCAGGAAGTCCTCGGGCACGCTGATGTGCGTGGTGCCAGACTGCTCCAGCTCGCGGGTGTGGCGCGCGGTGACGCGCTTGTCCTTGGCCACGACCACCTTGCCGGACTTGTCGGTGATGTCGAAACGCGCCACCTCGCCACGCAGGCGGTCGGAGACGAATTCCATCTGCGCACCGCTGTCCATGAGGCGGAAGTTGTCATTGACGAAGAAGTTCGCCAGGATCGACTCGGGATTCAGGCCGATGGCCTTGAGCAGGATCGTGACCGGCATTTTGCGGCGACGGTCCACGCGGAAATAGAGCACGTCCTTCGGGTCGAATTCGAAGTCCAGCCACGAACCGCGGTAGGGGATGATGCGCGCCGAGAACAGCAGCTTGCCCGAGCTGTGGGTCTTGCCCTTGTCGTGCTCGAAGAACACGCCGGGGGAGCGGTGCAGCTGCGAGACGATCACGCGCTCGGTACCGTTGATGATGAACGAGCCCTTGTCGGTCATCAGGGGCACCTCGCCCATGTAGACCTCTTGCTCCTTCACTTCCTTCACCACCTTGGACTGCGCCGTCGAAGACTCGCGGTCATAGATGATGAGCTGCACCTTGGCACGCACTGCCGAGGCGAAGGTCAGTCCGCGGGTCTGGCACTCGCGCACGTCGAAAGCTGGCTTGGCCAGGTTGTATTCGACGAACTTCATTTCCACAAAACCATTGTGGGAGACAATGGGGAACGCGGAGTTGAAGGCGGCTTGGAGGCCCTCGATGCTGCGCTTTTGCGCAGGAGTATCTGCCTGCAGGAATGCGGTATAGGCATCCCGCTGCATCTGCAGCAGATAAGGTACTTTGAGCACGCTGTCACGGCTACCGAAGCTCTTGCGGATCCGCTTGCGTTCGGTATAGCTGTACGTGGATGTTTGGGCCATGAGATCTCCGGGCAAAGACATGGAATGAGGTCTTCGACTACTGCCCCACAAGGGCGCATCCTTGCAGGCTTGGCGGTTGGCCACTACCAACCATGGCGGACGGTGATGCGTTGCACATCACCCGAACCAAGGCGTCTTCTGTTGTCGGCTGGATCAGAAGACACTAGAAAGTAGCCTTGCCGGCCACTTTCTGGTGTGCTCTGGAGCATGTTCCATAAGCACCAAAGGCTGGAGGCCTTTCACAAGACCCCCAGCCCAGGAGACAAGGTCGATTACTTGAGTTCGGCCTTGGCGCCGGCTTCCACCAGCTTCTTGACGGCGGCTTCGGCGTCAGCCTTGGCCAGCGCTTCCTTGACGTTCTTGGGAGCGCCGTCCACCAGGTCCTTGGCTTCCTTCAGACCCAGGCCCGTGATTTCACGCACGGCCTTGATGACGGAGACCTTGTTGGCGCCGGCGTCGGTCAGCACCACGTTGAACTCGGTCTTCTCTTCAGCGGCAGCAGCACCACCGCCGGCAGCGCCACCGGCAGCGGGAGCGGCCATGGCGGCAGCGCTCACGCCAAACTTCTCTTCAATGGCCTTCACCAGGTCATTGAGTTCCATGACCGTCATGCTGTCCAGCGCGGTCAAGAATGCGTCTTTATCGAATGCCATTTTGATTTCCTAACAATTGGTTGAGAGGGGGACGATTGCAGAAACCGCCTCAGGCGGCTGCAGCTTCGCCTTCGCCTTTTTGGGCCGCCAAAGCACCCAGCACCACGGCGGTGCGGGAGATAGGCGACATCAGCAAGCCACACAGCTGAGCCAGCAGCACTTCCTTGGAAGGGATGTTGGCCAGTTGCTTCACGCCGTTCACGTCCAGGGCCTTGCCCGCGAAAGCGCCACCGCGAATGACCAGCTTGTCGTTGGTCTTCGCGAAATCGGCCACCACCTTGGCGGCGGCCACAGCGTCTTCGGAGAAGCCATAGATCAGGGGACCGGTCATCTGGTCGGCCACCACGTCAAACTGGCCGCCAGCCACAGCACGGCGGGCCAAGGTGTTCTTCAGAACACTCAGGCTCACACCCTTGCTGCGAGCGTCGACGCGCAGTTTGGTCATGTCGGCCACCGTGATGCCACGGTATTCCGCGATCACGAGCGTTTGAGCTTTAGCGGCGAGGCTGGTCACTTCATTGATGACCGCTTCTTTCTCACTGCGATTAAGACTCAAGGTCTACTCCTTAAATTGCGCAGTCCGGGAGACCCCTTTCTGCGCGCTCTTTGTTGCAGCGACCAACTGTTGAGGAACATGCATTCCATCTGCAGCGGGATCGCCATCTGCGTTGGCTCCGTGAATTTAAATGCAGCCACCTGCATACCAACGGTCTTGGATGGCCTAATGCATTGCTGCACCAGCCCACCAACGAGGCGCCCTTATCGGGCACCTCAAGATTTCTCGCGATTAAGCCGCGATGGACTGCGTATCCACCCGCACGCCCACGCCCATGGTGGACGACACGGCCACCTTGCGCAGATAGACGCCCTTGCTGGTTGCAGGCTTGGCCTTGTTCAGCGCCTCGACCAGTGCCGCCAGGTTGCCCTGCAGCTTGTCGTTGTCGAACGAACGACGACCGATGGTGCTGTGGATGATGCCGGCCTTGTCCACGCGGAATTGCACCTGACCAGCCTTGGCGTTCTTCACGGCCGTGGCCACATCGGGGGTCACCGTGCCGACCTTGGGGTTCGGCATCAGGCCACGCGGTCCGAGGATCTGGCCCAGCGTACCCACCACGCGCATGGCGTCAGGTGCAGCGATGACCACATCGAAAGGCATGTCGCCAGCCTTGACCTGGGCAGCCAAATCGTCCATGCCGACCACATCCGCACCAGCGGCCTTGGCTTCTTCAGCCTTGGCGCCTTGTGCGAACACCGCAACGCGGGTGGTCTTGCCCGTGCCGTGCGGCAGCACCACCGCGCCACGCACCACTTGGTCAGACTTCTTGGCATCCACGCCCAGCTGAACGGCCACGTCGATGGATTCGTCGAACTTGGCCGTAGCGGCGTCCTTCACCAGGACCACGGCCTCGGCGAACGGATACAGCTTCGTGCTGTCGACCTTGCCCTGCAGGGCCTTTTGCTTCTTGGTCAGCTTTGCCATTTAGAGGCCCTCCACCGTCACGCCCATCGAGCGGGCGGAGCCAGCCAGCGTACGGATGGCAGCATCCACGCTCGCAGCGTTCATGTCCTTCAGCTTGGTCTTGGCAATCTCTTCCAGCTGTGCACGGGTGATCTTGCCGACCTTCGTGCTCAGTGCATTGGAGGAGCCCTTGTCCAGCTTGATGGCCTTCTTGATCAGCACGGTGGCTGGCGGCGTCTTGATGACAAAAGTGAAGCTCTTGTCAGCAAATGCCGTGATCACCACAGGCAGAGGCAGTCCTGGCTCAACGCCCTGGGTCTGCGCATTGAATGCCTTGCAGAACTCCATGATGTTGAGGCCGCGCTGACCCAGTGCCGGGCCAATCGGAGGGGAGGGGTTGGCCTTACCAGCTGGCACTTGCAGCTTGATGAAGCCGACGATTTTCTTCGCCATAGTTGCTCCTTGCGGGTCATAACGCCTGATTCAACAACCAGGCTCCCCGGGGTTACCGACTCTCTGTTCTCGATCGCGCCGAGTCGAAAAGCGCAAACATCATTCCGTTGTTCAGGTCTTTTCGACCTGACCAAACTCCAGCTCCACGGGAGTGGAACGGCCAAAAATCATCACGGAAACGCGCAGGCGGCTCTTTTCGTAGTTGACCTCTTCCACAGAACCATTGAAGTCTGTGAAGGGGCCTTCCTTGACGCGCACCAGCTCTCCCACCATGAACTCGATCTTGTGGCGAGGCTTGTCCGTGCCTTGCTGCATCTGGCTCACGATCTTCTGAACTTCCTCTTCAGAGATCGGTGCGGGGCGGTTCTTCACCCCACCAACAAAACCCGTCACCTTGCTGGTGTGCTTCACCAGATGCCAGGTGTCGTCGTCCATCACCATTTCGACGAACACATAACCGGGAAACAGTCGCCGCTCGGTGGTTTTGCGCTGCCCGTTCTTCATCTCGACCACTTCTTCGGTCGGGACAAGAATGCGGCCGAACTTTTGCTGCATGCCCGCACGGGCGATGCGCTCCTGAATGTTGCGCTCCACCGCCTTTTCCATTCCGGAATAGGCATGCACTATGTACCAGCGCAAGTCGGGATTCACCACAGCATCCACGGGAGGCTGAGCACCACTTGCATCTACGGCATCCACCATCACTTCCTCCAACCCAAGATCAAGTCGTACAGAACCCATTCCAAGGTCTTGTCCGTGAACCAGAGGAATAGCGCCATCACCACGACAAATGCGAACACGTAGCCCGTCATCTGCAGCGTTTCTTTGCGCGTAGGCCAAACAACCTTCTTGACCTCACGCCATGCATCACGAGCAAAACCGATGAATTGGCGCCCATGCTCCGAAACAAGGAACATCGCCACGGCCAGCAACAGCCCCAGCAGCAGAACCCCCCACTGAATCAAGGGACCCTGCTTACCCAGCACATAAAAACCAGCGATAGAAGCAAGAACGATCGCCACCGCAGCGAACAACTTTGCCTTGTCCGCACCGGTCGTAACCGTTTCAACCTGGGAAGTGGCCATAGATGAGATTTTCGCCTTTTCGATCTGACGCCTCACAAGACGCCGAAGCCCGCCAGACTCTGGCGGGCTTGTCTGTCACCACAATTAAGTGGCAGGGGCAGTAGGAATCGAACCTACAACCTTCGGTTTTGGAGACCGACGCTCTGCCAATTGAGCTATACCCCTTCGATCCTTTGATTACGCAATGATCTTGGCAACGACGCCGGCGCCCACGGTGCGGCCACCTTCGCGGATGGCGAAGCGCAGGCCTTCTTCCATGGCGATGGGGTTGATCAGCTTGACGGTGATCGACACGTTATCACCAGGCATCACCATTTCCTTGTCGGCCGGCAGCTCGATGGAGCCGGTCACGTCGGTGGTGCGGAAGTAGAACTGGGGGCGGTAGTTGTTGAAGAAGGGCGTGTGGCGGCCGCCTTCGTCCTTGCTCAGCACGTACACCTCAGCCGTGAAGTGGGTGTGGGGCTTGATGGAGCCGGGCTTGCACAGCACTTGGCCACGCTCGACGTCTTCGCGCTTGGTGCCGCGCAGCAGCAGACCGACGTTGTCGCCAGCCTGGCCCTGGTCCAGCAGCTTGCGGAACATTTCCACGCCCGTGCAGGTGGTCTTTTGCGTGTCGCGGATGCCGACGATTTCGATTTCTTCGCCGACCTTGATGATGCCGCGCTCGACGCGGCCGGTCACCACGGTACCGCGGCCGGAGATGGAGAACACGTCTTCCACGGGCATCAGGAAGGCGCCGTCCACGGCGCGCTCGGGCGTCGGGATGTAGGTGTCCAGTGCCTCAGCCAGGCGCAGGATGGCGGGCTCGCCCTTGTCGGACTGGTCGCCTTCCAGGGCCAGCTTGGCCGAGCCGCGGATGATGGGGGTGTCGTCGCCGGGGAAGTCGTACTTGTCCAGCAGTTCGCGCACTTCCATTTCGACGAGTTCCAGCAGTTCCTCGTCGTCCACCATGTCGCACTTGTTCAGGAACACGATGATGTAGGGCACGCCCACCTGGCGGGCCAGCAGGATGTGCTCGCGGGTCTGGGGCATCGGGCCGTCAGCGGCCGAGCACACCAGGATGGCGCCGTCCATCTGGGCGGCACCGGTGATCATGTTCTTGACGTAGTCGGCGTGGCCGGGGCAGTCCACGTGGGCGTAGTGGCGAGTGGACGTTTCGTATTCCACGTGCGAGGTGTTGATCGTGATGCCACGCGCCTTTTCTTCGGGGGCGTTGTCGATCTGGTCGTAGCCCTTGGCTTCGCCGCCGAACTTCTTGGACAGCACCGTGGCGATGGCCGCCGTCAGCGTCGTCTTGCCATGGTCCACGTGACCGATCGTGCCCACGTTCACGTGGGGCTTGGTACGCTCAAACTTACCTTTTGCCATTTTC
>NZ_JCANUL010000010.1:0-136465 GCF_059568935.1 Diaphorobacter oryzae DSM 22780 | reverse complement strand
GTTTGCCCCGTCCCACAAGAGGCGCGCACTTGTCGTCAAGGAGCGGTTATCGCTAGCGCTTTCTGCGGGAGTCATCTTGAGCTATATGCCATCTCCCGATGTCGCCCAATTTGCTTTTATCAGGGAGCGCGATGAGCGACGCAGCTCCAGCAGAATTGGAAGAACTTGTCCGCGAAGTCCGCCTCCAGCTCAGCCATCTAGATGAGGATTTCGACAAGCTCAAGGCACTCGTGCAAGCCTTGCGTCTGGCTGCACACAGCGAGATCGCCCGAAACGATGGCCTGTACTGGCCCAGCCTCATGGTGACGCTGGAGGACATGGTGCCTGATCGGGAGCCGCTTCGCGAGAGTATTGGCCGCTTACTGGATGCCATCAACCGCTGATTGACGACAGGCGAACGCTGAACGTCAGTCTGGCTGCCAGCGATGCGGCAGCGCAAACGAGGCAACGCAGTTTTCTCTCCTTCGATACTCGGCTCGGCTATTGGCGAGAAACGCCTGCGCCTTTCGCGAGCCGCTTCAACCAGGTCTCCACCTCCTGGGCAGTCGGTGAATCGAGAGTCTTCAAGGGAATGTCCAACACCTCGGCTACCTCTGAGCTGTGGGACGTCGGCGGTATAAGGTTGTGGCGAATGCACCACCTGATCGGCGTAATTGTGACCGTCTCACGTCTAGGGATCAGTTCAAAACCGGGTCGATTCAGATACCGATTTCAAGTCTTAAGAAAGTGTTGAGGAAAAAACCCCACTCGCCCTAAGCACCAACCGTCCACACTCGCTATGCATTGCGCAAGAGCAAAAGCGCAGTCGACCTTGGGCTTTGTCCACTTGCACACTAACTTGCAGCCACTCGCCGATCATGCAGGCACTAATGAAGTCGATATTGAGGCTCACCGTTCCCAATCGGGCGTTCGGCACATGGGGTTCCAATAAGTTGAGGCCCACGGCGTAGTCCACCAACGTAGCCAACATACCGCCATGAACAGTGCCGAACCGATTAGCGTGTTGTGGGAGTGCTCGGAAGCCGACATCCCATAAGCCCATGTCGTTACGGCGAGCGAAAAGTGGACCAACGGTCGCCATAAAGGCTTCATCCTCGACCGGTGAAAAGCCTACTGGGGCGATAGCACACGCAGCGATTACTTGATCAGCCATCATGCAATGGATCCCTGAGTATGCTCAGCGACACGCGATCTCAGGACATGCTTGAGAATTTTGCCGGATGCCGTCTTGGGCATCGCATCAACCACGATCAACTGTTCGGGGAACTTCTGCCGCGCCAGTCGCTGGGCTTCAAGGAACTCACGCATCTGTGCTAGGTCCATGCTGCGTCCTGGCTTGAGCACTACGTATGCGCAAGGCGTTTCACCCAGGCGCGCATGAGGCATGGCCACCACAGCGGACTCCAGGACATCAGGATGGGCATGCAACAGGTCCTCGACTTCCTTGGGACTGAGGTTCTCGCCGCCACGGATGATCAGGTCCTTCTTGCGGCCCGTGACAGTGATGAAGCCGTCGGTCGACAGCGTGCCCAGGTCGCCGGTGCGGAAGAAGCCGTCGGCATCGAAGGCATCGCATGTGTCTGCCTCGCGGGAATAGCACAGCATGACCTCGGGGCCGCGCACGAGGATTTCGCCCTCCTCGCCCGAGGGCAGATCCGCGCCCGTCACCGCGTCGGCGATACGCACCTCGTTGTTGCAGACCTTGCCGTCGGTGACCGCCGCGCGGTCCTGATCGGCTGCCTCGTTGATACCCAGCGTGACTGTGGGCGACTCGCTGCTGCCGTATACGCGGCAGACCAGGCAGCCCGGCATGGCCCGGCTGGCGCGCAGCACGAGGTCCGGCGGCACGGGCGCGCCGCCGCTGGCGAACAGCCGGAACGACGGCAGGCGCGCGCCCGAGGCTTCCACGGCGGCCGTCAGCTCAGCCAGGAAGGGCGTGGCGCCCACCGTCAGCGAGGCCTCCTCGGACTGGATCAGGGCCAGGGCCTGCTGGGCGTCCCAGCGCTCCATCAGCACCACCTTGATGCCCGCGAAGAACACGTATTCGAGCGCATAGCTGTAGCCCGTGATGTGGGTCACGGGCGAAGGCATGATGACCACGTCCCGCTCGCCCACGCGCCAGAACTGCGTGACGGCGCGCAGCTCGGCCATCAGCGTGTTGTGGCTGTGCAGTACACCCTTGGGGCGGCCCGTGGTGCCGCTGGTGTAGAGCACGAGCTTGAGGTCGTCGGGCGTGGCCTGGTTGTGCTCCCATGGCGCGCTGGAACAGCCCAGGGTTTCGTAGCGCAGCGCGCCGGAGGACTCATCACCGCGCATGGTCACCACCAGCGGCCGTGCGCCCCCTTCGGCGGCGATGCGGCTCAGCATCTCGGCATAGTCGATGCTGCGGAATTGCTCCGGCACGAAGATAGCCTTGGCCTGGCAGTCCGCCAGGATGAACCCCACCTCGGCGTCCCGGTAGATGGGCACGATGGGGTTGACGGCCCAGCCACCCAGGCTCGCCGCGAGGTTGACGACCACGGTCTCCCACCAGTTCGGCAGCTGGAAGCTGATCACGTCGCCCGGCCGCAGGCCCAGGTCGCGCAACCCGGCGGCGATGCGCCGCGCCTCGTCGAGCAGGAAGGCATAGGTCAGCCGCCGCCCGCCCTCGACCACAGCGGTCTGCTGCGGCGTCTGGCGCGCGCGCTGCTCGGCAAAGTCGGCCGTGGTCTGGCCCGCCCAGGCGCCACTGGCCCGGTAGGCCTCGGCCACGGCGCCGCGCACACGCTGGTTCCACGCAAGGGTGTCCATGTTCTTCCTGTCTCCTGTTTTCTTGTAATGCGGGGCCTCAGTTCAGGCCGCTGCGCACGACCTTCATGTAGGTCTGCACCACCCAGTCGGGCAGCTTCTTGAGTCCCTTGCCCTTGATGTGGCACAGGTAGAGGTAGCTGCGCGCGGACTGGAAAATGTAGGCCAACGTCTCCAGCTCGGATTCCTGGAAGTTCTTGATCTCGCCGCTGTCCACGCTGCGCTTGAGCGACTTGACGTAGCGGCCCATCACCAGGTTCAGGTGCGCGGCATGGGCCACAGGGGCGGCCACTTCGGCCTCGTTGAGCACACGGAAGAACCCGGGGTTGAGCCGCAGGAACTCGAAGAAGGCCCGGAAGCCCCGCTCCTCCACGTCCAGGAAGTTCTTCGCCCCCCGCACCTTGCTGCCGATGTAGACCAGCAGTTCGGCGCCGACATGGGGCAGCAACACGTCGAAGATCGCCTGGCGCGATTCGAAATACAGGTAGAAGGTGCCCTGCGCGATACCCGCCTCGTCGGTGATGCGGCCGATGGAGGCGTCGGCGTAGCCGTATTCGCCCACCACTTTGGCGGCCGCAGCGAGGATCTTGCGCCGCAGGTTCTCGGCGCGCTCCTGGCGCGTGGCGCGCTTAGGTGGCGGCGCCTTCTTGGCGGGGACGGAGCGAAGGGTTTGTGGTTCAGCGTCTTCCAGCATCAATGCGACCTGGCTTCAAGGTTGGTCAAATGGCAAGGTACTTCTCGGCGACCTGGGGGTGGGCATCGTAGTCCTCCCAGGTTCCCTCGAAAACGACCTGCCCCGTATCCATTACATACACGTACTCGCTGCATTGGCGCGCGAACCAGACGTTCTGCTCCGCCACCACGAGGGCGATGCCCTCCTGCGCGCAGGCGTGCACGATCTGCTCGGCCATCTGCTGCACGATCAGCGGGGCGACCCCTTCTGTGGGCTCGTCCAGCAGCAGGTACTGCGGCCGCGCCACCATGCCGCGCGCAACGGCCAGTATCTGCTGCTGGCCGCCGCTGAGCTGTGTGCCCATGCGCGCCCTCAAGTCGGTGAGCAGCGGGAACAACTGGTAGCTTTGCTGCACCTCCTGACAGGCATGGCCTGGGCGGGCACCGTGTCTTGCGATCTCCAGATTCTCCTCCACCGTAAGGTGAGGAAAGATCCGCCGGTCCTCCGGCACAAAGGCGACGCCCGCGCGGATACGCTCGTGTGTGGCCTGGCGTGCCAGGGGCCGGCCGTCCAGCAGAACCTCGCCGCGCACGCTGGGGCCGCCGCCCACGATGCTCTTGAACAGCGTGCTCTTACCCGCCCCGTTGCGGCCCAGAATGGCCACTCCCTGGCGCGGCTTCACGCGCAGACTTACACCGCTCAATGCCAAGCTGTCGCCGTAGAAGGCGCTGACGTTTCGTAGTTCCAGCATGTCAATGCCCCAGATAGACTTCGCGCACCAGCGGCGAGGCCTTGACCTCCTCAGGGGAACCACTGGCGATCACTTTTCCGTAGTTGAGCACCGTCACCCGGTCCGCCAGGGCGAACACGACGCTCATGTCGTGCTCGGTGAGCAGGATGGACATGGACAGCTCCTTCGATATCCGCGCCAACAGCTCCACTGCCGTAACACGGTCGCCGGGCGACATGCCAGCCATGGGCTCGTCCAGCAGCAGCATGCGCGGCTTCAGGGCCAGCGTCATGGCCAGCTCCAGACGCTTGCGCTCGCCGTAGGCCAGAACGCCGGCGCGCTCGTGCAGCCGGGCGGCAAGGCCCACCTGCCCGAGGATGGACCGGCACTCGTCCAGCAAACAGCCGGAGCGCGCCACGGCCAGCGAGCGCAGCGGGTTCGCCGCCCGGGCGGCCTCGCGGCTCTCGATCGCCACGGCCATGTTGTCCAGCACGGTGTTCTCGCCGAACACACGCGCCACCTGGAAGGTGCGGCCCATGCCAGCGCGCACGCGGGCATGGCCGGGCACGCGGCTCACGTCGCGGCCTTCGAAGCGCACCGTGCCGGCGCTGGCGAACAGCTCGCCGCTCAGCACCTTGAACAGCGTGGTCTTGCCCGCGCCGTTGGGGCCGATGACTGCATGCGTGGTGCCCGGCGCCACCTCCAGCGCCACGTCGTGCAGCACACGGATCTCGCCGTAGTTCTTGAACACGCCCTGGGCCTGCAGGATGGGGGAGACTGCGGTCATGCCTGCCTCCCTTGCGCCGGGGCCATGGCCGCGGACGGGCCGCGCTTGCGCCGCACCATCTGCCGCAGCCGCACCGCACCGCCGGCCAGCCCTCCCGGGAACACCAGCACCACCAGCAGCAGGGTGGCGCCGATCACCACCTCGGACAGGCCGATGATGTTGCGCGTGGAATGCTCCAGGCCGAGGAACACGAGCACGCCCGCCACCGGCCCCCAGAAGATGGCCGTGCCGCCCAGCAGGCAGAACAGGATGGGCAGCGCCGAGAAGTGCCACTGCGCCACCTCGGGCGTGAGCAGCTGCGCCAGCGGCGCGTACAGCGCCCCGGCGAAGCCCGCGCCCACGCCGCTCAGCGTGAATGCCGCCAGCCGGGCGCGGTGCACGTCGATGCCCAGGAAGGCCGCACGGTCGGGCTCCTGCCGCACGGCGGCCAGACGGCGGCCGAATCCGCTGTGCCAAAGCACCCATGCGCCCAGCACCAGCACGGCGGCGACGGCCAGAGTGAAGTAGAAGATGCCGTCGCCCTGCGCCAGGTCGATGGGCCCCAGGCCCGGCACGTCGATGGCCGGGCGCTTGATGCCCGTGAGGCCGTCCTCGCGCCCGAACCAGGGGGTCTTGGCGATCAAGATGTGCAGCATTTCCGCGAAGGCCAGGGTCAAGATGGCGAAGTAGTTGCCGCTGGCGCGGCGCAGCGCCACCCACCCGATGGCGGCGGCCAGCGCGCCGCCCGCCAGGCCACCCGCCGCCAGCCCCGTGAAGACGGAAACCTCCGTCCCGCGCAGCAGCAGGCCGCAGGCATACGCCCCGATGGCGAAGTACGCCGCATGGCCGAAGCTGACCATACCCGCGAGGCCGAAGACGGTGTTGAAGCTCAGCGCGAACACGATCTGCACCAGCGCCACGCTGGCCAGAAAGATCACGCCCTTGTCGGCCCATGCCGGCACGGACAGGAAGCCCGCCAGCAGCACGGCGGCCAGCACCGCCTGCGAGCCCGCGCCGCCAGCCGTTTGCGCAGCGTTCGAATTCATCGCATTCCCCTCAGCAAGCCCTGCGGACGCACCAGCAGGATCACGGCCAGCGCCACGAAGAAAAACATGCCGGGCACGTCCGGCAGCAGGCGGTCGCCGAACGAGGTGACCAGCCCCAGCAGCACCGAGGCCAGGAACGCGCCCCGGATGTTGCCCAGGCCGCCCACGATCAGCGCGCCGAACGCCTGGATGATGAGCGCGCTGCCCATCTCGGGCGACAGGCTCTGGTTCACCGACAGCAGCCCGCCCGCCAGTCCTGCCAACGCGAAGCCGGCGATCACCGTCCAGACGAGCACGGCATTGACATTGATGCCGACCCAATTCGCCATGGCAGGGTCAATCGCCACCGACTGCACCCGCTTGCCGATGCCCGTGCGGTGCAGCACATGGTCCATCACCACGAAGACGAGCACGCCGCAGGCGATCACGAACAGGATGAAACTGGGCGCGATGAAGCCGCCGAACGACACGGCCCCCGCCAGTTCGGCGGGCGGCGCCACGCTCAGAATGTCGATGCCCCAGACCAGCTTGACGAAGCCCTGGCAGAGGATCAACAGGGCGTAGGTGGCGATCAACGAGTAGGCCTCGCTGACCCCCTTGAGCCGCCGGAAGACACAGCGCTCGACCACCGCCCCCAGCAGCCCCACGGCCACGGCGCACGCCATGGCGATGGCCAGGAAGCCCCAGAGCGATTCGGTCTGGAGCCGGGCCCCGATCGCATAGGACAGGTAGGCGCCGAGCATCAGGAAGCCACCGTGCGAGAAGTTCAGCACGTGCAGGATGCCGAACACCAGCGACAGCCCCGCCGCCGTGAGGAAGACGGTCATTCCCCACGACAGGCCGTTGAGCAGCAAGAGCGGTACTTGGTCCATAGATTTTGTCCAGTCAGTTATCCATCACCCCATGAAGCCGGCGCGGCACAAGCGCGGGCAGCCGCGCAAGGGCCGCCCCGCCGCGCTGGCTGCGTCCCCCTCCCGCAGGAGAGGGGGAAGGCGCGCAGCGCCTCAGGGGGTGCCTCACCTCATGCCTTGACGAACTTGAAGGCCAGGGGCTTGCCCGGCGTCGGCGGGTCGATGAACTCCTCGCCGGGCATCTTCACGTACTCCACGACCTCGAAGCCGGCCGACGCGGTCTTGGAGCCGCGCAGGCGGTACATGACCAGGGGCTTGATGGCCTGGTGGTCTTCCTTGCGGAAGTAGCGTGGCCCGCATACGGTGTCGAACTTGACGGTCTCCAGGGCCTTGATGACGGCCTGGGTCTCGGTGGTTCCAGCCTCCTGGATGGCCTTGGCATAGGCCATCACGGCGGCATGGCCCTCGCCGATCCAGCCCATCGCGAACTCGTCGCCCGTGCGCTTCTTGTACTCCGCGAACACCGCGTTGTTCAGCGGCACGTCCTGGAAGGCGCCGGAATACCAGTGCGTGCCGCACCAGTGGTCCGGCAGCTCCTGCTTCATCGCCTTGGCCACGACGAACTCATTGGCCGAGTCGATGATGACCTTGGCCTTGTTGAAGAAGCCGTAGGGCTTGGCCTGCTTGAACAGCGTCACCGCATCGCCGCCATAGGCCGCATTGAGGAAGCCTTCGGCGGGCAGCCCCATGGCCGCGCCGATCACGTTGCGGTAGTCCGTGGCGCCGTACTGCGTCTTGAGCGGCTGCGTGATCTTGGGCTGCAACTTAGCCACGGCCGGGTAGTACTCGCGCAGCCCTTCCTCGAAACAGTTCCAGGTGGTGCGGCCGTATTCATGGTCCGGAATCAGCCCGGACCAACCCGCCACCGCGCCATGGCGCTCGGCCGCGCCGCGCGCCATGAAGCGCAGGCGCATGTAGGGGTTGTCCGTCACGCGGAAGTAGTGACGGTTGAAGTTTTCCTTGGTGAGCTTGTCGGAGTGCGCCGCGCAGGTGATGAGCACCGATTTTTCCTGCTCCAGCATGGCGATCAGCGCCAGCGCCACGGCACTGGAAACCACGCCCAGGTGCAGGTTCACGCCGCTGCCCGCCAGTTCGCGCGCAGCCACGGTGGCATCCGCCGGCTTGGCCTTGTCGTCTCGCACCACGAGTTCGAGCTTGCGGCCGTTCACGCCGCCGGCCTGATTGATCTGGTCCACGGCGATCTGCGCGCCCAGCAGCATGGGCTGGCCCAGCGGCGCCTGCGCCCCGGACAGGGAGGAGATGAACCCGAGCTTGATGGGCCCGCTGTCCTGCGCGTGGGCCAGCCCACCCGCGATGGCGGCACCCGCGCCGGCCCATTTCATGAGGTCTCTGCGATTGACTTGCATATTTGTCTCCTAGGTTTGATGTCTGTCTACACAAGCAGGAATGACTGCGATGTCCGCACCGCCCACGGGTTCACGCGGTCGCGACATCCCCCGATCCACCGAAGGCCGACCAGCCGCCGTCCACGGGCAGCACCGCGCCCGTCACGAAGGACGCCCAGTCGGATACCAGAAAGGCCGCGGCGCTGGCGATCTCACCAGGCCGGCCCAGGCGCTGCAGGGGCGTGCGCGCCGTGATGCGCTGCGCGTCCAGCCGGCCGCGCTCCAGCACCTGCTCCACCATGGGCGTTGCGATGTAGCCGGGCGCGATGCAGTTCACGCGCACGCCGAAGCCGCCCCATTCGCAGGCCAGCGATTTGGTCATGTGGGCCACCCCGGCCTTCGAGGCGCCATAGGCATTGCGGCGCGGAAAGCCCCCCAGGGCCGTGACCGATGCGATGGTGACGATGGCGCCGCCGGCGTGCGGCAGCATGCGCCGCCCCGCCTCGCGGCACACGAGGTAGGTGCCGCGCAGGCTCACGTCCAACACGCGCTGCCAGGTGCCGATGTCCTGCTCCACCGTGGGCACCAGTTGGTCAGCGATGCCCGCGCAACACACGGCGATGTCCAGCCGCCCCTGGGGCGCGGCGCTGTCCACCATGCGCGCCACGTCAGCTTCGCCGCACACGTCGCCGCGCACGTAGGCGCCTTCGAAGCCGGCAGGCGCCTGCTCCACCAGATCGGCCACGAGCACCGTTGCGCCAAGTTGCCGGAAATGACGGGCCACGGCCAGGCCAATGCCGCTGGCGCCGCCCGTGACCAGCGCCGTCTTGCCGGCCAACGAGATGGGAGAGGGAGAGGGAGAGGGAGAGGGAGAGTCGGTCATTGCTTGTCCGTTCAGGTAGAGCGGTTGCCGCGCGGGGTGAGGGATGCGCCGCCGGCGCTCATTCGCCGGTGAAGACCGCGGCGCGCTTTTCGCGGAAGGCGTTCACGGCCTCCTGGTGGTCGCGGGTCATGTTGGACAGCGATTCGTAGGCCAGGCAGGCGTCCATGGCGGAATGCGCCAGTTGCTTGAGGCCGATGTTGGTCGCCATCTTGGTCCAGCGGATGGCCTTGATGGCCCCGGCGTTCAGGCGGTCCGCGAAGGCATCCACGCGCGCGTCCAGCTCCTCGGGCGGCACGGCGTGGTTGATGAGGCCGATGGCGGCGGCCTGGTCCGCCGTGAGCAGGTCGCCCGTGAGCAGGTACTCCTTGGCGCGTGCGTAGCCGACGAGCTGGGGCCAGATCACCGCGCCGCCATCGCCCGCGACGAAGCCCACGCTCACATGCGGATCGCCGATCTTCGCCTTGCTCGACGCGAAGATCACGTCGCAGAACAGCGCGATGGTGGCGCCCAGCCCCGTAGCATGCCCGTTGAGCTTGGCGATCACGGGCTTCTCGCAGTCAAGCAGCGAATAGACAATCTGCTTGGCCTCGCGCGCCGTTTTCTCGAAGCGGCTGGGCACGTCGATCGCGTCCTGCATCCATTCGATGTCGCCGCCCGCGCAGAAGGCACGCCCGGCGCCGGTAACCACGACAAGGTCGGAATCCGGGTCGCGCGAGCAGTCTGTGAACACCTGCGCGAGTTCCTCGTGCATGAGTTCGTCCACCGCGTTGAGGCGCTCGGGGCGGTTGAAGGTGACGTAGAGCACGCGCTCGCGGCGCGTGAAGGAAATGGTCTGGTACTGGTCGAAGTTCATGCGACTGGCTCCTGATGATGGCGGCGTTTTCACAGACCCGCTTCGGTCCACTTGTAGATGTTGTTGCGCTGGATGGCGGACGAGCCGCCCATGATGGGAATGAGCAAGGCGTCGCGCACATAGCGCTCCACCGCTACTTCCTTGACGTAGCCGTAGGCGCCATGGACGGTCTGGCATTCCAGCGCGATGGCCTTGGCGGCCTCGGCCGCGAACAGCTTGGTCATCGAGGTCTCGACCGCGCAGCGCTGGTGCCGGTTGGCTAGCCCCGCCGCGTGGTAGAGCATCAGCTTGGCCGCGTGCAGCTGGGTCTTCATGTCGGCCAGCTTGTGGCGGATGGACTGGTACTCGCCGATCGGCTTGTTGAACTGCCTGCGCTCGTGGGCATAGGTCCAGGCGTCTTCCAGCGCCGCTGTGGCCACGCCCGTGGCGACGGCGGCCACCTCCAGCTTTTCCACATCGAGGCCCGAGCCGATCAGCATGTTCCAGCCCTGGTGCCAGCCGGCCTCGCCGCCGAAGATCTGGCTGGCGGGAATCTCGACGTTGTCGAAGGTCACGTCCGTGGTGGCCGCGCCCTTCATGCCCATGCTGTTGATGCGCGTGATGCTGACGCCCGGGGCGTTGGGTGGAATCAGCACCACCGACAGGTTCCGGTAGCGGTCCTGCTCGTCACCCGAGCGCACCAGCGTGAAGATGTAGTCGCAGATGTCCGCGCCCGAGCAGAAGCGCTTGGAGCCGTTGACCACCACCTTGTCGCCCACGCGCTGCGCGCGGGTCTTGACGCTGGCAAGGTCCGCGCCCACGTCGGGCTCGGTCAGGCCGTAGGCGAACATCAGCGAGCCCTCCGCCACGCGGGGCAGCAGTTCGCGCTTCTGCGCCTCCGAGCCGAACTCCACCAGGTTCATGCCCGCATAGCAAGCCGCCATGATGTAGGGCACCGACACGGCCAGGCTGCGGCGGGACAGCTCCTCGATAACGATCATCGTGGACACGATGTCGCGGCCCGCGCCGCCGTACTCCTCAGGCACTGTCAGCCCCATCACACCCAGCGCTGCCAGCCGGTCGAACACATCGCGCGGAAATACGTTGTCGCTGTCCCAGCGCGCAGCGGCCTCGCGCGGCATTTCCTTCTCCACGAAACGCCTGAGCAGGTCGCGCAGCTGCGTGGTTTCCTGGGTATCTGCGTAATCCACTTCCGATCCTTCCTGTTGGTCTATGGCGCAATCATGTTTTCCAATGAATAATGAGTCAATAGTCATTTTTGAACCATCAGTCATTTTTAGGGAAAACACCTAACCAAGGAGACTGCGTCATGCCTACCGATACATTCCACGCCATACACCACATCACCGTGCCGGACTGGCTGCGCCAGCAGGCGCAGCGCCACCGCTTCCGGCTCGCGCTGTCAGCGCCCTCATACAGGGGTCACCGGGACCGGCTTGGCTATGCTCAATTAGTGGAGCGCATGCACGCCATGGCGCGCGGACTGCATGCTCGCGACCTGCGCCAGGGAGACCGCATGGCCTTGCTACTACCCAATACCGCCGCGCGCGAGGGCGTGCTAACCGCGCTGGGCTGCTGGCAGTTGGGCGCCGCCGTGTCGCCACTGAACCGCCGGGCCACCGGCGACGAGCTGCGGCATGCGCTGGCCCTGCTGGAGCCTGCCCTGGCCGTGGTGTGCGATGCAGGCGACGCGCAGCGCCTCGCGGCCTTGGGTATGGCGCCCGAGAGAATCCTGCGGCTGGATGGCGTGCCCGACGCGCCCACTACCTGGCCCGAACCGGAGGGCGCGCCGGCCGGCGCGCTGCCGCCGGACCGCCCCGCCTCCCCCCATGACCTGAGCTGCTTGCTATTCACATCCGGCACCACAGCAAGCGCCAAAGCGGTCATGCACACACACCGAACTCAATTGCATGCAGGGTTGGCAATGGGCAGCGCCCTCGGTCTGACCTGTGACGACACCTACCAAGGCTCCTGGCCGCTGCACACTAGCTCGGTGCTCAACCTGGGCTGCATGTCCGCCTGGGTGCACGGCGCAGGGGTGGTGCTAGAGGAAGACACGCTGGACAACGCCGCCCGCCTGCGGTTGATCGCTTCCGAAGCCAGCACCGTGTACCACGGCGTCCCGGCTCCGTTGCACTTCATGATCGACGAGTTCGAGGGCGGCAACTACGACGTTCGCTGCGTGCGCCGTATCGCTTACGGAGGCGCAGCCATGCCCGTGGAGATCATCAAGCGTTACGCGCGGCTCTGGCCCCATGCGGACCAAGTCCAAGTCTGGGGGATGACCGAGACTGGCCCCGCGGGTACCGCGCTGCCGCCCTGGATGCTGCCTCGTCAAGCCGGTGCCATCGGGCTACCCCAGGCGGGCTGCACAATCCGCATCCTAGTCGACGGCGACGGCCCCGGTCTGCGCGACGCGCCGCCCGGCGCGGTGGGTGAGATCGCCTTCGCCGGTCCTAGCGCCTCGCCGGGCTACTTCCGCAACGCAGCGGCAACAGCCGAGACTTTTGTGGAAGGCTGGGTACTCACGGGCGACCTGGGGCGCCTCGATGGCGAGGGCGTGCTGCACTTCGTGGACCGCAAGAAGGACATCATTAACCGGGGCGGACTCAAGATATCGTCGGCGGCGATTGAAAGCGTGTTGCATCGCTTCGCTGACATTGCGGAAGCGGCCGTCATCGCTGTGCCGCATCCAAAGCTCGGCGAAGATATCGCTGCCTGCGTAGTGCCCCGGTCCAACACCACACTCGACACCGAGGCGCTACGGGCTGCCTGCGCACAGTCATTGGCTGACAACCAGGTACCGCGCCACTGGTTCGTGCTGCAGAAACTGCCGCGCAACGGCCTGGGGAAAGTACTCAAGCGAGAACTACGCGCACAGGTGCTCGCATTTCAAGAGCAACCAGACAAAATTCAGCATCACGCGAGACCTTGATTTTCTTGGGGATATCACACACTCTTTGAGCCTGGCTGCTCAGTGGCTAGAACCGAGAACGGCAGCCATTTATGCACCGAAGCTGAGCGACAACAACCAGCTTGAAGCTGCCATTCCGAAAGTCGGTTGTGCAGCGATTACCGCCGGTGATGTGCGCTCCGTCAATTCACGGTGACGGCCGCCGTGCAGTCGTTGAAAGCGCTCGACACATGTCGAGCGCGATGACCGGTCGCCGGCAATGGCATGCAGAGTCGACGGTGACAGTGGTCATGACGGACTCAGAGAGCTGTTGCTGAGACATCTTGAGCGTGATCCCATGTCTTTGCACGCTGGCAGCAAGGGGGAGGTCAACGCGGCATGCATGCCGGTCAGGTATTGGAAGTCGGCGGCGCAATCAACTTGCGTCAGCGCGGTCAATCCCGTACGCTGCCTCGACGTCCACACGCAACGCCCGAGCCCATGCGGGCCGCCGGGCCGGCCTTCCGGACATGCCAAGGAGTCCAGCCATGCCAAGCCGATCGAACGGCCTCGCGGCCGAAATGAAAGCCGTGCGAACGTTGGCGCTCGTGGGCGCCGCGGCCTCCGGCAAGACCTCGCTGGCCGAGTCCTTGCTGTACAAGGCGGGCGCCATCGGCGCTTGCGGCAGCATCGAGCGCGGCAGCACCGTCAGCGACCACGACCCGCTCGAGCGCCGCATGCTGCATTCGCTCAACGCCTCGGTGATGCACCTGACGCATGCCGGCACGCGCATCCACTTGATCGACACGCCCGGCGGCCCCGACTTCCTTGGCCAGAGCCTGCCGGCGCTGGAGGCGGTCGAAACTGTAGCTGTGGTCATCAATGCCGCGACCGGCATCGAGCCGATGGCGGTGCGCATGATGGAGTACGCAGCCTCGCGCCGCCTCGCTCGCATGATCATCGTCAACAAGATCGACGCGCAGGGCGTCTCTCTGGCGGGCCTGCTGGCCGACATCCAGGCGACCTTCGGTCGCGAATGCCTGCCGCTGAACCTGCCCGACGGGGTCGGCAGGCAGGTGATCGACTGCTTCTTCAACCGCTTCGGGCGCTCCGACTTCGGCCCCGTCGAAGCGGCGCACCGAGCGCTGGTGGAACAGGTGGTCGAGGTCGACGCGGCCTTCGTCGACCGCTACCTAGAGGAAGGCGACATGGATGCGGCCGAGCTGCACGCACCGCTCGAGCAGGCGCTGCGCGAAGGCCACCTGATCCCGGTGTGTTTCACCTCGTCGCGCAGCGGCGCCGGCGTGGCCGAGTTGCTGGACGTGATCGTCAAGCTCCTGCCCGACCCGACCGAAGCCAACCCGCCGAGCTTCCTCGTTGGCGAGGGCGCAGAGGCCATGCCCATGGAGGCCAAGCCTGACCCGGCGCTGCACGTGCTGGCGCATGTGTTCAAGGTCACGATCGACCCCTTTGTTGGCAAGATGGGCATCTTCCGCGTGCACCAGGGCACGGTCACGCGCGACAGCCAGCTCTACATCGGCGACGGCCGCAAGCCCTTCAAGGTGGGGCACCTGTTCATGCTCCAGGGCAAGGAGCATGTCGAGGTGCCGCACGCGCTGCCCGGCGACATCGTGGCGGTGGCCAAGGTCGAGGAGATCCACTTCGATGCCGTGTTGCACGATGCGGCGCAAGACAGCCACGTGCACCTCGCGCCGCTGCCGTTCCCGGTGCCGGTGTACGGCCTGGCCGTGGAGCCCAAGCGGCATGGCGACGAGCAGCGCGCCTGGGAAATCCTCGGCAAGCTCGCGGCCGAGGACCCGTGCCTGCGCATCGAGCATGTGGCCGCGACCAACGAGACGGTCCTCTACGGGCTCGGCGAGTTGCACCTGCGCATCGTGCTCGAACGCCTGCGCGAGGTTTACCGCTTCGAGGTCCAGACGCGGCCACCGCGCATCGCCTACCGCGAGACCGTGACCGCGCCGGCCGAGGGTCACTACCGCCACAAGAAGCAGAGCGGCGGTGCCGGCCAGTTCGCCGAAGTCTTCCTGCGCATCGAGCCGCTCGCGCGCGGTGCGGGTTTCGAGTTCGCCGACGAAGTCAGGGGCGGCGCGATCCCGGGCCAGTTCATCCCCGCGGTCGAGAAAGGCGTGCGCGAGGTTTTGGCTAACGGTGCGATCGCCGGCTACCCCGTGGCCGACGTGCGCGTCGTCGTGTACGACGGCAAGCACCACAGCGTGGACAGCAAGGACATTGCCTTCGCGACCGCCGGCCGCAAGGCCTTCATGGCGGCGATTCGCGAGGCCCGCCCGGCTGTGCTCGAGCCGATTGTCCAGATCGAGGTCGCCGTGCCCGAGCATTCCGTGGGCGACGTCACGAGCGACCTGTCGTTGCGGCGCGGCCTGGTCACCGGCACATCGGGCCTGGGGGCCGGCACCGTGGCCATCGGCGGTCAGGTGCCAGAGGCCGAGCTGGCCGATTACCAGTCGCGGCTCAATGCGATGACCAGCGGCCAGGGGCGCTACACCGTCGCGTTGTCGCACTACGAGGCCGTGCCACCGGCCGTCCAGCAGACGTTGATGGAGCAATACCGGGTGCGCGAAGACGACTAGGAAAAGCGCAGCGCCAATGCTCAGCGTGCACGCGCGCTGCCGAGCAATCGACTTGGGTGTACCGTGAGATCAAAAATGCTCCCTCTCCCGGCGATTGCGATCGCCCTAATTCTTGTGGCAAATTTCTTATAGGCAGCGGTTGCCGTCGTTCGCAGGCCGGGGTCAGGTTCACGGTGCGTGGCTTGAAGCAGGCATCGACTCACCTGGCTACCCGGCAGATGCAATGACCGGTGTCGAGGGCGCTGCGGTTATCCAGCCTGGCTGACGGTAGGTCGCCTCCGTCAACTTCGCGGTGGCTGTCCGCGGCTCGTAGGGTCGAACTCACGCCGCCGACCCTGAGTTGCTGGTCAGGTGTGTATGTCCGCACACGCTTCCATGTTCCATGGCCGGCATTTCGGCTCATGCTGCCGGCCCGGAGCGGGCACTGTCGTAAACGTAAAGGAACCGCCCGGGTTGCTCCAGCGTGACCTGCGAGCCCAAAGCGTCTACGCTAAGGGCGCCGCGGCGGCTGAACCGGGCGGGCATTCTGCAGCTACGCTGTTCCAGCGCCGCCACAGGGCGCCTATCTTCCTGCCAAGCATGCCGTGTCGATTTGGCTTCCCGTCGTTCGTCGATGGGGTACGAGGCGCACCCAGACGGGCGCGCCGACCGGTCAACTTAACAGGAGTGAAGACATGTCGTACATTGATGGTTTTGTGATTGCGGTCCCCACTGCCAACAAGCAGAAGTTCATTGAGCACGCGCGCCATTTCGACGCGATGTTTATCGAGCTGGGCGCAATCCGTGTGATCGAAGGTTGGGGCGACGACGTCCCCGACGGCAAAGTCACCGACTTCCGCCGCGCGGTCCAGGCCACGGCCGAGGAGACGGTGGCCTTTTCGTGGGTCGAATGGCCGGACAAGGCCACGCGCGACGCAGGCATGAAGAAAATGATGGAAGACCCGCGCATGGATCCATCCACTCCCGGCAACCCGCCCATGCCCTTCGACGGCAAACGCATGATCTTCGGCGGCTTCGAACAGGTGGTCGAAGTGAAGGCTTGAGCGGCGGTAGCGACGCAGCCCCAGGTCATGCCACCGCATCACGGCGGGCTACTGACGAGGCTGTGGGCCTGCAGGCGGTGGCTCCGAGAGATCGCGTAGGGCACCCGCTTCGGGGGGGGGGGGAGGGGGGCTGACAAGCGCGCAGCGCACCCCCCGTTGCCATCCCCGTCTGTCGGCTCCCCCGGAAGCTACATCGCTTCACACTCGCGGTCATTGGCGGCCGATCATGATTGGACGCTGGGATTTCCTTTTGTGCACATGACCTTCTACGAAAATCAGCTGGATGTCCGACCTCAGCCTATTCGATACCTATCTCCAGCGCTGGAGTGCACAGGCCGCTGGCAAACCCTTTGTCACCCCTACCAGTGATCTTCTGCCTGTGAGCCTCACCGGGAAGTTGGAAGGCCTACCGGCGATGATCAAAATCACACAAGACCCTGACGAGCGCATCGGCGGGCAAGTGCTGCAATGGTGGGATGGCGATGGCGCGGCTCGCGTTTATGCCTGCGACCCAGATTCAGGAGCGCTGCTGATGGAGCGTGCAGCGGGCTCCAAGCATCTGCTTCGCATGGCTTTAGAAGGGGAAGATGAGGCAGCGACTACCTATATCTGCCACACCCTTCATCAACTGCATTCAAACAGACCTTCGGTTCCACCTGAAAAGCTGCTACCGCTGATGGATTTTTTTAGATCGTTAGCGCCTATGGCACAGCAGGAAGGCGGCCTTATGGCCGAATGCGCGATGGTGGCAAATGAGCTGCTGCGTGATCAGCGTGAGCAGGTCGTCTTGCATGGAGATGCGCACCATAGCAATATCCTTGATTTCGGTCAGCGTGGATGGCTCGCGATAGATCCCAAGCGCGTCACTGGTGAGCGCTATTACGACTACGTTAATGTGTTGTGCAACCCTGACCTAAAAACTTGCACCGATCCAGCGCGATTTGCGAGGCAGTTGGCGGTAGTTATCGATGTTGCAGGGCTAGAGCGTCAGCGTTTGCTCAAATGGGTTATGGCCCATGCCGCTTTGTCTGCGGCTTGGTTTCTGGAGGACGGATTGCGCACTCAGGCCAACGAGGAGTTGGCAGTTGCGTATCTCGCTCAACAGGCGCTAGCTTGATTATTTAACCACTTCTACTTCAAGGGATGCCGCTGGCAGTCTTTCAATCGAAGCAGCGGTGTCACCGTCTGAGATAAACCTTTTGAGCGATTGCGAACGCCCGCACTGGGGCGTTTTGCGATAGTCACACAACGGCCATGAGCCGTCGCTGATGGGATCAAGAAGCAGACATTCAACGTGGAAGTGAGCGGACTGCGCGACTTCTTGCGCAGATCCGCTCGACTGGCGGGTTATGCGTCTTGGCTGACGTCATTGGCCTCGTCCGACGTTGGGGGAATAGTTAGACGTCTCGTCACCCGATTCGCAATGCCGTGTGCTGCGCATCAATTTCCGCCAGTGAGAAATGCTTGGTGACCCACCTACCTGGCTGCCTCTGATACTGCACAAATACAACTGGCCTGCCAGGCGCACTATGCGCCCCGCTGAACTCGACAGCTTCCACTAGGGGGCAGTAGGGGTCGCGCCGGATGATCTCGGCCGCCTTGCGCAAGTAGTCAGCGTAAGGAAGTAGTTCGGGTTTCAAGTACGAAGTGAGAATCGCGTATTCGGCGATGGGTGCTACATGATCCCGGTAGGTCGGTGCATTGGCAAACGCATCGATCAAATCTCCCCCAGCAAGGAGATACGACGGATGCGGGCTGACAACCTGCTTGTAGCTGACTCCGCGGCCCGCCAACGCCCGCATGACAGACATCCGAGTTTTCTCGGCGCATCGAAGTCCAAAATAGACCTCTCGAACTGCACGGAAGTCATGCTCATGCAATCCGGCAGGAGTCGTGATTACCCGCACCTCTTCTTCGTATCGCCAAGGCGATGACTTAGTGCCAAGCATCCGCTGAAGAGCATCTAGAGGTGAATCGCCCAGGATCAGATCGGTTGCCGTGATCGCTGGAGCGCAGTCGCTGTATGTCACATCGATTCGATGGAACTGGTTTGGCTCAAAGCTGATTAACTTGTCAATGTCGTAGCCAACACAGAACCCCTGATGCGATCCGCCATAGTGAGACCAAATAAGTTCATTTAATGGGTTGTAGCTAAGGGAGAACACACCGCAGCTATCCACGAATGCGAGCACACCATCTGCGGCACTGTGAACTCCGTCGAGCGAACTGGCCAGTGCTCCGTCCAAAGAAGCCATCGCTGTGCTGGCAAGGCTTAGCTGTGCATCTAAGGCAGTTCTATCGAATCGTCCCTCAAAGGGGTCGTTCAATGCGTGGCGGGTTCCTGCGTAGAACTTGCAGTCGCTGAGCGCCGCGATATCCCTGGCGAGGGTCGGCCCCTCGCCAGCACGGTATTTGTATGCGAGGCGTTTATTCAAGATGTCTAACTCCTGAATTAAGCCGACCCGCGAAGCGGGTTCGGCTTGAATGAATTGTTAGACCTTATCCAGCGGAAAGGTCCGTAGTTGCACATCCGATGCCTCGATAACCCAGCGCGCTTCCAAGCCTGGGGCACCGGCCCACTCTATTTCGTGGATCACGTTGCCCCCGTCACTGAGACGGATCTCGCTGTAACGCCAATCGAAGTGACCGGCTGCCGAGCGAAGATTGCTCATGGTGTATGAAAAGACCTCCGGATAGAACAGCTCAATGTGCCGGTCGTGGTAAGCCCCAAGCAAGCGAATCCGGAAATTCAAAGTCCGAATCTCGTGCCGCTCTCCCCCAGACGGCTCCTCAAAATTGGCCCACTCTAGCCAACCATCATGCGGGCAATCTGGATCAGTGGCGTTGAGTAGAAGGCCGGAAGCTGCGAGGTCATAGGCAGATGTGGGGAACCTTGAGCGATTCTTCTCCAAGTAGTCTGTGTACCGCCGAAAAGGCAGATGCGAATCGCCGTCTGTGTCCAACTGCTCCGAGAGAACGAACATAAGGTCTAACACCTAAGTTAACTGGCGGCGAAGCCGTCCGGGTTGAACGCAATGTTAGGCCAAACACTTGTACGAGAGCCATCTTCTTCAATATAAAGGGCTGCTCCTTGCTCCAAGCGGTTGCCCAAGACTTCCTCATTATTTAGCAATTGAAAAATATCTTCTAGTGCAGAAGAAATGTTTTCTGCAATAAGGAAAATTGCCATTAAAGGGGCGGTCGTATCTTCTTCTCTTTCTTCGTAGTCGTAACCAACGTCTTGTATATTTCCATTCGAACTCTTGGCTAATAATTCAGGAATTATGTAGCGCAAGTCTAAATCTGGGTTGTTCAGTTTTTTGGGATCAAGTGTGAGAACAAGGTTTGTCATACCAACGCCTGATGTGGATTAGCCTAACGCCTGAATTAAGCCGCGCCGCGAAGCGGCGTCGGCTTGGACGAATTGTTAGACCACAACCCGCCACTCCGAATCATCGAACGCCAAGAAGCAACCCGATTGCACGTGCTCATAGGTGCAGAGGGTACCGTCATAGCAGTAGTTTCCATATTCGTACTGCCGGTGCACGCGAACGTTTGCATTTGGGGCGGGGGGGTGGTGTGGAGGGGTGCGAAAGACGAGCAGCACAATGCTCCTTTCCGAGTTCCGAAGGATGTTCCACGGGATGTTCCCTTGCTCGATCTCAAGCTGGGCGATCTCACGTAGTTCGACAGGGAGCTCTCGCCACATGGCGTTTGCGACAGGGTCCGAAAAGCCCCCGTCTTGCCACCGAAGCTCGGTAACACTGAGTGTGCACTTCGAGAGCCGTTCCACTGCCATATGAGGCTAACGTTGAAGCTGAACCGCGAGCGGCGGCACGCCGACGCGAGTCGGCTCGAGCGACAGGTTAGACCGCATTGGTTGAAGGCTCGTATGCAACTTTGAACCGCTCGCAGGCAACGAGCATGTTCTCGCTGAACTGGTGGCCCGTTCGGGCGCATTCACGAGTGAAGTACTGTCTATGCGCCTCTCGCCAGAACGACAACGAGCCATCCCCTTCGCCTTCAGTGGCCGCAAACTCGGAACTGACTTCGCTGAAAGGCACAACCTCGACTGATTCGGTTTCAATGATGCATAGCGGGCTGCCCGCCCAGTTCGTGACGATGCTGAGATCGCCCGGCATAGGAATTCGCTTCCCTTCACCTTCGTAGGACCATACCGACCCCGCTGTTGCGCGCTTAGTGCCCCGAAGCACGAGTTCGGCGAGTTCATTCGCCAGACCCTCACTGTCGCCGAAGACGCAAACTTCGTAGAAACGAGCAGCGTCCACGCCACCAATGGAATCGGCGAAAGCATTCCAAAAATCAGTCAGGTGCGCAGGTATAGGTGTGGTCATGCTTGTGCCGCCTAACGTTTGAATTCAGTGGACCAGCCAGCGCAGCTGGCGCAGGTCCACTGCAATGAATGGTTAGGGCTTGCCGAAGATTTCAGGGTTCGCCCAATCACTTGCACAAAGCCAGTTGTCTGGAATTTCCGCAGCGGCCTCAACTGTTGCCTCGATATCCCAGCAGTGCTCCCACCCACCGGTCGAGTAATTCTCGACGCGAGCAGACTCTCCCCACTTGGCAAGCCATTGACGCATCCAATCGAAGTCAGCCGATGAGTCGACATGGTCGACATAAACGGTGATCCGCTTCGTCGTTGTCATGCGAGCGCCCTAACGCTGGAGCTAAGCGGCCACATCAATCGCGAAGCGATTGATTGGTCCGCTTGAGCGAGTAGTTAGGTTGCAAGCCTGCCTGGGCCAGCTCATTCGCCCACTCATTGCCAGCGAAGTCGATTGCGCGCGGGCCGAACACATAGCCGGAAAGGAAATCTTCGACGTCCGATGCCACAACCCTCGTGTCACCATCGTCTGTGTCCAACGATAAAACTGCGCCTGACGGCTGAATGAAGTACATGAAGCCCGCCGGATCGTCGGCAAAGTAGACGCCCTCCGGCTCGTGGCGTAGCTGCCCACACGGCACAAAACGGACCACATCAAGGCTTGCTCCGTTCCACCTCCCAAGCAGCGCCTTGAGCGCCTCTGGAAGAAGTACGCCGAGGCGAGACTCAGTTTCGTCCAGTTCGGAAGTGGATGCAGGCTCCTGCAATCTGACAAGCAACTCACTAACTACGCCAGAAGCCAGAACTCTCTCTACAAACGTGTCCATAACGTCACCTTGCGACCTAACGTAATGTAGACCGCACCAACCCACAGGCCATATCTGGCACTTGCGGTCTAAATTGGCACGCAGAACATGCTGCAAGGGGCTTGTAGCCTAGCTTTTCGGTGTGCGCTCTGTGCAAAAAAACAGTACTAAATTCAGCCATGAAACCCGCCGCCCCCTCCTGTGCTGCGCGTCACACGGTTCCTGGATCAGATCCGTAAGCGCATTCGTTACAACCACTATAGCTTGCGCACGGAGTTGGGCCGTTACATAGCTGCGAGTTCATCAGATGACCGCTTTGCGTGATTTGGCTGAAGAACAGCTCTGGGTCGGTCAGCGACAGTCGCGAATCAGCCAGTAGCTGTCATTTAAAATTCATGAAAAAAGCTTTGACCATCGCTCCAAAATCAACGCGGTTGCGTCGTCAGCGGTTGTCGATGACGTATCAATTACCAGCTGCGACGATTGCCAAGGCTCATACGCACGCGTCACGACTTGTTCCCATGTCGGAAGCGTGAATCCGTCAATATCAGCCTTTCGGGAGTTCACACGCCGTTCGTGTTCAACTAGGTCAGAGCACACAACTTCTACTTCAATGAACGGCGTAGCCACGCTTTTAGCAACCTCACGCCAAGCTTGCCGAGTAATTTCCAATGGATTAACACTATCTGCGACCACCGGAATGCCAAGAGATAGGTTGGATTTTGCGAGTTCATACGCCACCATATATCCGGTGGGGCCGACGTCTCTTTGCCCCTGAGATTTGATGATGGCGTGCTCGATAGCATCAATGCGCAAGTATGTGGCGGGTCGTTTTTGCACTAAAAGTCGAGAAATAGTGGTTTTGCCGGTGCCGGGTAAGCCTCCAAGAACAATCAACATGGCAGAAAATCCTTTAAATGGTTCGCAAGGTTAGCTGTCACATCCCGGATGATGTGCATGATATTCACAGCAGCGGTCACAAGCTTGCCAAAGCTTAGCGGCTGCAACCAGCCTCAAACGGCCGGCACAGACAGTTCGCATTCTTGACTGCCCGCAGGCCAGACACGGCCCGGTGGCCCAAGATTTCAGGATGCAGCGGGGCATTCATGGCTGGCCAGCGAAGGCTGACCCATGTAGCGTCGCACTGCCGGCTCAGAACCATGCCCAGATGCGGCGCAGCAACGCGGGGGCCGGTCGGGCAGGACGGAATACGTAGCGGCGTGAGTGGTGCATGGCCTTCTCGGTGTGAGTTTGTGGTGGCACTGTATGAAAAATCAGTATCATGGACAAGAGCGCTGTTGCACCTCTCAATCAGCTCGCCAAAGGCGCCAGAATTGGCGCGCGCGCCAGCGCCCTCCGCTCCACCTGATGTCCTCAGCCTCCGCGCCCACCGAACTCCTGGGCTTCATCCTCACGCGCCACTGGCGCGATCTCCCGGACGGCACCGAGATCGAATACTGGCTGGCCACCGACGAAGGGCCGAAGAAGGTGCTTCTGACCCAGCAGACCTCGGTCGCCTTTTTGCCGGCCTGCCATCGGGCTGCGGCACAAGCCCCACTGGCGAACCTGCAGGGCCTGGAGGTGAGGGAACTCGGTTTGAAGACATTCGAGCAGGAACCCGTCCTCGGTGTCTATGCCCGCAGGTTCCGCGATCTCGGCAAGCTGGCGCGTGCACTCCAGCCGCTGGGGATCCCGCTCTACGAAGCGGATGTCCGCCCGCACGACCGCTACCTGATGGAGCGGTTCATCACGGCCGGCGTCGTGGTCGAGGGAGGCCTGCGCGAAGGCTCGACCATCATCGACGGCCGGTTGAAGCCCGCGTCCAGCTGGCGCCCGGTGATGAAGGTGGTGTCGCTGGACATCGAGACGAGCGCGACCGAGGAGCTGTACTCCATCGCCCTGGATGGCGCGGGCGACCGGGTGGTCTTCATGCTCGGGGCGGCGCCGATGCCAGCCGCCTCACTGACGGACTTCAGGCTGCTTTATTGCCCGACTCGCCGGGAGCTGATCGAACAGCTCAATGCCTGGTTTGAGGTTCACGATCCAGACGTCATCATCGGTTGGAATGTGATCCAGTTCGACCTGCGGGTGCTGCAGAAGGCGGCCGATGCGAACTCCGTGCAACTGCTGCTCGGACGCGAACGCCGCCCCATCGCTTGGCGTACGCACCCGGGCCGACAGGGCTACCTGTTTGCACCCATGCCCGGACGGGTGGTCGTCGATGGCATCGAAGCGCTTCGGGCGGGCATGTGGAGCTTCCCGTCGTTCAGCCTCGAAGCGGTCTCGCAGAAACTGCTCGGCGAGGGTAAGGAGATCGGCGATGCCTACGACAAGATGGCCGAGATCGAGCGGCGCTACCAGGAAGACAAGCCAGCGCTGGCCCGCTACAACATCCGCGACTGTGCGCTCGTCCTGCGCATCTTCGACCAACTGGAGCTGCTGCCGTTCGTGCTCGAGCGAGCTCAGACGACGGGCTTACAGGCGGACCATTTTGGTGGGTCCATCGCCGCGTTCAGCCACCATTACCTGCCGCGCATGCACCGCCTCGGCTACGTGGCACCGAACGTGGGTGACATCGCGGCCAAGGCGTTTCCTGGCGGCTATGTGATGGACTCCACGCCGGGCTTCTACGACTCCGTCGTGGTCCTGGACTACAAGAGCCTGTACCCCTCCATCATCCGGACCTTTCTGGTAGACCCTGTGGGCCTGGCCGAGGGAGAGAGAGCCGACATCCAGACAGGGTTAGTGCAAGGGCCGCAAGGCACGCTGTTCTCGCGCGAGAAGCACTGTCTGCCGGACATCGTGACCACACTGTCGAATGCCCGGGACGAGGCCAAGCGGGCGCGTAATCAGCCGCTGTCGCAGGCCCTGAAGCTGCTCATGAACTCGTTTGCCGGCGTGCTGGGCGCTTCCGAGTGCCGCTTCTTCAATCCGAAGCTGGTGTCTGCCGTGACCCTGCGCGGCCATGAGGTGATGAAACTCACCCGGGTGTTCGTGGAGCAGCGCGGATACCAGGTCATCTACGGTGACACCGACTCCATCTTCATCTGGCTCAAGCGGGCCTATCCCAATGCGCAGGCGCACGCCATTGCGGCCGGCCTGGTGCAGGAGATCAACGCGTGGTGGACCCGCAAGCTGCGAGAAGAGCAGCAGTTGGAGAACTTCCTCGAAATCGAGTTCGACACCCACTACGCCAAATTCTTCATGCCCACCATCCGAGGCTCGGACGTCGGCAGCAAGAAGCGCTACGCCGGCCTGAGCATTGATGAGGAAGGACGAGAGGAGATGGTCTATCGCGGGCTGGAGATGGCCCGCAGCGACTGGACCCCGTTGGCACGCCAGTTTCAGGAGGGCTTGCTGTCACGCATCTTCCACGGAGAGCCCTATCGGGCGTTCGTGGCCGACTATGCGCGGTCGATGCTGGACGGCCAGATGGATGCGCTGCTCGTCTACCGCAAACGCCTGCGCCACCGGCTCGATGCCTACCAGGTCAACGTGCCGCCTCAGGTGCGCGCAGCGCGCATTGCTGACGCGCACAACGCGCGGCTGAACCGCCCCCTGCAGTACCAACGCGGTGGCTGGATCCAGTACCTCATGACGCAGAGCGGCCCCGAGCCCCTAGAGGCGCGGCATTCGCGCATCGACCATGAGCACTACCTTGTCAAGCAGCTTCAGCCGATCGCCGACGCGATTCTTCAGCCATTGGGGGACAGCTTTGCGGCATTGACGAGCGCGCAGAAGGTGCTGTTCTAGGGGGCAGGGGGCGCAAGCTGGTTTAATACCTGACGACGGAACTGGCTGACCGGTATAGGGTGACATGTCAGCTTGGCCATGCCGCTGCGCTTTTGGCTTTATCCTGCCGGTCTGGACGGTCAGTTTGCAGCGGTTGCGGCCATCCGAGGCCATGACTGTGCAGCGCTGCTGCGGATAAGGGTCAACCGACGATTGCGGTACTTGCCATTCTTGCAAGGCGCTTCAAGTCGCCCGCCTGTCTTCGAATGCACACCGCGCCTATTGGCTCTTGGTGCGCGGCTTGCCGTCGCCCATTGCTTCACGCCTGCGCTCCCACTTCAACTCCAGGGCTCCCACATTGAGGAACACGGCAAAGAGGACCGGCCTAGCCGCTGCATGAGCAGCCATGCAGCGTCACTCCACGTCACTGCGCCCGACCCGGCAGGAACTCAATGCCCGTGCGCCGCACCAGCTCCGCATAGCTGATGGGCCGTGACACGCGCTCACCGTCGCGGTTGGCTTGCCAGTGGGCCCAGGCGCGGTCCGTGGTGGCGTCATAGACCAGCTTGTACAGGTACGTGGGCACCCGTACGCCACCCGGGCCGATGCGCTCGCTCTCCGAGGTGAACACCGGCCCGGTGATCACGTACACATCGCCCTGGGCGCGCAACGCATAGTGCCGCGTATCCTGCTCAATCTTGGCCCAGGGCCCGCCGTTGTGCTGAATGTTCTGCGGCACCATGTTCGCCAGGGAGAAGCTCTGGGCCATGGCCGCGGGCGTGGGCATATCGCCGGCCGGAGCCATATGCCCGCGCGAGTATCCCGAGCCCTTGTAGTCTTCCAGTTCCGCCCGCTCGCTGCGCGGCAGCCGTGCATCCGCGAAAAAGCGCTTGGCGCGCTTCTCATCGGCATCCTCAATGAGGCGCCGGTTGAGCCGCTGGGCCACATAGAGCGGGGTGCGGGTGGCGCCGCTATGCAGCACGGCAAAGGCCTCATAGCAGAGTTCGCGCAGCGTGCCCTGACGAGGAACCTGAGGCGGCTTCCCCTCCATGAAGAACTGTAGGCACTGCGCGAAGCGCGTGGGCAGTTCAATGCTTGGCGGCGCGCTCCGGCTGGAGCGTGCCTCTACAGGGAAGGCGGTGAGGAGACCAGAGACGGCAGCGGCGGCAACGGCCAGTGCTGCGAAGGCGGGGCGCAGTGCTTGCACCCGAAGAACATTCCAAACCACGGCAAACAGGCAAAGCGCTCGATTGAAGCACGCCGCATGAATCCCCCGGTGTAAGCCGGAGAAACAATCTCCCGCTGGCAGCCAGCGATCCCGCAGCAATGCCAGCGCGGCCCAAGCAGGGCAGGAGGACGCGGGGTATCGGCAATAAATCCGACTTCACCACCTCGCATCCACCGACATGAACCGCGCCGAGCTCGTTGAAATCCTTGCCTCCAAGAACGATTTGTCCAAGACGGCTGCCAATGCCGTGCTCGAGACCCTGATCGAGACCATCCAGACTGCCGTCAAGAAGGGCGATGCGGTGCAACTGGTGGGGTTTGGCACCTTCAAGTCCACCAAGCGCGCTGCGCGCACCGGCAAGAACCCCGCCACCGGCGCGGCCCTGAAGATCCCTGCATCCACGGTGCCCAAGTTCGTGCCCGGTGCCAAGTTCAAGGCTGTGGTGGACCCCAAGGCTGCCAAGCGCAAGGCCGAGAAGGCCGGCAAGTAAGCTATAGCGGCTCAGCCACCAGCTGCCCGGGCACAAGCCCTTGGGCGGTTTTATGTTGGCGCCAGCGGCGCTGCGCACCCGACACAGACAGGATTGAAACAATGACCGCCTTCTCCGACGCCTTTCGCTCCGAGGTCCTGCGCATGGCGCGCAAGGAAATCAAGGGTGAACTGGGCCAGCTGCGCAAGACCGTCACCGCGCAGCGCTCCGACATCGCCGCGCTCAAGCGCGACATCAAGGCGCTCGCCACCCAGCTACGCGGGCTGGGCAAGGCACAGGACAAGGCGGCCGCTGCTGCAGAGCCGCAGCACAAGCGGGCCAAGGGCCAAGAGGCCACGGATTCCATGGGGCGCAAGGCGCGTGCTTTTGTCTTCAACCACGAGGCCTTGATCACCAAGCGGCAGGCACTGGGCCTGACCCAGAAGGAAATGGCCAAGCTGCTCGGTGTGTCGGTGGTGAGCATCTACAAGTGGGAAACGGGCGATGTCACGCCCCGAGCGGCCCAGCTCGAGCGCGTGCGCGAGGTGCTCAAGATGGGCGTGCGCGCAGCGCGCAAGCAGATTGCGGAGTAAGCGGTTATGCAATGGCAGCGAGAGGCTGGACGCAGTCATTCGACCTTAATTCGTCATTCGTCCGCTCTTTCCGCGAGCGGACGCTGTCCGTAGACCCATGAGGCATTGAGCCATCGGACTGACGATGCGCGGGCCGACCGGATGAAATTCATCTGGGAGTAGTCGCACTGCTGTGGCACTGGAGCGGCCCAAGGTGCATCAGCAGCCCAAGGTGGATGCGTTGGCGGCTCTGGAGCTGGGTATCGAGCACCGGCTGACCAGAACGGCATGGTGGAGCGGTTCAACGGGCGCATCGCGGACGTTCTGAAGACCCACCGGTTCAACAGCTGCGATGACATGGAGCAGAGTTTGCTGCGTTATGTGGCCCTGTACAACCACCAGTTGCCCCAGTCAGCACTGGGAAGCAAGACGCCTATGCAGGCCATGAAGCAGTGGCACAAGGAGCGCCCGGATCTGTTTCACAAGCGGCCCTATGAGCGTCCGGGATGCGACACCTAGGGGGCCCACCTCGCTCACAACCGCTGCCGAGGTTGCCTCCCTCGCTACAGTCCTGCAAGCCAAGTTACGGTGGCACTTTGTCTAGTAGTGCCATGATTCTCAAATGTTGTTAGCGCAGTTCACTTCAAATGCAGTTTATTAATCGCGGTCCTGACGTACCTGAGCGTCTATTGCAGGCCCATGAAAGTGGGCGCGTAGTGTTCTTTTGCGGTGCGGGCATTTCATATCCAGCGCAACTGCCCGGATTTTCCGGCCTTGTGAATAGACTATACGAAGCACTCGGGATCACACCCAATCCGGTACAGCAGTCCGCGATTCGGGCTGGGCAATTTGACACTGCCATTAGCCTGTTGGAAACGGATGTCGTCGGTGGCCGAGGGAGAGTTCGCCGTGAGCTGGCGACGATCCTGACTCCCAACCTTGCGGCTCCGAACGCTATAGCCACGCACAAGGCTCTGCTGACGTTGGCGCAGAATCGCGAGGGCCGAACGCGGCTTATCACTACCAACTTTGATCGTCTGTTTGAGGAAGTGAGAGCAACGAAATTACCGTTGCTCGCAGACTTCAAAGCGCCTCTACTACCTGTGCCAAAGTCCAGGTGGGATGGACTGGTGTATTTGCACGGCTTGCTGCCAGAGACAGTAACGGCAGGCGAGTTGGATCGCTTGGTGGTTTCCAGCGGTGACTTCGGGCTGGCCTACTTGACCGAACGCTGGGCCGCACGCTTCGTAAGCGAGTTGTTTCGCAACTTCACCGTGTGCTTCGTCGGATACAGCATCAACGATCCGGTGCTGCGCTACATGACTGATGCCCTGGCTGCAGACCGCTTGATGGGAGAAAGTCCATATGAAATGTTCGCCTTCGGTAGCTATTCCGAGGGTACAGAGGTGGCTAGCGCCAATGAATGGCAGGCGAAGAACGTTACGCCAATTCTCTATCGCGACGATGACCAACACGCCTTTCTTCACGAGACCGTGAGAGCTTGGGCCAACACCTACCATGACGGCGTGCGCGGCAAGGAACGCATCGTTGTCGAATGCGCTATCGCACGCCCTTTAGCGAGCACGAAGCAGGACGATTTCGTGGGGCGGATGTTGTGGGCATTGAGTGATCCGGGCGGTTTGCCCGCCAAGCGGTTTGCCGAACTCGACCCAGTGGCGTCGCTGGACTGGTTGGAGCCGTTGAGCCAGGAACTTTATCGGCACGCCGACTTGGGGCGATTTGGTGTTCCCCCCCAAGCGGCTGTAGACGAGCAACTCGTATACAGCCTAACCAGCAGGCCCGCACCGTACTCACTCGCGCCGCGGATGGCCATTGTTGACGCTGGATATCGCAGTAGCGGCTGGGATGCGGTGATACTCCAACTGGCCCGCTGGATGATTCGTCACCTTGACGACCCAAAGCTGTTGCTCTGGCTGATCAATCGCGGCGGCCAACTGCACGAACGATTGGTCTGGCTAGTCGAAGGTCGTCTTGATGAGCTAGATAAATTCACAAGTGACGGAAACACCAGTGAATTGAGTCGCATCCGGGCGAGCGCGCCCAATGCCATTCCGCGCCCAGCGATGCGAACGCTTTGGCGCTTGCTACTAAACGGCCACGTGAAGTCCGGCATACGTAATCTGAGCCTTTACCGCTGGCATGAACAGTTCAAGCGCGATGGGCTGACCGCTAGCGTACGCATGGCCCTTCGGGCAGCGCTAACCCCTTGCCTCTCATTGCGCGAACCGTTCCGCTGGTCTGGCGCGGATGATGACGACCAGGAAAAAGATCAAATCAAGAACATTGTGGAGTGGGAGGTTGTACTGGCATCTGATCATGTCCATTCCAGCCTTCACGACATTCCCAAGAATGACCAGTGGACAGCGGCACTACCGGACCTACTAGAAGACTTCAACGCCTTGCTGCGCGATGCGCTCGACCTGATGCGTGAACTTGGTGGTGTAAGTAGGGAGCAAGACCACTCGTACGTCCGTCAGCCTTCGATTTCAGTTCATTCGCAAAACAGGGACTTTGACGATTGGACGGCGCTGATCGAACTGACACGCGATGCGTGGCTAGCCACCGCAGAGAAATCGCCGGAGCGGGCGCGAGCGATGGCTGAGAGTTGGGTGCACGGAAATTCATACCCGGTATTCAGGCGCCTCGCGATGTTTGCAGCTGCACAAGGACGTGTCATTTCGCTTCGGCAGGCTTTGGACTGGCTGTTGGCAGATGAGCGACGATGGCTCTGGTCGGAGGAAACCAGACGCGAAACCATGCGCCTGTTGGTTTCCTTGACGCCTCAGCTGAATGCAGCGATGCAGGTTGAATTGGAGCAGGCCATTCTTTCCGGACCGCCCCGCAATCTGTACCGTGTCGATATTGAGCACGATGCTTGGATCAATATCGTTGATCACGGCGTATGGCTGCGGTTAGCAAAATTTGCCCAAGCAGGCGCTACCCTCAGCGAAGCGGGACAAACGCGACTCGATACCCTCTCGGCAGAGCACCCGTGGCAGCTAGCTGTAGACGAGAGTGATGAATTCCCCATTTGGATGGGAGGTGGCGGCTGGGTCGGAGATCGGGACCCATGGAAGCCATTCACTCCTATTCCACGAACGAGGCAAGGCGTACTGGAATATCTGCTGGAACATCCTGTGTTGGACGGCTCCCAGCAAGATGACTGGCGAGAATTGTGCTCAGAAATGCTTCAGGAAACCGCCGAGGCTCTAAGCGAACTCGCGCATCAGAAAAATTGGCCTGTAGAGCGCTGGCGCGATGCTCTGCAAGCTTGGGCTGAAGAAAAGTTACAGGACCAATCGTGGACCTTAATGGCCCCGGTCGTTGTTGATATCCCTGACAACTTGATGGAAACCTTGTCCCACGGCGTTAGTGGTTGGCTACAAGCCGTAGCAAAAACCTCTGAAAGCCACGAAGGTCACTTCCTAACTATTGCTCAGCGCATTTTGAGCTTGGATTTAGGGGGCGATGAAGACACTGACGATCCTGTCTTCCGCGCTATCAATCATCCGGTCGGACGCGTGACATGGGCATTGCTGGATCGGCTATATCGCCGAGAGCCCAATGACGAGCAAGGGCTGCCAGAAACTTACAAGACCGTTTTCACCGAGCTATGCGATACGCGGATCGCCAGGTTCAAACATGGTCGGGTATTGCTAGCCGCGCACGCTCTTTCGTTATTCCGTGTGGACAGGGCTTGGTCGGAAGAACATCTCGTACCTCTGCTTGACTGGAACCGCATCGAACCCGAAGCAATGGCAGCTTGGGAGGGTTTTTTGTGGTCGCCACGGCTTTATCGTCCGCTGATGGAGGCGATAAAGCCTAGTTTTCTGGAAACGGTCAACCACTACGGACAGTTGGGCAAACACAAAACGCAATTCGCGGCGTTACTTACATTCGCGGCACTTGATCCTGGTGACACCTTCACCACAGCGCAACTGGCCACTGCTGTCCGCGCACTTCCTGCGGACGGCCTGCGCAAATCGGCTCAAGCTTTGGTGCAAGCCTTGGAGAGTGCGGGTGAGCAGCGTGAAGACTATTGGAAGAATCGGGTCTTGCCGTTCTGGGAAAAAATCTGGCCGAAATCAAACAATCAGGCATCAAGCGCCAGCGCAGAGTCGCTAGCTCGTCTGTGCATCGCAGCGGGGAACGAGCTACCTTCGGCGATGGCAGTAGTTGGCAATTGGCTGCGTGTGATTCAGCAACCAGATCATGTGATTCGACGATTGCAGGAATCTGCTCTCTCAGCCCGCTTTCCGGATGAAGCACTGCTACTACTATCCGCTATTTTGGGTGATCACTCGCAGTGGCTATCACCGCAGCTGCGTCAATGCCTTAATGACATTGGCCAAGCCGCACCCGCCCTACTTACAGACTACAGATTTTTGAGGCTGGATGAGTTAGCCAGGAAGTCTGGAATATGACGAAGTGAACGGGCTGGCTTTGTTGCGCAAGTCGGAAGCGAGACGAGATGCTCCCTACCCCAGACGCAGCTATACCACAGCAGGCACAGGCACCGCCAAAAAGTTCCAGCTTTTGTGCAAGGTACTTTGTACGGTGCAGGCTGACATAACACGGCTCCATCGAATGACCGCTTAATGCAGAGTAGCCGACAAACGTGCATCGGCAGCCAACGGCAGCAATCGCTGCAAAGCTGGCAATCAGTTGAAAACAACCAGCGGCGGCAACGGGTCGAAACCGCCAGTTCCTTGCCCGCAAGAGCTGTCCTTGAAGCGCCCACTGCTCCGGAATCGTGGTCGCTCCATGCGCGAGCGTCTGCAAATGGCCCGTCACGGTGGTCCAGCAGTCGCTCCGCCGGCGAAATGTCCAATGACCTTGCAGTCGGCAACAGCCAATGGTCCGGGAATTTTTAGCGACTGCAACCAGTCTTAACCAGAACTAGCTGATCAGCGATTGTGGACTGTTTTTGACGGTGGCTTCGCCTCAATGCTTTATCGCAGCTCAGGCTATTGCAAATGCAGAGGCGTTGATCCATCGAAAACCGCAAGTCGCTGGATGTATGGCCCCATGTAGGTTTTCATTTCTACATGGGCAGGGCTAACTTGATATGTGTCGTGAGCAGGTGAATCCTCAAAGGCGGACACCAGGGCATGGGTGTAGCCACTAGCCCGGTCTGCCTCGTTGACTCCAAAATGGTAAATTTTTACGCCCACACATTCTTGACGAATCCGCACCGAATAGGCTTCCACTTGACGGAAAAATTCGGGGCCAGCATCTGGGATTAGCTCCATCATTACGATGTGCATGTACAACATAGATAGGGATCTTTTTTGTTCGTGGAGATGGTTCAAGGATCACGCCGAAGGGCGAGGAAATCAGCCGGTCCCTTACATGCGGGCCAGCATGCCGCCATCGATGGCGAGTACGTGCCCGTTGATGAAGGCCCCTGCGTTTGATGCCAGATACACCACCGCAGGTGCAATGTCATCGGGTTCGGCCCATCGGCCCAGGGGCACGGCGTTCTGTAGAAAGCTGTCGAATCCCTCGCGTTCCTGCAGTCCTTGTGTGAATTGAGTGCGCACAAAACCAGGTGCCAGCGCATTGCTGGTGATGCCGGCGCCGCCATACTCCACAGCCAGTGCTCGGGTGAATGCGGCGATAGCGCCTTTGGCCGATGCGTAAGCGGCGATGCCCGGCATGCATGCTTGGCCCGCCACGGAAGACATCAGGATGATCCGACCAAAGCCCTTGCGCGCCATGTGTGGTAGCACCGCGTGCGCGCAATTGAAGGCACCGTTGACATGCACATCAAAAAGCGATTGCCACTGTGCCAGTGTCATCTCGGTCACTGGTTTGCGGTTCTGGTTGCCGGCATTGCTGACCAGAATGTCAGGTGTCCAGCCGTCTGCCGCCAGCATGTCTATGGCCTCGCCCACCGCCCCGGCCTGAGAAACATCAAACACAGCGTGGCGCGCGTCCACACCGTCTGACGCAAGCAAGCGCAAGGCTTCTTCGCAGCGGCCAGCATCCAGATCATTCACCACAATGCGCGCGCCCGCTTGACCTAGGTGGCGAGCGATGGCCAAACCCAGGCCTGTGGCGCTACCCGTGATACAAGCCACGCGGCCCGTAAGTGCAAAGTTTTTCTCGAAATAGGAGGTCATGAAAGCAGCTTTCTTTTAACGCAAGGATTGGATACCAGCGCACACGTTGAGACTCTGGCCGGTGAAACTGCGTCCTGCTGGGGACGCCAGAAAAAGCGCTGTCTGCGCAACGTCGGCAACCGGTACCTTGCGATGCAAGGCCACATTCGCCAGAATTTCCGCGAGCATGTCTTCTTCGCTGATCTGGCGTGCCTGCGCCTTGGCCGTCGTAACGCTGCGGGAGCGCTCGCTGTCCACGATGCCCGGCAGGATCGCGTTCACGGTGATACCATCGCCTCCCAGTTCCAGCGCGAGGCTCTGGGTCAGGCCTACCACACCCCATTTGGATGCGGCATAGGGGGTGCGCAGTGGGTAGCCCAAGCGCCCGGCTACCGAACTGAGGTTGATGATGCTGGCGCACTGTGAGGCTCGCAGTGCGGGGATGGATCGGCGTACGCACAGGTACTGGCTACGCAAGTTGACGGCCATGGTGGCGTCCCATTGCTCCGGCTCGATGTCCTCAATGCGTGACGTAGGGCCAGCGATACCTGCGTTGTTGACGAGCACGTCGAGTCCGCCCAGCTCCGCCAAGGCGTGGTCAAACCAGGCATCGACAGCGGCTGGGTCCGATGCATCCGCGAGCCAACCGCCTCCACCCGGCAGCGAGGGCTCGGCAGCTGCGAGGGCGGAAGCGGAAATATCGCTGATCTGCACCCTGGCCCCTGCCTGCGAAAAGGCTTGCGCAATTGCCAGACCGATGCCTGAAGCGCCTGCGGTCACCATCACGCGCAGGTTTTGGAATTGCATATTCATGTTTCTACCCTCTGTGTATTGCCAGTCAGCGCATGTAGGAGCCGCCATTCACATCGAGCGTGGCTCCGCAGACAAAGCTGGCGCCGGGCGTGCACAGGAAGGCCAGCGGCCAGGCAATTTCTTCCGGTAAACCGAAGCGCGGCACTGGCACGTTCTTCAGCGTTGTGGGATCGGCTACAGCCACCATGGAGGTTGCGATGGCACCCGGTGCCACGGCATTCACCATGACCTCCGGCGCCGCCCGACGGGCCAGCCAGCGGACAAAGGTGTGGATTGCGCCCTTGGATGCTGCGTAATGCACAGGTGAATGGCTGAAACTGCCACCTGTGTAGGCTGCCACCGATCCGACGATGACCAGGCGCCCATAGCCCCGAGCCTTCATTCCGGGCAGCAGAGCACGCGCGAAATGGGCGGGTCCGGCCACGTTGACGTCCATGACCTCATGCAGTTGATCTGCCCAGTCGTCACCCTCCCAATTGGTCACTGGATAGATGCCTGCGTTCAGGATCGCGGCGTCAATCGGCCCGGCCTGGTCGCAAAGTGCCTCGACCTGAGGGCGGCTGCGGACATCACAGATGACAAAGCTGTGCCGACGCTCCCCAACCGATTGCAGCTCCTCCATGAAACCCTGTGCAGGAGCTACACGGTCTGTCAACAGCACCTCGGCCCCCAGGCGCGCGCACAGCCGTGCCGCAGCCTGGCCAATGCCGCCGGCGGCACCTGTGATCAGTACACGCTGGCCGGTGAGTTCGTAGGGAAGCAATGTCGAAAGAGGCAGCATGGAAGGTTAGGACAAAAGCGGTGGCACACAGGCACGCGTCTGCCGGCCCGTGGGCGATACAGCGGGCTCGGCGACTGGTGGGGGAAGACGGCCCACCGCCATCGTGGTGGGCGCGTCCTGCCGGCTATGGACCGGACCGTGCCGGTCGTAGGCAATTGCCCTGTCAGACTCAGGGTGCCGTCTTGCGAACTTTCTCGATGGTGGCCATGGTCTTGTTGACCAGGTCCACGCCCAACTCCGGCTTGTACTTCTCAATGATCGATGCAGTCGCCTGCACCATGCGGGTCTGCTCCGCTGGTTCGATGGTGTTGAACTTCATGCCAGCCTTGATCAGCTCCTTGACCACGTCTGCTTCCATCTTGCGGCTCACTTCGCGGTGATAGGCCTGTGCTTCCTTGCACGAGGATTCCAGTATGTTGCGCTCGGCGCTACCCATGCGGTCCCAGAGCTTCTTGCTCACCAGAACGACGGCGGGCAGGTATACGTGACGGGTTTCGGTCAAGTAGCTCTGGATGTCCTGATACGAGCTGGACTTGGTGACCAGATAGGCACTTTCCTGTCCGTCGATGGCCTTGGTTTCCAGGGCTGTGTAAGTTTCCGGGTAAGGCAGGGGCAGCGGCGTGGCGCCCAGTGCCTTGAAGATGTCGATGTATACCCGGTTTTGCAGCGTGCGCAGCTTCAGGTCGCGGAAGTCTTCCAGTCGCTTGATCGGGTGCTTGCTATTGGTTACTTGGCGGAAGCCGTAGTCCATATAGCACAGGCCAATCAGGTTCTTTTCCGAGAATTTCTGGAGCAGCAACTGTCCGACTTCACCATCCACCACCGCGTCGGCTTCTTTCTCGCTGCGGAAAATGAAAGGCAGGTCAAAAATGGCCAGTTCCTTCACGTTGCCTGCGGCACCGGCGGTGGACACCACTGACATCTCCAGCATGCCACCCTGCACGGAGGACATGGACTGGATTTCGTTGCCCAGCGTGGCGTTGGGATAACCGGTGACCTTGATCTTGCCAGCACTTTTGGTATTAACGATCTGTGCGAACTTGTCCACTGCTAGGCCAATGGGGTTGTCCTTAGCCACAGCGTAGCTGAACTTGATCTTGCGGCCCTGAATGTCCTGGGCATGCAGCTGGGCGCTGCCCAGCGCGACTACTCCAGTGGCTGCGGCCAGGGCCAAGCTGCGAATGTGGCGGGAAGTCTTTTGCTTTGTCATGTTTGTCTCCTAAAAAAATAGCAATCGTCAAACGGGATTCGGCCAATTACTTCAGTTCCTGGCCGTCGAGTTCGCCACCCAGAAACTTGTTGGGCTTGAGGAAGAAGCACAGCACTAGCGCCCCCTTGGGGGAGCGGGCCACGTGGCGATGGCCCTTGGGGCGCCAAGCGAAATTTCCGGCGGAATAAACGCCGTCGTCGTCCTCGAACTCACCTTCAAGCACGTAGCTCTGCTCGATCTCGACGTGTTCGTGGAGCGCTAGCACTGTGCCGGGCTGCCAGCGGAACAGTGCCGTAAGCAAGCCGGTGTCGTCGTCCTTGACAAGTACCTTCATGTCGATACCGGGTGTAGGGGTGGGCTTCCAGGGCAGGTCGTTCACCGCTACGTTGCGCGAATCAAGGGGGCCGTGCTTTTCAGCGTTGGGCAGGAAAGGTGTCATCAAGGCCATGGTGTCTCCGCGGACAGGAAAATTGGAAGGGAACAGGGGAGTACGGGCGCTGCGGCGCTTCAGGCAACAACGGTGTTGGTCAGTTCGCCGATCCCCTGGATGCGGGCACGCATGGTCTGGCCTACTTCGAGGCACTGCGGCGGGCGCAAAGCAAAACCGACGCCTTTTGGGGTACCGGTCGCGATGACGTCCCCGGGCAGTAGAGTCATGCCAGCCGAAAGCTGCGCGATCACCGTCGCCACGTTGAAGATCATCGAGTTGGTGTTGTCGTTCTGGCGCTCCTGACCATCGATTTCCAGAACGAGATTCAGGTTGTCGGGGTTGTCTACGGCGCTGGCATGCACCACCACAGGGCCCAGAGGGCAACTGGTGTCCAGGCTCTTGCCCTTGAACCATTGGCCGTGCAGGCGCTGCAGGTCGCGTGCCGTAACATCATTCAGGATGGTGTAGCCAAACACATGTTCGTGGGCCTTGTCGGCTGTAATGTCACGACCGCCCTTGCCGATCACTATGGCCAGCTCAACTTCGTAGTCGAGACTGTCGGTCAGTTTGCCGTGGCGCAGCACGTTACCGCGATGTCCGACCAGGGCGGTGCGCGGTTTGGTGAAGAACTCGATTGCCTTCGGAAAAGCATCTGCCGGGCGCCCGTTGGCCAGGTTACCTTCAATGATGTGTTCGCGGTAGTTGCGGCCCACATTGAAGATGTTGCGACCGCTGGCGGCTACCGGTGGCAGGATGGTGGCGTCGGCGTAAGCCAACGTGCTGGCGGCATGGCTGCTGACTGCGGCATCGCACGCCTTCTGGATGGCCTGGCGGGCCAAGGCGAGGGCGGCGTCGCCACCAGCGATCAGTTCGTCCACCGATGCGGGAGCGGGATGCGCCGGCCATGAGGCCGTTAGATCAAGGATTCGGGTTTCGGCTATCAGGGCACCGAGGCGGGCGCCATCGGCGTGGAGGAAATTCAGAAACTTCATGGAACTGCTTTTATGGAGAAATACTTGGCGTGGCCTGCGGCGCGTCTTCCTGCTCAACCGCTATATGCAGTGCGCGCACATGGGAACGCGCCAGGGATTCGGCTCGGTCGGCATCGCGCTGCTCGATGGCATTGATGATTTCGAGGTGCTCGCGTAGGGAGTCGGCGCTGCGGTGCAGGCGGGCGATGGTCTGGCGGCGGTAGCTGGTCTGGGGGTGACCGAAAGAGGCCCAGACTCGCTCCAGGAGGTGGTTGTTGGCCAGCCGGATGACCTCCACGTGGAAAGCCACGTTGGCCTGCGAGTACTGGGCGGCCTTGGCCTCGGCCATACCTGGTTCTTCGAAGGGCGCGAAAATGGCGCGTAGTGCCATCACGTCGCGTTGCGATGCGTTCAGCGCGGCCTCTCGGGCGGCAAAGCCTTCGAGCTGTTCCCGCAGCTGTAGCCATTCGCGGTAGTCACGGTCGCTCACCGGCTGCAGGAGTGCACCGCGTCCGGGGCGCAGGCTGATGACGCCGGTGCTGTCGAGCCGGATAAGGGCTTCGCGGACCGGCGTACGGCTCACGCCCAGTTGGTTAGCCAGATCTTCCTCGCGCACGCGTACCGGTTCGGTGATCGCGGAGCGAAGCGCATTCAGATGGGCACTCACCGCCTCGTAGACGCCGGCGCTGGTGGACTTCGGGACTTGCTTTGTATTCATGGGAAGTCTCTGGGGATCATTTGGTCAGGAAGTTCAGAGGTACCAGAACGATCGATGGGAACAGCACCAGCAGGAACATCACAATGAACTGAGCCATCATGAAAGGCAGCACCCCTTTGGCCACATGATCCAAGCGCATCTTGCCCACACCGGCCACTACGTTCAGCACCGAACCCACTGGCGGGGTTACCAGGCCAATGGCGTTGTTCATGATGAACAGCACGCCAAAGTACACCGGATCGATGCCTGCCTCTTTGATGACGGGCATCAGCACCGGGGTGAGGATCAGGATGGTGGGCATCATGTCCATCGCCGTACCCACAACCATGACCAGCACCATGATGGCAATCAACAAGAGCGTGGGGTTGTCCATGAAAGGCCTGAGCAGCTCGATCACTTGGTCCGGGATGTCTGCCACGGTGATGAGCCAAGCCGACACCATGGACGCTGCCACCAGGAACATGATGACGGCGGTAATCTTGGAGGCCGACACGAACACGGCATACATTTGGCGCGGGCTAATTTCCCGATAAACCAAAGTAGACACCAGCAGGGCGTACACCGCAGCCACCACTGCAGCCTCGGTCGGCGTGAACACGCCGAACTTCAGTCCGAACAGCACGATGATGGGCAGGCCCAGGGCCCACAGCGACTCCTTCAGCGCCACCAGCTTCTCGCGCGTTGTGGAGGCCGCAGGCAAGGTGACCTTTTCACGTGATGCCACCAGCCACCAGGCGATGGCGATGGCTACGCCCATCAGCACCCCCGGCACGATGCCGGCCATGAACAGCTTACCGATGGACACGTTGGCGGCCACGCCGAACACCACAAACCCGATGGAGGGTGGAATCACCGGCGCGATGATGCCGGCCGATGCGATCAACCCCCCGGCTCGTGCCTTATCGTGCCCGGCCTTGACCATCATGGGCAGCAGCAGGGATGCCAGCGCCGCGGTATCGGCCACCGCCGAGCCCGAAAGGGCAGCCATCAGGCAGGCAGCAATGATGGCCACAAAACCCAGGCCACCGCGCATGTGCCCCACCAGTGTGATCGCAAGATTCACTATCCGCTTGGACAAGCCCCCCACGTTCATGATCTCGCCGGCGAGCATGAAAAACGGCACGGCCAGCAGCGGAAAGCTGTCGGCCCCGTTCACCACGTTCTGGGCCAGGATCTGCGCATCGAACAGGTCCAAGTGCAGCATGAGCGCCAGGCCCGAGAAGAGCAGGGCGTAGGCAATAGGCATGCCGATGGCCATGGCCGCCAGCAGCGCGCCTACAAAGATGAGCACAGTCATTTCTGTTTCCGATTTTTGTGGGGTGGCTTACTTGTGCACCGCAGCATCAGGGGCGGGAGGCAGAACAAGGTGCGCTGTTTCTTCGGATTCCTGCACCATCACCAACTCGGCATCGGAGAGCCGACCGGTCACGGTGCGCCAGAACTGGTGCAATAGGATGAGCAACGTGGACACGGCAAACATCACGCCCGCAAAGTAGAAAATGGAAACAGATAAGCCACTCACCGGCGCCTCGGTTTCGCGGTTGACCTGTACTTGCATCCAGCTGCCCGTCAGCATCAGCCAGGTGATATAGAGCATGAGTAGCTGCACCACCACTAGACACAGTCGTTGGGCCCAGGTGGGCAGCCGCACGACCACCATGTCCGTGCCCATGTGGCCGCGCTCGCGCATCACGGCTACCGCGCCCATGAACACCATCCAGACAAACATCCAGCGCGAAATTTCCTCGGAGATCAGCCAGCCAGTGCTAAAGCAGTAGCGCATCACCACGTTTCCGAACACCAGAACCACCATGGCGGCCATCAGCAGCGCACACACGGCCTCCAGAGCTTGGCAATAGGCATTCAGTAACCGACTCATTGCCCATCCTTGTCGATTTGCTCAGCCCGTGGAGCCTCGACCGCCTCCAGTGCTCTCAAGATGATTGGTATGCAATTCATTACTTTGTATGCAAAAAACATTTTTAGTGTGCGAATTCTCATGGTGGATACACAAAAAGTGCTTCAGGGTTTACCCCCGCCTCCGGGGTGAGGCCTGGTTGGGCTGGTGCGGTAGCAACACGTTCATCGCACCAGCGGACAAGGCGTGCGACCCGGAGATGCACCAGACGCGCAAGGGGCGGCAGTGGTATTGCTGCATGAAGATGCACATTTGGGAGGACAGCTTTGTACCGTTTGGCTATCTCCGTCTCTTACAGTTCGAGCAAACTCAAGAGGCTTAGGTCGGTGCCAATGAGACGGGTAGCAGCCCGAGCAGGCCAGGGGGAGGGAGGTTCAGTGTGAATGCCTGTAGAAGGCTGTATTCGGAATCAGACGCGTGTCGTCAATAATGACGTGCAACAAAACGTAGCAAACGCATGGCAGGGCCATGGACCGTTTCGGGGGGAAGGCCATGCATAAGAAGAACCTTTCGGAAAGCGACATCTGCGACAAGTTCATCCGCCCGGCGATGGAGCAGGCCGGTTGGAACGGCATGGACCAGATTTACCGCGAATACCCGCTGCGCGCCGGTCGCGTGGTGGTGCGCGGCAAGCAGGCCCAGCGCGACAAAAGCACCGTGCTGCGCGCCGACTACGCCCTGTTTTTCAAGGCCAACATTCCCCTGGCCGTGGTGGAGGCCAAGGACAACCAGCATGCCGTGGGCGCGGGCATGGCCCAGGCCATTCAATATGCCGAACTGCTGGGTGTGCCGTTCAGTTTCGCCAGCAATGGCGACGGCTTTGTGTTCCGCGATGCCACGCTGGCCGATGGCGTGCTGGAGCGCAACCTGACTCTGGATGAATTTCCGGCCCCCGCCGAGCTGTGGAGCCGCTACTGCGCCTGGAAAGGCTGGAGCGACGCGGTGCGCGATGTCGCCGCGTTTGACTATGCGCCCAGCAAGACGCCGCGCTACTACCAGATGAACGCCATCAACCGCACGGTCGAAACCATCGCTGCCGGGAAGAACCGCGTGCTGCTGGTCATGGCCACGGGCACGGGCAAGACCTACACCGCCTTCCAGATCATCTGGCGCCTGTGGAAAAGCGGTGCCAAGAAGCGCATCCTGTTCCTGGCCGACCGCAACATTCTGATCGACCAGACCATGGTCAACGACTTTCGCCCCTTCAAGGGCGCCATGGCTAAACTCAGCCCCCATGCCAAGGGGGTGGAGCGGGTCGATGCCCAGGGCCAGGTGACGGTCGATGACGTGGAATTGGCCCTCAACAAAACCACCAAGCAGGTGGACAAGAGCTACGAAATCTACCTCTCGCTCTACCAGGCCGTCACGGGCTCGGACGAGGCCGACAACATCTACAAGCAGTTCAGCTCGGACTTCTTCGATCTGGTCATCGTGGACGAATGCCACCGCGGCAGCGCGGCAGAAGACTCCGCCTGGCGCGACATCCTGACCTACTTCGGCAGCGCGACGCAGATCGGCCTGACCGCCACCCCCAAGGAAACCGAAGACGTCTCCAACATCGACTATTTCGGTGAGCCGCTCTACACCTACAGTCTCAAGCAGGGCATCGAGGACGGTTACCTGGCGCCCTACAAGGTGATCCGCGTCGACCTGGACAAGGACACCTTCGGCTGGCGCCCTACTGAGGGCATGCGCGACAAGCATGGCAACCTCATCGAAGACCGTATCTACACCGGCGCCGATATGAACCGCAAGCTGGTGCTGGAGCGGCGCGACGAGGTCGTGGCGGCCAGGATCACCGAGTACCTCAAAGCCAACGACCGCCACGCCAAAGCGATTGTGTTTTGCGAGGACATCGACCATGCGGCCCGCATGCGCCAGGCGCTCAGCAACGCCAACGCCGACATCTGCGCGACCCAGCCCAAGTACGTGGTGCAGATCACCGGCGACAACGCCGAGGGTAAGCGCGAGCTGGACAACTTCATCGACCCCGAGAAAACCTACCCGGTGATTGCCACCACCTCTAAGCTCATGAGCACCGGGGTGGATGCACAGACCTGCAAGCTCATCGTACTGGATCAGACCATCAAGTCCATGACGCTGTTCAAGCAGATCATTGGCCGGGGCACGCGGCTGCGCGAAGACCTGGGCAAAACCTGGTTCACCATCCTGGACTTCAAGCGCGCCACGGAGCTGTTCGCCGACAAGGACTTCGATGGCGAGCCGGTGCAGGTCTATGAACCCCAGCCCGGCGATCCCGTCCAGCCGCCGGAGCCGCCCCCAGCGCCAATGCACCCTGCCGACGACCCCTCCGCACTGGAGCTCACTGATCCGCTGGGCCCCCTCGTTACAGGGCCTGGAGGTGACGAGCCCAAAAAATACATCGTCGGTGGCCAGGTCACCGTGGCCGTGGCCCGCGAGCGCGTGCAGTACCTCAACGCCCAGGGCAAGCTGGTGACGGAGAGCCTGCGCGACTACACCCGCATCAACCTGCTGAAAAAATACGATTCGATCGACCGGTTCCTGCAAACCTGGCACCAGGCCGACCGCAAGGCCGCCTTGCTGCACGAACTCGAAGGGCAGGGCGTGCTGCTCGATGCCCTGGCCGATGAAGTGGGCAAAGACCTCGACCCGTTCGACCTGCTGCTGCATGTGGCCTACGACCAGCCTCCGCTCACCCGCCGCGAGCGCGCCCAGCGCGTCAGAAAGCGCAATGCGTTCACCCAGTACGGCCCCGTGGCCCGCAAGGTGCTCGACTCCCTGCTCGACAAATACGCCGACGAAGGCATCACCACCATCGAGAGCAACGAAGTCTTCAAGCTACAGCCCTTCACCGACCTGGGTAGCCCGGTAGAGCTGGTGCGCAGCTTTGGCGGCCGCCCGCAGTACCTGAGTGCGCTCCAGGCGCTGCAGCAGGAGCTGTACGCTACGCACCCGGCCATCTGACCGTGCGCCGCTGAATACTCTGTTTTTGATAGCTGCTGGCGCTTATCTATAAGCGCTAGAGCCTGTTTTTGTCTGAAGCCTGCATTCCATGTCCAACCTCACCCCCGTCATTAAATCCATCCAGGACATCATGCGCCAGGACAGCGGCGTGGATGGCGACGCCCAGCGCATCAGCCAGCTCACCTGGCTGCTGTTCCTCAAGGTGTTTGACGCGCTGGAAGAGGAACTCGAACTCACCCGCGACGACTACAAAAGCCCCATGGCCGAGCACCTGCGCTGGCGCCACTGGGCGGCCGATGCCGAGGGCATGACGGGCGACGCCCTGCTCGACTTTGTGGACAAGCAGCTCTTCCCCGCCCTCAAGGGCCTGAACGCCGACCCCACCCGCAACCCGCGCGGCTACGTGGTGCGCGGCGTGTTTGAAGACGCCTACAACTACATGAAAAGCGGCCACCTGCTGCGCCAGGTGGTCAACAAGCTCAACGCCATCGACTTCAACCGCCAGGCCGAGCGCCACCAGTTCAACGACCTGTACGAAAAAATCCTGCGCGACCTGCAAAGCGCCGGCAACGCGGGCGAGTTCTACACCCCCCGCGCCGTCACCCAGTTCATGGTGGACATGACCAACCCTCAGTTGGGCGAAAGCGTCATGGATCCCGCCACCGGCACCGGCGGCTTCCTCGTCTGCGCCATCGAGCACCTGCGCAAACAGGTGCACAACGCAGAGCAAGAAGCCGTGCTGCAAAACAGCATTCGCGGCGTGGAGAAAAAGCAGCTGCCGCACATGCTGTGCGTCACCAACCTGCTGCTGCACGGCATTGAAGTACCCAGCCAGATCGTGCACGACAACACCCTGGCCCGCCCCCTGCGCGACTACACCGCTGCAGACCGCGTCAACGTCATCCTCACCAACCCGCCCTTTGGCGGCATTGAAGAGCCGGGCATCGAGGCGGGCTTTCCGGCCGACGTGCGCACCAAGGAAACCGCCGACCTCTTCCTCGTGCTCATCCAGCACCTGCTCAAGCCCGGTGGCCGCGCCGCCGTGGTGCTGCCCGATGGCTTCTTGTTTGGCGAAGGCGTCAAGGCTCGCATCAAAGAACAACTGCTGCAGCACTGCAACCTGCACACCATCGTGCGCTTGCCCAACGGCGTGTTTGCGCCCTACACCGGCATCAAGACCAACCTGCTGTTCTTCACCAAGGGCCAGCCCACGCAGCACATCTGGTACTACGAGCACCTCTACCCCCAGGGCGTCAAAACCTACAACAAAACCAAGCCCATCCGCATCGACGAGTTCGATGCCGAAAAAGCCTGGTGGGGCACCGAGGCCGATGGCTTTGCCGCCCGCGTGGAAAACGAACGGGCCTGGAAGGTCGGCATCGACCAGATCAAGGCCGCTGGCTACAACCTGGACCAGAAGAACCCCCACATCGGCGAGCAGCAAAGCCACGACCCCGACGTGCTGCTGGCCGACTACTCCCGCCTGCAGGCCGAGGCCCAGGCCCTGCGCGACGAACTCAAAGGCATCCTCGCCCAGTCTTTGGCCAAAACAGCCGCTAGCGCTTGAGGAATAAGCGCATGCTGCTATCAAATATGGAGCTACTCGCCACCGCCCCCGGTGGTGTCGCCCAACTGCGCGAACTCATCCTCACCCTGGCCGTGCAAGGCAAGCTGGTGCCGCAAGACCATGCCGATGAACCTGCGGGCGTGCTGTTGCAGAAGATTCGGGTGGAAAAGGATCGGCTGATTGCCGAGGGCAAGATCAAGCGGGACAAGCCGCTGGCGGAGATTGCGGAAGAGGAAAAGCCGTTTGGGTTGCCGCAGGGGTGGGCGTGGGTGAGGTTTGGCGATGCCTCAATCAACCGAGACGGTGAGCGTATCCCTGTCTCATCATCGGAGCGTGAGAACCGAGCAAAAGTCTATGACTACTACGGTGCCTCTGGCGTGATCGACAAGATCGATGGATTCCTATTCGATAAGACATTGCTGTTGATTGGGGAAGATGGTGCAAACCTTATTAACCGTTCAACTCCAATTGCGTTTTTGGCGCACGGTAAGTACTGGGTCAACAACCATGCGCACGTTATCGATACGACGCATCCAGAGTTGATGACCTATTTGGCCCTGTTCATCAACGCGATTTCCCTTGAGCCGTATGTCACGGGTACAGCGCAGCCCAAGATGAACCAGGCGAAACTCAACAGCATCGTTATTGCGCTCCCGCCCCTCGCCGAACAATCCCGCATCGTCACCCGCGTCGAAGCCCTCATGCGCCTGTGCGATGCGCTGGAGGCCAAGGGCCAGCTGGAGGCCGCGCAACACGCCCAACTGGTCAGCACCCTGCTGGGCACGCTCACCGCCAGCACCACGCCCGAAGAGCTGGCGGCTCACTGGCAGCGCGTGGCCCAGCACTTCGACTTGCTGCTGGACCGCCCCGAAGCCATCGACGCCCTGGAGCAAACCCTGCTGCAACTGGCCGTGCGCGGCCTGCTCGTGCCCCAAGACCCCACCGACGAACCCGCCAGTGCCCTGCTGCAAAAGATCCGCGCCGAAAAAGACCGTCTCATCGCCTCCGGCCAGATCAAACGCGACAAACCCCTGCCGCCTATTACCGAAGAGGAAAAGCCGTTTGAGTTGCCGCAGGGGTGGGAGTGGGTGAGGTTTGATGAGTTGATTCACCCTCAGAAGCCAATTGCTTATGGTGTGCTCGTTCCAGGCCCAGACGTATCGACAGGAGTGCCTTTTGTCCGAATTGCTGACCTATCAATCGTTAATCCGCCCGAAAGACCAGAAAAAACGATAACTCTAGAGGTTGATGCTCAGTTTCCGAGGACTCGACTTGAGGGCGGGGAGATATTGATGGGGGTGGTCGGTAGCATCGGGAAGCTTGGTGTCGCACCCAAGACCTGGGCGGGTGCAAACATTGCGCGTGCTATTTGCCGAATTGTTCCAGCTGATGCGGGGCTTCAGGAGTTTGTGCTCTTTCTGCTTGAGACCAAGTTCATGCAGGAGAGCTTTGCTGGTGACACCCGAACGTTGGCGCAACCTACGTTGAACATTGGATTGATACGGGCTGCTTTGACGCCTATGCCGCCCCCAGCAGAACAATCCCGCATCGTCACCCGCGTCACCGCGCTGCGCCGCCTGTGCGCCGACCTGCGCCAGCGCCTGGCCGGTGCCCAAACCACTCAGTCCCACCTGGCGCAAGCGCTGGTGGATTCCACGTCTTCCGTTTGAAGGTGAATTCCTGTGTCGAGCTTTGAGACCAATCCCAAAGACATGAAGGACCTGCTGGTCGATATTCAGGCAGGCAAGATTCAGTTGCCCGACTTTCAGCGCGGCTGGGTGTGGGAGGACATGCGCATCCGCGAGCTGCTGGTGAGCGTGGCCCAGTCCTTCCCCGTGGGGGCGGTGATGATGCTGGAGACAGGCGGCGCCGTGACGTTTGAGCAGCGCGGTGTGGAAGGTGTGGAGCCGCGCCCCAAGGCCGAAGATGCCAAGTGGCTGATTCTGGACGGCCAGCAACGCCTGACGACGCTGACCCAGGTGCTACAACTCAAGACGCCAGTGCAGACCCACAACGGGCGTGGCAAGAAGCTCAAGCTTTTTTACTACTGGAACATTGAAAAGGCGCTACAGCCCGGTGCCGATTTGCTCGACGCCATTGTGGCGGTGGACGAGAGCCGCCAGCAGTACGGGCAGTTCCACCGCGATGTGACGCTGGACCTGAGCACCCGGGAGCGTGAATGCGTGGCAATGCACTACCCATGCAATGCCATGTTTGATGCCATGGCCTGGATGGTGGACTTGAGCAAGTTCAATGCAGCCAGGATCCCGCAGTTTCTGGAGTTTCAGCAGGCGGTTATTGCCCGGTTCACAGGCTACAAAGTGCCGGTGATTCAGTTGCTCAAAGATACGTCGAAAGAAGCGGTTTGCACCGTGTTCGAAAAGGTCAACACCGGTGGCGTTCCGTTGAATGTGTTTGAGCTGATCACGGCCACGTTTGCGGCCGAGAAGTTCAACCTGCGCGACGATTGGCTGGGCAGTGTGGAGCGCAATGTGCAGGGGCGGCGCGCCCGGCTGCACGCGGCGGAGTTGCTGCGCAATGTGGAGGCCAGTGATTTCATTCAGAGCATCACCTTACTGGAGACCTTGGCCAAACGCCGCGAGCGCCTGGCCGAGCTGACCAAGGCCAATGCTGGGGTTGTGCCCAATGCAGACAAGCAGCAGTTGCCCCCCGTCAGTGCCAAGCGCAAGACCATGTTGGCGCTGACTCGCGAGGCCTACCAGGCCTGGGCAGACAAGGTGGAGCAGGGCTATGCCCAGGTGCCGCAGTTCTTGCGCCGCCAGTCCATCATGCGGTTGCGGGAGCTGCCGTACCAGACACAACTGGTGCCGCTGGCCGCCATCTTGGCCGAGCTGGACGACAAGGTGTGGCTGACGCCGGTGGCGTTTGACAAGCTGTCGCGCTGGTTCTGGTGCGGGGTGCTGGGCGAGCTGTACGGCGGCGCCGTGGAGTCGCGCATTGCCAAGGATGTGGAAGAGGTGCTGGACTGGGTGCTGCGCGACGGCAGCGTGCCCGCCACGGTATCGGACGCCAGCTTTGACGCCCAGCGGCTGGATCGGCTCTACACCCGCAACAGCGCGGCCTACAAGGGCGTCAACGTGCTGGTGCTGCGCCAAGGGGCGCAGGACTGGTACTTCAAGTCCACCGTGGACAAGCTTGACCACGACGACATGATGAGCCTGGACATTCACCACATCTTCCCGGAGGACTGGTGCAAGAAGCGTGGCATCAGGCCCGCCCAGTTCAACACTATCGTCAACAAGACGCCCATCTCTTACAAGGCCAATCGAAAGATCGGGGGGCATGCGCCTTCTGTGTATCTGGCGAAGTTGCAGGGGGAGAAGCTGGTGGGGCTTGACGATGCAACCATGGATGCGTTGCTTCATACCCACCAGATTCCTGCACGGTGCTTGCGCGCCGATGATTTTGATGGCTTCTATCAGGCGCGCAAGGCGCAGCTGTTGCAGTTGGTAGAGCAAGCCATGGGGAAGGCCCCGTTGGCCCAGGGAGATGCCTCCAGCGACAGTGACAGTGACGGTAGCGGCGAGGCGCTGGAGTATCAGGTGGAGGGGGAGGTGGCCTAGACGTCGCATACCGCCGCCCAGCTTCGCCGCAGAGCATCGCCTCGCGCTGGCGATGCTCTGCAATCGCCGGAGATCAAGCAATCTCTAAAGCCTTGGACTCGCTAACCCGACGTCTCCCCGGATTTGAGCACCGTTTCAAGCCGTTCCCGCGACCTCTACTCCTGACGGGCGCAGGGATTCGAAGGAACTTCAACATGAGTACGTCTCAGTAGTGGGGGCGCAGCCCACCAGCAAGGCCGAGTTGGGCTTTATTTGGCACGAAATCAGGCCTTGCCAAGCCGTCTGTCCCCCCAGGCGCAACTGCTGTTCGTCGCATGCCATCCCATAGATGACGTGGCCCTAAGGAATACCGTTATGTCACCACGCGCAGTTTGCCGGGCTCTGTCTGAGCGCCGAACTGCACCCCAGCCTGTTCCAGAATCCACGCCTCTATGCGCTCATGGTGCATGCGCAGCAGGTCGAGAGGGCGCACGGTGTAATGCTTCTCAGCAGTTGCACTGGGCTTGTGTCCCATGATTTGTGCCACCACACCGGCGGGAATTTCCAGCCATTCGGTCAGGCTCTTGAAACTGCGGCGCAGACCATGAACGGTCAGGTCGTCGATACCAGCCACTGCGCAGGCGTCATGGTGTGTATTGCGCGGAATTACTATGCGCCCACCAGCGGCGGTGGCGCTGGAGAAGACAAATTCATTGCGACGGGGGAGGGCGGCCAGCAGGTGCCACACATAGGGCGTCAAGGGGATAACGCGAGTGCCCTCCACTTTGTCCCGGATGGTCAGCCCCCGCCACTTGGTGTTTATGTCATCCCAGCGTAGGCCCAACACTTCGCCAGCCCTTGCACCAGTCAGCAGCAGTGTTTGCAGGTAGGCGGAAATCACCGGATTTTGCAGTTGACGTACGGCGTCAAACCATGCCCGCAATTGTTCCTTCAGCAGCGCATCCTGTTTCACTCCGGCCTTGCCCAATGTCTCCCGTGCCTTGTTGGTCTTCGCAGGGTTCACGCTGGGCAGCACCGACGCATATTCTGGCTGTTCTGCGCACCAACTTAGAAACGCTTTCAGGCAGCGCCATGCAAGGCGGGCGGCGGCGGGGCGGGTTTGTGTCTCGCGGGCTGCCCATGCCTCGATAACGGGTGCCGTCAGGTCACGCAGGGGCAAGGCCACGAAAGGGCGAAGTATCCCTGGCGCAGTTGCGCCACCGACGGCGCGATTAGATGCCACTCCGCCAGGCTTCACCAGTATCAGATGTTCGCTGTAATGGCGCTCCCCCCAGCGTGGGCGGCGGGCATCCAAGTACACGGCCCACGCCTCGCCGACGGTCACTGCCTTGGCGGCAGCGGCGGCTTTCTCTGCGGCTTTGTCTGCCTGTTGCTGGCGTTCTAGCTCGCGGGGGTCTTGTCCGTTATCTAGCACCACGGCAAGGCGACGCGCCTCAGTACGCGCCTGTTCAATGCTCCACAGCTTCACATCCCCGATGGTGCGACGAACGGTTTGCCGGTTTAACTTCGCTTCATAGACAAACGACTTGGCGCCGGCAGTAGTTACACGCACCCGCAGGCCAGGGGCTTCACTGTCGCGCAAAAAAGCCTGTTGCTTGCCAGCAGGACATGTCAGGCGCTCAATTACCCCGGCGGTCAGGTTAATCCGGTCAGACAGATTTGGGGCTTCGCTTTTCTTCGGTCTTGCCATGTTGATAGCTCCGGTCGGTTTGGCTACATGGGTTGCTCATGTAGCCACCATGTAGCCAAGAAACCTATATTTTTGAGTATAGCAATCAACACTTCACTGTCTAAAAATTCAGTATGTAAACGCTAAGTTGTTGTTTTTATTGATTTCATTGGCGTCGATCAACACTGTGAAATTGATAAGTTGCCTGACTCGAAATCAGGCGTAGTGGCAACACTACCGTGGGTTCGAATCCCACCCTCTCCGCCACAGACAACGCCCAGCAGCTATATAAAAATAGCGCTGGGCGTTTTCGTTGGGCCATGCCGTGGCATGCTCATGCGCCGATGCTGGCTTCCTCCAGTGAAGATCCTCGTGGCAGCAGCAGCCGGAATTCGGCGCCTGTGCCGCTGGCGCTGTGCACTTCCACCCGTCCGCCATGGCGCTGGACCACGGTCTGTACCAGCGCCAGGCCCAACCCTATGCCGCCTACACCGGGGTGGCTGTCCGCGTGCAGGCGCTTGAAGGGTTGGAACAGGTTGCCCTGCAACTCCGGTGCAATGCCAGGCCCCTGATCGCGGATGGAGATCATCCAATGCTGTTCATGTGATGCGAGTAGGCAGTGCACGCTGGTACCGGCAGGGCTGAACTTGATGGCGTTGCCCAGCACGTTGGCGATGGCGCGGCCCAGCAGGCCGCGATCGCCTTGGCAGGGCGCCGTGTCGGGCAGGGGGGAGATGTGCACCTGCACGCCATGCTCCTGGGCGGAGGCCCAGGCGTCGTCCACGGCCTCTTCCAGAGCGGCCACCAGGTCGAAAGACGTGCTGTGGTAGGCCTGCGACTGAGCGCTGGCGAGGTGCACGAAGCTTTGCGCCATGGCGAGCGAGGACTGGGCGTAGCGATCCACGCGTGCCAGCAGTTCCGGTTGCGGCATCTGGTCGGGGAACTCGCGTTGCATCTCCAGCAGCGTGAGGATGGATGCGATGGGGGCGCGGATGTCGTGCGAGATGAAGTGCAGCGCCTGGTCGCGCTGCTGCTGCGCGCGGCGCATGTCCGTCAGGTCCACCAGGGTGATCAGCCAGATGGTGCTGCGGCCCAGTGCGAAGGGCTTGCACAGCATGAGCATGTGGCGCCCCTGCGCGTCCCGGCCTTCCTGCTGGGGGGGCATGGTGTCCATGTGGCCGGCGTCTTGCGGCAGCAGGGGCCGGCCCGTATCGACCTGCACCAGGTCGGCCAGCGCCTGTGCAATGGCCTGGCCCTGCAGGGGCTGGTCTGCCTGCACATGGCGCAGCGCGGCCTCGTTGGTCAGGGTGATGCGACCACGGGCGTCACAGACGAAGGTGGGAGAAGGCAGGTGCTGCAGGCTGTCGCTCACGAAGTGGTGCAGCTTGCGCAGCCGCCGTGTGGCGTCTTCGACGGCGTGGATGCGCTGCTCGAGCACGTCGCCGCGCAGCAGGGGCGGTGGATTCTCCTGGGGCAGCGGCGACAGGCCCGCGCGCTGCAGCGCTTGTATCTCCAGCTGCAGGAAATGCGCTGCCGCGCTGAGCCGGCGCCAGCTCCACAGCGGGTACACCATGGCCAGGCCGACCAGGGCCGGTGCGACCGCGAATTGCCAGTCCACCAGTGCTGGCGCCAGCGCTGCGGCCACCAGCGTGGCAACGAAGAGGGTGGCGCAGGATATCAACCCGGCCAGCGGCCCCAGCGACCAAATGCAGAGCAGGGCCAGGGCCACGGGAACGAGGTTGAAGGCCATGTCCCCGGCCATGTCCGCAGGCTGGATGCGGGACTGCGCCAGTTCGGCATTGAGCGCATGGGCGATCATTTCAACGCCGGCGATGCGCTCGGCGCGGGCCACCATGGGCGCGGCGAACATGTCGCCCAGCCCGGTGGCGGTGGCGCCCACGAGCACATACTTGTCGCGAAACGCATCGGCCGGTACCAGGCCCTTGAGCACGTCGACATAGGCATAGGCCGGGAACGCGGGCTGCCCTCGCGCAAAGCGCAGGATCTGGCGTTCCTGCTGGACCCAGGGCCCGCTGGCGGGCGCCATGTTGCCGCGGCAGCCGGGCAGCTCCAGCCCTTCGGCGCACAGCAGGGCGGTGCTGAAGTGCGGCCAGGGTGCGGCCTGCGGCCCTTCGCGCTGAAACAGGCTGCGCGTCACGCCGTCGGAGTCCACCTGCACCTGCACATGACCGAGCTGTGCGGCGGCGCGCCGGATCAGGGGCAGCGGTGCATCTGCCGCGCCGTACAGGCCCTGGCCACGGCGTGCCACGGGCAGTGCGACGTGGCCGCTGCGCTCCAGCGCGCGCGCCAGCAGCAGATCGTCGCCGGGGTAGTCGGCGTCTTCTTCGCCAAACAGGATGTCCAGCCCCAGGGCGCGTGGCGACTGCGCGGAGATACTGTCGATGAGCTGGGCATGCAGGGCGCGGCGCCAGGGCCAGCGGCCAATGGCCTCGATGCTGCGGTCGTCGATGGCGACGATGACGATGTCCGGGTGCGCGGGCCGCGCGTGCAGGCGCATGCCCGCATCCTGCACCATGTGGTCGATGCGGCTCAGGCTGTCGCTGGCGCTCAGCCAGGCCACCAGGCCCAGCACGACAAGGGCCAGGGCGATCCATTCGCGGCGCAGGTCGGTGCGGCCGCGCGTCCGCGCGAACGGTTTCATCTCACGGGATCCGTGCGGTGGCGGTTGCGTCCACACCCGCTCAGGGCGACAGCGGGCGACCGTCGGAGGACATGACGGGCAGGCCCGTTCCCGTGAGCACTGCCGCCTGCACGCGGATCTGGCGCGGCGTGGAGAAGCCGCTTTCCAGGCCCGAGGGGTCGCGCGTCTGGATGCGTACGAAGTACTGGCCCGGCGCCAGGCCGGTGGAGGACCAAGCGGGTGCCTGCAGGCGCTCATCCACCAGCGGCGCGGCAAAGTCCTCGGCGCTGGCCACCTGCAGGCGGAAGCTCTGGCCGGGCTCGCCTGGCCAGCGCAGCTGCAGGCCGTCGCCGCTGCTTTCCGTTTGCAGCGCGGCGGCGCTGGGCGTGCTGGGGTGGTTGGCCACGACGAACGGCTGGGCCGGGGCGTAGGGGCCCTGGTCGGCACCGCCTCCGGGCAGTTCGCGCACGCTGGCGACGCGCCAGAAATAGTGGCCGGCCGCCAGTGCGCTCACCCGGGCGCCGCAGTGTTGCGCATGGGTTTCGTCCAGCTGCGGCGCGGCAAAGGTGGCGTCGGCCGCCACCTGGATGCGGTAGCGCGCCGCGCCGGCCACCGGCGTGCACAGCAGCTCGCCCTGCGTGCGCGAGAGCGTGCCCCCGGCCGGCGGTGCCTGGTACAGCGGCGGTACGGGCTGTGCCTTGACGGTGATGCCGCGCTGCGCTGGCCGGCCCGGCAGGCCGGCATCGTCGATGGCGCGCACCGACAGGTGGTAGCCGCCGTCGTCCACCCCGCGCAGGCGCACCTGCGGAGTGGCGAAGGTGCCGCTGCGCAGGATCTCGGTGAAATCGGCGTCGCGGGCCACCTGGACCTGATAGGCCACGGCCGTGGCCACGGGCGTGAGCGTGAGGGCGAGGAAGTCGGCGTCGTGCAAGGTCGCCGGCAGCGCGGACAGGTTGGGCGCCGGCAGCAGGGCGCGCGGGGCGCCGAGCCGGCCGTCGGCCGTGACGACCAATCCGTGGCCGCCATGCACCTGCGTGGCTTGGGGGGCTGGCCCGCCGTCGCCGGCGATGCGCGGCTCCACCGCGAGCGCGCCCTCGGTCACGGCGGCCAGGGTGCGGCCATCGTCGGCCAGGGTGACGGCAAAGCGGGTGCCGCGCACGCTGGTCGAGGCCTGGGGCGTGCGGATCTCGAAGCGGCGTGCGCCGCCGCGGCTGGGGGGCACGGAGGATTCGATGCCACCGCGGTGCAGTTCCAGCACGGATTGCGCGTCGCCCGCGCGGCCGCGCCGCCGCAGCTGCTGTAGTTGCACCTCCGAATCGGCCTGCACGCGGATCACCGTGCCGTCGGCGAGGCGCACGCTCACGAAGGAATCAGGGGCCACCTGCACCCGCGTGCCTTCGGCCAGGGGCTGGCCGGGCTGCAGCGCCACCGCCTGGGCAGCGCCCGGCGGGATCACGGCGGCCTGGCCCTGTACATGGCCCACCTGGGCCGACCCGGCGGGCAGCAGGTGCATGGGGATGCGCAGCACCGAACCGGGCTGCAGGTGGCGCGGGTTGGCCACCTGGTTGTGGGCCTGCAACTGCGTCCACAGTTGGGGAGCGCCCAAGTAGTGGGTGGACAGGGCTTCCAGCGTGTCGCCGGGTTGCACGCGGTGCTCAAGGGTTTGTGCCGCGGCCTGTCCGCCCCAGAGGGCTGCCGCCGCCCAGAGTGCCAGCGCAAGGGGCGCAGTCCGGCGCCCCGGCGTTTGCCGTGCCTGTATAGCTGTCACGTTGTGGTCCTCCCTCTGTGCAATGCCAAGCGGGGACAGGCCTTGTGGGCCGGACGCATCCGCAGGGCCGATGTTACCGGGGGATGTCGGCGGGCTCTTCCGTGCGGGTTTTGACGGCCTCGAAGCGGTAGCCCACGCCGTACACCGCCGTGACCATGTAGCCGTTGGCCGGGCGCAGGTCCAGCTGCGTGCGCAGGCGCGAGATGTGGGTGTCGAGCGAGCGCGAGATGACCTCGGCGCTGTGGCCCCAGATGATTTCGCGCAGGTGGTCGCGCGACAGCAGGCGGCCCATGTTCTGGAACAGGAACAGCGCCAGTTCGTACTCGCGCGTCTTCAGTTCCACGGGCTCGCCGTCCATTTCCAGGCTGCGGGTTTCGGGCAGGAAACGGTAGCGGCCGAACTCCAGCACGCCGCCGACGCTGGCCGGGTAGGCGCGGCGCAGCAGCGCGCCCACGCGGGCCGCCAGCTCGCCCACGCGCACCGGCTTGACCATGAAATCGTCGGCGCCGCAGGTCAGGCCCCGCACGATGTCGCGCTCTTCCTGGCGGTTGGTGACGAACAGGATGGGCAGGTCGGCGCCCAGCTGCTCGCGCACCCAGGTCACGATCTCGGGACCCTCGATGTCGGGCAGCTGCCAGTCCACGATCAGCAGGTCGAAGGTCTCGCGCCGCAGGTCCTTGAGCAGGGCCGCACCCGTGGAATAGGTGTGACAGACATGGCCCATGTCGGTCAGGGCACGGGTGAAGAGTTCAAGCTGGAGCGCGTCGTCGTCCAGTGCCGCTATGCGCATGGCACTCCTTGCAGGTGGTGGGGGTGCGCCGAGTATAGAAAGCTCTCCCGGTTCGCCCCGCCATGGACGCCGGCGGTTGACAGTTGTTTACCTGCGTTTGCCGGATATGTAGTCTTTTTGCCATCAGCGCCCGTGTATAAAGCGCTATTAGCTATAAAAACAATAGCGAGCAGTGGTGCTCAGTTCTGCGCCGCAGCGGCCAGCGCCTGCAGGGCGGCGGTCACTTCGTCGGCGCCCACGCCCTCCAGGGGCGCCAGCTGCGGGGCCAGCGCCTGCAGGGCGTCCGCCTCCTTTTGCAGCCGGGCGATGGCCTGGCCGGCATCGCGCGGGGCGTCGAAGCCCTGGCTTTGCAGCAGCAGCCGGCCGTCGGCGGCGACGAGCTTGAAGTAGAACTTTCCGTCCGCCTCGCGGTACTGCTTGAAGGCGGGCAGGGCGGCCTTGCCGGCCTTCGGGGCGCCCTGCGCCGGGGACCGAGCGGCGCTCAAGGAGCGCAGGCCCACGGCGGCGCGCAGCCGCTGCAGCAGGGGCCGGGCGATGGCGCGGGCGCGCTCGGCGCCAGCCTGCAGGGCGGCCTCCACCTTCTCGGGATGGGCCATCAGGTCGTCGTAGCGCGCCCGCATGGGCGTGATCTCTCGGTCGATGCAGTCGAACAGCTGTTGCTTGGCATCGCCCCAGGCGATGCCGTCGGCATAGGCGCGCCGCATGGCGGCGGTTTCCTCGGGCGTGGCGAAGGCCTGGTAGATCTGGAACAGCGCCGAGCCCTCCACCTCCTTGGGCTCGCCGGGCGCGCGCGAGTCGGTGACGATGGAGCCGATGAGCTTCTTCAACTGCTCGCGCGGGGCGAACAGCGGAATGGTGTTGTCGTAGCTCTTGCTCATCTTGCGGCCGTCCAGGCCGGCGAGCAGGGCCACGCTGTCCTCGATGGCCGCCTCGGGCAGCGTGAAATGCTCGCCGTAGAGGTGGTTGAAGCTCGACGCCATGTCGCGCGCCATTTCCACGTGCTGGACCTGGTCGCGGCCCACGGGCACCTTGTGGGCGTTGAAGATCAGGATGTCGGCGGCCATCAGCACCGGGTACATGAACAGGCCGGCGCTCACGCCGTCGTCCGGCTCGCGCCCGGCTTCCTGGTTCTTGTCCAGCGCGGCCTTGTAGGCATGGGCGCGGTTGAGCAGGCCCTTGCCCGTCACGCAGGTGAGCAGCCAGTGCAGTTCGGGAATCTCGGGAATGTCGGACTGGCGGTAGAACGTCACGCGCTCGGGGTCCAGGCCCGCGGCCAGCCAGCTGGCGGCGATCTCCAGCGTGGAGCGGTGCACGCGCTCGGGCTCCTGGCACTTGATGAGGGCGTGGTAGTCGGCCAGAAAGTAGAAGTTCTCCACCCCCGGCGTGCGGGTGGCGGCGATGGCCGGGCGCATCATGCCCGCGTAGTTGCCCAGGTGGGGGGTGCCGGACGGCGTGATGCCGGTGAGAAAGCGCGTGGTGGTCATGGAGTCAGCGAATCAGCGAAGCAGCGCGGTGAGCGGGGAGATCAGCAGGTCGATGGCGGCGTAGCCCAGCGACATCAGCGGGCGCAGCCACAGCGTGCCGACGATGCCCGCCACGACCAGCGCCAGCACGATGAAGAAGCCGTAGGGCTCGATGCGGGCGACGAAATGGGCCTGCTTCCAGGGCAGCAGGCCGACGAGGATGCGGCCGCCGTCGAGCGGAGGCAGCGGAAACAGGTTGAAGGCCCACATCACCAGGTTCACCGCGATGCCGGCGCGGGCCATCTCCAGGAAGAAACGCTCCTGGGTGCCCATGGCCACCAGCGCCACCAGCAGCAGCGCCCAGGCGATGGCCTGCACGAAGTTCGACGCCGGGCCGGCCAGCGCCACCCAGACCATGTCGCGCTTGGGATGGCGCAGGTGGCTGAAGTTCACCGGCACCGGCTTGGCGTAGCCGAACAGGAAGGCGCCCGAGGTGGCGAAGTACAGCAGCAGCGGCATCAGCACCGTGCCCACCGGGTCGATGTGCTTGAGGGGGTTGAGCGTGATGCGCCCCATCATCTGGGCGGTGTTGTCGCCGAAATGGCGAGCCGCGTAGCCGTGGGCCGCTTCGTGCACCGTGATGGCGAACAGTACGGGCAGGGCGTAGATGAGTACGGTTTGGATGAGATTGGAGATGTCCACGGCCCGGATTGTCTCAGACGCGGCGCTCCCCGGCCGCGAGGGCCCGCCGGGCGCCAGGGCGGGCGGTGTTGGGGAGTCCACGTACGGGATGCACCGGAAAACCTTGATAGCATGCCTGGTTGTTGCCAAATGCAACCAAAACATCAAAGGGGACAAGCGGTGCTGGGTTTGGATCGATGGACGATTGGAGCGCGCCTGACGCTGGCGTTTGGCTCGGTGGTGCTGTGGGTGGGGGCGCTCATGGCGGTGGCCCTGTGGGGGCTGGCGCAGCCGGGCGGTGCGGGCGCGGCGGCCGTGCCCTGGGTGTGGGCGCTGGGCGGCGTCGCCATCGCGGGGGCGCTGTTTTCGCTGCTGTCGCTGCGCCGCGGCATCGTGCGGCCCCTGGCCCAGGCCATCCTGATCGCCGAGACCGTGGCCGCGGGCGACCTGAGCCAGGAATTCGACTCCGAGCTGCGCGGCGACTTCGGCCGCCTGCTGAATGCGCTGGGGACCATGGAGGACACGCTGACCGAACTGGTCGGGCGCATCAAGCAGTCGGCGGATGCCATCGGCGTGTCGGCCGGCGAGATCGACGCCGGCAACGGCGACCTGTCGCGCCGCACCGAGGAGCAGGTGAGCGCGCTCACCCAGACGGCGGCCAGCATGGAGCAGCTCACGGCCACCGTGCGCCAGAACGCCGATCGCGCGCGCTCGGCCAGCGGGCTGGCGGTGGACGCCTCGCACACGGCCGGCCGCGGCGGCGCGGTGGTGGGCGAGGTGGTGCAGACCATGGACGCGATCAGCGCCAGCTCGCGCAAGATCGTGGACATCATCCAGGTGATCGAGGGCATTGCCTTCCAGACCAACATCCTGGCGCTGAACGCGGCCGTGGAGGCCGCGCGTGCCGGCGAGCAGGGCCGGGGCTTCGCCGTGGTGGCCAGCGAGGTGCGCAGCCTGGCCCAGCGCAGCGCCGTGGCCGCGCGCGAGATCAAGACGCTGATCCAGCAGTCGGTGGACCAGGTGCAGGCCGGCGCAGGCCTGGTGGGCCAGGCCGGCCAGACCATGCACGAGATCGTGCAGTCCGTGGGACAGGTCAGCGGCCTGTTGGGCGAAATTTCCCACGCGCTGGGCGAGCAGAGCGAGGGCATTGCTCATGTGAACCAGGCCGTGGCCCACATGGACGGCGCCACGCAGCACAACGCCGCCCTGGTGCAGCAGGCCACGCAGGCCGCCGCGGCGCTGACCGACCGGGCCGGGGACCTGCAGCAGGCCGTGGGTGCCTTCCGGCTGGACGACGACGGGCCCGCGATCGGCGTGGCCGCCAACGGGCCGCTGCGGCTTCAGGCCTGACGGGGATTTTGCTATTATAAATATAGCTATTTGCGCTTGATAGGCGGGCGCTGAAGGCTATTTTGGCCCTGAATCCCCAGCGCGGGGCCGGGCCTCAGAGCCCCAGGGCCTGCAGGCTGCCGCGCCCCTCGCGCACCACGACGGCATCGCCGCCGGTGTTCATGGGCGTGAGGTCCAGCACCGTGGTGGGCTCCTGCGGGCAGGCGCCGGAGTCGATGACGCCGTCGATCAGCTTCTCGTAGCGCTCGCGGATCTCCTGGGGATCGTTGAGCGGCTCGTCCTCGCCGGCCGGTATCAGCGTGGTGGCCAGCAGCGGCGCGCCGTGCAGTTCCAGCAGCATCTGCAGGCCCTTGCGGTCGGGCACGCGCAGGCCGATGGTCTTGCGCTGCGGGTGGCTCACGCGGCGCGGCACTTCCTTGGTCGCGTCGAGGATGAAGGTGTAGGGCCCGGGCGTGGCCAGCTTGAGCAGCCGGTACTGGCGGTTGTCCACATGGGCGTAGCTGGCCAGCTCCGACAGGTCGCGGCACAGCAGCGTGAGGTGGTGCTTGTCGTTGATCTGGCGCACGCGGCGGATACGGTCCACGGCGTCCTTGTCGTCGAGCCGGCAGACCAGGGCGTAGCTGGAGTCCGTGGGCACGGCCAGGACGCCGCCGCCCGAGAGCAGGCCCGAGGCCTGCTTGAGCAGGCGCGGCTGCGGGTTGTCGGGATTGGTTTCGAAGTATTGGGCCATGGGGGTGGGCGCCGTCCGGTTCAGGCGGCGGAGCGGCTCGGGGCGCGCAGGATGCGGTCGGCCAGCACCTCCCACACGGGCGTCAGCTGGCCGGGCAGGTCGGGCAGGGTGCCCAGGTCGGTGTGGGATTCGCCCGGGCTGTGAAAGTCGCTGCCGCGCGACGCGGCCAGGCCGAACTCCCGGGCCATGGCGGCATAGACGGGGTACTCGGCGGGCGTGTGGCTGCCGGTCACCACCTCCACGCCCAGCCCGCCGTGCTGCTTGAATTCGGAGAACAGCGCGTATTCCTCATTGGCCGTGAAGCGGTAGCGCGCGGGGTGGGCGATCACGGCCATGCCGCCGGCCTCGCGGATCCAGCGCACGGCGTTGGCCAGCGTGGCCCAGCGGTGCGGCACATAGCCGGGCTTGCCTTCGGTGAGGTACTTGCGGAACACCTCGGAGGTGTCACGGCAGAGCCCGGTATCGACGAGAAAGCGCGCAAAGTGCGTGCGCGAGATCAGCTCCGGGTTGCCCACGTAGCGCAGCGCGCCCTCGTAGGCGTCCGGTATGCCGGCCAGGGCGAGCTGCTGGGCGATCTCCTGGGCGCGCTCGCCGCGTCCGCCGCGCGTGGCGGCCAGTCCCCGGGCCAGTTGCGCGTCGTCCGCGTCGAACCCGAGGCCCACGATGTGCACCGTGGTGTCGGCAAAGGTGACGGAAATCTCCGTGCCCGTGAGGTAGTCCATGCCCAGCGCGTGCGCCGCGGCGGCGGCGCGGTGCTGGCCGCCGATCTCGTCGTGGTCGGTCAGCGACCAGAGCGCGACCCCGTTGGCATGCGCGCGCGCGGCCAGCGCCTCGGGCGTGAGGGTGCCGTCGGACACCACGGAGTGGCAATGCAGGTCAGCGTTGAGCAGGATGGACACGAATTCATTGTAGGGCGCGCGCCCCGATTGCGCTGCGGTGATGGCGACAACGCCATGGCGTGGGACGGCCTGCGCTTGTTACCTTAAAAATCTGTAATGAAATGTGCATCGGTGCGACACTAATGGGTCGCGCGGAACGGCTTGCCGTGCCGCGCGGTTTCGTTTCTTTTTCTTGCTGATGCGGCGCCGTGGCGCGCCCTTGAATGTGCACGACATGAATCTCAATCATTTGCCCGTTGCCCGCAAGCTGTGGGCCCTCATCCTGGGGCTGATGCTCTCGATGCTGCTGCTGTTGGGCGGCCTGCTCAACCACATGCTCAACCTGAGCGACGAGGCCGCCCGCATCGTGCAGGCCAACGAAGACCGCATCAGCCTGGCCCTGCGCTGGAAGGGCCTGACCGCGCTGGCGGTGGACCAGGCCATGAATTCGCTGGCCGCGGCCGATGAGACCCTGTCGGCGCGTCTGGCCAAGCAGTCCAAGGAAGGCATTCAGGCCATCAACGCCGTGCAGTCGCAGGTGGAGGCCTTGGCCTTCACCGCGGAGGCCAAGGCGCAGCTCGAGCGCGTGGCCGCCGCCCGCAAGGTGGTGCTGGACGCCAACGCCGAGGCCGGCAAGGTGCGGGCTTCCGGCGACTTCGCCGGCGGCCTGTCCATCGTCGAGAGCAAGTTCATGCCGGCCGTGGAGCGCTATATGGGCGAGCAGGATGCCTTCGTGCAGCTGCAGGAACGCCAGCGCGACGCCGCCAAGCAGGAGGCCATGGAGCAGCGCCGGCGCGCTGGCTGGATGGGCGCGGGCATCGCCGCACTGGTCGTGATCGTGGGCATGGTGCTGGCCCGCCTGTTGGTGCACTCGATCACGCGCCCGCTGGCGCGTGCTGTGGGCCTGGCGGACGCGATCGCCTCTGGGGACCTGACGCAGGACGTACACGACGACAGGCGCGACGAGCTGGGCCACCTGCTGCGCTCGCTGTCGGCGATGGGCGCGCGGCTGCGCGGCGTGGTGGGCGAAGTGCGTTCGGGGGTGGAATCGGTCTCTGCGGCCTCCAGCCAGATCGCCATCGGCAACCAGGACCTGTCCTCGCGCACGGAACAGACAGCGGCCAACCTGGAAGAAACGGCAGCCAGCATGGAAGAGCTGACAGCCACCGTGACCCAATCGGCGGACACGGCACGCCAGGCCAACCAACTGGCGGCCAACGCCGCCCAGGCGGCCGAGCGCGGCGGCCAGGTCGTGGGCCAGGTCGTGACCAGCATGCAGCAAATCACCGACTCCAGCCGCAAGATCGCCGACATCATCGGCGTGATCGACGGCATCGCCTTCCAGACCAACATCCTGGCGCTGAACGCCGCGGTGGAAGCGGCCCGCGCCGGCGAACAAGGCCGGGGCTTCGCCGTGGTGGCCGGAGAAGTGCGCAGCCTGGCCCAGCGCAGTGCCGAAGCGGCCAAGGAAATCAAGCAACTGATCACCACCAGCGTGGATAACGTCGAATCGGGCTCGGCACAGGTGGAACAAGCCGGCCAAAGCATGCAAGACATCGTGCACAGCGTGCGGCGGGTGAGCGACCTGATCGGAGAAATCACGGCGTCCTCGACAGAACAGCGCGACGGCATCGGGCAGGTGAACCAGGCGGTGGCCAACCTGGACCAGATGACCCAGCAAAACGCGGCGCTGGTGGAGGAATCGAGCGCGGCGGCGGCGGCCATGCACGAACAGGCACAGCGTCTGTCGCAAGTGGTGGCGGTGTTCAACGTGGGCGCAGGTGCGGTGGTGGCGCAGCGCACGCCGGTGGCGGCCCCGGCACGGACCCCCATGGTGAAGGCCCCGGCGGCCAAGGCGGTGAGCGCCCCAGCCCGCCCGGCGGTGGCCAAGCCCGCGGCCAAGCCAGCGGTGGCGGCGCCGGCGCAGATTGCCAGCGCCAAGGCGCCGGCGATGGCGGGCGGGGATGAGGATTGGGAGAGCTTCTAAAAAGAGAGCGGCTGGCGCTTGCTGCAAGCGCCTTGCAGGCATATTTGACTGCTGAAAATGGCAAAGCCCCTGCTGCAGGGGCTTTGCCATGTGGGCGCCTGCAGAAGGGCGCCCGGCGGCGTGCTCAGCCGGCGCGCTGGCCCGTCTGCACCATCTTCATGGCCGATCCGATGAGGGCTGACACCTCGGTCATGTTGCTGGGCACGATGAGTGTGGTGGTCGCATCGCTGGCGACCTGGCTGTAGGCCTCCACGGCCTTTTCGGCCACCTTGAGCTGCACGGCCTGGTCGCCGCCGGGCTGGCGGATGGCGGTGGCCACGCGCTCCAGGGCCTGGCCCGTGGCCTCGGCCACGGCGAGGATGGCGGCGGCCTCGCCCTGGGCCTTGTTGATCACGGCCTGCTTCTCGCCCTCGGAGCGGGCGATGAAGGCCTCGCGCTCGCCGGTGGCGATGTTGATCTGTTCCTGGCGGCGGCCCTCGGAGGCGGCGATCAGCGCGCGCTTCTCGCGCTCGGCGGTGATCTGGGCCTGCATGGCGCGCAGGATTTCGGACGGCGGGGTCAGGTCCTTGATCTCGTAGCGCAGCACCTTCACGCCCCAGTTCAGCGCGGCCTCGTCGATGGCGGCCACCACCTGGGCGTTGATCATGTCGCGCTCTTCAAAGGTCTTGTCCAGCTCCAGGCGGCCGATGACCGAGCGCAGCGAGGTCTGCGCGAGCTGCGTCACGGCGGTGATGTAGTTGGACGAGCCGTAGCTGGCGCGCATGGGGTCGGTGACCTGGAAGTACAGGATGCCGTCCACCTGCAGCTGGGTGTTGTCCTTGGTGATGCAGACCTGGCTGGGCACATCCAGCGGAATTTCCTTGAGGCTGTGCTTGTAGGCGATGCGGTCGATGAACGGAATGATGAACTTGGGGCCGGGCGAGAGCGTGCCGGCGTACTTGCCCAGGCGTTCCTTCACCCAGGCGTGCTGCTGCGGCACGATCTTGACGGCGCGCGCGATGAAGATCACGGCGATGACGAAGAGGACGATGGCGATTTCCATGGAGCGTTGTCTTTCTTTCGGTGCGGCGGTGGAATGTGGGTCGGGATGGTAAGCGGCCGGGATTACAGCGGATCGACCAGCAGGCGGTTGCCCACCAGCTCGGCCACGCGGTGCGGCCCGGTGGCGGGCGTGATGCCCTGGCGGTGCACGGCCGTCCAGCTGGCGCCGCGGTACTTGACGATGGCCGTGCCATCGGGCTGCCAGGAGTCGATGTAGACGGTTTCGCCCACGTCCAGGTTCACGCTGCGGTCGGCACGCGCTGGCGGCTCGCCCGGGCGGCTCCTGCGCTTGAAGTACGCGCCCAGCACCGTGCTGGCGCCCACGAGGGCGCTCACCAGGATCTGTGCGGAGGTGCCCAGCCCGGCGTGCGCGGCCAGGGCGCCGGCGGCCAGGCCGATGGCCAGCATCAGCAGGTAGAACGTGCCGGTCAGCAGCTCGACCACCACGACGGCGCCGGCCATGAGCCACCAGATGGTGGATGGATCCAGGTTCACGGGTATTTCTCCTTCCCTAGTTGTGTGGACTTGTTGTATGGAAACCGACTGATTCTGGGCGAAATGCGGTGGTGTTCATAGGGCATACACGCATATTCCTTACACTCCGCGCCTGTTTCTTTTTTTTGGCCGGCTTGCTGGAGGCAGCGCATGAAATTTCGCTTTCCCATCGTCATCATCGACGAGGACTATCGTTCCGAGAACACCTCCGGCCTGGGTATCCGGGCGCTGGCGCAGGCCATCGAGGCCGAGGGGTTCGAGGTCCTGGGAGTGACCAGCTACGGCGATCTGTCGCAGTTCGCCCAGCAGCAGAGCCGGGCCAGCGCCTTCATCCTGTCGATCGACGATGAGGAGTTCACGCTGGGCGCGGGGCAGGACCCCATCGTGCACAGCCTGCGCACCTTCATCGAGGAGGTGCGCCGCAAGAACGCCGACGTGCCCATCTACGTGCACGGCGAGACCAAGACCGCGCGCCACCTGCCCAACGACATCCTGCGCGAGCTGCACGGCTTCATCCATATGTTCGAGGACACGCCCGAGTTCGTGGCCAAGCACATCATCCGCGAGGCCAAGAGCTACCTGGAGGGCGTGCAGCCGCCGTTCTTCAAGGCGCTGCTGGACTATGCCGAGGACGGCTCCTACAGCTGGCACTGCCCGGGCCATTCGGGCGGCGTGGCCTTCCTCAAGAGCCCCGTGGGGCAGATGTACCACCAGTTCTACGGCGAGAACATGCTGCGCGCCGACGTCTGCAACGCGGTGGAAGAGCTGGGTCAGCTGCTGGACCACAACGGGGCCATCGGCGAATCCGAGCGCAACGCCGCGCGCATCTTCAATGCCGACCACTGCTTTTTCGTGACCAACGGCACCAGCACGTCCAACAAGATGGTGTGGCACCACACGGTGGCGCCGGGCGACGTGGTGGTGGTGGACCGCAACTGCCACAAGTCCATCTTGCACAGCATCATCATGACGGGTGCGGTGCCGGTGTTCCTCAAGCCCACGCGCAACCACTTCGGCATCATCGGCCCGATTCCGCAAAGCGAGTTCGAGCCCGCGACCATCCAGGCCAAGATCCAGGCCAACCCGCTGCTCCAGGGCGTGGATGCCAAGAACGTGAAGCCCCGCGTGCTGACGCTCACGCAGTCCACCTACGACGGCGTGCTCTACAACACCGAGACCATCAAGGGCATGCTTGACGGCTACGTCGAGAACCTGCACTTCGACGAGGCCTGGCTGCCGCACGCGGCCTTCCACCCGTTCTATGGCAGCTACCACGCCATGGGCAAGAAGCGCGCGCGCCCCAAGCAGTCCGTGGTGTACGCCACGCAGTCCATTCACAAGCTGCTGGCAGGCATCAGCCAGGCCAGCCATGTGCTGGTGCAAGACAGCCAGACCACCAAGCTGGACCGCCACCTGTTCAACGAGGCGTACCTGATGCACACCTCGACCAGCCCGCAGTACAGCATCATCGCCAGCTGCGACGTGGCCGCCGCCATGATGGAGCCGCCCGGCGGCACGGCGCTGGTGGAGGAAAGCATTGTCGAGGCACTGGACTTCCGCCGCGCCATGCGCCAGGTGGAGGACGAGTTCGGCAAGGATGACTGGTGGTTCAAGGTCTGGGGCCCCGAGGAACTGGTGGAAGAGGGCCTGGGAACGGCCGAGAACTGGGTCTTCCGCAACAAGGGCAAGAAGAAGAACGGCGCCGCCAAGTGGCACGGCTTCGGCGACCTGGCCGACGGCTTCAACATGCTGGACCCGATCAAGTCCACCATCGTCACGCCCGGCCTGAACCTGGACGGCAAGTTCGACAAGACCGGCATTCCCGCCAGCATCGTCACCAAGTACCTGGCCGAGCACGGCGTGGTGGTGGAGAAGACGGGCCTGTACAGCTTCTTCATCATGTTCACCATCGGCATCACCAAGGGCCGCTGGAACACGCTGCTGGCCGCGCTGCAGCAGTTCAAGGACGACTACGAGAAGAACCAGCCCATGTGGCGCATCCTTCCCGAGTTCTGCCAGCAGCACAAGCGCTACGAGCGCATGGGCCTGAAGGACCTGTGCCAGCACGTGCACCAGCTGTACGCCAAGTACGACATCGCCCGCCTGACGACCGAGATGTACCTCTCGGACCTGTCGCCCGCGATGAAGCCCAGCGATGCCTATGCCCACATCGCGCAGCGCAAGACCGAACGCGTGGCGATCGACGACCTGGAAGGCCGCATCACCACCAGCCTGATCACGCCGTATCCGCCGGGCATTCCGCTCCTGATTCCGGGCGAGGTCTTCAACAAGAAGATCGTGGACTACCTGAAGTTCGCGCGCGAGTTCTCCAAGCTCTGCCCGGGCTTCGAGACCGACATCCACGGCCTGGTGGAGATCGAGGACGACGAGGGCCACGTGCGCTACTACGCCGACTGCGTGGCGCAGCAGGATGCGCCCGCCAAGCGCGCGCCGCGCGCCTCGGCCAAGGGCAAGCAGGTGCAGGTGGGCAGCGACGGTCCGTTCGGCCGCACGCTCTGATCCATTGACGCCGTGATGCGCGGGCCGGGGGCGGGCAACCGTCCCCGGCCTTTTTGCTTTTTGCTCCTTATTTTGTAGCTGTTTGCGCTTTATGGGCGGGCGTTAGAGTCTGTTTTGCCTTGTGTCTTTGGCAAGGCGCCCGGCGGCTGGTCCGCGCGCACGCGCCAAAAGCGTGCGAAGCGCGGCAGGCCGCTGGCGTGCAGGCCGTTGTAGCGGTAGGTCACCACGGTGCCCACGGGCGGCGGCGTGCGGCGCAGCGCGTCGCTCAGGCCGCTGCCCAGGCGAAAGCGCTGGCCATCCGGCATCTGCACCAGCAGGGCGCCGGTCTGTCCCGCGTACTTGCCCCGGCCCGGCACATGGCCCACCACCAGGCCTTCCGCGTCCTCGAAAGATTTGAGCTTGAGCAGATCGTCGCTGCGCCCGCCGCGGTAGGGCGCATCGTCCCTGCGCAGCATCAGGCCTTCGGCGCCTGCCTTTTCGTGTTCGTGCAGTTGCTTCATCAGCGCGGCATGGCTGGCCACGCGCCACTGCGGCGCGGCCTGCACCCAGGGCTGGGCGATCGCGGCCACCGTGCGCCGCAGCTGCGGCAGGCGCTCGCCAAAGCCGCCGGGCTGGGCCGGCTGGTCGAACACCATGTAGCGCAGCGCGCGCCACTGCGCGTCTTGCGGCGTGCCCTGCGCAGCGGCCGCCTGCGCCGTGGCGAACCGGCCGCGCCCGGCCCACAGCTCGCCGTCCAGCGGCGTGGCGGGCCAGCCGGCCGTGAACCAGGCCGGCGCACGGATCGGCAGGCCCTGGCGGCTCACCAGCTGCCGGCCATCCCACAGCGCGCGCACACCGTCGTATTTCTCGCTGACCCAGTAGGCCTGCACTGGTACGCCCGGGTGGAAGGGCAGCGCCAGCGTGGGCTGCGGCATGGCGCCGTCCACCGTCGGCGTGTCCTGGGCCGGGGCCACGCAGGGCCACCACAGCAGCACCAGGGCGGCATGGCGCCACAGGGCGGGCAGGAAGCGGCGCGGCGGAGTCGTCATGGCGGGCCTTGGGTGGTGGCTGTGCGCCGCATTGTGCGCGCTGCCTTGGCAAAAAAGATAGCTGTTGGCGCTTGATGGGTGGGCTCTGGAGGGCAAAAATGCCCCAATTGACCTGTTGAGACATGGCATCTGGTGGCGAGGAGGCGGCGCAGGACCGTGCGCGCCAGGCCTGCCACCGGGCGTTGCCCGCGTATTGCGGGCCGGGCAGCACGTGCCCCGCATCGGTGTAGCATTCCTGGCTCGCGTGGAGAGGTGACAGCCGTGCCGGAGAGTGCGGGCATCTCGGGGGGCGCAGGGTAGATTCCCCGGGCACCGGCGCATAGATTTGCCGTGCCGCCGCAATCCACGACGGGTGGTAGGGGGCGTGGCAGTGGTCACTGTTTCTTGGTTCTCGCGCATGCCCCTTTTTCTTGCCGGCAGCAAGCCGTCGGACGTTTCTTCCGTTTCTCTGTTCAGAACCTCGTTCGCGGTCACCGCGGGCGTGTGCTTTTTGCTGTTCGCCGCCGGGGTGTATTGGGCGGTGCTGCTCAGCAGCCACCAGGACATGCAGCGCTACACGCAGGCGCAGGCCTGGCTGCGTGTGACGCAGATGTCGCGTGCCGTGTCCGCGCAGGTGGGGGCCATGCTCTCCGGCATGGACTACACGCTGCGGGGCATGGTCAGCGACTACGAGTCGGGCGACGGGAAGGCGTTCAGGCGCGCCGTGGCCAGCGTGCAGGAGGCCTATCCGAGCGGAACCATCGTGCAGGTGGCCGTGGCGGACGCCTCGGGGCGCGTGGTGTATTCCAGCCTGGACGGGCAGGCCCAGTCTTCGCCGGGCATCTCGATCTTCGATCGCGAGCATTTTCAGGCGCACCTGCAGGATGCGGACCGGGGGCTCTTCGTGGGGCGTCCCGTGCAGGGCCGGGTGTCCAAGCAGTGGAGCATCCAGCTCAGCCGCGCCTTGCACCAGGACGGAAAGTTCGCGGGCGTGCTGGTGCTGTCGCTGTCGCCGGAGTACATCTCGCGGCAGCTGCAGGCCATTTTCGAAAATCCCCGCGATGTGATCCTGCTGCTGCGCGAGGGGGGAACCTATCTGGCCCGGTCGCAGCACCAGGCCGAAGTCCTGGGCCACGATGTGCCCGAAGAGCGGCTGGCGCTGTTCCTGCCCGGCATGCAGCAGGGCACCTACGAGGCGCTCGCCACGCCCGACGGCATCCAGCGCATGTACGCATGGACCCGCGTGAGTGGCTTCCCACTGCTGGTGAGTGCCGGTCTCGACAGCCAGGCCGTGTATGGGCCGCTGCAAGCCACGATCCGCGCGAGCCTGCTGCGCAATGGGGCCGGCACGGCGCTGATCTGCCTGGGCGGCTTGCTGACGGCCTGGCTGGCGGTGCAGCGTCGGCGCGTGGAGGTGCAGCGCGTGCAGAGCGAGCAGCGTTTCATGCGCCTGGCGCAAGAGGTGCCCGGAGGGCTCTTCCAGTACGGGGTGGACGCGGCGGGCCGCCATGTGCTGCCGTTCACCAATCCCGGCTTTTACGCCATCCACTGCCTCGACGCGCCGGAGACGGAAGCGGGGCTGCCGAGCCTGGCGCAGCGCGTGCACGCGGACGATGTGGACGCGCTGCGCGCCTCCATCGAGGCGGCCGTTCGCACGCGGGGCACCTGGGAGCACAAATACCGCATCGACTGCCCGGATGGTTCCGTTCATTGGCTGCATGGCCATGCCAAGCCACAGAGCGAGCCCGACGGTACCGTGCTGTGGCATGGCTACATCCTGGACGTGACCCGCGACGAGGCGCTGCAGGCCGCCTTGCGCCAGAGCGAGGAGCGGTTGCGCCTGACCTTTGGCGCCGTCCGCGATGGCCTGTGGCAGTGGGATTGTGCGCACGACCAGTTCCTGTGGGACGCGCGGTGCTATGAGATGCTGGGCCTGGACGATCAGGCCCCGGGTGCGTTCACCCTCGCGGAGCTTGTGGCGCGCCTGCACCCGCTGGATCAGCAGCGGGCGCAAGCCCGGCTGAGGCAGCACCTTGCGCAGGGCGAGTCTTTCCGCGTGGAAGTGCGGCTGCGCACGGCGGCGGGCACCTGGCGATGGGTGGAGTCACGTGGTGAGGTGACCCAGAGGGACAGTGCAGGCCAGCCCCTGCGGATGCTGGGCACGCACACCGACATCCATGAACGGGTGGAGCAGGAGCGCCTGGTGAGCGCGCTGCTGGACCGCGGCAGCGCCTTGGTGTTGGTGGCCAGCCCGTCCCGGGACGTCGTCTACGCCAACGAGCGCGCCGCCGAGTGTTTCGGCATCGCAGCCGGCAGGATGCCGAAGCCGGTGTCCTTCCAGGCGCTGCACACCAGTGCCGAGCGCTTCGACGACTTCGCGGAGTTGTACAAAGTCCTCAAGCTCCAGGGCACGGTGCGCACGGAGTGGATGCTGTGCGTCGCGGCGGGTGCGCCGCGCTGGTTTGACATGCAGGGTGCGCTGCTCGACCCCGAGGACCCCGACGGCAACGTGATCTGGACCTTGTTCGACGTGGACGCACGCCGCCAGGCCGAAGCGGGCCTGGCCCATGCGCAGCAGCGCGTGGAGGCCCTTATCGAGCATTTCCCCTCAGGCATCCTGGTCACCGACGGGGCGGGGCGGACCATCGTGGCGGCCAACCAGATGCTGGTGGCCATGATGCGGCTTCCCTTTGCGGCGGATACGCTGATCGGGGAGCCGGTTTCCGCACTTCTGTCCCATTTGCCGGCGCAGATTGGCGCGGTGCTGCAGGTGTTGCCGGGCGACGCGGCGCAGGGCGTGGCGGATCCGGCGGCCCTAGAGCCAGGCCGCGCGGTGTACGCGCTGCCCGATGAGCGGCACCTCGAGATCGAGCGGCTGCAGCTGCGCAAGGACGTGCACCTGCTGGGCCTGTGCTGGGTTTTCCACGACGTGACGGACTACAAGCAGCGCGAGTCCCGGCTGGAGGCGCTGGCCTCGACCGACGCCCTGACCGGCGTGAGCAATCGCCGGGCCTTCATCGGCCGCATGGAACAAGAGCTGGAGCACCAGCGCCTGGGGCTGGGCAGCCCTTCCGCGCTGATCATGCTCGACATCGACCACTTCAAGCGGGTGAACGATACCTACGGCCATGCCGTGGGCGATGTCGTGCTCAAGCACCTGACCGCCACGGTGTCCCGGGAGCTGCGCAAGAACGACCTGCTGGGACGACTGGGGGGAGAGGAGTTCGCCGTGCTGCTGGCGGGGGTGGACGAGCCCACGGCCTTACGGCGGGCCGAGCATCTGCGCCTTGCCATTGAGCGGCAGGCGGTTTCGGTGAGCGACCTGGGCCCGATCCGCTTCACGGTGAGCCTGGGTATTTGCCTGCTCCAGCAGACGGACACGTCGGTGGAGGAATGCCTGGAGCGAGCGGATGCGGCCCTGTACCACTCCAAGCGCACCGGCCGCAACCGAGTTTCCTGCTGGAGCCCCGCCATGCAGACCGCGACGGGGGCACGCTAGCGCCCCGTGCAGAGGGCCGTGCCGACGGCCCGTCGCCAGGCCGCAGCAGGCGGGGTGCCGGGCACAGCAGGGGTGGCCGGCACCATGCTGGTTCAGACCTGGTCGGCGCTCAGGCCGGCGGTCTGGCTGAAGCCGCCGTCCACGTAGGTGATCTCGGCCGTCACGCCGCTGGCCAGGTCGCTCAGCAGGAAGGCGGCCACATTGCCCACGTCCTCGATGGTCACGTTGCGGCGCAGCGGGGCGGCGTCGGCCACGCGGCCCAGCAGCTTGCCGAAGTCCTTGATGCCGCTGGCGGCCAGCGTCTTGATGGGACCGGCGCTGATGCCGTTGGCGCGGATAGCCCGGCCGTCCTCGGTGCGGCCCACGGCCTCGGCCAGGTAGCGCACGCTGGCCTCCAGGCTGGCCTTGGCCAGGCCCATGGTGTTGTAGTTGGGAATGGAGCGCAGCGCGCCCAGGTACGACAGGGTCAGCAGCGAGGACTTGTCGTTCAGGTAGGGCAGGGCCGCCTTGGCCATGGCCGGGAAGCTGTAGGCGCTGATGTCGTGCGCGATACGGAAGCCGTCGCGGCTCAGGCCGTCGAGGAAGTTGCCGGCGATCGCCTCGCGCGGCGCGAAGCCGATGGAGTGCACGAAGCCGTCGAACTTGCCCCAGACGGCGCCCAGGTCCGCGAACAGCTGGTCGATCTGTGCGTCGTCGGCCACGTCGCAGTCAAAGACGAGCTGGGAGTCGAACTCGGCGGCGAACTCGGTGATGCGGTCCTTGAAGCGCTCGCCCACGTAGCTGAAGGCGAGTTCTGCGCCTTGCTGGTGGCAGGCCTTGGCGATGCCGTAGGCAATGGAGCGATTGGACAGCACGCCCGTGATGAGCAGCTTCTTGCCGGCGAGAAAACCCATTGTTGTTCTCCTGAGGGATGCGATGCGTGTTGGGGAAAAGACTCATGCGGCCCGCCGGTCTGCGGGCCGCTTGCGTAGTGCAGAATTGTCGCATGCGGTTTTGGCGTATCTGTCTGTTGTGGGGGGGCTGCATGTTGGGCGCGCCAGCGGCGTGGGCCGCGCATGCCTACGCCTTGTGGGGCGAGCCGGCGCTGCCAGCGGGTTTTGCGCATCTGCCCTATGTCAATCCCGATGCGCCCAAGGGAGGGGAGCTGCGCCTGGTGAGCAATCTGCGCGTGTCCACGTTCGACAAGTACAACCCCTTCACCATCCGCGGCAACGCGCCGGCCTACCTGTCGGCGCTGATGTTCGATTCGCTGCTCACGGGCTCGCTGGCCGAGACGGCCACCGGCTACGGCCTGCTGGCCGAGGACGTGGCGGTGGCCCCCGATGGCCTGTCGGCCACCTTCCGCCTGCGGTCCGAGGCGCGCTTTCACAACGGCAAGCCGGTGATGGCCCAGGATGTGAAGCACAGCTTCGACACCCTGGTGGGGCCCTACACCTCGCCGGCCTACAAGACCCTGCTGATCGAGGTGGCTGGCGTGGACGTGCTGGACGACCGCACGCTGCGCTACCGCTTCCACAAACCCAACCGCGAGCTGCCGCTCACCGTGGGCGGCCTACCCGTCTTCAGTCGCGACTGGGGACTGGGCGAGGACGGCCGCCCCAAGCCCTTCGACCAGGTGGTGATGGACATTCCCATCGGCAGCGGGCCGTACAAGATCGGCCCCGTCAACTTCGGCAAGGACATCACCTACGTGCGCGACCCGCAGTACTGGGCGCGCGACCTGCCGGTGCGCCGCGGCACGGCCAACTTCGACCGCGTGCTGGTCAAGATCTACAAGGACAACACGGCGCGCCTGGAGGCGCTGAAGGCCGGCGAGTTCGACCTGATGCGTTTCTTCAGCGCGGGCGACTGGGCGCGGCGTGTGAACGGCCGCAAGTTCGATACGGGCGAGCTGGTCAAGGGCGAGTTCGCCAACAAGCTGCCTTCGGGGTTCCAGAGCTATGTGCTCAACACGCGGCGCCCGCTGCTCCAGGATGCCCGCGTGCGCGAGGCGCTGGGCCTGGCGTTCGACTTCGAGTGGATGAGCCGCCAGCTGTTCTACGGCGCCTACCAGCGCGTGCACGGCCTCTTTGGCAACACCATGTGCGAGACGCATGGCAGCCCGTCGTCCGAGGAGCTGGCGCTGCTGGAGCCCTGGCGTAAGGACCTGCCGGCCACGGTGTTCGGCCCCATGGCCGAGCCGCCCACCACCGAGGGCGTGACCACGTTGCGTGACAACCTGCGCCGCGCGCAGGCGCTGCTGAAGGACGCCGGCTGGCAGGTGCAGGACGGCGTGCTGCGCAACGCCAGCGGCCAGGCCTTCGAGCTGGAATACCTGGAAAGCAATGAGGCTGGCATGCGCACCGTGGCCTCGTGGATGCGCAACCTGCAAAAGCTGGGCATTCAGCTGCGCTTTCGCGCGGTGGACTTCGCGCTGTACCAGCAGCGGCTGCAGAAGTTCGATTTCGACATCACCACCATCGCCTACCAGGGCACGAACAACCCGGGCCAGGAGTTTGCCGACCTGTTCGGCAGCAAGGCAGCTGACCAGGAGGATTCTGGCAACTTTCCCGGCGTGAAAAACCCGGCGGTGGACGCCATGATCCGCGCCATGGTGTCGGCCAAGACCCAGGCCCAGTTGCTGCCGGCCTGCCATGCGCTGGACCGCATCATTGCGCACGGGCATTACCTCATTCCGCAATGGTCCGCGGGCACGCACCGCATGGTCTACAACGCCTGGCGCCTGGACCGGCCGGCGGCGGTGCCACCCTATTCGCCCGGCGAGATGTGGGCCGTGGACACCTGGTGGGCGCGCCAGCCCCCGCTCACGGCAGAGACGGCGCCCAAGGCGCGCAAGGACTGAGTCACCGCCCATGTTTGCCTACATCCTCAAGCGCGTCCTGCTCATGCTGCCCACTCTGCTGGGCGTGCTGCTGCTGACCTTCGTGGTGATCCAGTTTGTCCCCGGCGGCCCGGTGGAGCAGTACCTGGCCGAGGCCAAGGCCGGCGCTGCCGGCCTGGGTGGGGGCGGCGGCAGCGAGGGCGGGGGCATGGCCTACCGCGGCGCGCAGGGCGTGGACCCCAAGCGCCTGGAGCAGATCAAGCAGCTGTACGGTTTCGACAAGCCCGCGCACGAGCGCTTCGTGCAGATGCTGGGCCAGTTCGCGCGGTTCGACCTGGGGCGCAGCTTCTTCCAGAACAAGGACGTGTGGCAGCTGGTGAAGGAGAAGCTGCCCGTCTCCATCAGCCTGGGGCTGTGGACCTTCTTCATCAGCTACCTGGTGGCCGTGCCGCTGGGCGTGGCCAAGGCGGTGCGCGCGGGCTCGCGTTTCGACTTTGTCACCACCCTCATCATCCTGGTCGGCTATGCGATACCGGGCTTCGTGCTGGGCGTGGCGCTGCTGGTGGTGTTTGGCGGGCAACTGCAGTGGTTTCCGCTGCGCGGGCTGACATCGGCCAACTGGGAAGAGCTGAGTCTGTGGGGCAAGGTGACGGACTACCTCTGGCACATCACGCTACCCATCACCGCCATGGTGGCCGGCAGCTTCGCGGTGACGGCCATGCTGACCAAGAACGCCTTTCTGGAGGAGATTCGCAAGCAGTATGTGCTCACGGCGCGCGCCAAGGGGTTGTCCGAGCGCCAGGTGCTGTGGAAGCATGTGTTTCGCAACGCGCTGATTCCCATCATCACCGGCTTTCCGGCAGCGTTCATCGGCGCGTTCTTCGCGGGCTCGCTGCTCATCGAAACACTGTTCTCGCTCGACGGCCTGGGCCTGCTGAGCTATGAGAGCGTGATCCGCCGCGACTACCCCGTGGTGCTGGGCACGCTGTACCTGTTCACGCTGATCGGGCTGGTGACCAAGCTCATCAGCGACCTGTGCTACGTGTGGGTGGACCCGCGCGTGAAGTTCGACTGACGAAGATGGCCGCACCGATGCCCGTGACCTCTGCCGCCGCGCCCTCCAGCCCCGCAGTGTCGCTGTCGCCCTCGCGCCGGGCCTGGCAGCGTTTCAAGCGCAACCGCCTGGGTTTCTGGAGCCTGGTGGCGTTCTGCACCCTGGTTCTGCTGAGCCTGGGGGCCGAGCTGATCAGCAACGACCGTCCGCTCATCGTGCGCTACGAGGGGCAGACCTATTTCCCCTTGCTCAAGGACTATCCGGAGACCACCTTCGGCGGCGATTTCCAGACGCCCACCGACTATCTCGACCCCTTCATCCGCGAGCGGCTTTCGCTAGGCGGCAACTGGGCCCTGTACACGCTCAACCGCTACGGGCCGGACACGTTGAATTACTTTGCCAAGGAGCCCAACCCCTCTGGCCCCTCGCGCGACAACTGGCTGGGCACCGACGACCGGGGGCGCGACCTGCTGGCCCAGCTCATCTACGGCTTTCGCGTGAGCGTGCTGTTCGGCCTGGCGCTCACCGTGGTGGGCGTGGCCCTGGGCGTGGCGGCGGGGGCCATCCAGGGCTTCTTCGGCGGCAAGACCGACCTGGCATTCCAGCGCTTCATCGAGATCTGGGGCTCCATGCCCGAGCTGTACCTGCTCATCATCTTCAGCGCGGTGTTCGCCCCCAGCATCGGCCTGCTGCTGGTGCTGCTGTCGCTGTTCGGCTGGATGGGGCTGTCGGACTACGTGCGTGCCGAGTTCCTGCGCAACCGCCAGCTCGACTACGTGAAGGCCGCGCGCGCGCTGGGCGTGTCCAATGGGCAGATCATCGCGCGCCACATCCTGCCCAACAGCATGACGCCGGTGGTCACCTTCTTGCCGTTTCGCATGGGCGCGGCCATCCTGGCGCTCACCTCCCTGGACTTCCTGGGCCTGGGCGTGCCGCCGGGCACGCCCAGCTTGGGCGAGCTGCTGAGCCAGGGCAAGAACAACATCGACGCCTGGTGGATTTCCATCTTCACCTTTGGCGTGCTCGTCACCACCCTGCTGCTGCTGACCTTCATGGGCGACGCGCTGCGCGACGCGCTCGACCCGCGCAAGGCCGGCCACTGACGCCGCGCCCTCTGTCACCAACCACACAGACCGCCATGCGTGCCACCGCTCCCATGAACCCCCAGTCACCGCCGCTGCTGCAGGTGCGCGACTTGAGCGTGCGCTTCGGCGCCAAGGCGGTGGTGCACGGCGTGAGCTTCGACATCGCCCCCGGCGAAAAGCTGGCCCTGGTGGGCGAGTCCGGCTCGGGCAAGACCGTGACGGCGCTGGCGCTGCTGCGGCTGGCGGGCGACGCGCAACTGGACGGACAGGCGCTGATGGGGGGGCGCGACCTGTTGCAGCTGACCGAGCGCGAGCTGCGCGGCGTGCGCGGCGGGGACATCGCCATGGTGTTCCAGGAACCCATGACGGCGCTGAACCCGCTCATGACCGTGGGCGAGCAGATTGCCGAGGTCTTGATTCTGAAACAGGCCTTGAGCAAGGCACAGAGCGCGCAATCAGCTATTGAATTGATAGCTAGTACCGGCATTCCGGAGCCCGCGCGGCGTGCGCAGAGCTATCCGCACCAGCTCTCGGGCGGGCAACGCCAGCGCGCTGTGATCGCCATGGCACTGGCCAGCCGGCCCAAGCTGCTGCTGGCCGATGAGCCCACCACGGCGCTGGACGTGACGCTGCGCGGCCAGATTCTCGACCTGCTGTCCGACCTGCAGCGCCAGACCGGCATGGCCGTGCTGATGATCACGCACGACCTGCTGCTGGTGCGCCGCTTTGCCGATCGCGTGGCGGTGATGGAGCAGGGCGTGCTGGTGGAGCAGGGCGCGGTGGCCCAGGTCTTCGGGGCGCCGCAGCATGCCTACACGCGCAAGCTGATCGGCAGCACGCCGCGGCGCGATGTGATCGAGGGCGTGGTGGTCGACGCGGCCACGCCGGCGGCCCAGGCCGGAGGGCTGCGCGTGGCCTACCCGGTGCCGCTGCCGGGTTTTCGCGGCTGGTTTTCCAAGGGGGAGTTCGTGGCCGTGCAGGGGGCAGGGTTTCGCATCCAGCGCGCACGCACGCTGGGCGTGGTGGGCGAGTCGGGCTCGGGCAAGTCCACCCTGGCCCAGGCGCTGCTGGGCCTGCTGCCTTCGCGGGGTGAGCTGCAGGTGGCGGGCCAGTCCTGGCAACAGCCCGCGCACCGCAACAGTGCCCACAACCAGCAACTGCGCCGGCAGGTGCAGGTGGTATTCCAGGACCCGTTCTCGTCCCTGTCGCCGCGCATGACGGTCGAGGAAATCGTGGGCGAGGGCCTGCGGGTGCATGCCCCCGGGCTGCCCCTGCCCGAACGCCGCGCGCGCGTGGCTGCCATGCTGGCCGAGGTGGGGCTGACGGATGCGCAGTTCCCCGGCCTGCTGGCGCGCTACCCGCATGAGTTTTCCGGGGGGCAGCGCCAGCGCCTGGCGATCGCGCGGGCTCTCATCGTCGAGCCGCAGCTGCTGGTGCTGGACGAGCCCACAAGCGCGCTTGACGTGACCATCCAGCAGCAGGTGCTGGGGTTGCTGCAGCGCCTGCAAAAGGAACGTGCGCTGTCGTATCTGCTGATCACCCACGACGTGGCCGTGGTGCGCGCCATGGCGCATGAGGTGATCGTCATGAAGGACGGCGAGGTGCTGGAAAGCGGCAGCGTGCAGCAGGTGCTGGACGCACCCCGCCACCCCTACACGCAGCGGCTGGTGGAGGCCGCGCGGCCGGGCTGAGGCGCATGGCCGGGCGCGGGTCGCTGAAATACATCGGGCAACACTTTTGACATCTGCCTGCGGGCCGGTGCCCGGGCGCGCTTTCACAATGCGGGTGGTGCCGGCCGCGCAGGCGGGCCGGCCCGTTCCAACCGATCCACAGCGAGGAGAAGCTACCCATGGCCCCAAACCCCATTCCCTTTTTTCGGTGCCTTGCGGGCGCCACTGTGTTGGCCGCGCTGGCGGCATGTGGCGGCGGGGGCGGTGACGGCGGCGGCGAGGGCGGCAAGGGCACCCTGCGCCTGGCACTGACGGATGCGCCCAGCTGTGGCTACGACGCCGTCTTCGTGACGGTGGAGAAGGTGCGCGTGCACCAGAGCGCCAGCGCGGCGGACGACGCGCCCGGCTGGTCCGAGATCACGCTCAACCCCGCGCGCCGCGTGGACCTGCTGTCGCTGACCAATGGTGTGTTGCTGGAGCTGGGCGAAATGCCGCTGCCGGTGGGCAAGTACACCCAGATGCGCCTGGTGCTGGCCAGCAACGGCGGCGGCGCTCCGCTGGCCAATGCCGTGATTCCCTCGGGTTCGAGCGCCGTAGCGCTGACCACGCCCAGCGGCCAGCAAAGCGGCGTGAAGATGAACGTGAACATCGACGTCGCGGCGAACCAGATGGCGGACTTCGTGCTCGACTTCGATGCCTGCAAGTCTGTCGTCACCGCCGGCGCCTCGGGGCGCTACTTGCTCAAGCCCGTGGTGTCGGTCATCCCGCGCCTGATTTCGGGCGTGCAGGGCTTCGTGGAGCCGGGGCTCGCGGCCACGGTCACGCTGCAGTCCCAGGGCGAGGTTGTGCGCGCCACGGTGCCCGATGCCTCGGGCCGCTACCTGCTGCAGCCGGTGGCGCCGGGCAACTACACCCTGGTGATGACCGCGCCCGGACGGACCACGGCTGTCGTGACCCAGGTGCCCGTGCTGGCGCAGCAGGTCACCCCCGTGGCCGGCGCGGCGCTGCCCCTGGTGCTGCCCGTGTCGCCCGTGGGAACGGTGCGTGGAACGGCGCCCGTGGACACCTTTGTGCGCGCCCTGCAACCGCTGACGGTCGGAACGACGGTGGAGGTGGCCGCACGGCCGGTGGACGGCGTGACCGGTGGCTACAGCTTCGCGCTGCCCACGGCCGCGCCGCTGGTGGCGCCCTATGCGGCGGCGCCCAATCCGCTGGTGTTCGCCGCGGATGCGGTGGCGGCCAGCCGCTACGTCATGCGGGCGCGCCTGGCGGGGCAGGCGGACAAGCAGCAGGCCCTGCTGCCGCTGGCCGCCGGATCGGTCCAGACGGTGAACTTCACCTTCCCCTGACGGCCGCGGCGTTTTGCCGTTCCTAGAATGGGCGGGGCGCCGGGCCAGTGGCCCGGCGCCCCTTTTTCTTGCCACAGCCCTCCCATGCCCCGCTTCGCCGCCAATCTCTCCATGCTCTACGCGGAGCATGCCTTCCTCGACCGCTTTGCCGCCGCCGCGCGCGATGGCTTCAGGGGCGTGGAATATTTGTTTCCCTACGACCATCCGGCCGATGAGATTGCGCGGCGGCTGGCGGACCATGGGCTCACCCAGGTACTCTTCAACGCACCGCCCGGCGACTGGACCGCGGGCGAACGGGGCCTGGCCTGCCTGCCAGGGCGCGAGGCCCAGTTCCGCGCAGACCTGGCGCGCGCGCTGGAATACGCCGCCGCCCTGCGCTGCGAACGGGTGCATGTGATGGCGGGCGTGGTGCCGCCGGATGTGTCCATGGCGCGGGCCGAGCAGACCTTTGTGGAGAACCTGGCCTGGGCCGCACCGCAGGCGGCCGCCTGCGGCGTGCGGCTGCAGATCGAGCCCATCAACGGGCGCGACATGCCGGGCTACATGCTGCAGCGCCAGGCGCAGGCCCATGCCTTGCTGGAGCGCGTGGGTGCTGCCAACGTGCAGGTGCAGATGGACCTGTACCACTGCCAGATCATGGAGGGCGACCTGACCATGGCGCTGCGCCGCTATCTACCCACGGGCCGGGTGGGCCATGTGCAGATCGCCGGCGTGCCCGAGCGCCATGAGCCGGACCTGGGCGAGGTGCGCTACGAACACCTGTTCGGCGTGATCGATGCGTTCAGTGGCCCGGCGGGTTTTGACGGCTGGGTCGGGTGCGAGTACCGGCCGCGCGACGCGTCGGCCGGCGGCACCACGGCGGGGCTCGATTGGCTGCGCCTTTGGCGAGGTGGATCCCCCTGATGCCCGCATATGGATTCTGGGCGGGCCTGTACGCCACGGGGCAAGAGGGCCATCCTCTGCGCTTTCTGTAAAGGAGTGTTTCCATGAACCAGCCTGCCTCTGACACCACCGCTTCGACCGTCCGGCTGCACCGGGTGCTGCGGGCTCCGCCGGATCGTGTCTACCGAGCGTTTCTCGATGCCGACGCCATGGCCAAGTGGCTGCCGCCCTTCGGCTTCACGGGTCGCGTGCACAACATCGACGCGCGGGTGGGCGGCAGCTACCGCATGTCGTTCACCCACTTCGGCAATGGCCAGCAGCATGCCTTTGGCGGCACCTACCTGGAGCTGGTGCCAGGAGTGCGCCTGCGCTACAGCGATGCGTTCGAGGACCCGAACCTGCCGGGGCAGATGCTCACCACGGTGGAATTTCGCGCCGTGGCCGTGGGCACGGAGCTGATGGTGGTGCAGGAAGGCATTCCCGCCGCCATCCCGGCCGAGGCCTGCTACTTGGGATGGCAGGAGTCGCTGCTGCAACTGGCGCAGCTCGTCGAGGCCGAAGTGACGGGGTGATGCCGGTACTGGAGGGCGAAATATGAATGGAAAATGGCTCCGGCGCTTGTACATCAAGCGCTGATAGCTATTATTTTAGGAGTTGCGGGCTTTAACGCAGCACCAGCACCGGCACCGTGCACAGCCGCAGCAGGGCGGTGGTGGTGCTGCCCACGATGAGCTGGCGGATGCGGGAGTGCCCATAGGCGCCCAGCACCAGCAGCACGTTGCCGCGCGATTGCAGCAAGGCGGGCAGGGCCTCTTCAGGCACGCCGGGCACGATCTGGGTGGTGATGTCGAAGCCGGCCTGCTCCAGATGCGCCTGGGCACTCTGCAGCCGTTCCAGCATTTCCAGTGTGGGCTCGCCGGCCATGGCCAGCAGGCCGGGCATGCCGCGCAGCAGCGGGCTGCGGGCCACGGCCTCCACGGCGCGCCGGGCCGTATCGCTGCCGTCGAAGGCGACGACAAAGCCGGCAGGCGCGGTGAAGTCGGGTGTGGTCATCACCAGAACGGGCTGGCGCACGCTGCGGATCACGCTCTCCACGCGGTGGTCCAGCCGCAGCCTGCGCGGCGCTGTGGCACGGTGCTGGCGCCCCAGCACGAAGAGGCGGGCGCTGGGCTCGTGCTCCAGCAGTACGTCGGTCAGTTCGCCATGGCGCAGCAGCGCTTGCAGCGACGGCACGCGGCTGGCATCCACCCGGGCCTGGGCCTCGGCCAGCATGCGGCGCGCGGCCTCTTGCGCAACCTGGCTGCGCTCTTCGTCCAGCGTGTTCAGGCGCTGCAGCAGCAGATCCTGCGCGCCCATGCCGATCACGCCGCTGTAGTCGCCCACGGGGGGCATGGGCTCGGGCCGCTCCAGCGCGTGCAGCAGGGCCATGGGGGCCTGGAGGCGCTGCGCGGCCCAGAAGGCGCCATCCACCACGGCGTGGGTGGTGGCCAGTCCATCGATGCAGGCGTACACGGTGTGGGGGGTGGTCATGGGGCTCCTCCTGTGGCATCCGGGCAGGCCGGCGCGGGGCCGGTGGCGATGGGCACAGTGTGGCACCGCAGCGTGGTGCGCGCCAGCCTGCGTTGGTTGCGGGCCGGACTGGATCGGTGCAACGCCGGACGCGATCCGGGCAAAGGCCTCCGTCCCTGAAGAGAGGGCAAAAAGCAAAAAAGCCGCTAACTTGCATTAGCGGCTTTTTCTTTGTTTTGGTGCCCAGGAGAGGACTCGAACCTCCACGATGTTACTCGCTAGTACCTGAAACTAGTGCGTCTACCAATTCCGCCACCTGGGCATTTCAGGAAAGACTCAGATTGTATATCAAAAAAAATCACTCGAACGCACCCGTCTCGCAAAATTCATTGGACGAGATTGAGGGCAGCGTACAGGGCCACAGGGACGGGCATGGGTTTGTCATCCGCGACGATGGTGAGCCCGACATCTACATTCCTCCCAACGAGATGCGAGCGGTGCTGCACAAGGATCGCGTGCGGGTTCGCATCGTGCGCCAAGACAGGCGCGGCAGGCCTGAGGGGCGCATTGTCGAGATTGTGGAGCGGCCGCCGCAGCCCATCATCGGCAGGCTGCTGCAGGAGAGCGGTGTTTGGCTGGTGGCCCCCGAGGACAAACGCTATGGGCAGGACGTGCTGATTCCCAAGGGTGCCACGGGGGCTGCAACCGCCGGCCAGGTCGTCGTGGTGCAATTGACCGAGCCTCCGGCGCTGTTTGGTCAGCCCGTGGGGCGGGTGGTCGAGGTGCTGGGGGAGGTCGATGACCCGGGCATGGAGGTGGAGATCGCTGTGCGCAAGTATGGCGTGCCGCATGAGTTCTCCGAGGCCTGCCTGGAGCAGGCGAAGGCATTGCCGGACAAGGTGCGCGCGCAGGACAAGCGCCGCCGTGTCGATCTCACGGATGTCCCGCTCGTCACCATAGATGGCGAGGATGCGCGTGACTTCGACGATGCCGTGTACTGCGAGCCGGCGAAGATCGGCCGGAGCAAGGGGTGGCGCTTGCTGGTGGCCATTGCCGATGTGAGCCACTACGTGGAGACGGGCAGTGCCATCGACGTGGATGCCTACGATCGCGCCACGAGCGTGTATTTCCCGCGGCGTGTGATCCCCATGCTGCCGGAGAAGCTCTCGAATGGCCTGTGTTCACTGAATCCGTATGTCGAGCGCCTGTGCATGGTGTGCGACATGATGGTGACTGCCAAGGGGGAGATACACGCGTATCAGTTCTATCCGGCAGTGATGCTCAGCCACGCCCGCTTTACCTACAACGAGGTGGCTGCCGTGCTGGCCAATACGCGGGGCCCGGAGGCCGTCAAGCGCCAGGAGCGCGTGGCCGATCTGCTCAATCTGCACGATGTCTACCGTGCGCTGCTGGCGGCGCGGCAGCAGCGCGGGGCTGTTGACTTTGAAACCACGGAGACCCAGATCGTCTGCGATGACAACGGCCGCATCGACAAGATCGTGCCGCGCGTGCGGACCGAGGCGCACCGGTTGATCGAGGAAGCCATGCTGGCTGCCAATGTCTGCAGCGCGGACTTCATCGAGCAGGCTGGTCGGGCGGGCCTGTATCGCGTGCACGAGGGGCCCACGCCGGAGAAGCAGGAAATCCTGCGCGCCTACCTGAAGGCCATGGGTGTTGGCATGTCGATCGGGGATGAGCCGCGGCCAGCCGAGTTCCAGGCCATTGCGGAGGCCACCAAGGATCGGCCCGACGCGCAGCAGATCCACACCATGCTGCTGCGCTCCATGCAGCAGGCGATCTATACGCCGATCAACAGCGGGCACTTCGGTCTGGCGTTTCAGGCCTATACCCATTTCACCAGCCCCATTCGCCGCTATCCCGACCTGCTGGTGCATCGTGTCATCAAGTCCATTCTGGGCGGCACCAAGTACGCCTTGCCGGCCTTGCCGACCCCTGGGGAGGCTCAGTTCAAGCTGGCCAAGCGTCTCGCCGCCAAGGCTGCCGAGCCATCCATCCGTCCGCGCAAGGGCGGGGCCATCAGTGTCCGTGAAACCCAGGCCTGGGAGGCCGCCGGGCTGCACTGCAGTGCCAACGAACGCCGCGCCGACGAGGCCAGCCGCGATGTGGAGGCGTGGCTCAAGTGCCAGTACATGCGCGAGCATCTCGGGGAGGAATACAGCGGTGTCGTCAGCGCCGTGACCAGCTTTGGCATCTTCGTGACCCTGGATGCGCTGTACGTTGAAGGGCTGGTCCACATCACGGAGCTGGGTGGGGAATACTTCAAGTTCGACGAGGCCCGGCAGGAGTTGCGTGGCGAGCGCACAGGCATCCGCTATTCCATTGGCGCACGCGTGCGGGTGCAGGTGAGTCGCGTGGATCTGGACGGCCGCAGGGTGGATTTTCGGTTGGTGAACGAAGGGGGCGAGGCCCTGCCGACCAGGCCTTCGAAAGGGCGTGAGCCGTCCAAGCGCCGCTCGGCTGAGGAGGAGCGCTCGCGCGCGCAGGTGCATACGGCTGCCAAGGGCGGCGGAACAAGGCCGATGAAGGAGAAGGTCCAGGGTAAGCCGGCTGCTGGCAAAAAGCATGGCACCGGCAAGGGTGGTAGCAAGGGACGTCGGTCGCGAGGCTGACCGCAAGGTCGCTGTCCGTCCATACGGATGGATATCAAAACCAGGAAAGATCAGGCATGAGTGAGACTTCAAGGATTGCCATCGTTACGGGGGCGGGGACCGGCATTGGCCGGGCAGCGGCGCTGGCCTTGCTCAAGGATGGTTGGAGCGTGGCCTTGGCGGGGCGGCGTGAGCAGCCGTTGCTCGATGTTGTGCAAGAGTCGGGGGCCGGTGCGCGAGCCCTGGTCGTCCCGACGGATGTGGCGGATCCCGTGGCCGTGCACCAGCTGTTTGATGGAGCGGTGCAGCGGTTTGGGCGGGTGGATCTGCTGTTCAACAATGCGGGAGTGGGTGCGCCGGCCATTCCGCTCGAGGACTTGTCGGTGGAGCAGTGGAAGAGCGTGGTGGACATCAACATGAATGGCATGTTCTTCTGCATCCAGAACGCCTTTCGGGTGATGAAGGCGCAGTTGCCGCGCGGCGGGCGCATCATCAACAATGGCTCCATTTCGGCCCATGCGCCACGACCCAATTCCATCGCCTATACGTCCACCAAACATGCCGTGATGGGCATGACGAAGTCGGCCTCTCTCGACGGGCGCAAATACGACATCGCTGTGGGGCAGATCGATGTGGGCAATGCACAGACGGAGCTGGCGCAGCGCATGACGCAAGGGGTGCAGCAGGCCAATGGCCAGGTTGCCGCGGAGCCTCTGATGGATGTGGGCGTCGTGGGGCAGTCCGTGCTGTACATGGCGAATCTGCCACTGGAGGCCAATGTGATGTTCCATACCGTCATGGCCACGAAGATGCCTTTTGTGGGGCGTGGTTGAGGGGGCCTTGTCTTGCCCGTGATTGCTCTCTCGAGTGCCAGCAAGGTCTGGGGTAGGGTGAAAGACCGATACGATCAATGCCCGCCGCGCTAGCGAGCGTTTTTTGAGCGGAAGGACTGATCGCATGGATATCAAGACCGCGTGGCCGGCGCGGGCTCCATCTTCCTCGGAACGGCAGCCCTGGTGGGTGGTGTGCCTTTGCGCGCAGTGGTGTGGGGTGTGCCGTGAATACCGGAGTGCCTTCGAGGCGCTGGCAGGAGATTGGCCGCAGGTTCGATTTGAGTGGGTGGACGTGGAGGACGAGGAGGCGGTCGTGGGGGACGTCGATGTGGAAACCTTCCCCACCATTTTGATTGCCGATGGCCGGGTGGCGCGATTTTTTGGGCCGGTGCTGCCTCAGTCGAGGGTTCTGGGGCGCATGCTGCAAGGCTTGCAGGAGGATCCGGATTCACACCCTGCCGATGCCCAGGCGCAGGCGCTGTTTCAGCGGATTGCTGCCAGCAGGTAGCAATGGCGGGATGCAAGATGCGTGCCGCTGGTCTTTGCATGGCGGCGCGTTAGCGGCTACAATACCCGCTTCACGACCAAAACGGGCGGGTACTCACCGCCCGTTTTTTTTGGGCGTTTGCTTTTTGGTTTGCGGCTGCTGGTGATTTTGCGGGCCGCGCAAGCCTTTCAACTGGAATTGGATAGAGCGCACACACGTGGCATTGCAGCAAATCGTTGAACAGACCGTGGCCGGGTTGGGCTATGACCTGGTGGAGATTGAGTGCTCCGCGGGAGGCTTGCTGCGCATCACCATTGATTTGGTGTGGGCTCCTCCTGCAGAGGGCGCCGAGGCCCAGGTCGCCGAGCAGTTCATCACCGTCGAGGACTGCGAAAAGGTCACGCGCCAGCTGCAGTTTGCGCTGGAGGTCGATGGCGTGGATTACAAGCGCCTGGAGGTGTCCTCGCCCGGGATCGACCGCTTGCTGCGCAATGAACAGGATTTCACGCGCTTCGAGGGCGAGGTGATCGATATCACTCTCAAGCAGCCCATGGGAGCCGCGGCAGGTGGGCAGGTGCATGCCAATCGCAAGAAGTTCCGTGGCGTGCTGGAGCGTGCGCAGGCCGGCGGCTGGCAGATCGTCTGGAGCGATGAGCCGCCGGTCAAGCCGGGGCAGCGTGTGAGCAAAAAACGTATACCTGCGCCACTGCAGGCCCTGGGGTTCACGCTGGATGAACTGCGAGAGGCGAGGCTCGCGTCCATCGTGGACTTTAAGGGGCGGGGTGCTAAGCCCGGCAGCTTGGGCTGAGGGTCTGCAAACAGGGGCTGGCGTGTCATGGCGGCAGCCCGCCAGGATCGAGAAACAGGAGAGTCGTCGCATGAATCGCGAATTGTTGATGTTGGTAGAGGCCATTTCGCGCGAAAAGAACGTGGAACGCGATGTGGTCTTGGGTGCGGTGGAGTCGGCACTGGCGCAGGCCACAAAGAAGCTGTACCAGGGCGAGGTGGACATCCGCGTGTCCATTGACCGTGACAGTGGCGAATACGAGACTTTCCGCCGTTGGCTGGTGGTTCCTGACGATGCGGGGCTGCAGAACCCCGAAGCCGAGGAGCTGCTCATGGATGCCCAGGAGCGTGTTCCCGACGTCGAGGTGGGCGAGTACATCGAAGAGTCGGTGGAGTCCGTTCCCATCGGGCGCATCGGAGCCATGGCGGCCAAGCAGGTGATCCTGCAGAAGATCCGCGATGCTGAGCGAGAGATGCTGCTCAACGACTTCATGTCGCGTGGCGAAAAAATCTTCACCGGCACCGTCAAGCGCATGGACAAGGGCGACATCATCGTCGAGTCCGGCCGCGTGGAAGGGCGCCTTCGCCGCGGCGAGATGATCCCCAAGGAAAATCTGCGCAATGGCGACCGTGTGCGCGCCATGATCATGGACGTGGATCTCACGCTGCGTGGCGCGCCCATCATCCTCTCGCGCTCTGCGCCGGAGTTCATGATTGAGCTGTTCCGCAACGAGGTGCCCGAGATCGAGCAGGGTCTGCTGGAAATCAAGAGTTGCGCACGCGACCCCGGCAGCCGCGCCAAGATCGCCGTGCTCAGCCATGACAAGCGGGTGGACCCGATCGGCACCTGTGTGGGCGTGCGCGGCACGCGGGTGAATGCCGTGACGAACGAGCTGGCCGGAGAGCGCGTGGACATCGTGCTCTGGTCGGATGATCCGGCGCAGTTCGTGATTGGTGCCTTGGCACCGGCCAACGTAACATCCATCGTCGTCGACGAGGAAAAGCACGCCATGGACGTGGTGGTGGACGAGGAAAACCTTGCCATCGCGATTGGTCGGGGAGGTCAGAACGTGCGTCTGGCCTCCGATCTCACGGGCTGGAAGATCAACATCATGGACGCCGCCGAATCGGCGCAGAAGCAGGCCGACGAAACCGATGCGGCCCGCAAGCTGTTCATGGACAAGCTCGATGTGGACGAGGAAATCGCCGACATCCTGATCCAGGAAGGTTTCGAGAGCCTGGAAGAGGTGGCCTACGTGCCGCTGCAGGAAATGCTGGAGATCGAGAGCTTCGACGAGGACACCGTGAACGAACTGCGTGCACGGGCCAAGGATGCGCTGCTCACCATGGAAATCGCTCGTGAAGAGAGCATGGACAACGTGTCGCAGGATCTGCGGGACCTCGAAGGGCTGAACGCCGAGTTGATCGCCAAGCTGACGGCTGGCGGAGTGCATACACGTGACGACCTGGCCGACCTGGCCATTGATGAACTGACCGAACTGACCGGGCAGTCTGCTGAAGATGCGACGGCCTTGATCATGAAGGCGCGCGAACACTGGTTCACGGGACAAGAGTAAAGGTCAGGGAGGTTCGAATCCAATATGTCGAGTAATACTGTTGCTGAGTTCGCTGCAGAGCTCAAGAAATCGCCTGATACCTTGCTGGATCAACTCAAGTCAGCCGGTGTGGCCAAGTCCTTGCCGTCCGATGTCCTGAATGAAGCCGACAAGCAGAAGCTGCTGGCCTTCCTTCAGGCAAGCCATGGAACGGCAGGCGGCGATCGCAAGAAGATCACGCTGGTGAAGAAGTCCACCAGCGAGATCAAGCAGGCCGATGCCACCGGCAAAGCCCGCACCATCCAAGTGGAAGTGCGCAAGAAGCGCACCTTCATCAAGCGCGACGACAGCGCCGAGTCCGCGTCCGAGTCCGTTGCAGCGGCGCCGTCCGCAGAGGATCTGGAGCTGGCCCGCCGCGAGGAAGAGGCGCGCCGCCAGGCCGCGTTGATCAGCCGGCAAGAGGAAGAACTGGTCGCTGCGCGGCGCGAGCGCGAAGACCGCGAGCGGCGCGAGCGTGAGGCCGAGGAGCGCGCGGCGGCCTACGCCGCGCAGCAGGCCGAGAAAAAGGCGCAGGAATCCGCGGAGCGCGCGGAGGCCCAACGTGAGGCAGTGGCCGAGGCCGAGGCACGCAACGCGGCCCAGGCAGAGGCACGCGCCAAGGCCGAGGCCGAATCCAAGGCCCGCGCGGCTGAAGAGACAGCGCGCGCCGCAGACCTGGACGAGCGTCGCCGCAAGGCCCTGGCCGAGGCCGAGGCCATCCGTGCCATGATGGCGGCCCCCAAGAAGGTGCTCGTGGCGAAGAAGCCCGAGGAAGCCAAGCCCGTCGCCAAGCCTGGGACCACGGCCGACGCCAAGAGGGGCACGCTGCACAAGCCGGCCACCGGTTCGAGCGGTGTTGCCCGGGCAGGGGCGCCCGCAGCACCGGGAAGCGGCGCTGGCAAGGAAGTGAAGTCGGCCAAGCTCTCGTCGAGCTGGGCCAACGACACGGCCAAGAAAAAGGAAATCAAGACCCGCGGCGACAGCAGCGGTGGCGTGGGCCGTGGCAACTGGCGTGGTGGGCCGCGTGGCCGCCGCGGCAATGACCGCGATGCCCAGCCCCAGCAGCAGGCGCCGGTCGAGTTCCGCGCGATCGAGGTCCATGTGCCCGAAACCATCACCGTGGCCGAACTGGCCCACAAGATGGCCATCAAGGCGTCGGAGGTGATCAAGGCCCTCATGAAGATGGGCCAGATGGTCACTATCAACCAGCCGCTGGACCAGGACACCGCCATGATCGTGGTGGAGGAAATGGGCCACACGGCCAAGGTGGCGGCTCTGGACGATCCGGAAGCCTTCACCGACGAGGAAGTCTCCAGCGCGGATGCCGAGCTGCTGCCCCGCGCTCCCGTGGTGACCGTCATGGGCCACGTGGACCACGGCAAGACCTCGCTGCTGGACTACATCCGTCGTACCAAGGTCGCTTCGGGCGAAGCCGGCGGCATCACCCAGCACATCGGTGCCTATCACGTGGAAACACCGCGCGGCATCGTCACCTTCCTCGACACCCCGGGTCACGAGGCCTTCACGGCCATGCGTGCCCGCGGTGCGCAGGCCACCGACATCGTCATCCTGGTGGTGGCGGCGGACGACGGCGTGATGCCCCAGACCAAGGAAGCCATCAAGCACGCCAAGGCGGCCGGTGTTCCGCTGGTGGTGGCCATCACCAAGTCCGACAAGCCCGATGCCAACCCCGAGCGCGTCAAGCAGGAGCTCGTGGTGGAAGAGGTGGTGCCCGAGGAATACGGTGGCGACTCGCCCTTCGTGGCCGTGTCCTCCAAGACCGGCATGGGCATTGACGAGCTGCTTGAGCAGGTGCTGCTGCAGGCCGAAGTGCTGGAGCTCAAGGCGCCGGTCGAGGCCGCCGCCAAGGGTATCGTGATCGAAGCCCAGCTGGACAAGGGCCGCGGTACCGTGGCCACCGTGCTGGTGCAGTCCGGTACGCTGAAGGTGGGCGACGTGGTGCTGGCGGGCCAGACCTACGGCCGCGTGCGTGCCATGCTGGACGAAGACGGCAAGCAGACCAAGGAAGCCGGTCCGTCGATCCCCGTAGAAATCCAGGGCCTGAGCGAAGTGCCGCAGGCCGGCGATGACTTCATGGTGCTGAGCGACGAACGCCGTGCCCGTGAAATCGCCACCTACCGCGCCGGCAAGTTCCGCAACACCAAGCTGGCCAAGCAGCAGGCGGCCAAGCTGGAGAACATGTTCGCCGAGATGAATGCGGGCGATGTGCAGACGCTGCCCATCATCATCAAGGCCGACATGCAGGGCTCGCAGGAGGCCTTGGGCACATCGCTGCTCAAGCTGTCTACGGACGAGATCAAGATCCAGCTGGTGTACTCCGGCGTGGGTGGCATCAGCGAGTCGGACGTCAACCTGGCCATTGCCGCGAAGGCGGTCATCATCGGCTTCAATGTGCGTGCCGACGCCCAGGCCCGCAAGACGGCCGAAGGCAACGATGTGGATATCCGCTACTACAACATCATCTACGACGCCGTGGATGAGGTGAAGTCGGCCATGTCGGGCATGCTGGCACCCGAGAAGCGCGAAGAGATCATCGGCATGGCCGAGATCCGCACCGTGTTCGTGGCAACCAAGATCGGTACGATTGCTGGCTCTTACATCACGCAAGGCCATGTCACCCGCAATGCCCACTTCCGCCTGCTGCGCGACAACGTGGTCATCTACACGGGCGAAATCGAATCGTTGCGCCGCATGAAGGACGACGTCAAGGAAGTCAAGGAAGGCTTCGAGTGCGGTATCAAGCTCAAGAACTACAGCGACATTCGCGAAGGCGACATGCTCGAAGTGTTCGAGATCAAGGAAATCGCCCGTACGCTGTAAGGCAGGCTCCAGATGGCTGCGAAGAAATCCTCCACGCCCAACCGCGGCTTCAAGGTCGCGGACCAGATCCAGCGCGATCTGACCGAGCTGATCCGCGAGTTGAAGGACCCGCGGATCGGCATGGTCACGCTGCAGGGCGTGGAAGTCACGCCCGACTATGCGCACGCCAAGGTGTTCTTCAGCGTGCTCGTGGGTGATGCCGAGGCGACCCAGGAGGCGCTGAACCAGGCTGCAGGCTTCCTGCGCAACGGCCTGTTCAAGCGCCTGCATATCCACACCGTGCCCACGCTGCACTTCGTGTTCGACCGCACCACCGAACGGGCGGCCGACATGAATGCGCTGATCGCGCGCGCGGTGGCCTCCCGTTCCAAAGACGACGACGAAGCATGACCGCGCGCGCTCCCCGCATCCGGGTGCAGCGGCGCCCGGTGCACGGAGTGCTGCTGCTCGACAAACCCCTGGGCCTGTCCAGCAACGACGCCTTGCAGAAGGTGAAATGGCTGCTGCGCGCCGAAAAGGCGGGCCACACGGGCACGCTGGACCCTCTGGCCAGCGGCGTGCTGCCGCTGTGCTTTGGCGCGGCCACCAAGTTCAGCCAGTTGCAGCTGGAGGCGCCCAAGACCTACGAGGCCGTGGCGCTGCTGGGTGTCACGACGAGTACCGGCGATGCCGAGGGCGAGGTGCTGCAGCGCTGCGAGGTGGATCCCGCGCAGCTCACGCCCCAGCGCCTGGCCGCCGTGCAGCAGCAGTTCACCGGCCCCATCCGGCAGGTGCCGCCCATGTACAGCGCGCTCAAGAAGGATGGCAAGGCGCTGTACGAATACGCGCGCGCCGGCATCGCCGTGGAGCGCGAGGCGCGCGATGTCACGATTCATGCATTAAAACTGGCCCTAACGCAGACCAGTCAAGCGCAAATAGCTATAAAAATAATAGTAACCTGCAGCAAGGGCACCTACATCCGCACGCTGGGCGAGGATATCGGCCAGGCGCTGGGTTGCGGCGCGCATCTCACCTTCCTGCGCCGCATCGACACCGGGGGCATCGGCGTGGAGCGCTGCGTCACCCTGGAGGCGCTGGAGGCCATGGACGAGGCTGCACGCATGGCCTGCGTGCAGCCCGTGGAAACGCTGCTGGCGCAGCATGCGGTTGTCACGCTGGACGACGACAATGCCGGGCGTTTCCTCTCAGGCATGCGCCGGCGTGGGGCCTGGCCCGATGCGCCGGCCGTGGCCGTGTTCGGTGCGCGTCCGCGCGCACTGCTGGGCGTGGGCCATGTGCTGCGGGGCGAGCTGATTCCAGATCGGCTGCTCAGTCCCATCGAAATTCAACAAATTCTGGAGAGCTCGCCGCGGGCTGAACGCGGCACATTGGAAGCAACAACGCTATGAGCAAACAAATCCGCAACATCGCCATCATCGCCCACGTCGACCATGGCAAGACCACCATGGTGGACCAGCTGCTGCGCCAGTCCGGCACCTTCGCCGAGCACGAGAAGGTCGTCGACACGGTGATGGACAACAACGCCATCGAACGCGAGCGCGGCATCACCATCCTGGCCAAGAACTGCGCCGTGAGCTGGGGCGGAACGCACATCAACATCCTGGACACACCTGGCCACGCGGACTTCGGCGGCGAGGTGGAGCGCGCCCTGTCCATGGTGGACGGCGTGGTGCTGCTGATCGACGCGCAGGAAGGCCCCATGCCCCAGACGCGCTTCGTGACCAAGAAGGCGCTGGCCCTGGGCCTCAAACCCATCGTGGTGGTCAACAAGGTGGACAAGCCCGGCGCGCGCCCCGACTACGTGGTGAACGCGGCCTTCGACCTGTTCGACAAGCTGGGCGCTACCGACGAGCAGCTGGACTTTCCCGTGGTCTACGCCTCGGGCATCAACGGCTGGAGCGCGCTGGAGCAGGGCAACCCCGGCGAGCAGTGGGGCCCCGACATGTCGGCGCTGTTCGAGACCATCCTCAAGCATGTGCCGGCCGTGAAGGGCGACCCGGCCGCGCCGCTGCAGATGCAGGTCTCGGCGCTGGACTACTCCACCTTCGTGGGTCGTATCGGCGTGGGCCGCATCACCCAGGGCACGCTCAAGGCGGGCCAGGAGGTGCTGGTGATGGCCGGCCCTGATGGCGAGAGCTACAAGGGCCGCATCAACCAGATCCACCAGTTCCAGGGCCTGGACCGCGTGCAGGTGAGCGAGGCCGGCCCCAGTGAGATCGTGCTCATCAACGGCATCGAGAACGTGGGCATCGGCGAGACCATCACCGATCCCGCCAACCCGCAGCCGCTGCCCATGCTCAAGATCGATGAGCCCACGCTGACGATGAACTTCTGCGTGAACACCTCGCCGCTGGCGGGCCGCGAAGGCAAGTTCGTGACCAGCCGCCAGATCTGGGACCGCCTGCAAAAGGAACTGCGCTCCAACGTGGCGCTGCGCGTCAAGGAAACCGATGCGGACGGCATCTTCGAAGTGTCGGGCCGCGGTGAGCTGCACCTGACCATCCTGCTGGAGGAAATGCGCCGCGAAGGCTACGAGCTGGCCGTGTCCAAGCCCCGCGTGGTGATGCGCGACATCGACGGCGTGCGCTGCGAGCCCATCGAGCTGGTGACGGCCGACATCGAGGAAGGTCACCAGGGCGGCGTGATGCAGGCGCTGGGCGAACGCAAGGGCGAGCTGGTGAACATGGAGGCCGACGGTCGCGGCCGCGTGCGCCTGGAGTACCGCATTCCGGCGCGCGGCCTGATCGGCTTCACCAACGAATTCCTGAACCTGACCCGCGGCTCCGGTCTGATCGCCAACATCTTCGACAGCTATGAGGCCCACCGCGGCGACATCGGCGGCCGCAAGAACGGCGTGCTGATCTCCATGGACGACGGCGAAATCTTCACCTATGCCCTGGGCAAGCTGGACGACCGCGGCCGCATGTTCGTGAAGGCCAACGACCCCGTGTACGAGGGCATGATCGTCGGCGTGCATAACCGCGACAACGACCTGGTGGTGAACGCCACGCGCACCAAGCAGCTCACCAACTTCCGCGTGAGCGGCAAGGAAGACGCGATCAAGATCACGCCGCCGATCGACCTCACGCTGGAATACGGCGTGGAGTTCATCGAGGACGACGAGCTGGTGGAGATCACGCCCAAGAGCATCCGCCTGCGCAAGCGCTATCTGAAGGAACACGAGCGCAAGCGCGCCAGCCGCGACGGCGCGTGACGCCAGGGCGTGCGAGCGCCTTGTGCTTCCACCGCGGACCGGGCGGCGATGCCCGCGGGCCGCACATGACAGGGCGAGCCCGTCCGCCAGGACGGCTCGCCCTTCGCACATCCGGGAGCGAGGGCGGCTGCCAGCCGCTACCATGGCCGGTGGCCCCGCCACCCGTGGTGGCCAAGATGTCGCTGGCCGTAGCCGGGCGCTGACAAGCGCCGGCCACGGCCGTGCCGATGGGGGGTGCACCGGCGGCCGGTGTGCCCGTTTTCAATGCAATGCTTGGATGGAAGGAATAACAATGACGGAGATGACGGCGGAAGTCGTGACCGAGGTGCGCGGCCAGGTGGGCTGCATCACACTGAACCGCCCGAAGGCGCTCAACGCCCTGTCGCTGGGCATGGTGCGCAGCCTCATGGCCACGCTGCTGGCCTGGCAGCAGGACGACAAGGTGCTGGCCGTGGCGATTCGCGGCAACGGCCGCGAAGGCCCGTTCGGCGCCTTCTGCGCGGGCGGTGACATCCGCTTCCTGCACGCCGCGGGCAGCTCGGGCAACCCGGAACTCGAGGATTTCTTCACCGAGGAATACGCCCTCAACCACCTCATCCACACGTTTGGCAAGCCCTACATCGCCTTCATGGACGGCATCGTCATGGGCGGCGGCATGGGCATCAGCCAGGGCGGCAGCCTGCGCATCGTGACCGAGCGCACCAAGATGGCCATGCCCGAGACGGCGATCGGCCTGTTCCCCGACGTGGGCGGCGGCTACTTTCTCTCGCGCTGCCCCGGCCGCGTGGGCGAGTGGCTGGCCCTGACGGGCGACGCCATCGGTGCGGCGGACGCCATCGCATTCCAGCTGGCCGATGGCTTCCTGCCATCGGAGCAGCAGGTCGCCGTCTGGGAGGGGCTGGGCGCGCAGACGTTCGCCGACGGCACCGCCGTGCAGCAATGGGTTGCTTCACAATTTGTAGCTGCTGGCGCTTGTTCTGTAAGTGCTAGAGGCCAAATTGACCAATATTTCGCCCTGACCGACGTGCCGGCCATCGTGGCCGCCCTGGAGGCCGCGGGCGACGACTGGTCGCGCGCCACGGCCGCCACGCTGCGCAAGCGCTCGCCGCTGATGCTGCATGTGGTGCTGGAGCAGATCCGCCGCGCACGCGCCATGGACCTGGCCGACGACCTGCGCATGGAGCGCGACATGGTGCGCCACTGCTTCTACCTGCGCCCCGGCCAGAGCGAGACGGTGGAAGGCATCCGCGCGCTGGCGGTGGACAAGGACCACCAGCCGCGCTGGGAGCCCGCACGCATCGAGGACGTGTCGCCCGAGCTGGTGCAGTCCTTCTTCAAGAGCCCCTGGCCGGCACACTCGCACCCGCTGGCGGCGCTGCGCTGAGCGGCAGCTGCCGGTACACGGCCGTGGCCAGCGCCTGCAGCGCCGGCCGCGGCAGTTCACCGCTGAGCGCGTAGCCAAAGCCCTGCTCCACCCAGTAGAAGCCGTGCACCGGCCCTTCGCTGTGGAAGTGGAAGGCCGTGGCCTGCGCGCCCTGCGCGTCCTCCAGTGCGCCCAGGTACAGCGTGATGCGCACGCCCGCGGCGTTCTGGTACATGAACTGCGCGCGCGCGCCGGCGCCTCCGGGCAGCAGCCGGCCGCCCACAAGTTCGAAGCCTTGCTCCTCCAGGTGCGGCACCGTGAGCGGCCGCGCCAGGCGCTTGGACAGCCATTGCACCAGGTGGTCCTGCTGCGCCGCCGTCACCTCCACGGGGTGGCGCTGCTCCGGCTGGTAGACCGCGTGGGCCAAGGCGGCCTGCTGCGCGAACAGTTGGGGCGCGGACGGTGCCGTGGCCAGCGTGGCGGCGCGGCCGGGCGGCGCACCCCAATGCCCATGCACGGCCCAGCCCAGGCCGAAGGCCAGCACCCACCCCGCGGCCATGCCGCCCCAGGCCGCCCAGCGTTGGCGCTCGGCGCGCACTTCCTGCAGCCGGTCGGCCGCGTGGCGCAGGGTGTCGGGCACGGGGCGCTCCAGCCAGTCGCCATGCAGCTGCCGCAGCAGCAGGCGCTGGTGTTCCCAGGCCTCCGTCTCGCCCTGCGCGGGGGCATCGAGGCTGGTGCGCAGTCGCGCGGCCTCGTCGGGCGGCAGACGGCCGTCCACCAGGGCGTGCAGGCGGGCGTCATCCTGGGGTGAGGGGCGGGGGGCGTTCATGGCGGACTCAGGTGAATAGCAGGTCAGCGGGTCGGGGCGCAGGGGGGCTCATTTCATGCGCCGCAAGGGGGCTGCGGCGGCCGCATGGGGCCGGGGCGTGTGGCCGGGTGCCTGTTCCAGCAGTTCGCGCATGCGCGAGCGGGCGCGGGACAGGCGCGACATCACCGTGCCCACCGGAATCTCCAGCACACGCGCCACATCGGCATAGGCCATGTCTTCCAGCGTCACCAGCAGCAGCACGGCGCGCTGCTCTGCCGGCAGGCGCTGCAGGCAACGGTCCAGGTCAATGGCGGTGTCGCCCGCCACGCCGTCCGCGCCCGGCAGCGCGGCCAGGGCCTCGGCATCGAGTGCCTGAACCGCCAGCAGGCCCCGGCGCTGGTTCAGGTAGAGGTTGTGCATCAGCGTGAACAGCCAGGCGCGCAGGTCGCTGCCGCTGCGCCACAGCAGCCATTTGCGGCAGGCGCGCTCCAGGGTGTCCTGCACCAGATCATCGGCCGCCCAGGCGTCGCCGGTGAGCGCGCGCGCGTAGCGGCGCAGCCCTGGCAGCTGTTCCTGGATCTGGGTGCGGTTCATGGGCGCATTGTTGCGCTCATGGCGTGGCGGCGCGCCACACGTTGTTCACGCCATCGCCGCCTTTGTCGCCGGGCTTGGTATCCTTGCTCCAGTAGTACAGCGGTTTGCCCTTGTAGGCCACCTGTTTGGCGCCATCGTCGCGCTGGATCAGGCTGTAGCCGTCGCCGCTGGGCGCCGCCGTTGCCGTCAGCGGGGGCCAGTTGGTGGCGCAGGCACCGTTGCAGGCGGACTTGCCGCTGCCGGCCATGTCCTTGTCGAAGGTGTAGAGCGTCATGCCATTGGGGCCGGCAAGGACGCCGCCCTGTGTACTGACCTGTGCCTGGGGCATGGAATAGCAGCCGGCCAGGGCCAGTGCGACGAGCAGGGGGCTGAATTTGGTCATGGTGTTCTCCGTGGGTTTGCCGGCCCGCTGAAATGGTGGCCGGACGCAGGGATAAACACCGGGGCGCGGGCGCTTATTCCAGGCCCGCTGCAAAAAAATCAGCGGTGACGGCTCTTCATCACGCGCTCCACCTCGCGCTTGCCCTCGCGCTCCTTGATGGTGTCGCGCTTGTCGTGCTCTGCCTTGCCCTTGGCCAGGGCGATATCGCACTTGGCGCGCCCATCCTTCCAGTGCAGGTTCAGCGGCACCAGCGTGTAGCCCTTCTGCTCGACCTTGCCGATGAGGCGGCGGATCTCGTCCTTGTGCAGCAGCAGCTTCTTGATGCGCGCGGCGTCGGGGCTCACATGGGTGGAGGCCGTCTTGAGCGGGTTGATCTGGCAGCCGATGAGGAACAGCTCGCCGTCCTTGATGACCACGTAGCCGTCGGTGAGCTGGACCTTGCCCTCGCGCAGCGCCTTCACCTCCCAGCCGTGCAGCACCATGCCGGCCTCGTGGCGTTCCTCGAAGAAGTAGTTGTATGCCGCCTTCTTGTTGTCGGCGATGCGTGACGCTGTTTCAGGTTTCTTGGCCATGGTGAATAGATGCGGCGCAAACCGGGAGATCAAAGGCCTCCCTACAATTGTTGTCGTCTCGCTCCCCTGATTCTAGGCCGGGTGCTCCGCGACGCCGTCTTTAGGAGCAATGGCCCGGGCCGGTTTGCCAGCGCCCGATTCCCTCAGCCCTCATGAAAACCGTCAACAAGTCCGTCCTGATCTGGTACAGCCCCGAAGAAATGTTCGCCCTCGTGACGGACGTGGCCCAGTACCCGCAGTTTCTTCCGTGGTGCGACCGCGCCGTCGTACTGGAGCGCGATGCGCAAGGCATGCGGGCGGAGGTCGGCATTGCCCTCGGTGGCATTCGCAAGTCCTTCGTGACGCGCAATACGCACGAGGAGGGGCGCCGCGTGAAGATGGAACTGGTCGAAGGCCCGTTTTCCAAGCTCGATGGGGATTGGCATTTCCACCCCGTGGGCGATGGCACGCAGCGGGCCTGCAAGGTCGAGCTGCAATTGCACTACGGTTTCGACAGCAAGACGCTGGCGACCTTGGTGGGGCCGGTGTTTGACCGCATTGCCGCCACGTTCGTGGATGCCTTCATCAAGCGGGCCGAGCAGGTCTATGGCTGACGACGGCCTGCTGCGCATCACCGTGGCGGCTTCGCTGCGGCCGGCGCAGGTGCAGGAATGGCATCTGCGACTGCCGGCAGGCGCCTGCGTCGCGCAGGCCCTGCAGGCCTGCGGCCTGGATCCGCGGGACGCGCGCTTCACGTACGGCATCTGGGGCAGGGCGGCTGAGCCTGGTGACCCGTTGCGCGACGGTGACCGCGTGGAGTGTTGCCGGCCGCTGACGGTAGACCCCAAGCTGGCGCGCCGTCAGCGCTTTGCAAGCCAGGGCGCGCGGGCCGCGGGCCTGTTCGCCAGGCGCAGGCCGGGCTCCAAGGCGGGGTACTGAGCAGGCGGTGAATGCGAAACGGCCGCCCGGTCCATGCAGGAGGGCGGCCGTTGTCTTGGCGGCGGCGACAGGCGCAGGGCTCGGGTGCGCGGCCTATTTGCAGTCGGAGGCGATCACCGCATCGGCCCGGCGCAGTTCTGCCGCCCGTGTTTCATCGTCCATGAAGCCGCGTTCCCCCTTGGCGTTGACATGGCCGATCAGCTTGCCTGGGGCCAACTGGGCCTTGGCCCGCTTGGCCTGCGCGCAGTTGTCGGCGCGTGCCTTGGCGATGCGGTCCTCCTCGGCCTTTTTCTTCGCGGCTTCTGCGGCGTCGGCCTTGGCCTTGTTTTCCTGCAACTGCTTGTCCTTGCCGGCTCCGGGGGCTGCTTGAGGCGCGGCCGTAGTTTCGGATGCCGCCGATGCCGGCGCCGCCGCAGGGCGTGCCTGCTTGACGGTGAACTGGGGCTGCTTAAGGATGCTCTTCTCGGGGATGTCCTGTGGCGGCGGGCGGTCGCTGAATACTTTGCGACCATCCTTGTCCACCCATTGCCATTGGGCGGAAGCGCCCATGGCCCACGCGCAGGCCAGTGCCAGAAGAAGAAGCTTGTGCGGTTTCATGCGGGCAAGTGTAGCCGGGCAGTGGCCGGCCCACTAGCGGGCATTCGGAGGCCCGCTGCGCGGATTGTCGCGCGGCAGGTACAATCTTTCTTTTGGAGCTTTCACATGCGCCTTCTTGGAAAAGCGCTCACCTTCGACGATGTGTTGTTGGTGCCGGCGTACTCCCAGGTCCTGCCCAAGGACACCACCCTTGTCACGCGCTTCACGCGCAATATCTCCCTTAATCTTCCCCTCGTGTCCGCCGCCATGGACACCGTCACCGAGGCGCGCTTGGCCATCGCCATCGCGCAAGAGGGGGGGATTGGTGTCATCCACAAGAACATGACGGCCGAGCAGCAGGCTGCCGAGGTGTCCAAGGTCAAGCGCCATGAATCCGGCGTGGTGCACGATCCCGTGGTGATCACGCCCGAGCACACGGTCTTGCAGGTTCTGGAGCTTTCCGAGAACCTGGGCATCTCGGGCTTCCCCGTGTGCGATGGCGGCAAGGTGGTGGGCATCGTCACCAGCCGTGATGTGCGGTTCGAGACGCGCTACGACGTCAAGGTGCGCGAGATCATGACGCCGCGCGAGAAGTTGATCACCGTCAACGAGAAGGAAGGCACGACGCCGGCACAGGCCAAGGCGCTGCTGAACAAGCACAAGCTTGAACGCCTGCTGGTGGTGAACGATGCCTTTGAGCTCAAGGGCCTCATCACCGTCAAGGACATCAACAAGCAGACCACCTTCCCCAATGCGGCACGTGATTCCGCAGGCCGCCTGCGCGTGGCTGCGGCCGTGGGTGTGGGAGCAGGTACGGAAGAGCGGGTCGAGCTGTTGGTCAAGGCGGGGGTGGACGCCATCGTGGTGGACACGGCCCATGGCCACAGCAAGGGTGTTATTGACCGCGTGCGCTGGGTCAAGCAGAACTATCCGCAGGTGGATGTGATTGGCGGCAACATCGCCACTGGTGCGGCAGCGCTGGCACTGGTCGAGGCCGGTGCCGACGCGGTCAAGGTCGGGATCGGCCCCGGTTCCATTTGCACGACGCGCATCGTGGCCGGTGTGGGCGTGCCCCAGATCATGGCCATCGACAGCGTGGCCACTGCGCTCAAGGGCACGGGCGTGCCGTTGATTGCCGACGGTGGCATCCGCTTCTCGGGCGACATCGCCAAGGCGCTGGCCGCTGGGGCGTCGACCATCATGATGGGTGGCATGTTCGCCGGCACCGAAGAGGCGCCGGGTGAAGTCATCCTGTACCAGGGTCGCAGCTACAAGAGCTACCGTGGCATGGGCTCCATTGGCGCCATGCAGCAGGGTTCGGCCGATCGTTACTTCCAGGAAGCCACCACAGGCAATCCGCATGCGGACAAGCTCGTTCCCGAGGGGATTGAGGGGCGCGTGCCTTACAAGGGCTCCATGGTGTCCATCGTGTTCCAGATGGCGGGCGGCGTGCGTGCAGCCATGGGTTACTGCGGCTGCGCCACCATCCAGGAGATGAATGACAAGGCCGAGTTCGTGGAGATCACGGCTGCCGGTATCCGGGAGTCGCACGTGCACGACGTGCAGATCACCAAGGAAGCGCCCAACTACCGCGCGGACTGACGTTCCGCTACTCGCAGGCCCGAACCCGCTACCAGGCGTTCGGGCCTTTGTCTTTTCCTGACCCTGTCGCCCTCCATGCAACACGACAAGATCCTCATTCTCGATTTCGGCTCCCAGGTCACCCAGCTCATCGCGCGCCGCGTGCGCGAGGCCCATGTGTATTGCGAGGTCCATCCTTGTGATGTCAGCAGCGAATGGGTGCGTGAGTTCGCTGCCGATGGCAAGCTCAAGGGCGTCATCCTGTCGGGCAGTCATGCCAGCGTGTACGAGGTGGACGACAGGGCGCCTGACGCGGTGTTCGAACTTGGCGTACCTGTGCTAGGCATCTGCTATGGCATGCAGACCATGGCGGCACAACTCGGTGGCAAGGTCGAAGGCTCCCACACCCGCGAATTCGGTTATGCGGAGGTGCGTGCCCATGGCCACACCGCGCTGCTCAAGGGTATTGAGGACTTCGCCACGGCCGAAGGCCACGGCATGCTCAAGGTCTGGATGAGCCACGGCGACAAGGTCACCGAACTGCCCCCAGGCTTCAAGGTCATGGCCTCCACGCCGTCCTGCACCATCGCCGGCATGGCCGACGAGGCGCGCCGCTTCTACGCCGTGCAGTTCCACCCCGAGGTCACGCACACCGTGCAGGGTGCGGCCCTGCTCAATCGATTCGTGCGCGAGATTTGCGCGGCCAATGCCGACTGGATCATGGGCGACTACATTGAGGAAGCCGTCGCCAAGATCCGCGAGCAGGTGGGCGACGAGGAGGTCATTCTCGGCCTGTCGGGCGGCGTGGACTCCTCCGTGGCTGCGGCCCTGATCCACCGTGCCATCGGCGACCAACTGACCTGCGTGTTCGTGGACCACGGCCTGCTGCGCCTCAATGAGGGCGACATGGTCATGGACATGTTCGAAGGCAAGCTGCACGCCAAGGTGATCCGCGTGGACGCCAGCGAGCTGTTCCTGGGCAAGTTGGCCGGCGTCAGCGAGCCAGAGGCCAAGCGTAAGATCATTGGTGGCCTTTTCGTCGATGTGTTCAAGGCCGAGGCAGCCAAGCTCAAGGCAAGCGACGGCGGTCACAAGGGTGCGACCTTCCTGGCCCAGGGCACGATCTATCCCGACGTCATCGAGTCGGGTGGAGCCAAGAGCAAGAAGGCTGTCACCATCAAGAGTCACCACAACGTGGGTGGCCTGCCAGAGCAACTGGGCCTGAAGCTGCTGGAGCCCCTGCGCGATCTGTTCAAGGATGAGGTGCGCGAGCTGGGCGTGGCTCTGGGCCTGCCCCGCGAGATGGTCTACCGTCACCCGTTCCCCGGCCCGGGACTGGGCGTGCGCATCCTGGGCGAGGTGAAGAAGGAGTATGCTGACCTGCTACGCCGCGCCGATGCCATCTTCATCGAAGAACTGCGCAACTGGATGGATGAATCCAGCGGCAAGAGCTGGTACGACCTCACCAGCCAAGCCTTCACCGTCTTCCTGCCCGTCAAGAGCGTGGGCGTGATGGGGGACGGTCGTACCTATGACTATGTGGTGGCCCTGCGCGCCGTGCAGACCAGCGACTTTATGACGGCCGACTGGGCAGAACTGCCCTATGGCCTGCTCAAGAAGGTGTCGGGCCGCATCATCAACGAGGTGCGTGGCATCAATCGCGTCACGTACGACGTGTCGAGCAAGCCGCCTGCGACCATCGAGTGGGAATAATCGACGGCTATCTGTGACAAACGGACCCATCTGAGCGTGAATCCGACGGTAGCCGCCAGCTATCGGATCGGACTAGGTTCAACCACTAGACTGTTCGGGCTCATGACGGAAAGAAGCTAGCGAGAAGCTTGAGTTCCATGCAGGTTCGGGTGGGGTTTGCGGTCTGTGGCAGGGTTGACGGTATGACCCCCGACCGGGGGACGCAACACCCTATGCCTGGTCTCTGATCGCTATCAGAGGTAGGGCAACCAGTGGTTGTCGAATTGCAATGCCGAGCCCCGGCCCCTTGTGATGTCCGTGGGGATGGGCATCGTCAAGGCCCGGCTTGCTTTGCCTGCCAAGGCGCTGGAGCTGCCAGCGTTCCACCAAAGCTCTCCAAGACCAGCGAGTGCGCAGGACTGGGGGTGTTTGATGGCAGAGACGAAGCGTGCATCGGCCGAGAAGATGGCCAAGACGTCGGCGCGGGGGCACCCCACGGCGAACCCGCCTTGGGCGAGGGCGAGGACGTCACCGCCATATCCCTGCAGAGGGGGCTGACCTTGAGCCGGTGTCAGCGAATGGCCATCCCATATGGCCAGTATCGGGGCGGTCTTGCGTTCCTGCGTTGTCGGATGTTCGGCTTGCAAGGCGATGCCCAGACGCTGCGAACGCTTGTCCCAGGCAAGGTGGCGAATGCTCAGGAAGGGGTCCTCCAAGCGCCACTGACCCAGCAGCGCCCCACGCAGCGGATCGAGTGCGACCAGGGATGCGTCCATCCGTTCACCATGCTGCTTGCTGCGCCCTGTTTCTGAGCGTGCGGCAATGCCTCCGTTGGCCACCAGCACGGTGCCGACCGGCCAGCGCACCAGTGCTTGCGGCAGCACGATCAGTTGGTGCGGGTCACGGCCATGGGTGGGCCAGGTGTCCAGCAGTGCGAGCGTGGCCCGATCTCTCACCCCTAACCAGCCTGCGTCCGTTTCACGGTCGGTCTGGGTGGTCAGCAGCACATCGGTGCCGGGCAGCAAGACGCCGTGGCCGTTCAAGCGGTGGTCGTCCTCCAGCCAGGACCATTGGGTCTGGCCGGTGGCGGGGCTCCAACGCAGCAGCCAATCGCCGGGCCGGCGCGCCAGGGCAAGCACGCTGCCGTCGCGTTCAACGATCAGGCCATGGGCCCGGGTGGGTAGCGGCAGGGCCGGCCCCCTTGTATCGATGCGATCCTGACTTGCGCGCAGCAGCCCAATGTGCTGCTGCGCACCATGCTGCTACAAGGGTGGCGGATGGTGGGGTGTCGGCCCAAGTGGCCGAACCGGCCAGGCCCGTGAGTGAAAGAAGCAATTGGCGTCGCTGCATGGTGTGCTCTTTCAGTCACCGTCCGCGCTGGAAAAGCCCAGCGGGACATCCAGCGCCGCTGCCACCTCGCCCTGGTAGAGCGAGCCCACAGCCTTGAGGGAGGAGGACAAGGCCAGCAGCTCGCGCTCCGAGGGCCGCGCAGAAAGCGACTCCATCGCGGACGTTGCGGCATCTATGGCCTTGCCCCACCGTTCAGCGAGAGCGATGTGGCCCTTGCCTAAAAGCAAGGCTTCGATGGGCGCCAACGCCTTGCCGGGCTCGGGCGGGTTGTTTGGCACTCCTGCCGCCAAGCGGGCCTGTGCCCGCAGCGATTGCCACTGCGCACGCCAGTCCGCGACGTTGTCCTCCATGCGCCTGCGTGCAAATGAAGGTGGCTGTCCCGCTTTGGTGGTGCGGGCCTTCTGAATGGGCAGTTCCATCTGTTGCCAACGAAGGCTCTCCAGTCCCCCGAGCCACTGGTTGACCCATTCGGCAAATCCGCTGCGAGCCGCCTCTTCGTCGGTAGTCCAGTCCTTGACCGCCAGCTCTGCGAAGGCCTTGGACAGGGCCTGGGCTTCTGCCTCGATGCCCTCGGCAATGAGGACAAGGTAAGGGCAGTGCGCGGCCGGGGACACCCTAAAGAGCAGCGTTTCCATTGTCGGAAACCCTTTGGCGGGGCCGCCCACGCGTTCCATCTGCGCCAGGCTCTGCGGCCGGTTGGCCAGGGCGCGTTGGAGCAGCGCGGGGCGTGCCGGCCAGAAGTCGATTTCTCGTTGGCTGCGCCGCTGGATCACCGGCCCTACGGCTGGATTCGACGCCGCTACCCACACCAATCGCGCGCGCTCCCAGGCGTGCATGAGGTCTGCAGCCTGTTCCCGGCCTGCGCAGTGCTGCCTGGCCGCCTGCGTCAAGGCGGCAGCCTCATGCTCGAACGCTTGCCAACGCACCGGATAGTGGTGCGTGTAGATGCCCCGCAGTGCATGCTCGGCGCGGTAGACCGGGAAGGCCACAACTCCTTGTGCGTGGGCGGCTGGTGTCAGTGCCATCCACCAGCCCACGCTAAGGAGCACCGACGCGATCCGCTGCATCGATCTTGAACGGATGTGAACCATCACAACGACTCCACAAACCTGGCCAAGGCCTGGCGATCGGCTTCATTGAACTGGAGCACCTGTTGCTTGCTCGCTTCGGCCTCGCCGCCGTGCCACAGAATGGCTTCGATCACGCCATTGGCGCGTCCATCGTGCAGCAAGCGCGTGTGGCCGTTGACGTCCTTGAGCAAGCCAATGCCCCACAGCGGTGGCGTTTTCCACTGTTGTCCATTGGCCCGGAAGTCGGGGCGGCCATCGGCCAGGGCCTTGCCCATGTCGTGCAGCAGCAAGTCGGTGTAGGGCCAGATGGTCTGGCCTGACAGAGCCTTGCTGGTCAGGCGCGGAAAGGGGCCATCTTCCGTCTGGTAGGAGGGGCGGTGGCAAACCGCGCATTGCGCCTGCGCAAACAGGGCCTGTCCACGCAGCACCTGCGCATCGTGCATATTGCGGCGCGCCGGGGGGGCCAGCACTGCCTGGTAGAAGATCACATCGTCCAGCGTCTTGTCTTCGATCTCCACACCGCCAGGCTCGGCCCCGGTGGGCGCTGCCAGGCAGTCCCTTTGGGGCGGCATGCAGGCCTCAGCCGGAAACTTCGTCGATGTGATGCCGATGTCGCCAAGGAAGGCCGCGGCTGTCTGGTGCGCTACGGTGGCCACATTGGCCTTCCAACCGAAGCGGCCCACCAACTCGCGTTGTGCGAAGACATCCCACACGCGATTGGGCTGGCCCTTGATCGGGCCGGGCATGCGGGCCTGGGACTCGGCGTTGGCCAGGATTTCGCGCTCGGGAATGGATTCGAGCAGCCCGACGCCGATGACCTGCGGCGCGATGCGCGGGCTGATCATGGTGCCTTGGCCCAGCGGGCCGTAGCCCGGCCTGTCGATCTCGTAGATGGGCTTTTGCAGGGTGTAGCGGGTGCCGTCGGCAAAGCGGCCATGCACCGGTTCCCAGCGCATGCGCACGCGGCCCTCGGGCTTGACGCCCTGGACGCCCACGGTGTTGAGCTGGTCGCCGTACGCGGGGTGGGGCCGCGGCCCTCCGTGGGCATCGGTGCCCGGCACCGACAGGCGCAGCAGCAAGGCCAGTGGCTCTTGTTCCGAGAGCCCGCGCGTCCACGGGGGTGGCTCACCGCGTCCGTCGTGCATGTGGCAGGCCGCGCAAGACCGTGCCAGAAAATGCGGCCCCAAGCCGTCGCGGGCCGTGGTGCTGGCCGGTGTTTCGACCCAGTTGCGCTTGAAGAATGAGTTGCCGATGACGAAGCGCGTGCGCTCGTCGTTGGGCAGGTTGGCTGCGGGGAAGGAGAACGCATTGCGCCCGGTGGCCCATACGGTGGTGTCGCCGCCGGTCTTCTCGCCCAGCGGGTCGACTCCGGCGCCGTTGGCGCGGGTGTCGGGAGCGGTCAGCGCGGCCGCGCCGGCGGCCACCGCCACTGCGATCGCCAGGACTGCCTTGATCAAAGCGCCGCCTCCATCACGGTTGTGCCAGGGTGAGTTTCTGGATGCCCACCGCCGCCGCGGCGGCGACGATCTGGTCCGACTGCACCGTCAGGCTCTGAATGGCGGCCTCGATCTTGGCGCGCCCGGGGTGGCCCTGCACGATGGCGCGGTCGAACGGCGCCGGAATCGCCTCGGCGGCCTGCACCGAGCTGCGGATCTGCTGCGTGGTCTGGGTGGCCAGGGCCGCGTCCTTCGCGGCCACCAGGTCGCGCAGGCTGGGGCCCTGCACCGTGCTGCCGTCGGCGCGCACATAGCGCCCAAGCCACACATTCTCGATGCCCTGGGCGTTGCGCACCGTGTCCCGGTGGGTGTTGTCCGAGAAACAGCTGTGCTCGTCTTCCTGGTCTTGGCTGGACAGGGCCACTTCCATCCGCTCGCCGGCAAGCTCGCCGCGCGAGAGCGAGCCCATGGCCACGAACATCTTGCGCAGCGACTCGTTGCCGCCCTTCTCGAACTTGGTGCGATAGTTGTTCTTGGCGCCCGGAGCCCAGGCCTTGACGAGGTAGCTCAGGTCGTCGATCAGCAGCTCGGTGACGACGTTGAGGTACTGGCGGCGGCGGTCGGCGTTGGGGGCCTTGCCATCCACGAAGTCTTCGAAGTTGCGGTTGCCCGGGCCGGTCTCCGACAGGTCCTGGCCCCACAGCAGGAACTCGATGGCGTGCCAGCCGGTGGCCACGTTCTCTTCGCCGCCTTTCTCGTTCTGGGCGGCCAGCGCTTTCTTGGTGAGGGGCTGCTTGCGGTTGTTGATGAGGCCGGCGGTCTTCTTGCCTTCGATGCAGTCCACGTAGGACTCGTCCATCGGCCAGGCGTTGAGCTGGCCTTCGGGGCCCTTGTCGTCATCGATCGGACCGCCATAGAACCGGAAGGCCTCGGTCAGGCCGTAGAACTCGCGGGCGTCAAGCCAGGCCTTGCGGGCGGTGTCCAGCGTGGCTTGCGAGGGCGATGTGGTAAAGGTCTTGATCGCCGTCTGCATGGCCTTGGCCGCGTTGAGCGTGTCCTCGTAATTGGCGTGCACCAGCGTGGCGTAGTGCTCGACCACCGTGGCGGGGGTGGCGGAGAACTGGGCGTAGGCGGTGCCCGCCAGTGTGAGCGACAGGGCGGTGGCGGCGAGGAGGGGTTTGAGAGGCATTGGAGAACTCCTGTGAATATGGTTAATGTAAATGAGAATGATTGCTATAAATCCTTTTGACACGATGCGTGTATTTGCAAATGGCAATAATTATCATTTCAATGGGTGCCGTAGGTCAGCCGCCGCCAGCCTTCACTTCCCCCGGTGCTCCACCTTTGCCAACCACACCTGGGTCTTTCCGTGCTGGAGCGCTACCACCGCGAACTGCTGAACTTCCTGACCCGCCAGGTCAGTGACCGAGACACCGCCGCCGACCTGGCGCAGGAAAGCTATGTACGCGTGCTGACCGCCCAGTCTTCCGGCCAGGCCGTACTGGACATGCGTGCTCTGCTGTACCGCGTTGCGCGCAACCTGGTCATCGACCAGCATCGGCGTGCCGAAGTGCGCTGGCATGACGCCATCGACATGCTCCCGGAAGACCAGCATCCGGCTGCACCCCTGCACCTGCAGCCCGAGGAACTGCTGGCCTCCCGGCAAGTGATCCACGCCTACGTGAGCACCATCGAGGGCCTGCCGCCTCGTTGCCGCGAGGCTTTCGTGCTGTATGTCTTCGATGAATGCGGCCAGGGGCAGATCGCCCAGCGCATGGGCATCACGGTCAGCATGGTGGAAAAGCATGTGGTGCGGGGCATGGTGGCCTGCAGGCTGTGCGCGCGCAGGCTGCAGGAAGCAGGCCGGGCGCCCTATGCGCCGGAGAAGCCCTGACCCCGCCAGGGGATGAGGGGATGAGGGACCGCCCCGGTTCATGCGTCTACAGAGATACCCGGTCCCACCATTGCCGCCCTACATGCCCAAGCCCATGCCCCCACACCACCGACTGCCCACGCCCGGTGCGGAAGCGGATGAACGCGAGTTCGAGGCCTTCGCACAGGCACAAGACCCGCTGGATATCGACGCCGCCACCTGGGTGCTGCGCCGGCGCAGCGGGCTGGACGACAGCGAAGAGGCGCAATGGCAGGCATGGCTGGATGCCGACCCGCGGCATGCCGCCGCCTTCGACGACATGGAAGCCACCTTGGGCGATGTGCAGCGACTCCCCGATGGCGAAGTTCAGGCGCTCAGGGCGGGTCTGCCGGGCGGGCCATCGCCGTCCGCGCCCTTGCCACGCGCCGCGCCGCCCGATCCACCGCACCGTGCGCTGGGCTCCGGCCTGCGCCTGTGGCTGGCAGGCTGGGGCCATCTGTTCCCACAGGCGGCCGCCGCCGCACTGGCCTTGGCCGCGGTGTGCGGGGGCTGGATGGGCTGGACGCACTGGCAGCAACAGCCGACTTTTGCGCAGACCTTTGCCACCCAGCAGGGGCAGCAACTGACGGCGCATCTGCCCGATGCCGGCAGCCAGGGTAGCACCCTGCAGCTGGACACCGGCACCCAGGTGCAGGCCCGGCTGTACCGCGATCGGCGCGAGGTGCGCCTGGAGAGCGGCCAGGCCATGTTCACGGTGGCGCCCGATGCAAAGCGGCCGTTCCACGTCGTGGCGGGCGCGCTGCGCATCACGGTGGTGGGAACCCGTTTTTCGGTCCGGCACACCCTGTCCGGTTTGGACGCGGGTCAGACCGTCGTTTCGGTGGAGGAGGGACAGGTGCGCGTCGCCCGAACTGACCCGGCAGCGGGCGACGGGCGAGCGGTGAGCGCTGTGGCGGAGCCGGCGATGCCCGCCATTCATCTGACCGCCGGGCAACGCGTGGTGGCCGACGGGGCCGGCCGCATCAGCCCGGTGAGCCGCGTGCCATCGGCCTCCATCGCCCCCTGGCGCGATGGCCGGATCAGTTTCGACCAGACGCCCCTGGGCCAGGCCATCGCCGAATTCGAGCGCTATGGCCGTACCCGGCTGGTGGTGCGTGACCCCGCCGTGGCCGCCATGCCCGTGGGCGGCAGCTACAGCCTGGGCCAGTGGCAGCGCTTCGCCGACACCTTGCTGCTGGTGCTGCCCGTGCGCCTGGTGCGGCGGGGCGACGCCATGGAGGTGGTGGCAAGGTAGCCCTTGGCGATTCATCGAAAAATTCTTGCTGGCAGCACATGGGGATTCGGCATGCCTGGTGCGTCTTCATCGCTAGGAGCGGGCGGCCCCTGTGGGGCGGGCCCGGATGCAACGACCGACCGAGGAGCGATTTCTTTCATGCGCCATACGCAGCAACCCCAGCGCCCAAGCCGCGCCCCCCTGGCCCTGGCGGCCGCCGTCACGCTGGCCTGGGCGGCAGGCCATGCGCCAACCAGCCTGGCCCAGCAACCGAGCGCGCCCACCACGGCGGCCCTTGTCGCCATCCATATTCCAGCCCAGCCGCTGGGGCAGGCGCTCAATGAACTGGCCCGCCAGGCTCATCTGGAGATGACCTTCGACGCCACCCAGGTAGCGGGCAGGACATCACCCGCGGTGTCGGGGCGGTTGAGCGTTGCGCAGGCGCTGGACCGATTGCTGGCCGGCACCCCGCTCGCCGCATCCATCGACGGCGCCAGGGTGCTCGTGAAGCGGGCGCCGGCCCCGTCCGCCGATGCAGGCTCCTTGCCCTCGGTGACGGTCACCGGCCCGCGCGAAAGCGCCACCGGGCCGGCCAACGGCTTCCTGGCCCTGCGCAGCGCAGCGGCCAGCAAGACCGATCAGCTGTTGTTCACGACGCCAGGTTCGGTGTCCGTCGTCACGCAGCACCAGATCGAGGCCCAGGCCACGCGCAGCGTTTCCGAGGCGCTGCGCTACACCGCGGGGATCTCGTCTGAGTACGAAGGTGTCGATGCGCGCTTCGACACCCTGGCGTTCCGGGGCTTCAACTCCGGCTCCGTCAGCTGGCTCAACGGCCTGAAGCTGGACGGCGGTGCGGGCGCGGGCAACAACTGGACGCGGCCGCAGGTCGATCCCTACATGCTCAACCGCATCGAGGTGCTGAAGGGGCCGGCCTCCGCGCTCTACGGCGCGATGGTGCCGGGGGGGCTGATCGCCATGTCCAGCAAGCGCGCGGACACCGAGCTTTCCAACCAGAGCATAGAACTCACGGCCGGCAACAACGGCCAGCGCCGCCTCGGCGTGGACCTGCACGGCAAGGCCGAACAGAACAAACTGGCCTGGCGCCTGCTGGCGCTCGACAGCGCCAGCGACAGCCAGGTGGACTTTGCCGAACGCAAGCGCCAACTGCTCGCGCCCTCCGTGCGGATCGACCTAGCCAACCGGGGCGAGCTGCAGCTGTGGGCGGCGCTGCAGCGGGATCGCGGCGGCAACGACTCCCAGTGGCTGCCCGCCTATGGCACGCTGTACCCGAACCCGAACGGCCCGCTGCCCACGGGCTTGAACATTGGGGAGCCGGCTTTCGACCGTTTCGACCGCAACCAGGACATGGGCGGCCTCTCGCTGAAATACGCCCTGGCCGATGGCCTGACGCTGCGCCACGAAAGCCGCGCGCAGCGCATCAAGACGGACCTTGCCATGGTGCAAAGCGACATGTACTCTGAGCCCGACCCGGCCGAGGGCGCGTGGGACTGGCGCAGCATCCGGCGCTATGCCACGCGCGGGCGCGGCGCCGCCAACTCCCTGGCGAGCGACACCCGGCTGGACTGGCAGGTGGCCACCGGGGCGGTCCAGCACACGGTCACCGTGGGCTTCGACTACTACCGGGACCGCTTTTCCGCGAGCCGCGACACGGCCACCGTAGGCCCGGGGGGCAGCGACGGCGTGCTCGACATCTATGCGCCGGACTACGGCATGGAGGTCGGCCCGCTCAAGGCGCTGTCCAGCATCCAGAGCCGGCAGAAGATGGCGGGCCTGTATGTGCAGGACGCCCTGCGCTGGGAGCGGCTGCACCTCATCGCCGGCCTGCGCCACGACCGATCCCGGGTGACTGGCGGCAGCACCCGGCGGGGCGAGACGGCAGACCTGGGGCAACGCAGCAGCGCCACCAGCGGCCGCATCGGCGCGCTGTACGACGCGGGTGGGTGGGCGCCCCATGTGAGCTACGGCACCTCCTTCGAGCCGGTGGCGGGCGTGACCGCGGCGGGCGCGCCGTTCCAGCCCATGCGCGGGCGGCAGCTGGAGGTCGGCGTCAAGCTGCAGCCGCGCAAGGACTGGATGCTGGCCGTGGCGGCCTTCGACATTCGCCAGACGAACCGGCTGACGGACGACCCGGTCCTGGGGTTTCCCGAGCAGGTGCAGACCGGCGAGGTGCGCTCGCGCGGCGTGGAGGTGGAGCTGAACGGCAGGCTGTCCAGAAACTGGTCGGTCATCGGCTCCTACACGCACTTGGATACCAAGGTCCTGCGCAGCGAGATCCCGGAAGAGCTGGGCCAATCGCTGCTCTTCGTGCCACGCCAGCAGGCCGCGCTGTGGATGGACTACACGCTGACGGGCGCGCATGCGCTGCAGGGCGCGGTGCTGGGCGCGGGCGTTCGCCATGTGGGCAAGGCCTACAACGGCGACATTGCCATGGCCGGGGGCGGGTACGCGGGGCTGGAGATTCCGTCGCACACGGTGTTCGATGCGCGCCTGTCCATGCTGCTGGGCACCCTGTGGCCGTCGCTGCGCGACAGCGAGCTGGCGCTGAACATCAGCAACCTGACCGACAAGCGCTACGTGTCCACCTGCGGATCGCTCTGGACCTGCAACTGGGGGCTGGGGCGCCAGGTCAGCGTCACGTTCACGGGCCGGTGGTGATGGGGCGCGCCGTCTTTGGCGGGCTGCCGCTTGTCGCGTTGCTGGCCGCGCTGGCCGCGCCAATGCCTTCGGTGGCGGCCGCGCCGGGCTGCGCCTGGGTGCGCACCGAGGGCGGCGATGCGGCCACGTTCGGGGCCAGCGGGCTGGCCGACCTGGCCACCGGGCGGGTGATCGACGCCGACACCCGCTTCAACCTCGCCTCCGTCTCCAAGCAGTTCACCGCGTTGGCCATCCTCCTGCTGGCCGAGGACGGGCGGCTGACGCTGCAGGACGCGGTGGGCCAGCACCTGCCCGAGCTGCGCGGTGCGTTGCGCCAGCCCACGCTCCAGCAGATCCTGCTGCACCGCGGCGGCTTGCCGGACTACATCGATCCCCTGGAGCGGGCCGGGCGCGCGGCCGAGCGGGTCACCAGCGCGGAGACCCTGGACCTTCTCGCCGGCATGCGCCGCTTGCGCTTCGCGCCCGGCAGCCGCTTCGAGTACAGCAACACCGGCTACTTCCTGCTGGCGCAGGTGGTGCAGCGCGTCAGCGGGCAGACGCTGGCGGCGTTCTCCGCGCAGCGCATCTTCGGGCCGCTGGGCATGCGCTCCACCGACATCGTGGACCGCTATCCCACGGACTTGGATCGCCTGGCGCGGGGATGGAAGCGCGGCCCGCAGGGCTGGTTGCTCGACGAATCGCCCTGGGAGCAGACCGGCGACGGGCAGGTGCATTCGACGGTGGCCGACATGCGCCGATGGCTGTGGCATGTGCACCGCAACGCGCCGCTGCGGCGCGCCGACGCAAGTGCCACCCCCGGCGTGCGCAGCATGCTGCTGCCGGCGTTGGGCCAGGCCCGGCCGGCAGGGGAGCGCGGCATCTATGCCCATGGTTGGGAGTATTTCCAGGTCCAGGGCCAGGCCGTGGTGGCGCATGGCGGCGGCTGGGCGGGCTACCGGTCGTACTGGGCGTACTCGCCGGAGTCGGGCCGGGGCGCGGCCGTGCTCTGCAACCATGGCGACAGCCAGCCGAAGCGGCAGGCCCTGCGCCTGCTGTCCGGCTCACCGTGAGGCCGCGCCGGGCTCGGCGGGCGGCATGGCCGCCTCAGCCGCGGCGCTCGAAGCGCACGAAGTGGTAGGGCAGGCCGCCCGCGCTCACATGGCTGCTGCGCGCGGTCTCCACCCACTCGGGGCCCAGGGTGGGGGCGTAGGCATCGCCCTCGTAGTCGCGGGCGATCTCGGTCACCTCCACGCGCGTGGCCAGGGGCAGGGCCTGGGCGTAGATCTGGGCGCCGCCCATGATCCAGGTGGTGGTGTTTGATTGCTCTGCTATTGATAGCGCTTCGCGCAGGCTGGATGCGCGCTGCGTGCCATTTTCATGCCAATCCGCTTGCCGGGTGACGACGATGTTGGTGCGCCCGGGCAGCGGGCGAAAGCGCACGGGCAGCGAGTCCCAGGTCTTGCGGCCCATGATGACCGGGTGGCCCTGGGTCAGCTGCTTGAAGTGCGCCAGGTCTTCCGGCAGGTGCCAGGGCATGGTGCCGTCCCGGCCGATGACGCCGTTGGCCGCGCGGGCGTAGATGAGGGCGATTTCCATGGTTCAGTGGCTGGAGGCGTGGGTGGGGGACGGCCGGCCGCGCGGGGCCCAGGCGGCCTCCTGCAGGGCCTGCGGCAGCTCGTGCGCCAGCGCCGTGTGCTCGCGTTCGTGGTGGTGCTCCAGCACATGGCGCAGCGCGTGGGCAGCGTCCAGCAGCATGAGCACGGCGGCGCGCGTGGCACGCTGGCCGCGCGGGGGGCGGGCGGCGACGGCCTGCACCTTGGCCGCGTATTCCTCGGCCAGCAGCAGAATGCGCTCGTGCTCCAGCAGGTACACGCGCGCTGCCCAGCGCGCGCCCTCGGGCACATGCGGCAGCAGGCGGGTGTTCTCGATCTCGACATGGCGCCGCAGGCCCCGGTGCCAGCGCTCCAGGCGCTGGAGCGCCCGGGCGAAATCGGCGCCCACGATGTCCAGCAGGTGGGCGTGCAACTGGGCGTCCAGGCGCTGGTGCTGGCGCTCGAAATGCTGCGTGGCGGTGGCTGGCATGGGCGGGGTCAGACCGCTACCGGCGCCTTGATGGCGGGGTGGTGTTCGTAGCCCAGCACCTCGAAGTCCTCGTACGCGTAGTCGAAGATCGACGCCGGCCGGCGCCGGATGTGCAACTGCGGGTAGGCGTGGGGCTGGCGCGCGAGCTGGGTCTGCACCTGCTCGAAGTGGTTGCTGTAGATATGGCAGTCGCCACCGGTCCAGATGAAGTCGCCCACCTCCAGGTCGCACTGCTGCGCCACCATGTGGGTGAGCAGCGCGTAGCTGGCGATGTTGAAGGGCACGCCCAGGAAGATGTCGGCGCTGCGCTGGTAGAGCTGGCAGGACAGCCGTCCCTCGGCCACGTAGAACTGGAAGAACGCGTGGCAGGGCATGAGGGCCATCTTGTCCAGCTCGGCCACGTTCCAGGCGCTGACGATGATGCGGCGCGAGTCGGGGTTGTTCTTCAGCGTGTCGATCACCTGCGCGATCTGGTCGATGTGCCCGCCATCGGGCGTGGGCCAGCTGCGCCACTGCACGCCGTACACGGGGCCCAGGCCGCCGTCGTCGCGCGCCCATTCGTCCCAGATGGTGCAGCCGCGCTCCTGCAGCCAGCGCACGTTGCTGCTGCCCTGCAGGAACCACAGCAGCTCCAGGATGATGGACTTCAGGTGCACCTTCTTGGTGGTCACCAGCGGAAAGCCCTCGCGCAGGTCGAAGCGCATCTGGTGGCCGAACACGCTGCGCGTGCCCGTGCCCGTGCGGTCGCCCTTGGCCACGCCGTGCTCGTACACATGGCGCATGAAGTCTTCGTATTGGGAGCGGACGGGGTGGTGCTGGGACATGGAGGACATTCTGGAATCAGGCGGGCGCATGCAGGATCTTCGCCGAAGCGCTGTGCCGGATCCTGGGGCGTCTGGGGTGTGCGTGGCATGCCGGCTTCCTTGACGGCCCCCACGGCCGAATCACGAAGCGCGGCCCATGGCCCACGCGCTGCAGGGCAGCATTTTCGCGCAACCGCCGGCGGCCACGGAAAGCCCTTGGCGGCGCGGCGCCTTGTCACCGCCATGAAGTACATTCAAACAGGCCTGCAACGCATGTACTGCAAGCGCTGGCAGCTATGTTTTTTGCGTGTTTCGGCACGCAGCATGTGGAGAATACCGATGAAATTGTTGCAACTGTCCGGCGCCTGGCGCCTGCCGGTGGCGCTGGCTGTGGCGGGGACGCTGGCCGCCTGCGAGCCATCCAGCCCCAAGCCAGAGAGCGCGGCAACGCCGCCGGCGGCGGGCTCGGAAGCCGTGGCCGCAGCGCCTGCGGCCAGTGCGCCGCAGCAGGGCAGCGCGTCGCCGCTGGCATCCTTGCGCGCGCATGTCGGAGCCTACCCCCATGATGGCCAGGTGAACTTCCTGGAGCAGGGCGCGCTGGCCGAGCGCCTCCAGCAACTGCTGGGCAAGGACTACCCCACGCTGCTGGCCAACATGCGCACCGTGGGCCCGCTGACCGAGGACCAGGGCCGCTGGTTCATCACCGGCAACCGCCCGCACGAAGGCGGGGCCGAGGCCGCGGCCATCGTGGTCGATGCGGCCCAGAACGCGGTGCGTGTGTGGATGCTGCACGAGGGCGCGGCCCGTGAATTTCTCGACCCGCAGGGCGCGGCCGTCCCCTGGCCGCAGGACGTGCAGACCCTGCTGGACAACCACAAGAACGCGCCCAAGGGGTGACTGCCCCGGGCGCTCTGGGGCAGTGACGCCACGCCACGCTGTGCCGTGGCGTTTTTTTACTTCGGGGGTTAACCGCGGCCCGGGGACTGGAGCACGCAGCCGGGGTTCATGAGGCCCTGCGGGTCCAGCGCCTGCTTGATGGCGTGCATCATCCCCAGGGCCACGGGCGACTTGTACTGGGCCAGCTTGTCGGCCTTGAGCACGCCCACGCCATGCTCGGCCGAGAACGAGCCGCCAAACTGCGCCACCGCGTCGTAGACCAGCGCGTTCACGCGCGCTTCCTGCGTGCGCAGGAACTCGCGGGCGTCGCCACCCTCGGGTGCCTGCACGTTGTAGTGCAGGTTGCCGTCGCCCAGGTGGCCGAAGTTGACCAGGCGCACGCCGGGGATTTCGCGCGCCAGCAGGGAGTCGGTGTGTTCCACGAAGTCGGGGATGCGCGACGCGGCGATCGAGATGTCGTGCTTGATGTTCAGCCCTTCCTCGGCCTGGGCCAGCGGAATGCTCTCGCGGACATGCCACAGCTCATGCGCCTGCGACAGGCTCTCGGCCACCACGGCATCGAGCACGCAGCCTTCCTCGAAGGCCAGTTCCAGCAGCGCCTCGAAGCGCTGGCGCGCATGTTCCTCGGATTCGCTGTCGCTGTTTTCCAGCAGCACGTAATAGGGCGGCGCACCGTCCAGCCCCGCGAACGGCACGCGCAGCTGGGGCATGTGCTTGATGACCAGCGCCAGCGCGAACTGCCCCATCACCTCGAAGCCGGTCAGGCCCGCGCCCAGGTGCCGGTGCGCCAGGCCCAGCAGGCGCACAGCGTCCGCCATGGACGGCACGGCGGCGAAGGCCGTGAGCTGCGCGGCGGGCTGGGGAAACAGCTTCAGGGTGGCGGCGGTGATGATGCCCAGCGTGCCCTCGCTGCCGATGAACAGGTCGCGCAGGTCGTAGCCCGTGTTGTCCTTGCGCAGGCCGCTCAGGCCGTCCCACACCTCGCCCTGGGGCGTGACAACCTCCAGGCCCAGGCACAGCTCGCGTGCGTTGCCGTAGCGCACCACCTGCGTGCCGCCGGCGTTGGTGCCCAGGTTGCCGCCGATGGTGCAACTGCCCTCGGCCGCCAGGCTCAGGGGAAACAGCAGGCCCGCCCGGTCGGCCGTTTCCTGCAGGCTCTGCAGGATGCAGCCGGCCTCCACTGTCATGGTGAGGTTGTCGTGGTCGATGGCGCGCACCGCGTTCATGCGCGTGAGGCTCAGCACCACCTGCGTGCCGCTGCCGTCGGGCGTGCTGCCCACCGACAGGCCGGTGTTGCCGCCCTGCGGCACGATGGAGCAGCCCGCCGCCGCGCAGGCGCGCACCACGGCCGCCACCTCGGGGGTGGAGGCGGGGCGCACCACGGCCAGGGCCTTGCCCCGCACGCGCTTGCGCCAGTCTTGCTCGTAGGCGGCCAGGTCGCCCTCAGTGAGCACATGGGCGGCGCCGACGATCTGGCGCAAGGTGTCGAGCAAGGCGGTGGTCATGGAGATGGCTCCGGTGAAGGTCAGGCCGATACGGCGGCGCGGGCGGCCTTGGCGGCACGCAGGCGCAGGCGCACATGCAGCGCGCAGGCGGTGAACAGCAGCAGGCACAGCACGATCTCCAGGCCGGCCAGCCAGTTGCCGGGGGCCGGATCGCTCCAGGCGCGCACCACGCCCTCGGTGAAATACAGCCACACCAGCAGGCTGACCCAGCGGTAGGTGTACATGCGCCGCTTGAGCAGGCCGGCCAGCGGCACGGCCAGCGGCAGCGCCTTGAGCGCCAGCCAGGAGCCGCCGGGGCGCAGGGGGGCGAGCCACAGCTCCCAGGCCAGGCTCAGCACGATCAGGCCCAGCAGGCTGCCCACGGCCAGCCAGCGCGTGGCCGCCACATCGGTGGCCACGCCCGCGGCGGCGCCGGGGGCCGGGGTAACGATTTCGGAATGCATGGGGCTGGCATCATATCGGCCATGCCCTTGTCCCTACAGTCCATCGCGCAGCGCATCGAGGCGTGGCTGGTGGAGCTCTCCCACTTCCCCTGGCGCACCACGGCCCAGACGCTGCGCGAGCGCTTTCGCGAGGACCGCCTGGGCCTGACGGCCAGCAGCCTGACCTTCACCACGCTGCTGGCGCTGGTGCCGTTCATGACGGTGGCGCTGGCCGTGTTCACCGCGTTTCCCATCTTCGGCAAGATGCAGCTGGTGCTGCAGCGCTGGCTGGTGGACAGCCTGGTGCCCGACAGCATCGCGCGCCCGGTGCTGGGCTACCTCACGCAGTTCGCGGCCAAGGCCAGCGGGCTGGGGATGGCGGGCCTGTCCATCCTCATGGTGACGGCGCTGACGCTGATCCTCACCATCGACCGCACGCTCAACAACATCTGGCGCGTGCGCCGCCTGCGCCCGCTGGGCCAGCGCGTGCTGATCTACTGGGCGGCCATCACGCTCGGGCCGCTGGTGCTGGCGGCCAGCCTGGCGCTGACCACGTCGGTGGCCTCGGCCGCGTCGCGCGGCATTGGCGACACGCTGCCGGGCAGCGCGCGCCTGCTGTTCGACGCCATCGAGTTTCTGGTGCTCGCCAGCGGCATGGCGGCGCTGTACCACTACGTGCCCAACACCCAGGTGCACTGGCGCCACGCCTGGGCGGGCGGCGTGTTCGTGTCCGTGGGCATGGAACTGGCCAAGAAGGTGCTGGCGCTGTACCTGGCCTCTGTGCCCACGTACTCGGTGCTCTACGGCACCTTCGCCACGCTGCCCATCCTGCTGCTGTGGGTCTACGTGGCCTGGGTGATCGTGCTGCTGGGCGCGGTGGTGGCCGCCTACCTGCCCAGCCTGCTGGCCGGCGTGGCGCGGCCGGTGGGCGGGCAGGGCTGGTCTTTCCTGCTGGCCGTGGAGGCATTGCAGCGGCTGCACCAGGCCCGCCAGCGGCAGGTCTATGGCCTGACGGCGCTGGAGCTGGCGCGGGACTTGCGCGTGGACGTGCTGCACATCGAGGCCGTGCTGGAGACGCTCACCGTCCTGGACTGGGTGGTGCAGGTGAACGAGACCGCCGCCGGCGCGCCGGATTCGGTGGATGCGCGCTACGTGCTGCTGGCCGATCCCGCCACCACCAGCATGGAGCCGCTGGTGCAGCGCCTGCTGCTGGAGCGCTCCGAGCCGCTGGAGCGCTTCTGGGGCAACACCGGCCTGGAGGTGCTCAGGCTGGCCGATGTATTACCTCGATAGCTATCAAAAATATAGCTAATTGCGCTTGATAGGTAAGGCTTGGGGCGCAAAAATGCCTTGAAATCAGCGCGTCTGCGATGCGGTGTGCGGCGCCAAGATGCGCTGGATCAGCTGGTCATAGCCGATCAGCACGGCAATGCCGACGGCGATGATGCCCGTGAGAATGGGCAGGTCCATGGAGCTGACCACCGCAAAGCCCTCGGGGCTGGCAAAGCGTTGCGTGGGCTGCGCGGTGCAGACGAAGTCCGCGGCCGACATGCCCACGTAGTGCATCGAGCACACGGCTGCGCCCATGACCATGGCGGCGACTGCCCGCAGCGCCATCGAGCGGGTGCGAAAGGCCAGCCACAGCGCGGCGCAGGCGGCCGCGATGGCGATCAGCACCGACAGCGCCACCCGGTCCATGGACCAGGTGATGTAGCCCGGAAAGCGCATGCCGTACATGCCCAGGTAGTGCATGAAGGCCACGCCCAGGCCCAGCACCACGCCGGCGCCCAGCATGCGCAGGGGGCTCTGGGGCCGCAGCGCGACGAAAGCCAGCGCCCCCGACGTGGCGGCCACCGCCGCCACCAGGGAGATCAGTGTTTCCACCATCGAGTAGCCCGAGCCCATGCCCAACTGCAGCGCCAGCATGCCCGTGAAGTGCATCGCCCACACGCCGATGCCGCCCAGGGCCGCGCCGGCGGCCAGCACGTTGAGCCAGTTCAGGCGCCGGTCCTCCCGGATGCGCTGCGCGGCCGCCAGGGCCACGAAGGAGCCCAGCACGGCGATGGCATAGGACAGGGCCACCAGGCCGAATTCATAGGAAGTCTGGACGATCTCGCCCGCTTGCAAGCTTGTATTCATGGGAAAAGGATGTCCCTGGGCCTTGTGGGCGCAGGGGAGTTTTCGACAATCGATGAAACGTCAAGTGGTTTTCTTTGACATTTATCACTGAATGTAAAATTCTATGGAGATTAAAAACCCCATAGTGATGCCTTGGACAATTGTTCACAATCGTGACACCGCCCGGACGCACGGCGCGCGGGCGGGTGAGCGGGTTCTTGGGGGGAGGAAGGCGTGACGGGCACGCAAGGCCCCGAGGGCCTGGGTGTGGCCTGGGGCGGGCGGGGGAATGTCTAGGCGCAGAGCGCCTGCGCCGCAGCGGTGCCGTGCAGCACCGCCCCCTCCAGCGTGGCGGGGTAGGGCCCGGCCACATAGTCGCCGCAGGCCTGCAGGCCCGGTGCGATGTGGCGCGGCGGCCGCGCCAGCCCCGGCGTGCAGGCGAAGGTGGCGCGCTTTTCCACCACCGTCTGCACCACGCGCAGGTCGGGCAGGGCCAGGTCTTCGGCGGCCTGGGCCAGCACATCGCGCTCCAGCTGGGCGCGTTCGCCCTCGAAGGCGCTCACCACGAAGGCCAGCATGCCCGCCGGTCCGCCCAGCGGTTGGCGGTCAAAGACGAACTGCGCGGGCCGCCCGGCGCGCGGGCGCAGCGCCAGCATGGGCGCGGGCAGCAGCGGCGCGCCCGTGGCGCCGGCGCCGGGCCGCTCGGCATAGACGGTGGCAATCGCGCCAAAGCGCAGGGCCTGGGCGGTGGCGGCCCAGGCCTGCAGGGCGGGGCGGTGGGCGGCGGGGGCGCCGGCCTCGGCCACCAGGCGTGCGGCCTCGGTGCTGCTGGCGGCCAGCAGCACGGCGTCGAAGGGCTCGCCGTCCACCCGCCAGCCGGCGTCGCCATCGTCCCGGGCCAGCGCCTGCACGCGCCGGCCCAGGCGCACGGCGTGGCCGCGCGATTGCAGCCACGCGGCGGCGGGCGCGGGGAACAGCGCGCCCAGGTCGGCGCGCGGCAGCAGCAGGTTGGAGCCGCCGCGGCCGCTGAACAGGCTGTCGTGCAGCACGCGCAGGAACACTTGACCGCAGGCCGCCTGCGCGGGCGTGTTCAGCGCCGACACGCACAGCGGGTCGATGAATTCGCGCACCAGCCGTTGCGGCAGTCCGGCGCACAGGTTGGCCACGCTGGCGCCCGGCGCGCAGCGAAAGCCGCCGAGCCGCCAGCGCGCCGCGCGGGCCAGCAAGGCCAGGCGCTCGCGCGCGCTCCAGCCGCGCGCGCGGGCGATGCCCGCCAGCGCGTCCCAGGGTGGCGGCGCATCGGGCAGGGCCAGGCCCGTACCGTCGGGAAAGACCAGCGCCAGCGGCAGGCGCAGCAGGGCGGATTCGGGCTGCACGCCCACGGCGCGCATCAGGCGCAGGCATTCGGCGTAGGCGCCGATCAGGATGTGCTGGCCGTTGTCCAGCAGCAGGGGCTGGCCGTCGGCCTGCTGTGCGGCCACGGCGCGCGCGCGTCCGCCCAATGTGCGGCTGGCCTCCAGCACGGTGACCGCATGGCCGGCCTGGGCCGCCTGCACGGCGGCGGCCATGCCGCCCCAGCCGGCCCCGATGACGGCGACCTTCACAGCCGGCCCAGCGCCTGCACTTTCCACGCCAGCCACAGCTTGCGCAGCGGCGTGAGGCTGGTGCGCTGGTGCAGCACCTGGAAGTTGTCGGCCTCGATCTCGCGCAGCAGCGTGCGGTAGATGCTGGCCATCATCAGGCCGGGCTTTTGCGTGCGGCGGTCGGCCGCGGGCAGCAGGGCCAGGGCCTCGTCGTAGAGCCGGTGCGCGCGCTCGGCCTGGAAGCGCATCAGCGCGGTGAAGCGGTCGGAGTATTCGCGCTTGGTGATCTCGTGCGCCTTCACGTCGAACTGTTGCAGCTCGCTGATCGGCAGGTAGATGCGCCCGCGCATGGCGTCCTCGCCCACGTCGCGGATGATGTTGGTGAGCTGGAAGGCCAGGCCCAGCCGGTGCGCGTACTGGGTGGTGCGCTCGTCGGTCTGGCCGAAGATGCGCGCCGCCACTTCGCCCACCACGCCAGCGACCAGGTGGCAGTAGCGCGCCAGGCCCGCGAAGTCCAGGTAGCGCGTCTGCTCCAGGTCCATCTGGCAGCCCTCGATCACGGCCTGCAGGTGGCTTTGCTCCAGCCCGTAGACGGGCACATGTGGCATGAGTGCCTGCATCACCGGATGGCTGGGCTGGCCGGCGAATGCCTTGGCCACCTCGCCCTGCCACCATGCCAGCTTGGCATGGGCCACGCTGGCGTCGGAGACCTCGTCCACCACGTCGTCCACCTCGCGGCAGAACGCGTAGAAGGCCGTGATGGCCGCGCGCCGCTCGCGTGGCAGGAACAGAAAGGCGTAATAGAAGCTGCTGCCGGAGGCGGCGGCCTTTTGCTGGACGTACTGGTCGGGACTCATGGGGGCGTGATTGTCCCATGGCATGCGGCGCGTTCCTTGCGCGCCCGATACGGCCTGCGCGGCCGCGCTGGCGCGCCACCGCAACGTCACCGCGGCGACGCGGAAATGTCACGCCGCTGTCGTGGCGCCTGCCCACCATGCAAACGCATGAAGCGCGACGATGCTTTCCTCAACGCCTGGAAATCCTCCGCGGCGCTGCTGCCGGACGATCCGGCCGACGACGCCTGCGACCCGGATCGGCCGCCGCTGCGTTGCCGCACGCTCTGGATCTCGGACCTGCACCTGGGCACCCCCGGCTGCCAGGCCAAGGCGCTGCTGGACTTTCTCAAGCACACCGAGTGCGAGACGCTGTACTTGGTGGGCGACATCATCGACGGCTGGCAGCTGCGCCGCCAGTGGTACTGGCCGCAGGCGCACAACGACGTGGTGCAGAAGCTGCTGCGCAAGGCCCGCAAGGGCACGCGCGTGATCTTCATCCCCGGCAACCATGACGAGTTCGCGCGCCGCTACGTGCAGCTCAACTTCGGCGGTGTCGCCGTGGCCGAGGACTGGGTGCACGAGACGGCCGACGGCCGCAAGCTGTGGGTGATCCATGGCGACCTGTTCGACGGAGTGATCCAGTGCGCCAAGTGGCTGGCCTATGTGGGGGATTCCCTCTACGAATTCACGCTCAAGCTCAACCGCTACCTGAACACGCTGCGCGCGCGCCTGGGGCTGCCGTACTGGTCGCTATCCAAGTACCTCAAGCTCAAGGTCAAGCGCGCCGTGAACTACGTGGGGGACTTCGAGAACGCCGTCGCGCGCGAGGCCCGCAAGCGCGGTCTGCACGGGGTGGTGTGCGGTCACATCCACCATGCCGAGCTGCGCGACATTGACGGCATCCTGTACGCCAACGACGGTGACTGGGTGGAGAGCCTCAGCGCGCTGGCCGAGCATGCCGACGGGCGGCTGGAAATCCTCCACTGGGCCGAGCACATGCCCGCCGCCCGGCGCAAGAACGGCGTCGCCATGGCGCCGCACACCCCTGTCACCACGATCTGAAGCCCATGGCGCCTGATGCTGCCCCCCTGGTTGAGCTGGTTTATTTCAATGCGGGGGGCGGCCACCGCACGTCCGCGCTGGCGCTGGAGGCGGCCATTGCACGCACTGGCCTGCCTTGGCGGGTGAGCCGCACGCATTTGTTCGAGGTGCTCGATCCCCGGGCGCGCTTTCGGCAGTGGACCGGCATGGAGCCGGAGGATGTCTACAACAAGCGCCTGGCGCGGGGCTGGACGCTGGGGCTGTCGCACGAGCTGCGCCTGCTGCAGGGCATGATCCGCTGGCGCCATGGGCGGCTGGTGCAGTCCTTGCGCCGGCACTGGGCGAATAGCCGCCCGGCGATGGTGGTGTCGCTGGTGCCCAACTTCAACCGCGCCATGGCCGAGGCGCTGGAACAGGCCCTGCCGGGCACGCCCTTCGTGACGGTGATGACCGACCTGGCCGACTGCCCGCCCAGCTTCTGGATGGAGCCGCAGAGCCGGCAGGCCCTGGTGTGCGGCTCGCCCTATGCCGTGGCCCAGGCGCGCGCGGCGGACATCCCCGAGCACCGCATCTGGCAGACCTCCGGCATGCTGCTGGGGGAGCAGTTCCACGCCGAGGCGGACATGGACCGCGCCGCCGAGCGCCAGCGTCTGGGGCTGGACGCCGAACGCCCCGTGGGGCTGGTGCTGTTCGGCTCCGAAGGATCCCGGGAGATGCTGCCGATCGCCCGCCGTCTCAGCGATACGCCGCTGATCCTTGCCTGCGGGCGCAATGCGGCGCTGGCGCAGGTCTTGCGCGCACTCCCGCGCAATGCGCCCACGGTGGTGCTGGAGTACACGCGCGAGATGGCGCGCACCATGCGGCTGGCGGACTTTTTCATTGGCAAGCCCGGCAGCGGCAGCCTGAGCGAGGCGGTGCACATGGGGCTGCCACCCATCGTGGTGCGCAGTGCCTGGACCATGCCGCAGGAGCGCTATTGCACGGAATGGGTGCGCGACCATGGTCTGGGGCTGGTGCTGCCGCATTTCAGGGCCATCGCGCCCGCGGTGCGCAGCTTGCTGGCCGACCTGCCGCGCTACCAGGCCGCGACGCGGCGCATGGGCAACCGCGCTGCGCACGAGGTGCCGCAGGTGCTGGCGCAGATCCTGCGTAACGCGCAGGAGCGGGCGGAGCGGCTGGGGCGCCTGGCGGCGTGACCCGCCGCCTCAGGTCGCCAACCCGTTCCTACATGCGCGCGGCGCGCCACAGCATGCGCGGGCCGTCGCAGGCGGTGATGCGGGGGCGCCGCAGCAGGCTGGCGCCGTGCAGCGCCTCCACCTTGTCCAGGATGCGCAGGCCGCCTTGCACCACCAGGCGCAACTCCCAGCCCGCGCGGCCCGGCAGGCGGTGCACCAGCGGGCCGCCCTGCAGCATGGTGGCGCGGGCCCAGGCGGCGCAGTCGAGCACCAGCCGGTCGCTGGCGGCCGAGCGGCGCTGCTGCGCCAGGTCGGGGCGCGCGACGCCGAAGGCGGCGCAGTCGGCGTCGGTGAGGTAGTGGCGCCCGCGGGGCAGGTCCACGCTCAGGTCCTGCCAGAAGTTGATGAGCTGCAAGGCGGTGCAGATGGCGTCGCTCTCGCGCAGGGCCGCATCGCCCCGCACGCCGTACAGGTGTAGCAGCAGGCGGCCCACGGGATTGGCCGAACGGCGGCAATAGTCCAGCAGCGTGGCGCGGTCGACGTAGGTGGCGCCGGCCTCCGTCATGGCCACGTCCTGCAAGAAGGCATCGATCAGGTCGTCCAGCAGCGGCACGGGCAGGGCATGGCTGTGCAGGACGGCCTGCAGCGGCCCGAAGATGGCGGCCCAGCGGGGCGTGGGCGCTTGGCCGGCGGCGACGGCCTGCAGCTCGGCACGGTAGGCGCGCAGGTCGGCCAGGCGCTCGCTGGCGCTGGCCGTGCCCTCGTCGGCCAGGTCGTCGGCCGCGCGGGCGAAGGCGTAGATGGCGGCGATGGGCTGGCGCAGGTGCGGCGGGCACAGCAGCGAGGCGACCGGGAAGTTCTCGTAATGCGTGACGGGCGGCGCCACGGCAGGCGCTGTGGCTTCGGCGGGGGCGTGGGTAAGGGCGGAGGGCTCGGGATGCTTCACACCGCCATTCTCGCGCTTGACAAGATCGCTCGGCTTCTCATAGATTACTAACCAGTCAGTCAGTAACTTGATTCACCGGATGTTCCCATGAAGACTCCCGCCGCATTGCGCCCGCAGGGCCCGTCGAGGCCGCCTGTGCACCAGCCCCGTCCCGGGGTTTTTTTACGGGTGCCGCGCGCCGGCGTGCGCATGGGGGCGCTGGCGCTGGTGCTGGCCGCGCTGGGGCTGTCCGGTTGCGCACGGCGCGAGAGCGCGCCCGAACCCATCCGTGCGGTGAAGCTGCTCACCGTGGGGCAGTCTCCTTTGCAGATGCAACTGGAGTACGCGGGCGAAGTGCGCGCGCGCGTGGAGTCGCGCCTGGGCTTTCGGGTGGCCGGCAAGATCGTGCAGCGCCAGGCCGAGCTGGGCCAGCGCGTGCAGGCGGGCCAGGTGCTGGCCCAGCTTGATCCGCGCGACTACGAGCTGGCCGCGCAGGCCGCGCGCGCGCAGGTGGCCGCGGCCACCACGCAGCGCGATCTGGCGGCGGCGGATTTCGAGCGCTTTTCCAAGCTGCGCGCGCAGAACTTCATCAGCGGTGCGGAGCTGGACCGCCGCGAGGCCCAGTTGAAGGCCGCGCAGGCGTCGCTGGACCAGGCCCGCGCGCAACTGGCGTCGCAGGGCAACCAGGCGGAGTACACGCGCCTGGTGGCCGACGCGGCGGGCGTGGTGACCGGCATCGACGCCGAGCCCGGCCAGGTGGTGGCCGTGGGAGCGTCGGTGGTGCGCATTGCGCGCGACGGCCCGCGCGATGCGGTGTTCTCCGTGCCCGAAGACAAGGTGGGCCAGCTGCGCGTGGGCCAGAGCGTGCAGGTGCGCGCCTGGACGGCCGATGCGCTGATGCAGGGCCGCGTGCGCGAGGTGGCCGCCAGTGCCGACCCGGTGACGCGCACCTTCCTCGTGAAGGTGGCGGTGGACGGCGCCGAGGTGCCGCCGCTGGGCGCCACGGTGTACGTGGCGCCGCAGGCGCTGGCGCGTGACGGCGTGCAGGCCATCAAGCTGCCGACGAGCGCGCTGCGCCAGGAGGGCGGGCAGACGGCGGTGTGGGTGTTCGAGCCCGCGCAGGGCGGCGCCGGCGGCACCGTGCGCTCGCAGCCGGTGCAGATCGCCACGGCCGATGGCAACGAGGCCGTGGTCGCCGCGGGGCTGGCGCCCGGCATGCGGGTGGTGGCCACCGGCGTGCATGTGCTGGCGCCAGGCCAGAAGGTGACGGTTTACAAGCCAAAATCGGCTCCAGCGCCCGTGGATCAAGCGCAAGGTGCTATTAATATAGGAGCTGATGAGCAGCGCCCAGCATCGCCGGCGGCGCGATAAGGGGCGCCGCCATGTCGAACACACCGCAGAGCGAACCCAAGGCGGGCTTCAATCTTTCCCGATGGGCGCTGGAGCATGCGGCGCTCACGCGCTACCTGATGGTGGTGCTGATGCTGCTGGGCTTTGCAGCGTACTTCCAGCTGGGCCAAGACGAGGATCCGCCCTTCACCTTCCGCGCCATGGTCGTGCGTACCTACTGGCCGGGCGCCACGGCGCAGCAGGTGGCCGAGCAGGTGACCGACAAGCTCGAGCGCACGCTGCAGGAGGTGCCCTACGCCGACAAGATCCGCAGCTACAGCAAGCCGGGCGAGTCGCAGATCATTTTTGAAATCAAGGATTCGTCCCGGCCCGCCGAGGTGGCCAACGTCTGGTACCAGGTGCGCAAGAAGATCGGCGACATGCGCTACCAGCTGCCGGGCAACATCCAGGGGCCGTTCTTCAACGACGAGTTCGGCGATGTGTTCGGCGTGATCTACGCGCTGCAGGGCGAGGGTTTCAGCGATGCGGAGCTGAGGGACTTTGCCGACGACGTGCGCCAGCAGCTGCTGCGCGTGAAGGACGTGGCCAAGGTCGAGCAGTTCGGCGTGCAGGACGAGAAGGTCTGGATCGAGGTCTCGCAAAAGCGCCTGGCCCAGCTCGGCCTGGATTTCAACGCGGTGCTGCAGCAGCTCGGCGCGCAGAACGCCGTGGAAAGCGCGGGCGTGATCCAGTCGCCGCAGGACATGGTGCAGGTGCGCGTGGGCGGGCAGTTCACCAGCGTGGAGCAGCTGCGCGCCATGCCGATCCGCGGCACCTCCGGTGCGCAGCTGCGCCTGGCCGACATTGCCGAGGTGCGGCGCGGCTACGTGGAGCCGCCATCGGTGAAGGTGCGCTTCCAGGGGCAGGCGGTGATCGGCCTGGGCATCTCCATGGCCAAGGGGGGCGACATCGTCGCGCTGGGCAAGGCCCTGCGCAGTGCGGTGGCGGACATCCAGTCCAAGCTGCCCGCGGGCGTGCAGCTGCACCAGGTGCAGGACCAGCCCGCGGCCGTGGCCGATTCGGTGGGTGAATTCATCAAGGTGCTGATTGAGGCCGTGGTCATCGTGCTGGGCGTGAGCTTCGTCTCGCTGGGGCTGCACAAGGGCGGGCGCTTCGGCTGGTACATCGACTACCGGCCGGGCCTGGTGGTGGCCATCACCATTCCGCTGGTGCTGGCCGTCACCTTTCTGGCCATGCACTACTTCAACATCGGGTTGCACAAGGTGTCGCTGGGCTCGCTGATCATCGCGCTGGGCCTGCTGGTGGACGACGCCATCATTGCCGTGGAGATGATGGTGCGCAAGATGGAGGAGGGCTACGACAAGGTGCGCGCCGCCACCTTTGCTTACGACATCACGGCCAAGCCCATGCTCACCGGCACCCTGATCACGGCGGCGGGCTTCCTGCCCATCGGCATCGCCAAGTCGGTGACGGGCGAGTACACCTTCGCCATCTTCGCGGTGACGGTGATTGCGCTGGTGCTGTCATGGATCGTCTCGGTGTACTTCGTGCCCTACCTGGGCACGCTGCTGCTGAAGGTCAAGCCCCACGACCCCGGCGCGCCGCCGCACGAGCTGTTCGACACGCCGTTCTACGCGCGCTTTCGGCGCGCGGTGGGCTGGTGCGTGGACCACCGCTGGATCACCATCGGTGCCACCGTGGCCATCTTCGCGCTGGGCATCGTGGGCATGGGACGCGTGCAGCAGCAGTTCTTTCCCGATTCCAGCCGGCCCGAGATCATGGTGGACATCTGGTTTCCCGAAGGCACCTCCTTCGCCGCCAACGAGGCCGTGGCGCAGCGGCTGGAGCGGCGGCTGATGGAGCAGGACGGCGTGGCCAGCGTGGCCACCTGGGTGGGGTCGGGCACGCCGCGCTTTTACCTGCCGCTGGACCAGGTGTTTCCGCAGAGCAACGTGTCGCAATTCATCGTGCTGGCCAAGAGCCTGCCCGAGCGCGAGGCCGTCCGCCTGCGCCTGCCCCAGGTGCTGGCCGAGGAGTTCCCCGAGGTGCGCGGCCGCGTGAAGCTGCTGCCCAACGGGCCGCCGGTGCCGTACCCCGTGCAGTTCCGCGTGGTGGGCAGCGACCCGGCCGTGCTGCGCCTGCGCGCGGACGAGGTCAAGACCGCGATGCGCGCCAACGCAAACCTGGTCGGCGTGAACGACAACTGGAACGAATCGGTCAAGGTGATCCGCCTGGAGGTGGACCAGGACAAGGCGCGTGCGCTGGGCGTGACCAGCTCGGGGCTGGCGCAGGCATCGCGCACCATGTTCACCGGCACCAACGTGGGCCAGTACCGCGAGAACGACAGGCTTATCGACATCGTGCTGCGCCAGTCGCGTGATGAGCGCGAGGCCATCTCGGATATCGGCAACGCCTATCTGCCGACGGCCTCCGGGCGCTCGATTCCGCTGACCCAGATCGCCAAGCCCGTGTTCACCTGGGAGCCTGGCGTGATGTGGCGCTGGAACCGCAGCTACGCCATCACCGTGCAGGGCGATCTGGTGGAGGGCCTGCAGGGCGCCACCGTCACGGCGCAGCTGCTGCCCGAACTGCGTGCGCTGGAGGCGCGCTGGCGCGCCGACGGCGACAACGGCGTGCGCATCGAGGTGGCCGGCGCGGTGGAGGAGAGCAGCAAGGGCTCGGCCTCCATCGTCGCGGGGGTGCCGGTGATGCTGTTCATCGTGTTCACGCTGCTCATGCTGCAGTTGCACAGCTTCAGCCGCTCGGTGCTGGTATTCCTGACCGGGCCGTTGGGCATAGCGGGCGTGGCGGCGGCCCTGCTGCTGCTGAACCGGCCGTTCGGCTTTGTGGCACTGCTGGGGGTCATCGCGCTCATGGGCATGATCCAGCGCAATTCGGTGATCCTGATCGACCAGATCGAGCTGGACCGCGCGGCGGGCGTGCCGACCTGGAATGCCATCGTGGAGGCCGCGGTGCGGCGCCTGCGCCCCATCGTGCTCACCGCGGCCGCCGCGGTGCTGGCCATGATCCCGCTGTCGCGCAGCGTGTTCTGGGGGCCGATGGCCGTCGCCATCATGGGCGGGCTGATCGTGGCCACGGTGCTCACGCTGCTGGCTCTGCCTGCCATGTATGCGGCCTGGTTCCGCGTGCGCAGGCCCGATCCGCAGGCCGCGCAAAACAACTAAATCCGAAGAGGTCTGCGACAAGGTAAAATCTGCCGTTTGACCTATTTCACCGGGATGGCCTGCAGTGCCAGCCATCCGGGTGGCTTTAGAACTGCGCGGGTGGCGAAATTGGTAGACGCACCAGGTTTAGGTCCTGACGCCAGCAATGGTGTGGGGGTTCGAGTCCCCCCCCGCGCACCAACGTGAGACTTTGGCGGAGCGTGGTGCAGGCTTGCACTGCAAGTCGGCACGGTCCACATCCCTGACACTAGGAACAACCATGGCCGTAACTGTTGAAACCCTTGAAAAGCTTGAACGCAAGATCACGCTGAGCCTGCCTCTCACCACCATCCAGACCGAAGTGGATTCGCGCCTCAAGCGTCTGGCCCGTACGGTGAAGATGGACGGCTTCCGTCCTGGCAAGGTGCCCATGAGCGTGGTGGCCCAGCGCTATGGCTACTCCGTGCAGTACGAAGTGCTGAACGACAAGGTGGGCGAGGCCTTCGCTCAGGCGGCCAACGAGGCCAACCTGCGCGTGGCCGGCCAGCCCCGCATCACCGAGAAGGATGGCGCGCCCGAGGGGCAGGTGACGTTCGACGCGGTGTTCGAGGTGTTCCCGGAAGTCAAGATCGGCGACCTGACGGTGGCTGAAGTGGAAAAGCTCTCGGCCGAAGTGACCGACAGCGCCATCGACAAGACCGTCGACATCCTGCGCAAGCAGCGCCGCACCTTCGCCCAGCGTGCGCAGGGCGCTGCCGCCGAAGACAGCGACCGCGTGACCGTGGACTTCGAGGGCAAGATCGACGGCGAACCCTTCTCCGGCGGCAAGGCCGAGGACTTCCAGTTCCTGGTCGGCGAAGGCCAGATGCTCAAGGAATTCGAAGATGCCGTGCGCGGCATGAAGTCGGGCGAGAGCAAGACCTTCCCGCTGGCCTTCCCCGAGGACTACCACGGCAAGGATGTGGCCGGCAAGACGGCCGACTTCATGGTCACCGTGAAGAAGATCGAAGCCGCCCATCTGCCTGAAGTGAACGAACAACTGGCCAAGTCGCTCGGCATCGCCGACGGCACGGTGGACGGTCTGCGCGCCGACATCAAGAAGAACCTGGAGCGTGAAGTCAAGTTCCGCCTGCTGGCCCGCAACAAGCAGGCCGTGATGGACGCCCTGGTGTCCAAGGCCGAACTGGATCTGCCCAATGCCAGCGTGCAGGCCGAAATCGCCCGCCTGCTGGAAGGCGCTCGTGCCGACCTGAAGCAGCGCGGCATCAAGGATGCCGACAAGGCAGAGATCCCCGAGGACGTGTTCCGTCCCCAGGCCGAGCGCCGCGTGCGTCTGGGCCTGGTAGTGGCCGAACTGGTGCGTGCCAACGAGCTGCAGGCCAAGCCCGAGCAACTGAAGGCCCATGTGGACGAGCTGGCCGCCAGCTACGAGAAGCCCGAGGACGTGGTGCGTTGGTACTTCAGCGACCGCAACCGCCTGGCGGAAGTGGAGGCCGTGGTCATCGAAAACAATGTGACCGACTTTGTGCTGGGTAAGGCCAAGGTCAGCGAAAAGGCCGTGTCGTTCGATGAGCTGATGGGCCAGGCCTGACACGCCCCAGCGGCGCGTCCTGCAGCGGCGCGCCAGGGGTGAACTTTGCGGGGCTTGTGCTTTGCTGCACAAGCCCCAATTGTTTTCTGGGTACAGTACCGCCTGACTGGAGAAATACATGAGCGCACTTGAAACGCAGGCCTTGGGCATGATCCCCATGGTCATCGAGCAGTCGGGCCGCGGCGAGCGGTCCTACGACATTTATTCGCGCCTGCTGAAGGAGCGCGTGATCTTCCTGGTGGGCGAAGTCAACGACCAGACTGCCAACCTGGTGGTGGCGCAGCTGCTGTTCCTGGAAAGCGAAAACCCGGACAAGGACATTTCGTTCTACATCAACTCCCCGGGTGGCAGCGTCACTGCTGGCATGGCGATCTACGACACCATGCAGTTCATCAAGCCGGACGTGTCCACCCTGTGCTGCGGCTTCGCCGCCAGCATGGGCGCCTTCCTGCTGGCCGCGGGCGCCAAGGGAAAACGCTTCTCGCTGCCCAATTCCAAGATCATGATCCACCAGGTGCTGGGTGGAGCGCGCGGCCAGGCGACCGATATCGAAATCCACGCCCGCGACATCCTGCGTACCAAGGACCAGATGAATCGCATCTTGGCCGAACGCACCGGCCAGCCGATCGAGAAGGTGAAGGCGGATACCGAACGCGACTATTTCATGACTGCGGACGAGGCCAAGGACTACGGCATCGTCGACCAGGTGATCTCCAAGCGTCCTTGAGCGTTTTGCCTCTTGAGCGCGGCGTTTCCCACACGGGGAACGCCGTTTTTATTTCGTTATCATCTTGACAACATCCCCCGTCATAAGGCATTGCCCCCATGGCCGAAAAAAAAGGCTCTTCCAGCGAAAAAACCCTTTACTGCTCGTTCTGCGGCAAAAGTCAGCATGAAGTGAAGAAGCTCATCGCCGGTCCGTCAGTCTTTATTTGCGACGAGTGCATTGACCTGTGCAATGAGATCATCCGTGACGAGCTGCCCTCTGGCGAAGCCACGCGCGAGGGGCGCGGCGACCTTCCGACGCCGGCCGAGATCAAGACCAACCTCGACAACTACGTGATTGCGCAGGATACGGCCAAGCGCACGCTGGCGGTGGCCGTGTACAACCACTACAAGCGCCTGCGCCACAAGGACAAGGCGGGTAAGGACGAGGTGGAGCTGTCCAAGAGCAATATCTTGCTGATCGGCCCTACTGGCTCCGGCAAGACGCTGCTGGCGCAGACACTGGCCCGTCAGCTCGACGTGCCCTTTGTGATGGCAGATGCCACCACATTGACCGAGGCGGGCTATGTGGGCGAAGACGTGGAAAACATCGTCCAGAAGCTGCTGCAAAGTTGCAACTACGACGTGGAGCGAGCGCAGCGCGGCATCGTCTACATCGACGAAATCGACAAGATCTCGCGCAAGTCCGACAACCCCAGCATCACCCGCGACGTCTCGGGTGAAGGGGTGCAGCAGGCGCTGCTGAAACTGATCGAAGGCACCATGGCCAGCGTACCGCCGCAGGGTGGGCGCAAGCATCCCAACCAGGACTTCCTGCAGATCGATACCACCAACATCCTGTTCATCTGCGGCGGTGCTTTTGCCGGGCTGGAAAAGGTCATTGAAAACCGTACGGAGGCATCGGGCATTGGCTTCGGCGCCGCAGTACGCAGCAAGAAGCAGCGCTCCCTGACCGAGGTGTTCCAAGACATCGAACCCGAAGACCTCATCAAGTTCGGCCTGATTCCTGAGCTGGTGGGCCGCATGCCCGTAGTGACGGCGCTGGCAGAACTCGGTGAAGACGCGTTGGTGCAGATCCTCACCGAGCCCAAGAATGCCCTCGTGAAGCAGTACAGCAAGCTGCTGGCCATGGAAGGTGTCGACTTGGAAATCCGGCCGGCGGCACTCAAGGCCATCGCTCGCAAGGCCATCGCCCGAAAAACCGGTGCACGTGGCCTGCGCTCCATTCTGGAGCAAGCGCTGATCGGCACCATGTTCGATCTGCCCAATGTTTCTAATGTGGAGAAGGTCGTGGTAGATGAGGCCACCATTGACGAAAGCAAGGCGCCTTTGCTGGTTTACCGCGAGACAGCCAAGACGGCCTGAGGCCGGCATGGGCCGCGTCCGCCCTGTGACGGCCGGCCAAAGCTGTTCTGCCAGTGCTCCCCATGCCCGAGCGGCTATGCCGCCGGGTTGAAAAACTCTGCCCATGGACCATATTCCATGGAATTACTGAGGATTGCCCATGTCCGGACATACGCTCCTGCCTGCCACGCCCCTGGACCTGCCACTGCTGCCCCTGCGCGACGTGGTGGTCTTCCCCCACATGGTGATCCCGCTGTTCGTAGGGCGCCCCAAGAGCATCAAGGCTTTGGAGCTGGCCATGGACGCCGATCGCCGCATCATGCTCGTGGCCCAGAAAGCGGCCGCCAAGGATGAGCCGCAGGTGTCGGACATGTTCGAGGTGGGCTGCATTTCCACTATCCTGCAAATGCTCAAGCTGCCCGACGGTACGGTCAAGGTGCTCGTTGAGGGGCAGCAGCGCGCCCAGGTAACTGCGGTGCAAGACGGCGAGACGCATTTCACCGCCACGGTGACACCCGTGCAGGTTGAGGGGGAAGACGGCAAGCCCAGCGAAATCGAGGCGCTGCGCCGCGCCGTGATGCAGCAGTTCGATCAGTACGTCAAGCTGAATAAGAAGATTCCGCCGGAGATCCTGACCTCGATCTCCAGCATCGATGATCCAGGTCGTCTGGCCGACACCATTGCTGCCCACCTGCCACTCAAGCTCGAGAACAAGCAGCTCGTACTCGACCTGGCGGATATCAAGCAGCGCTTGGAAAACCTCTTCGAGCAACTGGATCGCGAGGTGGACATTCTCAATGTGGACAAGCGCATCCGCGGTCGCGTGAAGCGCCAGATGGAGAAGAACCAGCGCGACTTCTACCTCAACGAGCAAGTCAAGGCGATCCAGAAGGAGCTGGGCGAAGGAGAGGAGGGCGCGGATATCGAGGAGATCGAAAAGAAGATCAAGTCCGCTAAGATGCCCGCCGAAGCTCGCAAGAAGGCGGAGGGTGAGTTCAAGAAGCTCAAGCTGATGTCACCCATGTCGGCCGAGGCCACGGTGGTGCGCAACTACATTGATGTCCTCACGGGCCTGCCCTGGAGCAAAAAAACCAAGATCAAGCACGACCTAGCACATGCCGAGGAGGTCCTCAACGAGGACCACTATGGCTTGGAAAAGGTCAAGGACCGGATCCTGGAATACCTCGCGGTGCAGCAGCGTGTGGACAAGGTCAAGGCTCCCATCCTGTGCCTGGTCGGCCCCCCAGGCGTGGGCAAGACGTCGCTGGGCCAGTCGATCGCGAAAGCCACAGGGCGCAAGTACGTACGCATGGCGCTGGGCGGCATGCGTGACGAGGCCGAGATTCGTGGCCATCGCCGTACCTACATCGGCGCCATGCCGGGCAAGGTGCTGCAAAGCCTGAACAAGATCGGCACGCGCAATCCGCTGTTCCTGTTGGACGAGATAGACAAGCTGGGGACGGATTTCCGGGGGGATCCGTCAAGCGCGCTGCTGGAGGTGCTGGACCCCGAGCAGAACCACAAGTTCGGCGACCACTATGTCGAGGTCGATTTCGATCTGTCCGACGTGATGTTCGTCGCAACGTCGAATTCGCTGAACATCCCGCCGGCATTGCTGGATCGCATGGAGGTGATCCGTCTCTCGGGCTACACGGAGGACGAGAAGGTCAACATCGCCATCAAGTACCTGCTGCCCAAGCAGATGGAAAACAATGGCGTGAAGGATGAAGAGCTGCGCGTGGCCGAGTCGGCGGTACGCGATATCGTGCGTTACTACACGCGCGAGGCGGGCGTGCGTTCGCTGGAGCGAGAGCTCTCCAAGATCTGCCGCAAGGTGGTCAAGGGACTGCAGCTCAAGAAGCTCCAGCCGCAGGTCGAAGTGTCGGCGGCCAATTTGTCCGAGTACTTGGGCGTTCACAAGTACAGCTATGGGCGGGCCGAGCAGCAAAACCAAGTGGGGCAGGTGGTCGGGCTGGCGTGGACCGAAGTGGGGGGCGATCTGCTCACCATAGAGGTGGCCACCATGCCGGGCAAGGGCCACATCACGCGAACGGGTTCGCTGGGTGACGTGATGAAAGAGTCTGTGGAGGCCGCGCGTACCGTGGTGCGCAGCCGGGCACGGGCGGTGGGCATTCGCGATGAGGCGTTTGAAAAACGCGACTTGCACATTCACGTGCCCGACGGGGCGACGCCCAAGGATGGTCCAAGTGCCGGCATCGCCATGACGACGGCCATTGTCTCGGCGCTCACGGGCATTCCCGTGCGAGCCGATGTGGCCATGACGGGCGAGATCACGCTGCGTGGTGAGGTCACTGCCATTGGTGGATTGAAGGAGAAGCTGCTCGCGGCACTGCGCGGCGGCATCAAGACGGTCCTCATCCCGGAGGAGAACGTGAAGGACCTGCAGGAGATACCGGACAACGTGAAGAGTGGGCTGGAGATCGTGCCTGTGAAATGGATCGACAAGGTGCTTGATGTGGCGCTGGAGCGCAAACCCATTGCCCTGACCGACGACGAGGTGCCTCCGGGCGTTCCATCGACGGCTGGTGGCGATGCTGAGCGTGGTTCGGTGAAGCACTGACGGAAAAATTGCAAGTTTCTCCGTGGGCCCATAAAAATGGGCTACAATTCATTCATCGACGCTAAACGTTATATAATGTGAGGCTTCGGTAAACGCGGGAATAGCTCAGTTGGTAGAGCGCAACCTTGCCAAGGTTGAGGTCGTCGGTTCGAACCCGATTTCCCGCTCCA
>NZ_JCANUL010000009.1:0-141943 GCF_059568935.1 Diaphorobacter oryzae DSM 22780 | reverse complement strand
TCTACAGCATGTTACTCTACTGTTTTTAAATCTCACGATGAATTGGAGGACAGATGCTCTGGTGGGGTTTGCTCTTGGTGGCTATTGGACTGCTGGGATCGCTATGGCTCAAGCGGTTGCGGCGACGTGCAGCTGTAGACCCGGTTGACGACCTCGTCAGGCTTTGGTTCGGTGCGCGTGGCATCAACCCAGCCACGCTCATGTTCAACATCCATGACGATGCACGCCTCGCACGGCACGCTCATGCGATCGTGATGGTGGGTGTGGGAACGCAATACGTCGATGCAAAGCAGGTTGGGTTCGTGGTCGAAATAGAGCCAGGAATCGGCGTTGTCGAAGGCGCGCTTCTGCAGCCCGCCAATCTCGTGCTGCGCGACCGTGCTGTAGCCCATGAGGCCAAGCTTCACCGCTTCAAATTGATGGACGGTTTGCTGGAACTACAACGGCAGGTGCAGCGTGGTGCCTGACTGCCGAGTATCAAAGCACTCGGCAGCACACACAACAAGTTCAATAACGATGAGGGGAAACCATGAACGGAATCATTAAGGCCGCAATGACTGGAACGCTGGTGATATGGCTCTCAGGTTGCGCGCAATCCAGCGGCGTGTTGCAACTTGGGCCTGATACGTACACAGTATCTGTCCATGCCGCTCCAGCCCGAGGTGGAGAGGCTGGTGCGCGCAAACAGGCTTTGACCGAAGCAGCCCAGCAATGCCAGGCGCTGGGACGGAATATCCTGGTGGACAACCTCAGTTCCGGCCCATCCACCCACCTTCCTGGTGGTACAGCCAATGTCGCGTTCAAGTGCCTTGCCACTGGGGATCGAGACCTCCATCGGCCAACTTATGAGCCCAAGCCGGATACCGTGATTCGGTTCAGGTGATAGGCCCAAACCCTTGGGCTGCAGCCAAGGCTGACAGTCGGGTCAATCCTGCGCAGGCGTGCCCTGGTGGTGATTCTGTTCATCGTCGCTATGCTGCTGGGCAGCAGCTACAGCTGTTGTAGGGAACAGCCAACTCTTCGAGTAGCCAGCAGATGCGCTGCGAGCCCGACGTTTCAAGGTGATGGACGGTGAGCATGGGAATCCTTGGTGGCGGCAGTAGCCGAAGCTGATTGGCGCAGCCAGCGCATCAGGCTACCCAGCAGGGGCAGCCCCTTGATCCCGTTCAGAGAGTACACATAGGCTTTCAGCTTATTGCCCGTTCCTCAAGGATGCGGTTTATTGACCACCTGCCGAGAACCTTTGCTCTTTTGTCTGCCAGCGCACTGAACTGTGCGTGGCGCGGGACCAAGCTGATCGCGTGCCGAGTACGACACAAGCGGTCATTGCGGTTGGCTCACGGATGTTTCAAATCCACCCGAACGACTTTCCTCAACTTCAAAGGATTCGTCATGAAACGTTCGATGCCGATAGTGGCGCTTCTAGCCACGCTGGGCCTGGTCAATTGCAAGGAGCGTATCGTCGTGAATGTCCCCGCGCCCGTGCCCGGACCTGCCGGCCCGCAAGGTGCCAACGGCAAGCCAGGCCAGGGCCGCACGCTCAACGTGACGCCGCCGGCACCGGCACCGGCACCGGCACCGGCACCGGCACCAGTGAAGTTATTCGATCCAAGGCCCTATCCAAGGAGAAGAGCGTGAGCATCGGAACCATCCTGTTGATCGTCCTCATCCTGCTGCTGATCGGTGCCATTCCCACCTGGCCGCACAGTCGAAGCTGGGGCTATGGCCCCAGTGGCGTGCTGGGGCTGATCCTGATCGTCATCGTCATGCTGCTGGTGCTGGGACGGTTATGACGAGCCTTTCCTGCGCTGTCGTCTGGCGCGGGATCGCCACGCGCTGAGCCCGAAGGACGCCAGTCATGGTCAAGCCGAGCCGCCGGCTACGCTGGCGTCATGTGCTGGCGGTGGCCCTGCTCGGCCTGGTCGGCTGCAGCAGCCTGCCAGTCATCGTGCCGGATCTGGCCCGGCGCCCCGGCCCGCCGGTGCAGCTGGAGGGCGCGCGCGGCCCGCTGACAGCGGCGCGGAGCAAAGCCGTCCTCGACCGCTTGAGCAGCCGCGGGCAGGACACCGACATCTTTGCCCGGCACCTGGCGCTGGAGGAGGCCATCGTCGGCAGCCCGCTGACCACCGGCAACCAGGTGCAGCTGCTGCAGGACGGCCCCGCTACCTACCGGGCGATGCTGGCGGCCATCAAGGCGGCGCGGGACCACATCCACATGGAAACCTACATTATCGAAGACGATGAGGTGGGCCAGCGCTTTGCGCAGGCGCTGATCGACAAGCAGCGGCAAGGCGTCGCGGTGCATCTGATCCATGACAGCGTAGGCACCCTCAGCACCCCAAAGGCTTTCTTCCAGCGGCTGATCGACAGCGGCATTAAGGTGCTCGAATTCAACCCGATCAACCCGGCGGCGGCGCGCAAGGAATGGGCGCTGAACCAGCGCGACCACCGCAAGCTGCTGATCGTGGATGGGCGCACAGCGTTCCTGGGCGGCATTAACATCAGCAGCGTGTACTCCGGTAGTTCGTTCAGCCATGCCTCGCGCGTCCGGCCCGATGGCGCCACGGCGTGGCGCGACACCGACCTGCAGCTGCAGGGGCCGGTGGTGGCCGAGCTGCAGAAGCTGTTTCTGGCTGCCTGGGCAGCGCAGAAGGGCGAGCCGTTGCCCGCAAAGGCCTATTTTCCGCCCCCCAAGGTGGCTGGACACTTGGTGGTGCGCGCGATCGGCAGTTCGCCCGACGAGCCCTACAGCCTGATCTACGCGACGCTGCTCTCGGCTATCGGCAGTGCCGAGACCAGCGTGCACCTGACCAATGCCTACTTTGTCCCCGACCCGCAACTGCTCGCCGTGCTCGAAGCCGCGGCCGCGCGCGGCGTCGACGTTAAACTGATCCTGCCCAGCCAGACCGACTCGTGGCTGGTGTTCCACGCCGGGCGCAGCTACTACACGCGGCTGCTGCGCGCGGGCGTGAAGATTTACGAGCGGCGCGGCGTGATCCTGCACGCCAAGACGGCGCTGGTGGACGGCGTGTGGGCCACGGTCGGTTCGACCAATCTCGACTGGCGCAGCTTCCTGCACAACCACGAGCTCAACGCCGTGGTGCTGGGCACCGAGTTTGGCAGCCAGGTGCAGGCGATGTTCGCCAAGGACCTCGCCTCGTCGGATGAGATCATGCTGGCGAAGTGGCAGCGGCGCCCGCTCGGCCTGCGCCTCAAGGAGGCGTTCGCCCGCGCCTGGGCGTACTGGCTGTGAGCGCCCGGCTGCGTGGGGCAACAGACAGACGAACCGCCGGATCGTGCCTATGTTCGAACGGCCAGTGCCGTCGGACGGCACGGCCATTTGCGACGCCTGACCGCCACACGCTGCAGGGCACTGTGTGGGGGGGGGGGCGGCATCCTGTTCGGAGACCTCATGTTTCCATCCACTCCATGAAGGAATGATCGTGAACCAGCTCAACCTCAACGTGATCGTCCTGGCTGTCAGCCTCGTCTTCAGCGCTGGCGCCATGGCGCAAGGCATGATCAAGGCTGACTACCAAGCTAGCAAGGACAAGATCTCGGCCGAGTACAAGGCGGCCAAGGCAGCCTGCGCCTTGTCGTCCGGCAACGCCAAGGACATCTGCATGGCCGGGGCCAAGGGCAATGAGAAGGTCGAGAAGGCTGACCTCGAAGACCGCTACAAGCCCACGGCGAAAACGCACTACAACGCGCGCGTCGCCAAGGCCGATGCGGACTATGTGGTGGCCAGGGAACGCTGCGACGACATGAGCGGCAACGCGAAGGATGTCTGCATGAAGGAAGCCAAGGCTGCACAGACGGCCGCCAAGGCCGATGCCAAGGCGCAGATGAAGACCAAGGATGCGAATGCCGCGGCCCGCGAAACGTCGTCAGACGCGCGCAGCAAGGCGAGTGGCCAAGCCGCCGAGGCCCGCAAGGAGGCCGCGGAAGACAAGAGTGACGCCAATTACCAGGTGGAAAAGGCAAAGTGCGATCAGCTCGCGGGCGCGGCCAAGGACCAGTGCCTGGACCGGGCGAATATGCACTTTGGCAAGTAGTCTGCCAGCGGCGGCGTGATCGGCTGCAAAATCGGCAAGCCCGACAAGTGACGCGGGCGAGCGCGGCCATGTGCATGGCTGCGCTGCCAATGGCACGGCCTGGAAAACCGGTAAGACAATCGACAAGGCAGCCAGGCCGCGATGGCTTATTGACCCGGAACCCACACGCCATGTACGAATCGCTCAAATTCCCGCCGCTACCGCGCCCGCACATCCTGCGCCGCCTGGCGCTGCACATAGCCGGAGCCTTCGGTCTGCTGCTGGGCTCGGTGCTGCTGGGCATGGCGGGGTACGGCTACTTTGAACATCTTCCTTGGCGCGATGCGTTCCTCAACAGCACTATGCTGCTCGGCGGCATGGGGCCGATCAATGCGCCGGCCACGAACGGCGGCAAGGTGTTTGCCGCGTTTTATGCCTTGTATGCCGGCCTGATCTTCATCGTCGCGGCCGGGCTCGTGTTCATCCCGGTGCTGCACCGCCTGCTGCACAAGCTGCACTGGGACGGTGACGATTAGGTGGCGACCTCACGCCCCAGCGTCCGGCAGTGGCGCCGCCGGCGCGCTCTGCAGCGGAATCACGAAGCAGCTGTCCGGTCCCAGGCTCGTCCAGGTCAGCGGCTGGCCGGGGGGCAGCTGCTGTGCGCCTGGCGGCGCCGCGGCGTCGAGCGCGGCCTGCGCCGTGGCGCGGACCAGGATGAAGCGCATGCGACGGCCGGCGCGGCGCAGCGTTAGTTCCGCCCGCGGCCACTGTGTGGGCAGGCAGGGCGTGAACGACAGCGTCTGGGCGCTTAGTTGCAGGCCGAACATCGATTCGACCGCCGCGCGGTGCAGCCAGCCCGCCGCCCCCGTGTACCAGCTCCAGCCGCCCCGCCCCACATAGGGCGGCTGGCTGTATATGTCGCTGGCCACCACGTAGGGCTCCAGGCCATACATGGGGCCGCGCGTCGGGTGGCTGGCGCGGTGCGCCGGGCTCAGGTAGGTGAAATAGCGATAGACCCGGTCAGCGCCCTGCTCTGCGCTATCCTCCTCGTCCGGTCGCCGGGCCAGCGCTGCCTGCGCCATCAGCGCCCAGACACCGGCATGCGTGTACTGGCCTCCGTTCTCGCGTACGCCCGGCGGGTAAGCCTGGATGTAGCCGGCGCTGGGGTCCGCATGTTCGAAGGGCGGGTCGAGCAGGCGGATCAGCCCGGCCTCGGGGTCCACCAGATACGTCTGCGCCGCCACCATCGCCCGGCGCGCTAGGTCGGGCTCGGCCACCCGGGACAGCACGCTCCACGCCTGCGCGATCAGGTCGATGGATCCCTCGGCGTTGGCCTGGGAGCCCAGCGGCTGCCCGTCGTCAAAGAAGGCGCGCTTGAACCATTGGCCGTCCCAGGAGGTGCCGTTCAGGGCCTCCTGCCAGCCAAGCGCGGCCATCTCCCAACGCTCGGCGCGGACCTCGTCGCCCCGCGCACGCGCGAGCGGCGCGAAGTCGGCGACCAGCCGGCACAGAAACCAGCCCAGCCACACCGATTCGCCGCGCCCTTCATGGCCGACGCGGTTCATGCCGTCGTTCCAGTCGCCGCTGCCCATCAGTGGCAGCCCGTGCGCGCCCGCGTGCAGGCTGCGGTCCAGCGCGCGGGCGCCATGCTCATAGACCGAGGCCGCCTGCTCGCTCACGCGCGGCGTGTGGTAGCTGTCCTCGGCATGCTCGGGAATGGCGGGGCCTTCGAGAAAGGGCACCTCCTGGTCCAGCAGCGTGGCGTCTCCGGTGGCGCACAGGTAGTGTACGCAAGCGTGCGGCAGCCACAGCAGGTCGTCCGAAATATGCGTGCGCACGCCGGCCCCCCCGGGCGCGTGCCACCAGTGCTGCACATCGCCCTCGACGAACTGGCGTGACGCGCTCAGCACGATCTGCTGGCGCAGCCGCACCGGCTCCGCCCAGGCCAGCGCCATCGCATCCTGCAGCTGGTCGCGAAAGCCGGTGGCCCCGCCCGCCTGGTAGAAGCCGCCCTTGGCCCACAGGCGGCAGGCCACGGTCTGGTAGAGCAGCCAGCGATTCACCATCGCGTCGAACAAAGGGTCGGGCGTCTGGACCGTGGTGGCCCCGAGCAGCCGGTCCCAGCCGCTGCGCACCTCGTCCAGGCGCTGTGCAGGCGTGGTGACGGCGGCCAGGGTGGCGAGCTGGCGGGCCGCGTCCGGCGTTTCGGCATAGCCGAGCAGGAACACCCACTCCACGGCATCGCCCGCGTTCAGTTCCACCGGCACGGACAGGGCCGCGCACGGGTCTAGCCCGCTGCCGCTGCGCTGGCCCAAGTGATCGGGCAGCACCAGGTGGCCGCGCGCATCGAAGAATTCGCGCCGGTCGCAGGTCCAGTCTTCGCCCAGATCGTCCACGCCGGCAATCGCCAGGAAGGCCGTGCCGTGACCGAAGCCGGCCGAGCGCTCGCGCTGCGTACACAGCAAGGCGGTGAGCCGGCGCGCGCGCCCAGCCTCGGCGCTCCCACCTGGCGGGTCCCCAGTGGGCAGCCGCTGGTGCACCAGGGCAGTATGCACCGTGTTGCGGTCGACCCTGCTCGCGCCCATCATCCATTCGACGAGGGCGACCACGCGCAGCCGCAGCGTGCCGGCGCCGCAATGCATCAGGCGCAGGCTCACCTGCTTGACGGACGTCTGGGCATCGACGCACCACGATGCGGTCACCTCCACATCGCCTCGGCGGTGGCTGATGACGCTGTAGCCCTGCCCATGCGTCACGTGGTAGAGCACGTGATCGTCGCCCCAGGCGGAGGGCACCACGCTCCAGGCCCGGCGGGTGTGCAGGTCCTGCAGCACAAACCACTCGCCCGGCGGGTCGGCCACCGGATCGTTGGACCAGGCGGTGAGCTGGTTCATGCGGCTGTTCACCGCCCAGCTGTAGCCGCCGCCGGCTTCCGTCAGCAGCGCGCCAAAGCCCGGGTTGGCCAGCACGTTGGCCCAGGGGCGCACCGGGCGCAGCCGCGCGCCCGCCTCGAAGCGGAACTCGCCCGAGGCCTGCTCGAAGTCGCCGGTCGGTGGCGGCTCCATGCCCGGGGCCGCCGCGGCCACGGCCAATGCCGCGCTGGAGGTGTCATGCCGCGCCTCGAAGTCCTGTTCATGCAGCGCCACCCACTCCCGCAGATGCTGCAGCAGCGGGCGGCCGTCGGCCTGCAGCCACATGCGCGCCAGGCTGTGCAGCGTGCTCAGCTCGTCGGCGCCGAGATCGGCGGCGCGCACCACATGAAAGCCGGCGCTGCTGGGGGCGCCCGGGGGGACGCCGCGGTCGGCCTCGTGGCGCTCGCGCAGGGCGGCGATCTCGCGCGAGAACGCCATGTCGTAGGAGGCGAGTTCGGCATTCACCACCACCAGGTCGCAGGCGATGCCGCCCCAGGACCACAGCCGCAGGGCCTGCGCCAGCGCGCGCAGCAGGCCCAGGTGCTGCATCACGCTGACCGACACCAGGACAATGGGCCGGTCGCCCGAGATGCCCAGGCGCCACAGCAGGCGCCGGTCACAGACCTCGGCCACTGCATCGTCGGCGCGCGCCGGGCCGGCATGCGGGCGAGTCAGGCTCAGCACCAGCGCCGTGGTCAGCGTCTGGATGGCCGCGAAGTTCTCGGCGCTCAGGCGCAGGGCGTCCAGGCGGATGCGCGTGAGTGTGGCCGACATCAGCGAGGCGCGCTGCACATGGCTGTGCTGGCGGTACTTGTCGATCACCGCATGCAGCGTGGGGCCGTGGTCGGACGCGGCCGTGGCAAACGTCAGCATGGCCTTCGCGCCCGGCTCGATGCGCAGCCGCACGGACAGCGCGCACACCGGGTCCAGGCCGGTGTCCAGGGCAATGTCCTGCGAGCCGTCGTCACGCGCCGCCGGATCGGTCGATGCCGCGGGCAGGGCGGCAAACGCGGCCTGGGGTGCGTTTGGGGCCTGGTTGCGGCCGCGCCAGCGCTGCCGGTCGACCTGGCCGCTCACCTCCACCACCGGCGGGTCGCTGACGGCCAGGAAATGCGCCAGGCGCACGCCCGGCTCGGTGGGCAGGCGCGGCCTGCGCTCGAACACCAGCGCCTGGTGCGGGGGCTTCCAGATGGCGCGCACGAACAGGCTGGAGAAGGCCGGGTGCGCCTCGTCGGCCCGCGGCTCGGCCAGCGCCACCTCGAAGGCGGACATCAGTTCGAGGTCCAGCGCCTCCTCGCCCAGGTTGCGCAGCTCGACCTCGCGGAACTCGATGTCGTCTTCCGGGCTGACCCACACCGTGATGTGCGCCACCAGGTCCGGCCAGCCGGTGTCGAAGCAGAGGCGGTCCGCATGGAAGGTGCTCTGGTAGTGCGCCGCCGGGTCGGGCGCCGGATGCTGGGTCAGCGAGACCGGCCGCGCTGGCGCAGCATCGCCCGCGCTTCGCCGGCGCAGGTAGAAGAAGCTGCCGTGGTCGTCGCGCAGCGCGTCGTCGCGCCAGCGGGTGAGGGCGGCGGGGCCCCAGCGGCTCCAGCCGGCACCGTTGGCGCGCAGCGTGACGCTGTAGCGGCCGTTCGACAGCATGTGCGTGGCCTCCAGCGCGGCGGTGCCCGGCACCACGTCGTGCAGCATGCGCGGCGCATGCCGCTGCACCATCTGCGGCAGCGGCGCGGACGGCGGCGCGGACAACCGCGACAGCTCGCGCGGCGCCCGTTCGTGCAGCAGAGAAATGACGGCCTCGATGTGCGGATTGGCCATGCCCCAGCGCCGCGGCGCGCCGTCCAGCAGCACGTTGGCCAGCGCCACGATGCTCATGCCCTGGTGGTGCGCCATGAAGGTGCGCACCGGCGTGCTCGGGTGTGCGCCCGCCTGCCGCGCCGGGGAGAAGTCGATCGCCTCGATGAAGCCGTAGCGCGCGCGCCCGGCCAGCTCTTCCAGCGCCGCGAAGTTGCCCCGCGCACGGTGCGGCGCCAGCTGCGCCGCCAGCGCCGTGGCATAGGGGGCGACCACCAGCTCGTCCGGCGGGGTGCGGCGCAGCGCCAGGCGCGGCACGCCTTGCGCCGCATACTGGTAGGCCAGCGTGTAGTCGCGCCCGGCATAGGCCGACTCGGACAGGCCCCAGGGCACGCCCTGCGCCGTGCCGAAGGCGATATGTTCGTGCAGCGCCACCGCGCAGGCTTCATGCAACACGCTGCCGGGCGGCTCGTCGAGCACCAGGCTGGGCATCAGGTATTCGAACATCGAACCCGCCCACGAGCGCAGGCCCGCGTGCGTGCCACAGGCATAGAACGGCCTGCCCAGCGTCGTCCAGTGGCTGACCGGCACGTCGCCCTTGGCGATGGCCAGCAGGCTGGTCAGCCGCGACTCGGAGGCGAGCAGGTCATAGAAGCTGGCATCCAGCTGCTGCTCGGCCACCCGGTAGCCGATGTGCAGCAGATGGCGCCGGGGGTGGTACAGGAACGAGAAATCCGCATCCCAAGCCAGCAGGCCACAGGTATGGGCCAGGGTCTGCAGGCGCTGCGCCGCCAGCTGCGCCCCCGCCGGCGTGTCGGCCTGCCGGTCGCGCCAGGCCGAGCGCAGCATGGCCAGGTGGTCCGCCAAGCGCCAGGCCCGCTCGTCGCGCGGCCCCGCCATGGCAAGGGCCGAGGGCTCGCCAGGGTCGGCGCCCAGGGCGTGCAGCTGCTCACCGGCTTCGCGCAGCAGCAACTCGAAGGCCGCGCCGTCGCACTGGCCTGCCTCCAGCGGGTCGGGCAGCGCCAGCAGGCGGGCCAGGGCCGTGTCGCCGCCCAGGGACGGCAGCAGGTCGGGCCATCGGTCCAGCCGTTTCCGGGAGGCGCGGATCGCCTGCCGCGCCGCGCCGGCCTCATGCGGCGCACCCGCCAGCGCCAGGCAGGCCTGCCCCAGCGCGAGCAGGTGGCCGCTGAGGTTGCCGCTGTCCACCGTGGACACATACATCGGCAGCAGGGGCTCGCAGGTCCGGGTGTCGTACCAGTTGAGCAGGTGTCCGCGATGGCGCTGCAGCGTGGCCAGCGTGGCCAGCGTCGCGTCGAGCCGCTCCAGCAGCTCCTGCGTGCCGATCCAGCCGAACTGCCGCGCGCAGGCCACGCTCAGCAGGTACAGGCCGATGTTGGTGGGCGAGGTGCGGTGCGCCACCATCTCGTGCGGCGAGGTCTGCAGGTTGTCGGGCGGCAGGTGGTGGTCCTCGGGCCCGACGCAGCGCTCGAACAGGCGCCAGGTGTCGCGCGCGATGCCCTCCAGGTAGTCGTGGTCCGGCGGCGGCAGCGCCGCGACCTTGCGCACCGGGCGCGGCCGGCTGGCCCACCAGGTGCCCACCGGGGCCGCGGCCCACATGGCGCACAGGCCGATCGCCAGCGCGGGCCAAGGGGTGCGGGCGAGCAGCAGCGCGCCGAGCAGCCACAGCGCCAGCACCGGCTCCTTCCAGTGCTGGCGGACCACGGCGGCCAGTCGCGTCTTCGCCTGGGCCTGGGCGGCGGCCGCCGTGGTCCATTGCAGCAGGTGGCGGTGGCTGATGGTCATGCGGTAGAGCGCCCGCGCGATGGCATCGCCCGACAGCAGCGCCTGCTGCAGCAGCTGGCTCACATGCCACAACCCGCCCCACAGGGCGCGCGCCAGGTCGGCGAAGGCCTGCCGGTAAAAGCGCTCGCGGGCCACGTCCTCGCGGGCCGGCGCCAGCCCCGCCAGCGCGCCCAGCAGCGGCCCGGCGGTGTAGGCGGCCAGCACCAGAACCAGCGCCGCCCACGGCGACACGACGGCGCCGGCCAGCGCCAGCAGCACCAGAGCCAGCGAGGCGGGCGCGACCAGCGAACGGCGCAGGTTGTCGGACATCTTCCAGCGGTTGATGGTGCCGACGCGAAAGCGCGCCAGATTCAGCAGGAAGGGCAGCAGCTGCCAGTCCCCGCGCGTCCAGCGGTGCACGCGCGAGGCGGCCACATCGGCTTGGAACGGCGCGTCCTCGATCACCGTGATGTCGGTCACCGCCGCGCAGCGCGCCAGCGCCCCTTCGAACAGGTCGTGGCTGAGCACCCGGCCTTCGGGCAGGCGCCCGCCGCCAAGCACGGCATGCATGGCCCGGGCGTGCAGCAGGCCCTTGCCGGTGAAGCTGCCCTCGCCGAACACGTCTTGATAGACCTCGGAGCTGGCCGCGCTGTACGGGTCGATGCCGGGCTGCCCGGCAAACAGCCAGTGGTAGAGCGTGAGCTCCCGCGGCGCCGGCAGCGGCGTGACCAGGCGCGGCTGCAGGATGCCGTAGCCGCCCACCACCACGCGCCCGCTTGCGTCCAGCCGCGGCTGGTTGTGCGGATGAGCGGCCACGCTGACCAGCTCGCGCAGGCGCCCGGGCGGCAGCTGGGTGTCGCTGTCGAGCGTCACAACATAGGGCGTGCCGGCGGCGATACGCGAAAACTCGCCCAGGTCCAGGAAGGCGCTGGACGTTCCTTCGGCGAGCGCGGCGAACAGGGCCGCGAGCTTGCCGCGCTTGCGCTCCCAGCCGATCCAGCGCTGCTCGGTCTCGCAGAACTGGCGCGGCCGGTGCAGCACGATGAAGCGCGGCGCGAGGCCGGCCTCATCCTCCTCCCGGGGATGGCGCGTGTTCAGGGCCTGGATCTGCTGCACGGCCCGGTCCAGCAAGGCCTGGTCCGACGGCAGCTGCGCCGCGTCGGCATCGGCCCAGTCGGTCAGCAGCGCGAACTGGGCATGGCGCTCCGGGTTGGCGAGGTAGTGCAGGCGCAGGCGGTGTACCAGGGCATCGGTCGAGGCCGGGTCGTTCAGCAGGCACGGGATCACCACCAGCACCCGGTGCTCGGGCGCAATGCCGTGGGCCAGGGCCAGGCGCGGCAGGTGGTCGGGCGGTACGGACTCGCTGATGAGCCGGTGGATCATTGCCAGCACCGCCTCGGAGGCCGGGAACATCATCAGCGCGGCGCCCAGCAGCGTCAGCCAGGCGGGGGCGTCCCAGCCGGCCGGCCCGGCGGCCGGGTAGCGCTGCAGCAGCCACGCCACCAGGCCCAGCGTGCCCAGCACCATCGCCGCCAGATAGACCGGCAAGGCCACGCGGCGGCCCACGCCGCGCCAGGACAGTGCCGCGCGCGCGGGCAGGTCCAGGGCCCGCACCAGCGTGGCCCGGCCGGCACCGCGCAGCCAGTGGCTGGCCACGGCGGCGGCGCTGCCGGCGTGTTCGGCGCTGCGCATCAGGTCCAGCAGCGTCTGCCCCACCGCCGCCTCGCTGCGTCCGCTGCGCCGCGCCAGCCGCTCGATGCCGTGCAGCGTCTGGTCGCGCGTGGGCCCGTCCTCGGCCTCGAACACCGGCGAGGTGAGCATCAGCCGCATCAGCCGGTTGGTGGCGGCCACGATGTCCGGCCACTCGGCGGCGCCGATGGCCCGCAGCGACGTGACGGCATTGCTCACGCTCAGGTTGTCGGCCGTCTGGTCGATGGCCTGCTGCGCCTGCTGGGCGGCCGGGTCGGGCAGCGCGTTGCGCACCCACTCCTGATAGAGGGTGTGATCGGCCGTGCGGCGCGCGTTCAGGCGCTGTGCCATCTGCGCGAGAAACACCCGCTCGACGCCGCGCCGGGCCAGCAGCGCGACCAGCTGGTCCAGCGTGTGCAGGGTGTAGGCGGTGATGCGGTCGCAGCACAGGTTGGCCGCCTCGCGTGCCGCCTTGTGGGCGGCCTCGCGCTCGGCCAGGCGGCGCAGGTTTTCAACCAGGACGACGCGCAAGGTGGTGGGCAGCGACCACATCTCGCACAGGTACAGCTCGCGCGCCTCCTGGTAGGCGCCCAGAAAATGCATCAGGAGGTCTTCATCAAACGCGCCGTCGGTGTGGGCCACGAAAGCCCAGGCCACGCCGTAGACACGCGGCAGACCGGCCAGCGGCGGGTCGATCAGCGAGGGCAGGGTGCGAAAGTAGCGGCGCGGCAGGCCCTCGTGGATTTCCTTGAGCTGCGCCTCGATGACGTGCGCGTTGTCCAGCAGCCACTCGGTTGCCGGGCTGACGTCGTGGCCGCTGCCCGCCTGCGCGCCAAGGTAATGGCTGGCCTCGCGCAGCGTCAGGATGTTGCTGCGCAGACGCGGAAAGAAGGTCCCGGTGCGAGAGGTTGCCGGGGCGGCGCGGTGCGCCTCGCCCAGGCTGCGGCCATGCTGCGCAAAGCGCTCCATCCCGAAGATCTCGGCCCGGATCGGCGGCTGTAGTGCGCCGCGCGCGGGGTCGAGCATGTCGCACAGGGACGGCGACGCCTCGGGAATCAGGCGCAACAACCCGGGTTGCGTCATGGCTTACTGCGCCAGGGAGCCGACACCGATCAACAGCGCAATGACCACCAGCGTGGTCACGAAATGCGCCGCGACAAAACCGCTCAGGGTCTCGGCGGCGCATTGAAGGGCGAACCATCGGCCGCGCAATCCCCGGCACAGGTGAAGATGCTCGCCCAGGGCCGACAGCTCCCTTGAAAAAGTTTCCGCGGTGTCACCGAACGATGCGGTGCTCCAGCGGGGTGAGGCCATGACAGGGGGGGGCATCAAAAGCTCCTTGGGCACGGCCCGCAGGCCGCGCGAAACTGACAGTGAGAGGTTTGCGGACAGCCCGCAGGCAACGACGCCGACACACCGCCGTCTCCGGCTGCACTCACCCTGAGGGCTGAACCTGAGGCGCCAGCGCGGCGCGACGAAGAAAGCCGTGCGGCGAGGACGCTCAGCCGCACAGGCCCCGAACTACTTGAACCACGAATCGCTGGCCTTGCTTTCCCACTCGGCCAGCTGCTTTTCGGCATCTTCCTTGGCCACGCCATAGCGCTCCTGGATCTTGCCGGCGAGCTGGTCCCGGCGGCCGGCAATGATGTCCAGGTCGTCATCGGTCAGCTTGCCCCATTGCTCCTTGGCTTTTCCGGTCACCTGCTTCCAGTTGCCGGAGATACGGTCCCAGTTCATGGCAATGCCTTTCTGTGAGGGTGATGCATGAAAAAACGGGTACGAGCCAGCGCTCAAGGTCGCACGACGACCTCGTTTCTGACCGACCTCACGCCCTTGATCGAGCGGGCGATGCTCTCGGCCTTGTTGCGTTCCAGCGTGCTCTTGGCAAAGCCCGACAGCATCACCGTGCCGTTGAGCGTCTCGACGCTGATCGAGGTGGCCGCGACATCCTTGTCCTCGGCGAAGCTCGCCTTGACTTTGGTGGTGATCCAGGTGTCGTCGGCGTAGGCGCCGACGGTCTCCTGGCCGCGGGTGACCGCGCAACCAGCCGCGGTGAGAAGAGCCGCCGCGGCAATGGCGGCGGCGAGGGTGGTGCGAATGATCATGGCAAGCCTCCTGTGATAGTGGATGGGTTCTCTGGGGCGTGTTCGGGTGATAACGACCCTGCCCCACCGACAGAAAATCTCACAGGGTCTCCGTCAGCGAGCCTTGCAAGGCTACGCCGACGTGCGCTGCTGTCTGTACGCGAACCCACCCACTTGCGCGGCACTAGTCCACCCCGCCTCGCCTGTGTACCGCGACGCACAGACGACGGACCGACCACGCAAGAGGATGCAGATTCGTGGCATGTCGGTGAGCGAACATCCACCTGACCTTTTGCCACACCTTCGCAAAAGGAGAAGCAACATGCTGTTAACACTGGCCATCATCCTCGTGATCCTCTGGCTTCTGGGGCTCGTCACCTCCTACACGCTGGGTGGATTCATCCACATCCTGCTGGTCATCGCGGTCGTGGTGATCCTGGTTCGTCTGATTCAGGGACGAGGGCTGTAACGCCCCGACACACCTTGCAGCGGATTCCTTGTGTCCGCTGCAAGGCGTGGCGAGCTGGATCCCTTACTGGAGGACAGAACATGCGCTACCGCTATCTACTCATTGCGTTGTGGATGGTGCTCGGCTCGGTCACCTCGGCCCTGGCCCAGTTGAGCATCGGCATCGGCATCGGGCTTCCCGGCGTGAGCATCGGGATCAACCTGCCGGCGTACCCGCAGCTCGCGCGCGTGCCGGGCTACCCGGTCTATTACGCGCCGAACCTGCGGGCGAACTTCTTCTTCTACGACGGCCTGTACTGGGTCTACCAGGAGGACGACTGGTACGCGAGCGCCTGGTACAACGGCCCCTGGGGCTGGGTGGCGCCGGAGGTAGTGCCCGTGTATCTGCTGCGAGTCCCCGTCCGGTACTACCGCCACCCGCCCAGGTACTTCCGCGGCTGGCAGCCCAATGCCCCTCCCCGCTGGGGCGAGCGCTGGGGTGGTGAATGGCAGCAGCGGCGTAGTGGGTGGGATCAGTGGGATCACCGTGGCGTGCCAGCACCCGCGCCGCTGCCAACCTACCAACGCCAGTACTCGGGAGATCGGTACCCCCGTGAAGATCAGCTGCAGCGGATGCTGCACGACCAGAATTACCGCTACAAGCCGCGTGACCCCGTCGTGCAGCAACACTATCAGGAGCGGGCGGTGCCGCGCGAACCTGCCCCTGTTCAGCAGCAGCGGCAGAGCGCGCCTCGGGAGAGGCGCCCAGAGCAACCGGGCTACCAGCGTTCTATCCCTCCTGGGCCATCCCAGCAGGAGCAGGCAGCGCCCCGAGCGCCCGCGCCGGCTCCGCGAAAGTCACAGGACATGCCTCAGGAGAGAACCCTGAGACAGCCCGAGCAGGACCTCCAGCGCCCGCCAACACCTGGACGGCCTCCTTCGCAAGGCGGCTCGGTCGAACGACGTTCGGGGCCGCAGCAGCCAGGAGCAGCCCCACATGAGCCCCGGCCAGCAGCGCGGCGGGATGATGGCCATCCGCAAGGCAAAGGCGTACCCCAAGAGCCAGGGCAGTGGCAGTGGCAGGGGCAGGGGCAGGGGCAGGGGCAGGGGCAGGGGCAGGGGCAGGGGCAGGGGCAGGGGCAGGACAAGATACGCGACAAAGGTGCAGACCGAGGGCCGGGTCGCGACCATTGAAAAGCCTGTGGGCTGACTCTCAGGAAGGGCACACAAGCCTCATGAGAGTGCGGGGGGAGTGGTCTTGCGCCGGGCCTGCGCCCGCGCAAGGCATTGCCGTTTCCGCTTGTGTGCGGGCCCAGGCCGCAGTTATGCTTATTTTTTGGGCAGCCATACCTTACATTGCATCGAATGGACGCTAAAAAGTAGGCTCGCTGTGGTGGAGGCCAAGCATGGAAAAATCCGATCTTTACCAAAAGAACCGCCTGCTCGCCGCCTTGCCGGAGCCTGAATGGAGCCGGTGGCACAGCGAACTGGAACTCGTTGACCTGCCCCTTGGACAGGTGCTGTACGAGTCCGGTATCCGCATGAACCACGTCTATTTTCCAATCGACGCCATCGTGTCGCTGCTGTATGTCCTGGAGGATGGCGGTTCTACGGAAATCGCGGTGGTGGGTAACGACGGGGTGGTGGGGATTGCCATCCTCATGGGGGGAGAGTCCACCACCAGCAGGGCCTTGGTGCAGAGCGCTGGCAAGGGGTTGCGCATGCGTGCACAGGTGATCCAGGAAGAGTTTGGCCGATCAGGTCCTGTGCGGTATCTGATGCTGCGCTACATCCAGGCACTGATTGCACAAATGGCCCAGACCGCAGTGTGCAACCGGCACCATTCCCTGGATCAGCAACTGTGCCGTTGGCTTCTGCTTAGCCTGGACCGACTGGAGGGGACTGAGCTGGTCATGACACAGGAACTGATCGCCAACATGCTGGGCGTGCGGCGGGAAGGCGTCACGGAGAGCGCGCTCAAGCTTCAGCGCGCAGGGCTCATCCGCTATGCACGCGGACACATCACCGTGTTGGACCGGCTGGGCCTGGAGCGGCGGACGTGCGAGTGCTACGCCGTAGTCAGGGATGAGTACAGCCGCCTGTTGCCTCGTGGCATGGCGACCTAGGGCGTGTCATCAAATCTGGTTGATGCTTCGTTATCAGGAGCATGCATCGCAGATACGCCTCGACAGATAGCCAATGGACTCAGATCCAAGACCTGTTGCCCGGTAGGGCTGGACATGTCGGAGCCCCGGCCAAGAACAACCGGCTGTTTGTCGATGCAGTGCTGTATCGCTACCGCGCCGGCATTCCATGGCGTGACCTGCCCGAGTGCTTGGGCGATTTCCGGGTGGTGCACCTGAGCCACATGCGCTGGAGCCGAAGTGGGGGGTGGCAACGCGTTTTCCAAGCCCTGGCCCAGGATGCAGGCAACAAGTACGCCATGATCGATGCAGCCATCGTGCGAGCCCACCAGCACAGCGGCGGCGGTAAAGGGGGGCCGAGGCGCAAGCCATCGGGCGCAGCCGAGGGTGCTTGAGCACCAAGATCCACGCCACGGTGGATTCGCTGGGCAATCCCACAGGCTTTGTGCTTACCGCAGGACAAGCCTCGGATCTGGACGGCGCGGATGTCCTACTCAAGGACATCGATGCCCGGATGGTCATCGCCGACAAGGCATATGACGCTCAGCAGCGGGTGGTCGATCCGCTACTGGAGGCGGGCAAGGCTGTGGTCATCCCCAGCATCCGCACTCGCAAGGTGCAGCGTGCATACGACCGGCATCTCTACAAGGCACGCCACTTGATCGAGAACTTCTTCGCACGCTTGAAGCAGTACCGGGCCATCGCTACGCGCTACGACAAGACCGCAACTGCCTTCCTGGGGGCCATACATCTGGCTGCCACTGTCGTTTGGCTCATTTGATGACACGCCCTAGGCGGGCTGATGCGCTGGCTGCGTCAATCCGCCTAGTCGATTGCTGCTACCAAGGCTTCCCATGCTCACCGTCCACCACCTTGAAACGTCGCGCTCGCGGCGCATCCTATGGCTGCTTGAAGAGCTGGCTGTTCCCTATGGCAGCTGTAGTTGCTGTCCAACAGCAGAGCGACGATGATCAGAACCGACACTAGGGTACGCCCAAGCAAAATTGACCCGCTGTCCACCTTCCGCCGCCGATGTCAACAAGATCGGCAACAGCTGATCGACTACTGCGCAACCCAACCCAGGCGCGCCATGCAGCCCCTGTGGATGTCCTTTTGGGCACGTTTTGCATCCCACATAGCTCTGATGGCCGCACCCTGGGCAAAACCACCAGTAAATGACTGCACAGGGTTCACGGCGGGTGTAACGGTAGCGTTGTAGTTACTGGTGTTGATGCCTTGGTTGCCATAGGTCGTGCTGCTGCCGCTTACGTAGTAGCCGCTAGGAGTGGCTGAAGCCACTGCTATTGCCGGCATAGGAGCAGTCCCTTGGACAACCTGCGCGCAATACCCGTTGTCGATAGACAACCGCTGCTCATGCAGCGCAGGACTGCTGCTGTAGTTTGGATGGCGCCACTGGGTATTGGCGCAAGCACCCAAGGTCAGGATCAGCGTAAGGCCGCAGACGATTTTTCCTCGAATCATGAAGGCTCTCTCTCGTCGAAAGTGAGTTGGTAAAAGTGGCCCTGCCCGCTGCGTACAACATGAAAGTCAAGCAGGAGGGGGGAAAGGGATGACGACTGAGTTACCCCTGTTGGCCACAACTTGTGGCATTCATCAGGCATAGGAGGGTGGCGATAGAGAGTGTGAAGCTCACATCATCAAATTCCAACTATGGTTGGAAGACGAGCGTAGCACTTTCCTTTGAAATTTCCAACAATAGTTGGAGAATTCATTGGATATTGCAATCGCGTTCGGCGGCGTCCTGCGCAAGCTTCGGAAAGAGGTGGGCCTGACGCAAGAACAGCTCGGTTTTGAGGCCGAGTTGGAGCGCAACTACATCAGCATGCTGGAGCTGGGGCAGCGCCAACCTACTTTGACGACACTGTTCAAATTGGCGGCACCTTTGAAAACCCCGCCATCAAAAATCGTGACGCTGCTGGAGAAGGCAATCGTGCTCCCTCGCAGTGATACCTAGGAAGGGGTGGGCGAACGCTCCCCGTGACCTGCTTACTTTTCTAGCTTTGTGAGCACAACAACCCGGCGTTGGTCACGGCCGCCTTCTCTGCGAGGGACCAGCGCCTGCGGCGCTGGTCTTTAACAACTACCTCTCGCGTTGTCGCACTACGAGGCCGTGCCGCCGGCCGTCCAGCAGACGTTGATGGGGCAATACCGGGTGCGCGAAGACGACTAGGAAAAGCGCAGCGCCAATGCTCAGCTTGCACGCGCGCTGCCGGGCAATCGACTTGGGTGTACCGTGAGATCAAAATGCTCCCTCGCCCGGCGATTGCGATCGCCCTAATTTTTGTGGCAAATGTCTAGTAAGCAGCGAAAGCGGCCGTCGGGCCGCTGGTCAGCGAGATCGGCTACCGCGAATGGAGCGGTCACCGATGAACCGTCAGATGCCCCTGTCCAGAGCCCGCCCAGGTGCCCGTGCGCACACCGATCGTCAACGCTGCCATGCTTAGCGATTCAAAGGAGCTTTAGTTGGGATGGGAAGTAGAGCGATCAGGATTCGGACCAAACCACCGCTACTTGGGCTTTATTCGCTAACTCGAGGATGTTCACCAGCCACCCCGCGCATCGCGCTCCCAGCATGACGAGATCTGCCGTGGCCTGTGATTTGAACCGGTACAGCATGGGCAGCTTTCAGTTGGGCAGAAGAGAGGCTTGGACGACCGGTGCGTCGGACACGATTGACCACAGCGGCTATTACAACCTTACGCTCACAGGCGCGATTTGCGCAAACCTGAAAGTCAAACAGGCGCCCGATGCGCTTCGTTAAGGCATCCGATCGCACAGGGTTGCGCACCGGGAAAAAAAGGTGTTTGATGCATCTTGCGCTGGCCCCTTACAAGAAGGCTACGTTGGCATTCGTCGCAGCCCCCCGCTTGTCGCGGGCTTGCACAACAAACTCGATGCTCGGCCGCACCAAAGGCCCTGGAAAGGAGTGCCCAATGTACAAGAAGATTCTCGTGGCGACCGATGGCTCCAAGCTGTCCACAACGGCGGTTGTCGCTGCCTCCAAGCTGGCAGTTGAACTCGGCGCATCGTTGACGATGGTGCGGGTGGTGCCAAAGTACCCCAATGCGTTCTTCGACGGCCAGCCTGTGCTCAGCGCCAAACAGGTGAGCGAACTGGAAAAAACACAAGTGCAGAAGGCCCAGGCCTCGCTGAACGAGTTGAGAGAGGAAACGGTGGACCAGCACATCACCGTGAACACCGCCGTGATGAAGTCGACCAATGTGTCCGAGGCACTGTTGAAGGTCGCCCAGAAGATGAAAGCAGATCTCATCGTGATGGCCTCTCACGGGCGTGGCGGGATCAAGCGCGTGCTGATCGGCAGCGAAACCCTGCAGGTGCTGACGCACTCCGAGATACCGGTGCTGGTAGTTCGCTGAACGCGGTGGCGGACCCACCAGCCCAAACACCTGTGTCCCCACACTTGAGCCCAACCTATCGGTGCTTACCAGACCCGCGAGCCTCGCATCCCTTCACCTATTGGAAGCGCCTGAGATAGCGATAACAACGGCCCATTTGGCTCGGCGCGTCGGGGCTTAGGGGTATCCAGAAGCGACATTGTTGGCATCGCATAGGGTGGTCTCATTGCGCCTGAACATGCACTTCCGCGTGCCAGGCTTGCGTTGAAATTGTTCAGCATGGGCACCGGCCGATCTCCCATCGTTTGGGATCAGCTCGATGGTGATGACCTGTCACCTCCACGATACCCTAGGGCAGTTCCGCACGACAAGCCAACATGGCGGGCGATGAGGAGAGCAGAATCACCGAGCAAAATTTGCAAACGGAGGCTCACATGCGTCTGGCACTGACCAACCACCGGATCAGCCTCGCCACCATCGCGACATGGGCGATGTTCAGTCGCGGACTGGAGCCCGAGTTCGACGATGCCGTCCATCGGCAACTGGCGCAGCTCAAGGGCCCCGCCCGTGAGACCGATCCACGCATTCGGGACCTGACCGGCTTGCCCTGGTGTTCGATCGACAACGACGACTCAAAAGATTTGGACCAACTGACGGCCATAGAACCGAAGGGCAAAGGCCAGATGCAGGTCTGGGTCGCAATCGCCGACGTTGACTCGCTGGTCAAGAAGGACTCTTCGATTGACGCACACGCCCACCACAACACCACATCGGTGTACACGTCGGCACGAGTGTTTACGATGCTCCCCGAGCGGTTGTGCCACGACCTGACGTCTCTCAACCCTGACCAGAACCGACTGGCTCTTGTCGTTGAGATGCTGTTCAGCGATGACGGTGTCCTGGCCGGCTCCACCATCTTCCGCGCCTTGGTGCGCAACAAGGCTCAGTTGGCCTACGACGCCGTCTCGGCGTGGCTACAAGGCGAGGGTGAGCTGCCCGAGCCAGCGCGACGCGTCGCTGGCATGAATACCCAGCTGCGTCTGCAAGATGAGCTCGCACAGAAGCTTCGTGTCTTGCGCAGGGCGCAGGGTTCACTGGAGTTTGAGACCTTCCAGCCCAAAGCGCTGTTTGCAGGGGAGCGCATCGTCGACATTCGCCAGCAACCGCACAACCGTGCTCGGCAACTCATAGAAGAGCTGATGATCGCTACCAATGGGTGTACAGCACGATTTCTGGCGGCGCAGGGCAGCGCGTCGCTTCGCCGCGTGGTTCGCTCACCGGAGCGCTGGCAGCGAATCGTCCAAGTGGCATACGGATACGGCGTCAGTCTTCCGCACCAGCCCGACGCCAAGGCTCTCGAGGCCTTTCTGGCCCGCCAACACCAGGCCGACCCGTTGAGATTCCCCGACCTGTCGCTGGTAATCGTCAAACTTATGGGGTCTGGTGAGTACGTGGTGGAGCATCCGCAAAGCGAGGCAATCGGTCACTTTGGTCTTGCGGTCCAAGACTACATGCACTCCACCGCACCCAATCGGCGCTACCCGGATCTGCTCACCTTGCGGTTGATCAAGGCGGTGCTTTCCGGGACTCCCCCGCCCTATTCGAACGAGGAACTGTCAGAGCTCGCCGCGCACTGCACCGTCCAGGAGGATGCCGCGCAAAAGGTGGAGCGGCAGATGCGCAAGTCCGAAGCGGCCTTGCTGCTGCACTCGCGTATCGGTCAGGTATTTGATGCGCTGGTCACCGGGATCGACGACCACGGCGCCTGGGTTCGGATTGTCGAGCCACCGGCTGAAGGCCGACTCAAGGGGGGTGTAGCCGACCTCAGGGTGGGGCAATTGCTCCGGGTCAAGCTGGTGGCAACCTCGGTTGAGCGGGGTTTTATCGATTTCATGATGCTGCGCTGACCCGATACCGGCCTAGCAGCGTGCCCAGGAAAAGCGACATGAAGCCGATCTACGAGCCGATTCACATTCCACCAATACCCGCCAGGGGCTTTGCAGTCCGCCTGTTGACACATGCCAGCATTGCTCTGGGAATCGTTGCTTTCTCGTTAATGGTCGGGATGTGGGGATACAGGGCATTCGAGCGAATGACATGGTTGGACGCCTTCTTCAATTCGGCCATGCTTCTCGGCGGTATGGGCCCCGTGAAGACCACCGACATGTCAGACGCTGGTAAGCTGTTCGCTGGCTTCTACGCGCTTTACTCGGGGCTGGTGCTCATCGCGGTTATGGGGGTCATGCTTGTCCCGGTGGTTCACAGGATCCTCCACGTTTTTCATTGGTCCAGCGATATCGGCAGCTAGCTTTAAGCGTAGCGGCGACGGAACGTCATGCCGAACCCGTGGACGATAAGCGCAGGGGGCGTACCGGTAACTGTGTGCTCGACATAGGAGTCCTCGGTCGGCGCCAGCGTCAGCTTGTTTTGGCAACTATCGTTGCAATACAGTGATCCGTGATGGCATCTACTGATTTGATCGTATGCACCGGATCTACAGGGACACCGCTAAACAAACTTTCAATGTTTGCTCTGAGTCGTAAGCAGTCTCCGAGATGCCAAACGCGAACGACCGCGACCAGCCTGAAGCCGCCGCCCCTGGCGCAGCCATCTGCCGTACGGCTGATGCACCTCGTCATCTACTTCGTCCGCCCTGAACAATCCCTTTCTCAGCCGTAGGCCGGTCGGCGATTACCGGCAGCGGCGAGCAGTGCAGCAATGACCGTCTGCATGGTCAGCTCGACGCAGGCGCAGTAAAGCCGCAGCGCGGCCAGGATCATGCGCAGGTTGTGTCCAGCACCGTGAGCGTTCAGTCCTCCCATCTTGAAGGCTGCTCTGCGGCATAGGAGCCTCGTGTCCACCTCAACTCTTGGTGGACACGTGAACACTATCCCCGACAACCAAGCCGGCCATCCGCGCAAGCCATCGGGCGCCCATCCGCCCCAAGCCGTTTGTTGCCCGTGCTTGCACGCCGAGCCTCGGGCTCGTCACCGCAGCACCGCATCTGATACGCAAAATTGATCAATTTCTGCGGCTGTTTTTTTAGAGCTACCAAGGCCATAGTCCCCAGGTATCGCGGCACCCCGAGGTCACCCCGGGCACCGCGACCACGAGGTACCCATGTCCCCCCAACAACCATCCCCCCACACCCCCGCCCCGCGCAAAATCATCCCAATCGCCGCGGATTCCGGCGCCCTCTACGAGGCCCGCAAGAAGATCCAGCCACGCTCCATCCGCGGGACCTTCGCGGCCTGGCGCTGGATCATGGTCTGGGTCACGCAGATTGTTTTCTACGGCCTGCCCTGGCTCGAATGGGGTCAGCGCCAGATGGTGCTGTTCGACCTCGGTGCCCGGCGCTTTTACCTGTTCGGCCTGGTGCTCTACCCGCAGGATTTCATCTACCTCACGGGCCTGCTGATCATCTCGGCGCTCGCGCTGTTCCTCTTCACGGCCACGGCCGGGCGGCTATGGTGCGGCTTTGCCTGCCCGCAGACCGTCTACACCGAGATCTTCCTCTGGATGGAGCACCGCATCGAGGGCGAACGCAGCGCGCGCCTGCGGCTCGACGCGAGCGGCTGGACGCTCGAAAAACTGGGCAAGCGCACGACCAAGCATGGCGCCTGGATCGCCTTCTCGCTGTGGACGGGCTTCAGCTTCGTGGGCTACTTCGTGCCCATCCGCGCGCTGGGCGGCGAGCTGCTAGCCCTGCAAGGCTCGTGGCAAGTGTTTTGGGTGCTGTTTTATGCGCTGGCCACCTACGGCAACGCGGGCTTTCTGCGCGAGCAGGTCTGCAAGTACATGTGCCCCTATGCGCGCTTCCAGAGCGCCATGTTCGACCAGGACACGCTCATCGTGACCTACGACGCGCAGCGCGGCGAGCCGCGCGGCGTGCGCGCCAAGCAGGGGGCGAAGACGCTTGCCGCCGCGGAGCTTGGCGACTGCATCGACTGCACGCTCTGCGTGCAGGTCTGCCCCGTCGGAATTGACATCCGCAAGGGCCTACAGTATGAATGCATTGGCTGTGGGCTGTGCATCGATGCGTGCAACAGCGTCATGGACAAGGTGGGCCTGCCGCGCGGCCTGATCCGCCTGGCGACGAGCAATGGCATCGCGGGCCGCTGGAGCACTGCACGCATGCTGCGCCGGGTGGCCCGGCCGCGCGTGCTGCTCTATGCGGCCATCCTCGTGGCGCTGAGCGCGGCCATGATCGCCAGCCTCGCGCAGCGCACGCCGCTCAAGGTCAATGTGGTGCGCGACCGCGCCGCACTGTCGCGCATCGTTGCCGGAGGCCAGCTCGAGAACGTCTATCGACTGCAGATCATGAATGCCACCGAAGCCCCCCAGCGCTACCGCATCCAGGCACGCGGCGTCGAAGGCGTGGTGGTGGCCTCCGAGCCCGAGATCGAGGTCGGCGCCACGCAGTCGCAATGGGTGGCCGTGCGGCTGCGCATTCCCTATGGTTCGGCGCCCGAGGGGGCGCATCCCGTGTTCTTCGAGGTAGCGTCGCTGGGCCCCGAACCCGCGCGCGTCTCCGAGAAAACATCGTTCCTCGTGCCGCGCTGAGCGGCTCATAAAAGGAGGCGCTCCATGTGGGGATTCACGGCACTCGAGCTCGCACGCGCGCAGTTCGGCTTCACGATCTCGTTTCACATCATCTTCCCCGCGATCACCATCGGTCTCGCGAGCTATCTGGCCGTGCTCGAAGGCCTCTGGCTCTGGCGCAAGAACCCCGTGTACCGCGACCTCTACCACTTCTGGTCGCACATCTTTGCCGTGAACTTCGCCATGGGCGTGGTCTCGGGGCTGGTCATGGCCTACCAGTTCGGTACGAACTGGAGCCACTACTCGGCCTTTGCGGGCAGCATCACTGGGCCGCTGCTGGCCTACGAGGTGCTCACGGCCTTCTTCCTCGAGGCCGGCTTTCTGGGCGTGATGCTGTTCGGCTGGCACAAGGTGGGCCCGGGGCTGCACTTTTTCGCAACGCTGATGGTGGCACTGGGCACGCTGGTCTCGGCCACCTGGATCCTGGCCTCCAACAGCTGGATGCAAACGCCCCAGGGCTTCGAGATCGTCAACAACGTGGTGGTGCCCGTGAACTGGTTCGAGGTCATCTTCAACCCCTCGTTTCCCTACCGGCTCGCGCACATGACGATGGCGGCCTTCATCTCCACGGCGCTGTTCATCGGCGCCTCGGCGGCCTGGCACCTGCTGCGCCGCAACGATAACCCGCGCGTGCGCACCATGCTCTCCATGGCGCTGTGGATGCTGCTGGCCGCCACGCCCGTGCAGATCGCGCTGGGCGACATGCACGGGCTCAACACCCTCGAGCACCAGCCCGCCAAGCTGGCCGCCATGGAAGGCCACTGGGAGAACCGGCCGGGCCAGGGCGTGCCGCTCGTGCTGTTCGGCTGGCCCGACATGGCCAGCGAGACCACGCGCTATGCCGTGGGAGTGCCACGCCTGGGCAGCCTGATCCTCACGCACTCGTGGGACGGCCAGTACCGGAGCCTCAAGGAGTTTGCGCCCCAGGACCGGCCCAACGTGCCCGTGGTCTTCTGGAGCTTTCGCGTGATGGTCGGGCTGGGCATGCTCATGCTGCTGCTGGCCTGCTGGGGCACCTGGCTGCGCTGGCGCGGACGGCTCTATGGCTCGCGCGGCTTTCTGCGCTTCGCGACCTGGATGGGCCCCTCGGGACTCATCGCCGTGCTGGCCGGCTGGTACACCACCGAGATCGGGCGCCAGCCCTGGATCGTCTACGGAGTCATGCGCACGCAGGACGCGGTCTCCAACCACTCGGCCCAGGTGCTCGGCGCCACGCTGCTGATCTTCATCGTCGCCTACCTCGCGGTGTTCGGCATCGGGGTGCGCTACATGCTCAAGCTCGTGGCACGCGGGCCGCAGCCCTGGGATACGGGCAGCGAACACGAGCAGCCCAGCCAGCGTCCGGCCCGTCCGCTTTCGGCGGCACCGGACTCGCCCGTCCACCCTCACCGGGAGTGAATCATGGGGATTGATCTGCCAGTCATCTGGTTCGTCATCATCGCCTTCGGCCTGATGATGTACGTCATCATGGACGGGTTCGACCTGGGCATAGGCATCCTGTTCCCGTTCGTGCCGGAGCGCAGCAGCCGCGATGTGATGGTCAACACCGTGGCTCCCGTCTGGGACGGCAACGAGACCTGGCTCGTGCTGGGCGGCGCAGGGCTCATGGCCGCGTTCCCCCTGGCCTATGCCGTGGTGCTCAGCGCCCTGTACCTGCCGCTGCTGCTCATGCTGCTGGGGCTGATCTGGCGCGGCGTGGCCTTCGAGTTCCGCTTCAAGGCCGATGCGCACCACCGCCCGTTCTGGGACCTCGCGTTCATGGCGGGCTCCTACGTGGCCACCTTCTTCCAGGGCGTGGCGCTGGGCGCGTTTCTCAACGGCTTCGAGGTGCAGGGCGGCAGCTACGCCGGAGGGACTTGGGACTGGCTCACACCCTTCAGCCTCTTCACGGGCATGGGCCTCATCGTGGCCTACGCCCTGCTGGGCGCCACCTGGCTCATCGTGAAGACCGAGGGCTCGCTGCACGCGCGCATGGTGGCCCTGGCACGGCCCGCCACGCTGGCCCTGCTCCTGGCCATGGCCATCGTGAGCCTCTGGACGCCGCTGACCCATGCGGCCATTGCCCAGCGCTGGTTCAGCTGGCCCAACCTGGCCTTCTTTGCCCCCGTGCCACTGCTCGTGCTGCTCACAAGCGGCCTGCTGCTGCGCAGCCTGCGCCACGACCTGCCGGGCGCCACGCCCTTCATGCTCGCGCTGGGCCTGCTGTTCCTGGGCTACAGCGGGCTGGGCATCAGCATCTGGCCCCACATCATCCCGCCGGCCATCACGATCCGCGAGGCCGCCGCGCCGCCGCAGAGCATGGGCTTCGCGCTCGTCGGCGCGCTGCTGATCATCCCCGTCATCCTGGCCTACACGGCCTGGTCCTACTACGTGTTCCGCGGCAAGGTGCGGCATGGAGAGGGCTACCACTGATGGCCGCGCCCGGCTGGTGGCGGCGCCTGGGCTGGCTGCTGCTGATCTGGGCGGCCAGCGTGGCCGCGCTGGCCGTGGTGGCCCTGTTGGTGCGCCTGCTCATGGGCCTGGCGGGCCTGCGCGCCTGAGACGCCGCGGCAACCGCCAGCGCCGCGCCCCTAGAGCAGGCCGCGCAGCAGCGGCACCAGCAGGCCCGTGGCCACGGCATTGAGGCCCATGGCCAGGGCCGCAAAGCACACCGCGGTCTCGCCGATCTGGAAGGCCCGCGCCGTGCCGATCGCATGGCCCGCCGCGCCCAGCGCAAAGCCGCGCACCGTGTCGTTGCGAATGCCGAGCCAGCCCCACATGGCGCCCGAGAGAACAGCCGCCGCAATGCCCGTCAAGGCCACGGCCACGGCCCCCAGCGCGGCACTCCCGCCCATGCTCTGGGCCACAGGTATGGCCACGGGCATGGTCGCCGACTTGGGCGCCAGCGATGCCATGAGCGCCCCATCGGCCCCGAGCAGCCAGGCCACGCCCACGGCCGAGACCACAGCCGTCAGCGAGCCCGCGAGCAGCGCGCCCATGACGGGCCACCACAGGCCTTTCAACCGCCCCCACTGGCGGTACAGCGGCAGGGCCAGGGCCACCGTGGCGGGCCCCGCGAGCCAGGACAGCGGCTGGCAGCCCTGGCGATAGCGCTCGTAGGGCACGCCCGCAGCCAGCAGCAGCGCAACGACGGCAGCCGCTCCCGTGAGCACGGGCGGCAGCAGCGCCCAGCCGCTGCGCCGGTAGGCCCAGAGCGCGAAGAGGTAGGCGCCCAGCGTGAGCAGCGTGGCCGCCATGGTCAGGCCGGCGCCGCTCATGGGCGCACCTCCTGGCGCTTGATCAGCGCCTGCAGCGTGAGCGCCGTAACCGCCAGGGTCAGCGCGGCCCCGGCAACGCTGGCCACGACAAAGGGCAGCCAGCCGGCGCGCAACGCCTGGGCTTGCTCCATGACGCCCGCCACAGCCGGAATGAAGAACAGCACCATGTGCTGGAGCAGCAGCATGCCCGCCGGCTCGACCCACGCGGCCAGCCGGCCCCAGCCGGCCAGCACCACGAACAGCAGCACCATGCCCGCAATGGCCTGCGGTACGGGCAGGCCCAGCCACTGGACGGCGAGTGCGCCCGCGTGCTGCAGGCCCGCCAGCACGGCCAGGCCCAGTGCCAGCCGCAGCACGCCCTCCAGCTTCTGCTTCCAACCCACCCCACGCTTGCCGCTGCGTGACCCGGTCTCGCTCATATCGCCCTCTTTTCCCGCGGGGCCCATCCCCCGGCGCGCCAGTGTGCTCAGGCCCGGGCAGCGAAGCAAGACGCACAATCGGGCAGAAATACCGGAGCAGATGCGCCGATATACTGGATGCATCCGCAGGCGATGGCGATCAGCCCTTCATGCCTGCGGCACCGAGCCCCACCCCAGCGCCGGACCATGAAACGCTACGAACAACTGGCTGGCGACATCGCGGAATCCATTGCCAACGGCACGCTGCCGCCTGGCACGCGGCTGCCCTCGGTGCGCCAGACCAGCGCGAGCCGCGGGGTCAGCCCCTCCACCGTGTTCCAGGCCTACTACCTGCTGGAGGGCCGCGGTCTAGTGCAGGCGCGGCCCCGCTCGGGCTACTACGTGGCCACGGATGCGGCCGGCGTGCCCGAACCCGAATCCTCGCGCCCCAGCAGCGAGCAGCAGGAGGTCGAGGTCTCCGAGCTCGTCTTCCAGCTGCTCGAACACATGCGCGACCGCGAGCTGGCCCCGCTGGGCTCTGCCTTTCCGGCGCCCTCGCTGTTCCCGCTCGACAAGCTGGCCCTCGCGCAGAGCAAGGCCATGCGCAAGCTCGACCCCTGGCGCACGGTCGAGCATCTCTCGCCGGGCAGCCCCGAGCTGCGCCGCCAGATCACGCTGCGCTACCTGGCCACGGCCTTTGCCGTCGATGCGCACGAGATCGTCATCACCAACGGGGCCATGGAAGCGCTGAACCTGAGCCTCGAAGTCGTTACGCGGCCCGGCGACCTCGTGGCCGTCGAGTCGCCCACCTTCTACGGCGCCCTGCAGGCCCTGGAGCGGCTCAACCTGCGCGCCATCGAAGTGCCGACCCACCCGCGCACGGGCGTGGACGTGGCCGCGCTGGCCGCGCTGCTGCAGCGCCACCCCGTCAAGGCCTGCTGGTTCATGCCCAACTTCCAGAACCCGCTGGGCAGCCTGATGCCCGACGAGGCCAAGCAGGCCCTGGTGCAGCTGCTCGCCCAGCACCAGATCCCGCTGATCGAGGACGATGTCTACGGCGACCTGTACTTCGGCATGCACAAGCCCCGCCCGGCCAAGGCCTGGGACACCCAGGGCCTGGTGCTGCACTGCAGCTCCTTTTCGAAGACGCTGGCGCCCGGCTACCGCATCGGCTGGGTCGCCGCGGGCCGCTTTGCGGCCGCCCTCGCGCGGCGCAAGCTCACGAGCTCGCTGACGGCCGCCGTGCCCTCGCAGGAGGCGCTGTCTCGCTACCTGCAGCAAGGCTGCTACGAGCGCCATCTGCGGCGCCTGCGCCTCACGCTGCTGGGCCAGCGCAGTGTGGCCCTGCGCGCCATCGGCCAGCACTTTCCCGCGGGCACGCGCGCCTCGCCGCCCGAAGGCGGCTATTTCCTGTGGATCGAATTGCCCGCGGGCATCGACGCACTGGCCCTGCACCGCCAGGCCCTGGCCCAGGGCGTGAGCAGCGCGCCCGGGCACCTGTTCTCGGCCGACCACCGTTTCCGCCACCACCTGCGCATCAACTTCGGCCTGGCCGACGCCGCCGAGCTCGAGGCGGCGCTGCGCCTGCTGGGCAGGCTGGCCAGCGCGCAGGCCGCACGCGGCACAGGCCCGGCCCACTGAAGCACCGCGCGCCACGCCACGGCGCCGCCGCGCTTGTCCCCGCGGCGTGGCCCACCATCGGGCCGCGGGGCACGCCCACCGCAGAACCCGGCTACAGTGGCGCAGCCCCGCCCACCGTTCGCATATCCAAGCCGCAGCCCTCTCCCGATTTCGATCCCAAAAAGGCCTGAGATTCTTGCCACACAAGAACCTGTAGCGACCAAAACCATAATAAACGCCCCACCCGCGGGCATCCACCTGCTGCAGCCCGGCGGCCCGCAGCGCCTGCACCAGGGCCCCGCCCTGCAACTGGCCCTGGCCCCAGACGGCCAAAGCGCCCGCTGGCAGGACGCCGATGGGCGCCACTGGCAGGCGCGCTTCGACGGCACGGCCTTTGACCAGGCCACTGATAGCGCTGGTGGGCGCTGTGCACCGAGTCCGTCGACGTGGTGGCGCTGCAATGTGCGTCAGAGGACAAGGCCGCAGAAAGCGCCGGAAGCGAGGCGCCCATGCCTCCGGATTCGCATTGCTGGGTGGAGGCCTGGCGCTGGATCCTGCGCGGTGCGGAGGACGGGCCACTGCGCTGGTAGGGGCCGCGGGCGGGGGCATGCCGGAGCGGCCAATTTAAGGTGTTTTGGGCCTGGGTTTTTTGCTGGGAAAGAACTTTATGCTATCCATTCAGGAGTCGCCCTGCGCGGGCGCGCACTCCAGGCCTCCCCAAGGCCTCATCGACGCAGCAAAGCCAGGCCCGAACGGCGCTGGCGGTAATGCGAGGCCGCCGCCGGGGGCCGTGCTGCGCATGCCGGGTTCATTGACTGACGGGGCATCGGCCGGACCTTTCCGGCCATCAGGGAAGTCTCAGGTCGATGCCCAGCATGCTGGCCAGGCCGAAGATGAAGAGCAGCACGAGCGCCAGCGCCACGACGAAGGCGGCCGCGACCTTGGCAACCGTGCGCAGCAGCGCGCGCCGGTCCGCCCCCTGCTTCCCCTGGTCGTAATGCCACTTGATGGCGAAGAACATGCACGTGCCGAAGGCGAGGACCTTGAACACCACGAAGACTACCGGGACCCAGTCGATCATTTTGAGAATTTCCAGCCAATGACTTGGCACTGTCTGCCGTGAGGCGCACCGCCTGCCGCGAGGGGGAAGGCGAAAACGTCGGTAGTTACCATACAAGAATGGGGCTTCTGCGCGTTCTAAGGCATATTACTTAAAGACAATATCCATACATTAAGACAAAATGTCCTTGTCAAAGCCCATACAAGATGAGCATTCGCCCCGCTGGTTCCCACGATTGGCCGTGCAGGGCGGGCCACGTTTTCTGCAGATTGCCGATGCCTTGCAGGCGGCGATCGCGGACGGATCGCTGGCCCCCGGCGACCGCCTGCCTCCGCAGCGCCAGCTGGCAGCCCTGCTGGCCGTTGACCTGACGACGGTCACACGCGCCTACGACGAGGCCAGGCGCCGCCAGCTGCTGGAGGGCCGCGGCGCCCGGGGCACCTATGTTGCGGCGCCGAAAGTCGAGCTGACCGCGGTGCTCGACCTGAGTATGAACACCCCGCCGCCACCCGATGGCGTGGACTTTGGCGACATGCTCCGACAAGGCCTTGCCCAGGTCCTGATACGCACCGATGCCGAATTGCTGATGACCTACCACCTGGGCGGGGGCAGCGACTCCGACCGCAAGGCGGGCACCCAATGGCTGGCCCCCATGCTGGGGCCGCTCGATGCTGCGCAGGTGGTGGCCTGTCCGGGCGCGCAGGCTGCGATCGCGGCCTTGATCCTGGCGCTGACGGAGCCCGGCGATGTGATCCTTGCAGAGCCCATGGCCTACCCGGGCCTGCGTGCCGCCGCGACCCAGTTCGGCCGGCATGTCGTGGCGGTGGAGGCGGATTCGCACGGGATGCTGCCCGAAAGGCTGGAGCAGGCCTGCCGCCAGCACCGGCCCGGGCTGGCCTACCTCAACCCGACCCTGCAGAACCCGACCGCCATCACCATGCCCGAACCCCGGCGTCAGGCGCTCGCCGACATCGCCCAGCGCTGCAAAGTACGCATCGTCGAGGACGATCCCTACTGGCTGCTGGCCGATGCGCCGCCGCCGCCGATTACCGCGCTGGCCCCGCAACAGGGGGTCTACATCTCCACGCTGTCGAAATGCCTGACGCCTGGTTTGCGCGTCGCCTTCGTGCTGATCCGGGACCCGCAGGAACGCGAGCGCTTCCTGGTGGCGCTCAGATCGTTCGCGCTGATGGTCGCGCCGTTGACGGCGGCCCTTGCCACGCAGTGGATCCTCGACGGCACGGCGGCCGGATTGATGACCGGCGTGCGCCAGGAGGCGCGCCTGCGCCACCGCATGGCCCGGGACATTCTGGCGGGCCGGTACAGCGGCGCGGGGGACGGCCTGCATGCATGGCTCGAGTTGCCGGGCTACTGGAGTTCCGCGCAGCTGGCGCGGGCCGCCACCAGCGAGGGCATCGCCGTCACGCCCGCGGAGGCATTTGTCACGGACAGCGCGCGCGGCACGGCCGTGAACGCCATCCGCATCTCTCTGGGCAGCATCAAGGACCGTGGACGCCTGCAGGCGGGCCTGCAGCGGCTGTCCCAGTTGCTCGCGCGGCGGCCCGATCCGTTCAGCGCCGCCGTGGTATAGCGCGCCAGGCCAGCATTCCGCTGCTGCCTTGGCCCAAACCCGATCCCCGGTCGAAGGCAACGCTGAAGCGCCCCGGATTTCGAGGAGGCCCCGTGATTTGAGATCATGGAGCCAAGATGAGGAAGTCGAAGTTTTCCCCCGAGGTGCCCGAGCGCGGCGTACGCATGGTGCTGGAGCACCGTGGCGAGCATCCGTCGCAGTGGGCCTGCATTTAATCCATAGCTGGCAAGATCGGCTGCACCGCCCAGACGCTGGACAACTGGGTCAAGCAACATGAGCGCGACAGCGGCCAGCGTAATGGCCTCACCACCGAGGATGCACAGCGCATCAAGGACCTGGAGCGAGAGGTGCGCGAGCTGCGCAAGGCCAACGACATTCTGAAGCTGGCCAGCGCGTTTTTCGCCCAGGCGGAACTCGACCGCCGCATCAAGTCCTGAAGGCCTTCGTCGATCTGCATCGCGAACAGCTTGGGGTCGAGTCAATCTGCCGTGTTTTACAGATCCCCCATCAGCCTATTGGCGCCACGCGGCACGCCAGCGGTGCCCATCATTGCGGTCGCAGCGCGCCCAGCGCGATGCGAGCCTGGTGCCACAGGTACCGCTATGCCTCGTGGCATTGCCGTGGCGATCTCCGCTAGCCCGCACCTGCTCCTGCCGCGCCCTACTTTCACGCCCGCGACCGAAGCCCCCGCCGTGGGCTTCTTTTGCTGGGGCTGTTTCAGGCAAGTTGCCTACAAATTGCCTACAAACAAAATAAAAAACACAACCATGCTATCGATCAGGTAGCACGGTTTCCTTATGTACATTTGGTAGGGCGTGGCGGACTTGAACCGACGACCAAAGGATTATGAGTCCTCTGCTCTAACCAACTGAGCTAACGCCCCAGGATGCGCGCCAGCGCCTCGTCGGCAGGGCAGCGGCGCGTATTGTATGTGCTACTTGCGATGGCTCAGTGCGTTGGAGACCAGCTTGGAGGTGATGTCCACGATCTGGATCATGCGGTCGTAGTGCATGCGCGTGGGGCCGATCACGCCCAGCGTACCAACGATCTGCCCATCAACCTCGTACGGCGCACTCACCACGGACAGCTCTTCGAAGGGGACGACCTGGCTCTCGCCGCCAATGAAGATGCGCACGCCTTCGGCTCGACTGGAGATATCCAGCAGCCGCAGGATCTGAGTCTTTTGCTCAAACAGGTCGAAGGCGCGGCGCAGGTGGCTCATGTCGCTGGAGAAATCGCTCACGGCCAGCAGGTTGCGCTCACCCGAGAAAACCACCTCGTCCTGCGACTCCGACATGGCCTCGGAGCCCACGCTGACCGCAGCCTGCATGAGTTGTGCGATCTCGCCGCGCAGCTTGTCTACCTCCAACTTGAGCCGTTCACGCACCTGCTCCATGGTCAGCCCGGCGTAGTGGGCATTCAGAAAGTTGGCGGCCTCTACCAGTTGGGACGATGAGTAGTCGGACTCCGTGAAGATCACCCGGTTTTGCACATCCCCATCGGGCGAGACGATGATCACCAGCAGCCGCCGCTCGGACAACCGCAGAAACTCGATATGCCGGAACACCGAGGCGCGGCGCGGCGCCATGACTACACCCACGAACTGCGACAGGCTGGACAGCAGGTGCGCGGCATTGGCGATCACCTTCTGCGGCTGCTCGGGCTTGATCTGCACGGCGGGCAACTGCTCCTGCTGCACGGTGAGCATGGTGTCCACGAACAGCCGGTAGCCCTTGGCCGTGGGAACCCGGCCGGCGGAGGTGTGGGGACTGGCAATAAGCCCCAACTCCTCAAGGTCTGCCATCACATTGCGTATCGTGGCGGGCGACAATTCAAGGCCCGATGCCCGCGACAAGGTTCTGGAGCCCACCGGCTGCCCTTCGGCGATGTAGCGTTCTACCAGCGCCTTGAGCAGCAACTTGGAGCGGTCATCAAGCATTGAATCATTTTAATGATGTAATTTCTGCATGAAGCCCATCTTTCGCCGCGTCGCAGTCATTGGCAAATACCAAGGCCCCGTCGCCGGTACAGCCTCCGACAGCTCACGGCAGATCGTCGAGAGCATTGCCCAATTCGCCCTCCAGCAGGACTGCGAGCTGACGCTGGAGGCCGAGACGGCCGCCAACACCGGGCTGACCCACTACCACACGCTGGACGTGGATGGCATTGGCCGGCACTGCGATCTGTGTCTGGTAGTGGGCGGCGACGGCACCATGCTGGGCGTGGGCCGCAGGCTGGCCGCCTACGGCACGCCGCTGGTGGGCATCAACCAGGGGCGGCTGGGGTTCATCACCGACATTCCGCTGGATGGTTACCAGGCCGCCCTCACCCCCATCCTGCACGGCGACTACGAGGAAGACGTGCGCCCCCTGATGCAAGCCCGCGTGATGCGCGGCGACGAATGCGTGTTCGAGGCACTGGCGCTCAACGACGTGGTGGTCAACCGCGGCTCGACCTCGGGCATGGTGGAGCTGCGCGTGGAGGTGGACGGCGTGTTCGTCTCCAACCAGCGCGCCGACGGCCTGATCGTCGCCTCGCCCACGGGCTCGACGGCCTACTCGCTGTCGGCGGGTGGGCCGATGCTGCACCCCTCGATCCCGGGCTGGGTGCTGGTACCGATCGCGCCGCACACGCTGTCCAACCGCCCCATCGTGCTGCCCGACGCCACGGAGGTGGCCATCGAGGTGGCGGGTGGGCGCGACATCAGCGCCAATTTCGACATGCAGTCGCTGGCCTCGCTGCAGCATGGCGACCGCATTCTCGTGCGCCGCTCGGCGCACCGCGTGTGCTTCCTGCACCCGCGTGGCTGGAGTTACTTTGCCACCCTGCGCAGAAAGCTGCGCTGGAACGAGGGAGGTTCCTGACCATGGCCCTGAAGCGAATCGCGCTGACGGACTTCGTGATCGTGCAATCGCTGGACCTGGACCTGCAGGCCGGCTTCACCGTGCTCACCGGTGAGACGGGCGCGGGCAAGTCCATCCTCATCGACGCGCTGCAACTGCTGCTGGGCGCGCGCGCCGACACCGGCGTGATCCGCGAGGGCGCCCAGCGCACCGACATCTGCGCCGAGTTCGATGCCGGGCCGCCCGCCCTCGCCGCCTGGCTGGATGAGGCCGGCTTCCCCGCCGACGACACGCTGATGCTGCGCCGCACCGTCGACCTGCAGGGCAAGAGCCGCGCCTGGATCAACGGCATACCGGCCACGGCCACGCAGATGCGGGCCTTGGGCGACCACCTGCTGGACATCCACGGCCAGCACGCCTGGCAGAGCCTGACGCGGCCCGAGGCCGTGCGCGGCCTGCTCGACGCCTATGCCGGCGTGCAGGCACAGCCCCTGGCCGCGCTGTGGACGGCCTGGCGCGACGCCCAGAAGGCCCTGGCCCACGCGCGCGCGGCGCAGGACACGCTGCAACAGGAACGCGAGCGCCTGCAGTGGCAGATCGGCGAGGTGGACAAGCTGAGCCCCCGCGAGGGCGAATGGGACGAGCTCAACGCGCAGCACGCGCGCCTGTCCAACGCCCAGGCGCTGCTGGACAACGCCCAAAGCGCCCTGAACGCGCTGGAAGACGAGGACACCGGCGGCGCCCTGAGCACGCTGGCCCAGGCCCAGCACCTGCTGCAAAGCTACGAGCATGTGGACGAGTCCTTTCGCGCCATGAACGAGGTGCTGACCTCCTGCATCGCCCAGGCCGGCGACGTGGTGCATTCGCTGCAGGGCTACCTGCGCCATGCCGAGCCCGACCCCGAGCGCCTGCAGGCGCTGGACACCCGCCTGGCGCAGTGGATGCAGCTGGCGCGCCGCTACAAGCGCACGCCGCCCGAGCTGCCGGCGCTGCTGGTCGGCTGGAAGGAAGAACTGCGCCGCCTGGACGGCGCAGCCGACCTGGCCGCGCTGGAGGCGGCCGCGCAGACCCACGGCGCGGCCTACCAGAAGGCGGCGCGCGCCCTGTCGCAAAAGCGCGCCAAGGCCGCGCCGCTGCTGGCCCAGGCCATCACCCAGGCCATGCAGGGCCTGGGCATGACGGGCGGGCGTTTCGAGGTGCAGGTGGACAAGGAGGCCGAGCCCGGCCCGCATGGCGTGGACCAGGTGGCCTTCCTGGTCAGCAGCCATCCGGGCATGACGCCGCGCCCCATCGGCAAGGTGGCCTCGGGCGGCGAGCTGTCGCGCATCTCGCTGGCCATCTCGGTCACCACCAGCGAGCTGGGCGAGGCGCCCACGCTGATCTTCGACGAGGTCGATTCCGGCGTGGGCGGCGCCGTGGCCGAGACCGTGGGGCGGTTGATGCAGCAGCTGGGCCGCGCGCGCCAGGTGCTGGCCGTCACGCACCTGCCCCAGGTGGCCGCCTGCGCGGACCACCACCTCGTGGTCTCCAAGCACAAGCGCGCCGAGGGCACGACCAGCGCCGTGGCAGCCGCCAGCGCCGAGGAGCGCGTCGCGGAGGTCGCCCGCATGCTGGGCGGGCAGCAGCAGTCCCCCACCACCCTGGCGCATGCCCGCGAGATGCTCGACGGCGCGCGCGCCATCACTCCCGCAGGCTGAGCCATGGCACTGGAAGTCGTCGTCATCACGGGCATGTCGGGCTCGGGCAAGTCCGTGGCGCTGAACGCGCTGGAAGACGCGGGCTACTACTGCGTGGACAACCTGCCGCCGGAGCTGCTGTCCTCCTTCGTGGCGCTGGAACATGCGCACCACGGCAACCGCGTGGCCATTGCCATGGACGTGCGCAGCGCCACCGCCCTGCCCCAGGTGCCGCAACAGCTCGCCCGCCTACGCGAGCAGGGCGTGCGGGTGCGCCAGCTGTTCCTGGATGCGTCCAACGACGTGCTGGTGCGGCGCTTTTCCGAGACCCGCCGGCGCCACCCGCTGTCCAAGGACGAACTGCGCGACGGCCCGCGCCCGCTGCTGCAGACCATGAAGCTGGAGCGCGCGCTGCTGGGCGAGCTGCGCGAGCAGTCGCATGTCATCGACACCAGCACCATCCGGCCCTCGCAGCTGCTGAGCTACGTGAAGGACCTGCTGTCGGTGCCGCCCAGCCAGCTCACGCTGGTGTTCCAGTCCTTCGCGTTCAAGCGCGGCATCTCCATGGATGCCGACTACGTGTACGACGTGCGCATGCTGCCCAACCCGTACTACGAGCCCGCCCTGCGCGCGCTCACCGGCAAGGACGAGCCAGTGGCCGAGTACCTGCGCCAGCAGCCCGAGGTGGCGCTGATGCTCTCGCACATCCACCAGTTTCTGGACCACTGGCTGGATGCGCTGGCGCACAACCACCGCAGCTACGTGACGGTGGCCATCGGCTGCACGGGCGGGCAGCACCGCTCGGTCTACCTGGTCGAGCAACTGGCCGCGCGCTTTGAAAACCGCTGGAACACGCTGCGGCGGCACCGCGAACTCGACGGCATGTAAGGCCTTGCTATGGAGTTCATAGCTGCTTGCGCTTTCCACCTGGACATTTCAATGCAAAAAGCACTGAAAACCTCCATGCAGCAAGCGCAGCACGCTATGAATTTCGCGCCGTCCTCTGACGCACACCCCAGCTACAGCGCATCGAGCAGCTTGCGCACGGGCGCCGGCAGCCCGATGTCGCGCCACTGCTGCGGCGTGAACCAGCCGGCCTGCGGCGCCTCGGCGCAGAGCGCGCCCGCAGGCGCCGCGGCGCCCCGCGCCAGCACCGGGTGCAGGTGCAGGTCGCGGTGCGTGAGCACATGGGTGAAGGCCGGCAGGTCCTGCACGCCGGCCGCGCCCTGCGGCGCCAGGGCCGCGTCCAGTTCATCGCGGTCGGCATAGACCGGCGGGCAGTACAGCCCGGCCCAGATGCCCGCGGGCGGGCGGCGCTCCAGCCACAGCCGACCGTCGCCGTCCTGGCGCAGCAGCAGCCACCAGGCCTGCGCGCTGCGCTTGAGCTTGCGCGTGCGCACCGGGTAGTCCTGCGGATTGCCATCGCGCCGCGCCGCGCACCCCTCCTGCAGGGGGCACAGCATGCAAGTTGGGTTGCGGGGCAGGCAGATGCCAGCCCCCAGATCCATGAGGCCCTGGGTGTAGCGCGGCATGGCGGTGGGCAGGTCGGCCTGGGGCAGCAAGGCCTCGGCCTGGCTCCACAGCGCGCGCTCGTTGCGCGCCTCGGCCAGGTCGGCACGAAAGCCCAGCACCCGCGTGAGCACGCGCCGCACATTGGCATCCAGGATGGGCGCGCGCACGCCGAAGCAGAAGGAGGCGATCGCCCCCGCGGTGGAGCGGCCTATGCCCGGCAGGGCAGCCAGCGCCTCCACCGTGCGCGGAAACTCGCCGCCATGCTGCTCCACCACGATCTGCGCGCAGCGGTGCAGATTGCGCGCCCGGCTGTAGTAGCCCAGCCCGCTCCACAGCGCCAGCACCTCGTCCTGCGCCGCCGCGGCCAGCGCGCCCACATCGGGGAAGCGCGCGAGAAAGCGCGCGTAGTACTCCAGCACCGTGGCCACCTGGGTCTGCTGCAGCATGATTTCGGACAGCCATACGCGATAGGCGTCGCGCGTGTTCTGCCAGGGCAGGTGGTTGCGGCCATGCGCTGCCTGCCAGCGCACCACCTGCGCCGCGATCTCCACCGCCGGGCCGCTCATGCCGTCAGCGGCTGGGGTACGGTGTGGGCGATGTCGGAGGCCGGATCGGACGCGTCCGGCGGCTGCACGAGGTCGGAGGTGAGCTCGGTCAGGCGCTCCTCCAGCTCGGCCAGATGCTGCTCGGCCTCCTCGATCTCGGCAATGCGGTCCATCAGGCCGTTGGCTGCCTGCTGGATGCGGTTCACCGCCTCAAGGCGCCGCGAGAAGCTGCGCTTGCGCTCACGCAACTGCGCATCCAGCTGCGCTGTCGCCGACTTGCTCCACAGCTCCAACTCGTTGGCCGCCGATTCGAACACCGTGCGCAGGCGCAGGCCCAGCGCACGCAGCAGCCGCTGCGCAAACTCCGGCTGCGCCAGGCGCAGCGTGTTGCCCATGCCCACGTACTGCAGGTGGCGCTGCTCTATGGCCATGATCTCCTGCACATAGGAGCCCAGCTGCGGCGCCGGCGGCACCTGCAGAGAGAAGCCGAACTCGGTATTGAGCTGGCGGAAGGTGCCGCCCAGCATGGCCTGGATCTCGATGCCCGTGGCCTGCGCGCCTTCCATGATGGCGCGCACGCGCACGAAGGTCTCGCCGTACACCTTGCGCACGCCGAGCTTGAGCCCCTTGGGCTGCAGCGCCTCGGTCAGCTCCACAAGCTCTGCCTTGAGCGAGCGCGGTCCGAGCTGGTGGAACACGTCGCGCAGCATCTTCAGGTGCACCGCCCGCACGGCCTGGATCTTGGCCGTGCTGGCATCGAACTCCTGCTGCTCCTGCTCTATGCGGCCGCGCATGGCGTCGATCACCGACGCGTTCTTGCCGCGCAGGCTGCGCAGCTCCAGCATCTGATCATCCAGGTCGCGGCGGCGGATGTTGATCACGCGCCGGGTCTCGGCCTGCAGGCTGGCCACGCCGCTGGCCACCGTGGCTCGCAAAATGGCCTGGCGCCGGCCCATGATGCCTTCGGCCAGGGCCTCCTCCAGCAGGGGCAGGCCGCTGGACTCCAGCAGGATGTCGTCGCAGTTGATCTTGGCCACCAGGCCCTTTTGCGCCGACACGGGCACCACATGGCCCAGCGGCACGCCCAGCAGTTCGGCCGAGGTGTGGCGCTGGCGCTCCAGTTGCGCCTGCACCTGCGAGGGCGAACTCAGCGTGTCCCACAGCGTGTCGATCTTGTTGAGCACCACCAGCCGCGCGTCGGTCGCGTCCTCGGCCGCGCCGAGGTGGTCGCGCCAGATGGCCAGGTCGGAGCGCGTCACGCCCGTGTCCGCCCCCAGGATGAACACCACGGCATGGGCCTGGGGAATCAGGTTGATGGTGAGCTCGGGCTCCGCGCCCACGGCGTTGAGGCCCGGCGTATCCAGAATCACCAGCCCCTGCTTGAGCAGCGGGTGGGGAATATTGATGATGGCGTGGCGCCACATCGGCACTTCCACCATGCCGCGGGCATCCTGCACGGGGTTCTCGTCGGTGGCTTCGTCGCTCCAGAAGCCCAGGGCGCGCGCCTCGTCCACCGACACGCGCCGCACCTCGGACACTTTTTCCAGCGCCTGGGCCAGCTGTGCGGGATCGTCCATGTCCAGGGCCACCTGGGTCCAGCGATCGGGCTTGAGCCGCCACTCGGCCAGCCCCGGCGAATGCATGCGCGTATCGATGGGCAACAGCCGCAGACTGGGTGCCGTGCCGTTCTCGTACCCCAGCTCGGTGGGGCACATGGTGGTGCGCCCGGCGCTCGCCGGCATGATGCGCCGCCCATAGCCGGCGAAGAAGATGGCGTTGATGAGTTCTGACTTGCCGCGGGAAAACTCGGCCACGAACGCGACGGTCACCTTGTCGCTGCGGACCTGCTCCTCCAGGCGCTGCAACCGCTCCTCCACGGCCGAATCCATGAGATCGTGCGAGCCCATCCACTGCCCCAGCTGCTTGAGCTGCTGGGCGAAAGCACGCCGCCACGCACCATGCTGGTCGAACTGTTCGTTGAATGAGGGTCCCACTTTGCTCCCGGATATATCCATGCGTGCACCCGCGCGGGGCGCGATGGTGCAATATAGCATCGCCACCCGCGGGCGCCACCCCGCGCCCGCTCGGGCTAGGTCCGCTGGCAGCGCGGACAGAAGTAAGTACTACGCTGTCCCTGGCGCAGCAGACGCACGGGGGTGCCGCACACCTTGCACGGCAGGCCTTCCCTGCCATAGACATTGGCCTCCAGCTGAAAGTGACCGGCGTTGCCGTCCGCACTGGAGAAGTCGCGCAACGTGCTGCCGCCGCGCTCCACGGCCCGCGCCAGCACCTCACGGATCGCGCCATGCAGGCGCCGCGCGCGCTGCGGTCCGATGCTTGCGGATCGCGTCGTGGGCCGGATGCCCGCAAGAAACAGCACCTCGGATGCGTAGATGTTGCCCACGCCCACCACCACCTTGCCCCCCAGCAGCAACTGCTTGATGGGCATTCGGCTGGCGCGCAGCCCGGCATGGAAGTCCTCGAAACGGAAGTCCTGGCCCAGCGGTTCCAGCCCCAGCCCGCCCAGCAGCTTGAGCGCCCGCGGATCGGACTCCCCCGCCACCCACACCACGGCACCGAATCGGCGCGGGTCGTGCAGCCTCAGCGTACCGCGCTCCGTCTCCAGATCGAAATGGTCGTGCGCGCCGCGGGCGGGCAGGCCCGAAGCAAAGCGCAGGCTGCCCGACATTCCCAGGTGGATGAGCAGCAAACCGGCATCAAGATCCAGAAGCAGGTACTTTCCGCGCCGGCGCACCGCCAGCACGCGCTGCCCCACCAGAGCTTGCGGCGCCAGCCCCAGCGGCCAGCGCAAGGGCTTGCCCAGCGCCACCGCATGGATGGCGGCGCCGCAGATCGCATCGGCAAAACTGCGCCGCGTGACCTCGACCTCAGGTAGCTCTGGCATGCAATCACTCGTCAAAAAGCCCCAGGGGCATGGATTATTATGGGCCGATGGTGCAATCTCTCCGTTTTAGGGCCGCTGCGCTGGCATGCATGATCGCGGCCAGCGTGATGCCGGCCATGGCCCAGACACCCGCCCAGGCCACCGAGCCCGCACCTCCGCCGGAGGCCGAGGATGCCGACACGGCCGCCAGCGATGCGGCGGCCGCGCTCAATGCAGAGCTGTTCTACGAGCTGCTGCTCAGCGAGATGACGACCGGCAAGGGCGACCCCGCCACGGGCTTCACGCTCATGCTGGACGCAGCCCGCCGCAGCGGAGATCCGCAGCTGTATCGCCGGGCCACCGAGATCGCGCTGCAGTCGCGTTCGGCCGAATATGCCTTGATGGCCGCACGCGCCTGGAAGGACGCCCAGCCGCAGTCGCGCGACGCCAATCGCTACATGCTGCGCATCCTCGTGGCGCTCAACCGCATTGAAGAAAGCGCCGAGCCGCTTCGGCAGGAGCTTGCGAGCTCTCCGACGCGGGACAAGATTTCCACGATCCGCGCCCTGCCCCAGCTCTACGGGCGTGCGGGCGACAAGATGCTGGCCGCACGCGTGGTGCAGCAGTCACTGGAAAGCGAACTCAGCCACCCCGCCGTGGGCCCCAGCGCCTGGGTCACCATCGGGCGCATGCACCTTGCCGCCGGCGACAAGGCCCGCGCACTGGAGGCCGCAGGCCACGCACATGCCCAGGCCCCGAACGACGACAGCGCCGCATTGCTGGCACTGCAACTGCTGGAAGATGGCGTCACGGAGGCAGAGCCCCTGCTGTCTCGCTATCTCGCCGGCACCCCTTTGCCCGAAGTGCGCATGGCCTATGCCCGCATGCTGCTGGAATCACAGCGTCAGGCCGATGCGCAGGTGCAAGTGGACGCCGTCACCCGCGAACAGCCGGACATGCCCGAGGCCTGGTTGATCCAGGCATCGCTGCACCTGCAGGCCAATCGTCTCGACCAGGCGGAAACCGCCCTCCGACGCTTCGCGCAACTACTGGAAAGCCTGCCCGCTACCGAGCAACGCAAGCGCGCATTGACGCAGGCCTACTTGATGCAAGCGCAGATTGCCGAGAAGCGCGGCGACTGGGCCGGCGCTGAAGGCTGGCTGGCGCGCATCGACGATGCAGCCGACTTGCTCAGCGCCCAGAGCCGGCGCGCCTCTCTGTTGGCGCGCCAGGGCCGGCTGGACGAGGCCCGCGCCTTGATCCGCGGCGTTGCCGCCAAGGGGCCGGATGACGAGCGGCTCAAGCTGCAAGCCGAGGCGCAGCTGCTGCGGGATGCAGGCCAGTACCGGCAGGCCTTTGCGGTCCAGAGCCAAGCCGTGGCACTAGCGCCGCAGGACAACGACCTGGTCTATGACCAAGCCATGCTGGCCGAGAAGGCCGGTCGGCCCGACGAGATGGAACGCCTGCTGCGCGAGATCATTGCCCGCCAGCCGGACTACCACCACGCGCTCAATGCGCTGGGCTATTCCCTGGCCGACCGGGGCGTGCGCCTGCAAGAGGCCAAGGAACTCATCGCCAAGGCGCTGGAACAAGCACCTGAAGACCCCTACATCACCGACAGCCTGGGCTGGGTCGAGTTCCGCCTGGGCAACCGCGAAGAGGCCTTGCGCCTCTTGGAGCGCGCCTTCAAGGCGCAACCCGACGCGGAAATTGCCGCCCACATCGGCGAAGTGCTGTGGGCCCTGGGCCAGCGCGACCGCGCCTTGACCATGTGGCGCGAGGGCCTGCGCATCAACAAGGACAACGACACACTCAAGGAAACACTGAAACGTTTGGGGGTCCGCCCTTGAGCGTCCCGCTGTCGATGCAGCAAGCGCGCCCCCTGCGCGGCCGCCTGGTACTTGCCGGCCTTGCCGGTGCCTTGCTCACGGCATGTGCGCAGCCACCCCGCCCCGCAGGCAATGCACCGGACCACTGGAGCGGACGGCTGGCGGTGCAGGTGGATGACGAAGCCTCCCAATCGTTCAGCGCCGGCTTTGAACTCCAGGGCAATCCCGATGCCGGCGAACTGACCTTGCTCAACCCGCTTGGCAGCATCATTGCCAAGCTGCAATGGTCGCCAGGGCGGGCCATGCTGCTCAACGGCCCGGAGCAGCGGGAATCCACATCGCTGCAGGCACTGGTGTTGGAACTGACCGGCAGCGACCTGCCCATCATTGCGCTGTTTGGCTGGCTCAAGGGCGAAGCAGTGCAGGCCACCGGCTGGCAGGCTGACCTGAGCGCACTCGACAAGGGCAGATTGATGGCCACGCGCCACACGCCAGCGCCCCAGACCATCTTGCGCATCGCCTTGAGCCTTTGAGCACTCCGTGAGCATGCAAACCCTGTACGACGTCCCGGCACCCGCCAAGCTGAACCTGTTCCTGCACATCACGGGCCGCCGCGCCGATGGCTACCACCTGCTGCAATCGGTCTTCATGCTGCTCGACTGGTGTGACACGCTGCATTTCGATATGCGTGCAGACGGCACCATTACCCGCGAAGACCTCACGCATGCCCTGCCCCCCGACGATCTGGTCATGCGTGCAGCCCGCGCGCTGCAGAAAGCCACGGGATGCAGCCTGGGCGCGCACATCGGCGTGCACAAACGCATACCAGCACAGGCCGGCATGGGTGGAGGCTCCTCGGATGCGGCCAGCACATTGCTGGCGCTCAACCGCCTGTGGAATCTGCGCCTGCCACTCCAGCGCCTGCATGCCATCGGCCTCACCCTGGGTGCCGACGTCCCATTTTTTTTATGCGGAAGAAACGCCTGGGTGGAGGGAATTGGTGACATAATTCGCCCTCTTGGGTTGGAGCATCAACTACCGCCCGCGAGTTTCGCGGTGGTAAAGCCAGAAGCTGGATTGGATACGAAAGCAATTTTTTCGAATCCTTTTCTTAAGCGTGATTCAGGCCGTGCTACAATCGAAGACTTTGCTGCAACACACTACCGATTCGGAAGTAACGACCTGCAGCCGGTTGCAAAGGCCTTGTGCCCCGAGATAGATCAAGCCATTGAATGGCTGAACTCCAAGGGAATGCAAGGCCGGATGACAGGCTCTGGAAGTGCGGTGTTTGCACAAATGGCACGCACTGTAGATTTGCACGATGCACCCGCAGCATGGCAAGTCAAAGTGTGTAAGAATCTGAAGGTTCATCCGCTGGCGGATTGGGCTTCAGATTGATGGATACAGGGTTGGCTGTCGAATGACAGTTGACCTGCGTAGGGGAGTCGCCAAGTTGGTAAAGGCACCGGATTTTGATTCCGGCATGCGAGGGTTCGAGTCCTTCCTCCCCTGCCAAACCTTATTTCCCGCACGGGATTTAAATTCAGACTGCTGAGTCGCTCATGCAAGCCAATCACCCCGACTTCATGGTTTTCACGGGCAACGCCAATCCCGGCATGGCTGCTGAAATCGTCCAGCATCTTGGCACTTCGCTCGGTGCCATTGATGTAGGCCGCTTCTCCGACGGTGAAGTCACCGTAGAAATCAAGCAGAACGTCCGCGCCCGCGATGTGTTCGTCGTGCAGTCCACCTGCGCACCGACCAACGAGAACCTGATGGAACTGCTGATCATGGTCGACGCGCTCAAGCGCGCATCGGCCGAACGCATCAGCGCCGTCATCCCCTACTTTGGTTACGCCCGGCAGGACCGCCGTCCGCGCTCCACGCGCGTGCCGATCTCCGCCAAGGTGGTGGCCAACATGCTGCAGGCCGTGGGCGTAGCGCGCGTGCTGACCATGGACCTGCACGCCGACCAGATCCAGGGGTTCTTCGACATTCCCGTCGACAACATCTACGCCTCTCCGGTACTGCTGGGCGATCTGAGCCAGAAGAAGTACGAAAACCTGATCGTCGTGAGCCCCGACGTGGGTGGCGTGGTGCGCGCCCGCGCGCTGGCCAAGCAGCTCGGCTGCGACCTGGCCATCATCGACAAGCGCCGCCCGAAGGCCAACGTCAGCGAAGTCATGCATGTGATCGGCGAGATCGAAGGCCGCAACTGCGTGATCATGGACGACATGATCGACACCGCCGGCACGCTGGTGAAGGCCGCCGAAGTGCTCAAGGAGCGCGGCGCCAAGAATGTGTATGCCTATTGCACGCACCCCATTTTCTCCGGTCCTGCCATTGAGCGCATTGCCAAGGGCACGGCGCTCGACGAAGTGGTGGTGACCAATACCATCCCGCTGAGCGATGCCGCCAAGGGGTGCACCAAGATTCGCCAGCTCTCCGTGGCCCCGCTGATCGCCGAGACGATCCAGCGCATCGCCACCGGCGAGTCGGTGATGAGCCTGTTCTCGGATCAAGACTGATACCGACGCCTCCGCCAGCAGCGGTGGCATCCGCATCCAAGCCTCCTTCGGGAGGCTTGTGTGTTCGAGAACATCCAGCAGGCCCGGGGTCGCAGCGATCCTCGGTCTTTTTCAACAGGGTCAGGCTGGTCGCGGCCGACCCCATCAGGAGTTAAGTCATGAACTTCGTCGCTTTTGAGCGCGCCAAGCAAGGTACGGGTGCGAGCCGCCGTCTGCGCATTTCGGGCAAGGCCCCCGGCATCGTCTACGGTGGTTCCGCCGAACCCCAACTGATCGAGATCGATCACAACGCCCTGTGGCACACCCTGAAGAAGGAAGCCTTCCACTCCAGCATTCTGGACATGGAACTGAACGGCCAGGTTTCCAAGGTGCTGCTGCGCGACGTGCAGTTCCACCCCTTCAAGCAGCAAATCCTGCACGTGGACTTCCAGCGCGTGGACGAGAAGACCCGCGTGCACCTGAAGGTGCCGCTGCACTTCGAAGGCGTGGAGAACTCGCAAGCCGTCAAGGTGGAAGGCTGCACGGTCACCCCCCTGATCCATGAACTGGACGTGATGTGCATGCCCGCGCAACTGCCCGAGTTCATCAAGGTGGACCTGAGCGCCCTGACCTCCAAGTCGGCACTGGGTCTGCAATCCGTGAAGCTGCCCCACGGCGTGAAGGCCGTGGTGCGTGGTTCCAACAAGAACCCCGCCCTGGTCTCCATCAAGCTGCCCGAAGTGGTGGCCGATGCCAGCGCAGCAGCCGCTCCCGCAGCAGCTCCCGCTAAGAAGGGCAAGAAGTAAGCACTTCGCCCCAGGTAGCCGCCCGGCCAGGGCGGCGCCTTTGCCAATGGCCCACCTTGCGTGGGCCATTTGCTTTTCCCGCCCCACCCAAGGCGCGCCACAGCGCAAGGGCGCCGGATAATCACCGCCATGATCAAACTGTTTGTGGGCCTGGGCAATCCCGGCCCGGAGTACGAGGCCACGCGCCATAACGCCGGCTTCTGGTGGATCGACGCGCTGGCGCGCGAGCTCAAGGTCTCGCTGGTACCCGAGCGCAGCTACCACGGCCTGGTGGCGCGCACCGCCATTCGCGGCCACAGTGTCTGGTTGCTGCAGCCGCAGACGTTCATGAACCTGTCGGGCAAGTCGGTATCGGCTCTGGCACGCTTCTTCAAGATCCAGCCGGAGGAAATCCTGGTGGTGCACGACGAGCTGGACGTTCCGCCCGGCCAGGCCAAGCTCAAGCGTGGCGGCAGCCACGCGGGCCACAACGGGCTGCGCGACATCCACGCCCAGCTCGGCACCGGCGACTACTGGCGGCTGCGCATCGGCATAGGCCACCCCGGCGTGAAGTCAGAGGTGGTGAACTGGGTGCTCAAGAAACCCGCCCCCGACCAGCGCACGCTGATCGAGGACAGCATCACCCATTCGCTCAAGGCCTATCCTGCGATGCTCGATGGCGACATGGACAAGGCCACCCAGCTGGTGCACACGACCAAGCCCCCCCGCCCCAAACCGCCCCGTGCGGCTGCGGCAGCACCGCAGGCCGACATCATTTAGCTATTACTTTTATAGCTATTGGCGCTTGATGGGTAAGCGCTCAGCCATGTTTTCGGCCAAAAACGGAAGGTGTGAAGGCTACTTGGCGACGCGCGCCCGTATCTCGGGCAGCGCCTTTTGCAGGTAATACACCATGGACCACACAGTGAGCACGGCCGCCAGCCAGATCAGCCAGGTGCCCCATACGCCCGTGTCGATGGTGCCGAAGAGCCGCCCGTCGTAGAGCAGGAACGGGATGGCGACCATCTGCACCGTGGTCTTGAGCTTGCCGATCATGTGCACCGCCACGCTCTTGCTGGCGCCGATCTGCGCCATCCACTCGCGCAGCGCGCTGATCGCGATTTCGCGCCCGATGATGATGAGGGCCACGAACACATCGGCGCGCTGCATGTGCACCAGCACCAGCAGTGATGCGCAGACCAGGAACTTGTCCGCCACCGGATCCAGGAAGGCCCCGAAGGCCGAGGTCTGGTTGAGCTTGCGCGCCAAAAAGCCGTCCAGCCAGTCGGTGGCGGCGAACACGATGAACATCACCGTGGCGATGAGGTTGCGCGTGGCCGGCTCCATCGGCGCATAGAACACCCCCACGATCAAAGGTATCGCGACGATGCGCGTCCAGGTCATGACGGTGGGGATGGTGAAAAACATGGGGGCGATTGTGTCATGCGGCGCAATGCCCCGCAGCGACCCTCAGCGCAGGGCCCGGTAGATCTCCTCGGCCAGGCCGTGCGAGATGCCCTCCACCGTGGCCAGGTCATCCACGCTGGCGTCCTGCACGCCGCGCACGCCGCCAAAACGCTGCAGCAGACGCGCGCGCTTCTTGGGGCCCACGCCGGGAATGTCCTCCAGCCGGCTGCCGCCCACGCGCACCTTGGCGCGCGCCGCGCGCATGCCGGTGATGGCGAAGCGGTGCGCCTCGTCGCGGATCTGCGCCACCAGCATCAGCGCCGCCGAATCGCGCCCCAGATAGACCTTCTCGCGCCCGTCGGCAAACACCAGCTCCTCCAGGCCCACCTTGCGGCCCTCGCCCTTTTCCACGCCCACGATGCGCGAGAGGTCCAGGCCCAGCTCCGCGAAGACCTCGCGCGCCACGCCCACCTGGCCCTTGCCGCCATCCACCAGCACCAGGTCCGGCAGGCGCGCGCGGTCATTCGCCACCTCGGCGCCGCCGGCCTCGCGCAGCGCCTCGGCCACCTTGGAGTAGCGCCGCGTGAGCACCTGGCGCATGGCCGCATAGTCGTCGCCGCCGGTGATGCCGTCGATCTTGAAGCGGCGGTATTCGCTGCTCTGCATCTTGTGGTGATGGAACACGACACACGAAGCCTGGGTGGCCTCCCCCGCCGTATGCGAGATGTCGAAGCACTCGATGGTGAGACGGTCCAGGCCATCGGCATCCAGATCCAGCGCCTCGGCCAGCGCCCTGGTGCGCGCCTGCTGCGACCCTTCCTCGGCCAGCAGGCGGGCCAGCTGGATCTCGGCGTTCTGCAGCGCCATTTCCAGCCACACGCGGCGCTGCTCGCGCGGCTGGTGCACGGCGCTCACGCGCACGCCGCTTTGCTGCGACAGGGCCGTGAGCAGCGATTGCTCCACCGGCTCGCTGGTGATCAGCGTGGGGGGCACGGGCACGCCCAGGTAATGCTGGGCCACGAAGGCCGCGAGCACCTGTGCCTCGACGGAGCAGGCCGCCGGCAGGCCCTCCGCCTGCTCCTCCTCGTGGAACACGCCGGCCGCATCCTCCACATGCACGGGGAAGTAGGCCCTGTCCCCCAGGTGGCGCCCGCCGCGCACCATGGCCAGGTTCACGCAGGCCCGCCCGCCCGCGACCCTCACGGCGAGGATGTCCACATCCTTGTCCGACACGCTCTCCACGGCCTGCTGGTGCAGCACGCGGGACAGTGCCGTGATCTGGTTGCGCACCTCGGCCGCCTGCTCGAACTCCAGCCGCTCGGAATAGGCCAGCATGCGCTCCTCCAGCGCCTGCAGCAGCTCCTGCGTCTCGCCCCGCAGCAACGCCTCGGCACTGTGCACGTCTCCCGCATAGGCCTCGGGCGAGATCAGCCCCACGCACGGCCCGGTGCAGCGCTTGATCTGGTACAGCAGGCACGGGCGGCTGCGGTTGGCGAACACCGTGTCCTCGCAGGTGCGCAGGCGAAACACCTTTTGCAGCAGCTGCACGGTTTCCTTCACCGCCCAGGCGCTCGGATAGGGCCCGAAGTAGCGGTGGCGCTTGTCCGCCGCGCCGCGGTAATAGGCAATGCGCGGGTAGCGCTGGCCCGGCACGGAACCCTCGCCGTCCCGGGCCGCCACGCCGGTGATCTGGAGGTAGGGGTAGCTCTTGTCGTCGCGAAAGAGAATGTTGTACTTTGGGTTCAGCGACTTGATGAGGTTGTTCTCGAGCAGAAGCGCCTCGGCCTCGGAGCGGACCACCGTGGTCTCCAGCCGCACGATCTTGCTGACCATGTGGCCGACGCGCGTGCCGCCGTGCTGCCTGGAGAAGTAGCTGCTCACCCGCTTCTTGAGGTTGCGCGCCTTGCCTACATACAGCAGCGCATCCTGCGCATCGAAATAGCGGTACACGCCGGGCAGCGGCGGCAACGCAGCCACCTGCGCCAGCAGTTCTTCGGAATACAGTACGGACATGCCGCTATTGTGAGCGCAGCGACCACCCGCCTGGGCCACGGCCGGGGCGGCCCGCAGCCGGGAAAGGGCTATGTGCCAAAAATGCCCTCAGCGCTTATGCATCAAGCACCAATAGCTATATATTTAATAGCAACTAACCCAGCAGGCGCGCCAGGGTCAGCAGGGCCAGCAGCAGCATCCACACGGCCACCGAGCGCCACACCAGCCCCACGACGCTGCGCAGGTGGCCCACCTCCGGCTCGCGGCCCGGGGTGCTGTCGCTGTCGCCGATGTCGGCATCCACCTCGAAGCCCTGCGGCGTCACCGCATCGGTGCGGCTGCGCAGCGCCTCGCCTCCCAGGCGCACGTTGATGGCGCCGGCCGTGGCGGCTAGCACCACGCCATCGTTGTCGTTGGGAAAGCGCTGGGCATGGAAGCGCCAGCCCTCGATGGCCTCCTCGAAGCTGCCCACCACCGCGAAGCACAGCGCCGTCAGGCGGGCGGGCAGCCAGTCGATCACCGTCCAGGCCCGGGCCGATGCCTCTTGCAGCGCCTCGCTGGGCGGGTGGGCCGTGGCCGCGCGGGCGCGCGCAGCCCAGTAGCGCGAGACGAACTCGGCCAGCCGGTACAGCACGGCGCCCGTGGGCCCCAGGCCCAGCGCCGCGAGAATGGAGAACCAGGCCAGCACGCCGAACACATGGCGGTGCGCCGCGATCACCGAGTACTCGATCACATGGCGCACGATCTCGCTGCGCGGCAGCTCGCTGGCCTCCACCTGCTTCCACTGCGCCAGGCGCGCGCGCGCATCGGCGGCGTCGCCCTCCTCCAGCGCATCGCGGATGCCCGTGAAGTGGTGGCTGAACTGGCGAAAGCCCAGCGTGATGTACAGCACGGCGACGTTCCACACCAGCGCCAGCGGCCAGCCCAGCCAGTGCAGCAGCGCCCAGTGCACGGCCAGCACCGCCAACGGCGGCACCAGCACGGCCAGGGCCCAGGCCACCCAGCCATGGTGCGCCTGACCGGCATCGAAATTGCGGCTCACCGACAGCGCCCAGGCGCGCAGGCCGGCATGGATCGGGTTGCTGCGGGCGAGCGGTCGCGCCTGCTCGATCAGCAATGCGAACAGGATGGCAAAGAAACTCATGGCGGCAATGATACTGGCGCTTGTTACACAGCCAAGTACCGCGGCGACAGGGCCGGCCCGCGCGCGCCCGCAGGCCGCCGCTTCAGGCGCTCATGAAACGGTAAAAGTTGCGCAGCATGCCCGCCGTGGCGCCCCAGATGTAGCGGGTCTTGTCGCCGTCCTGATAGGGCATGGCAAACCACTCGCGCCGCAGCCCCTGCCACTCCAGCGCATGGCGCTCGTGGTGCGCTGGGTTGAGCAGGAAGTCGAGCGGCACCTCGAACACGTCGGCCACCTCGTACGGGTTGGGCCTGAGCGCGTACCCCGGCCGCACCAGCCCCACCACCGGCGTGACGATGAAGGCCGTCCCCGTCACATAGATGGACAGGCTGCCGAGCACCTCGACATGGGCGGCCTCCAGCCCCACCTCCTCCCAGGCCTCGCGCAGCGCCGCGGCGGTGGCATCCCGGTCTTCGGGATCGACGCGCCCCCCGGGGAAGGCCACCTGGCCCGAGTGCGTGGACAGGTGCGCCGTGCGCTCGGTCAGCAGCACCGTCGGCCGCTCGCGCAGCACGATGGGCACGAGCACGGCCGCGCGGGCGGGCTCGCGCTGCGCGAATTTCTTCTCGCGCTCCACCTCGGGCGTCCAGGGCGGCGGCGCCGCAAAGCGCCGGCGCAGCGCGTCTGGCGTCAGCGCCTGCGCCGGCACGGCCGGCAGGTGGCCATCCACGCCCACGATCGGTACCGCACGCGGATCGAAATGGGGCAGCGAGGACAGCGACGGCATCGCCGCCGGGGCTGCATGGGTCGAAGCCGAGATGCCGGGATGCGAAGGAAGGGAGGAACTCACGGATGGGACGCCGGAATGAAAAAACCGCTACAGGCTTTCGCACTGTAGCGGTTCCATGGCGAAATGCCGGCGCTGCGGGATTTAAGCGGCGCTGGCAGCCACCTTGACACGCGACGGCAGCTTTTCCTTGATACGTGCCGACTTGCCGCTGCGCTCGCGCAGGTAGTACAGCTTGGCACGGCGCACGTCACCACGGCGCTTCACTTCGATGCCGGCGATCAGCGGGCTGTAGGTCTGGAACGTACGCTCCACGCCTTCGCCGCTGGAGATCTTGCGCACGGTGAAGCCGCTGTTCAGACCGCGGTTGCGCTTGGCAATCACCACGCCTTCGTAGGCCTGCACGCGCTTGCGGGTGCCTTCCACCACGTTCACGCTCACGATGACGGTGTCGCCAGGCGCAAACTCGGGGATGGTCTTGTTCAGACGAGCGATTTCTTCCTGCTCGAGGATCTGGATCAGATTCATGGTTTGTTTTCCAACGATCATGTCCGCGCCAGAATTGGCAGGGCGCCCCTATTGGCGCCTTAGGGCTGCGGATTCGGTGCCCGCAGCGGCCGGCCAGAGGATCGAGAGCCCGCGATTATAGCAAGCCCTGGTTTTGCGCCAAGAGCGCCTCGTCGGCGCGCGTCAGCTGCCCGCGCTCGCGTGCGGCCTGCACCAGGTCGGGACGATGGCGCGCGGTAAGCAACAGGCGCTGGTCGCGGCGCCAGCGCTCGATCTGCGCGTGGTGGCCCGACAGCAGCGGCGCCGGAACGCTGCGCCCCTCCCATTGCTCGGGCCGGGTGTAGTGCGGGCAGTCCAGCAGGCCGTCCAGCGCGGGGTTGAAGCTGTCAAGCTGGTGGCTGCCCTCGTCATGCAGCACGCCGGGCTGCAGGCGCGCCACAGCATCGAGCAGGGCCATGGCCGCGATCTCTCCACCCGAAAGCACGAAGTCGCCCAGGCTGATCTGCGCATCGACATGGGCGTCGATGAAGCGTTGGTCCACCCCCTCGTAGCGCCCGCACAGCAGGATGGCGCCCGCGCTGGCGGACCAGCCCTGCACCGCCGCATGGTCGAGCGTGCGGCCAATGGGGGAGAACAGCACCAACGGTGCCTGCTCGGCCTCGGGCTCGGGCTCGCCACGGTCGCCGCGGATCGCCGCCAGGCAGCGCGCCAGCGGCTCTGCCAGCATGACCATGCCCGGGCCGCCACCGAAGGGACGGTCGTCCACGCGGCGGTAGTTGCCATCGGCATGGTCGCGCGGATTCCACAGCCGCACCTGCACCTGGCCCGATGTATAGGCACGCCGGGTCACACCGCTGGCGAGAAAGGGCTCGAACAGCTCGGGGAACAGGGTAATGACGTCAAAGCGCATGGCAGGTGGTGCAGCCGTCAGTAGTCTGGCTGCCAGTCGACGGTGATGCAGCGCCCGGCCAGGTCCACCTTGTCCACAAAGGCGGAGACGAAAGGAATCATGCGTTCGTGCGGCTTGCCTTCGTGCTCGTAAGCGAGCACCAGCGTGGTCTGCGGCCCCGTGGGCAGCAGATCGCGCACGGTGCCCAGCGCCACGCCTTCGCGGTTGACCACGGCCAGGCCGATGAGGTCCACCCAGTAATACTCGTCGTCCGCTGCGGCAGGGAAAGCCGCGCGCGGCACGAAGATGCGCGCGCCGCGCAGCGCCTCGGCGGCGTCACGGTCATCCACACCCTGGGCCCAGGCCACAACCGAGTCGGAATGCGTGCGCGCCTGGCGGATGGACAGCAGCACGGTGCCGGAGAAAAAGCTCTTGCCGCCCTTTTCCGCCGGCTGCAGAAACCAGGACTTGGCGGCGAACAGCGCCTCGGGATCCTGGCTGTAGGGCAGCACCTTGAACCAGCCCTTCACGCCCCACGCATCGGTGATGCGCCCCACCTCGACGGCGTCGAGGGGCAGTTCGGCGGATTCCAGGATAGGCAGCTGGGGCATGGCGGCGGCGGGGGAAAGATCAGGCATGAAAAAAGGCGGGGTCCGTCAGCTGTACCAACGGAGCCCGCCCTTCTCGGGAGTGTGAACGGATCAGGCGGCCTTCTGGGCGGCTTGCTTGATCAGGCGGTCCACGGTGGGGGAAGGCTGTGCGCCCACGCCCTTCCAGTACGTCAGGCGGTCCTGGGCGATGCGCAGACCTTCTTCGCCGTCCTTGGCGGAGGGGTTGTAGAAGCCCAGACGCTCGATGAAGCGGCCGTCGCGGCGCACGCGCTTGTCGGCAACGACGATGTTGAAGAACGGACGGCCCTTGGAGCCGCCGCGGGAGAGTCGAATAACGACCATAATGAATCCTTCGGGTGGTTGCAGCAGAGCTGCGCTAGTTTTTGCGACGTTTGAGACACGCGACTTGGCCACCCGGCCAGCGACACGCAGCAAAGCCTGCGATTATACCCACATCCACGCCGATGCCCATCATCCGAGCCAGCAGCGACGCAGACGTCGCCGCCATCACCGCCATCTACACCCACCACGTGCTGCATGGCACGGGCACCTTCGAGATCGATCCGCCCAGCGCGCAGGACATGGCGGCGCGCCGCGCCGACGTGCTGTCCAAGGGCCTGCCCTACCTGGTGGCCGAGGAAGACGGCCGCGTGCTGGGCTTTGCCTACTGCAACTGGTTCAAGCCGCGGCCGGCCTACCGCTTTTCGGCCGAGGACTCGATCTACGTGGCCGACGAGGCGCGCGGCAAGGGCCTGGGCCGGCTGCTGCTGGACGCCCTGATCGCACGGGCCGAGGCCGCGGGAGTGCGCAAGCTGCTGGCGGTGATTGGCGATTCGGCCAACGCCGGCTCCATCGGCGTGCACCGTGCCGCCGGCTTCACCGAGGTGGGCGTGATGCGTTCCGTGGGCTGGAAGTTTGGCGCTTGGCGCGACATCGTGCTCATGGAAAAGCCCCTGGGCGCGGGCGACACCACCGCGCCCGAATGAGGCTGCGCCAATAATCGCCGTCCATGAAGAACAAGACCGTCGCCGCCTGGCTCGCCTTCCTGGGCGGCCCCCTGGGATTGCACCGCTTTTACCTGCACGGCCTGGGCGACCTGCCCGGCTGGCTGCTGCCCGTCCCCACGGCGCTGGGGGTGTATGGCCTGCAGCGCGTGCAGCTGCTGGGCCAGGACGACCAGCTCAGCTGGGTGCTGATCCCGCTGCTGGGCTTCACCATCGCGGGCTGCGCGCTGTGCGCCATCGTCTACGGGCTGATGTCGCCCGAGCGATGGAACGCCCGCTTCAACCGGGCCGCGGCGCCCGACGCCACGCCCGGCCGCACCAGCTGGCTGACGGTATTTGCGATCGCACTGTCGCTGCTGGTGGGTACGGCCGTGCTGATGGCCAGCATGGCGTTCAGCTTCCAGCGCTACTTCGAATACCAGATCGAGGAAGCGCGCAAAATTTCACAATAAAATTGACCGTCAGCACTTATGCAGCAAGCGCCAATAGCTATATTATTTATAGCAATCAATAGAGCTGCAGGCTGAGCCAGTAGGCAATCGAGGCCACGAAGGCGCTGGCCGGGATGGTGAGGATCCAGGCCCAGACGATGTTGCCCGCCACGCCCCAGCGCACGGCACTGGCGCGCTGGGTGGAGCCCACGCCCACGATGGCGCCCGTGATGGTGTGCGTGGTCGACACGGGAATGCCCATCGCCGTGGCAATGAACAGCGTCATCGCGCCACCGGTCTCGGCACAGAAGCCCCCCACGGGCTTGAGCTTGGTGATCTTCTGGCCCATGGTCTTGACGATGCGCCAGCCGCCGAACATGGTGCCCAGACCGATGGCCGCGTAGCACGAAATGATCACCCAGGACGGCGGCGCCGCCTCGCTGGCCGAGGTATAGCCCGTGGCGATCAGCAGCAGCCAGATGATGCCGATGGTCTTTTGCGCATCATTGCCGCCGTGGCCCAGGCTGTAGGCACCGGCGGAGACCAGTTGCAGCCGGCGGAACCACTTGTCCACCTTGTTCGGGCGCGTGCGCCGGAACACCCAGGCCACGATCAGCATCATCAGCGAGCCCAGCAAAAAGCCCAGCATGGGCGACACGAAGATGAAGGCCACGGTCTTGAGGATGCCGCTGCCCACCAGCGCGCCTGCGCCGGTCTTGGCCATCACGGCACCCACGATGCCGCCGATCAGCGCATGCGAGGAGCTGCTGGGAATGCCGTAATACCAGGTGATGACGTTCCAGGTGATAGCCCCGACCAGGGCGCCGAAGATCACATGCGTGTCCACCACCCCCGGATCGACGATGCCCTTGCCGATGGTGGCCGCCACGCTCAGGTGAAACACGAAGATGGCGACGAAATTGAAAAACGCCGCGAAGACCACGGCCTGCGTGGGCTTGAGCACCCCCGTGGACACCACGGTGGCAATGGAATTGGCGGCATCGTGGAACCCGTTCATGAAGTCGAACACGATGGCCAGCGCCACGAGCAAGATCACGACCCACAGGGCGGTTTGTACTGTATCCATGCTTGGAAGAGGGTCTGACCCTGAGAGGATGCGAAGCGGGTGCCGAGGGCGCCTCAGGAGTTTTCGAGGATGATGCCTTCGATGAGGTTGGCCACATCTTCACAGCGGTCGGTGATGGTCTCCAGCAGCTCGTAGATGGCCTTGAGCTTGATGACCTCGCGCACATCGGGCTCCTCGCGGAACAACTTGCTCATGGCGCTGCGCAGCACGCGGTCGGCGTCGCCTTCCAGGCGGTCGATCTCCTCGCAGGTCTTGAGCGCGGCCTCTGCCACGGCCGGATCGGCGATGCGCGACAGCAGCTGCACGGCATCGCGCACGCGCTCGCAGCACTTGAGGCTGAGATCCGTCAGGCGCGTGATCTCTTCCGTCATGTGATGGATGTCGTACAGCGCCATGGTCTCGGCCGAGTCCTGGATCAGGTCGGCCACATCGTCCATGGTGTTGATCAGCGAATGGATCTGCTCGCGGTCGATCGGCGTGATGAAGGTCTTGTGCAGCGTGCGGTTGACCTCGTGGGTCACACGGTCGGCCGCGCGCTCGGCGTTGTCCACGTCCTGGTTGTACTGGTCGCGCAGATGGGTGTCGCTGTAGTTGGCCACCAGCTGCGAGAACGCACGGGCGGCCTCGACGATGCGGTCGGCGTGCTGGTTGAACATCTCAAAAAAATTGCCCTCGCGGGGCAAAAGTTTTCCAAACAACATGCCGACTCCTGATCGAACTTTCTTGCGAAATGTGACGCAGACATGACCATTGCGTGACAAATCTGCAAAAACCGAGAGTTTAACCGCCACCCGGGAGGCACTCCGCATGTCATGGCAAACCCTCGTTGCTGTCGGATATTTCCTACACACCGCCACCGCATCCGCCCACAAGGTGTACCGGAAGACCGCCGTAGATTGAAGCGCGAAGGCCACCCCATCCCGCAAGGAGGGCTCCATGACACCCACGTCTCGCCTGCTGCTGTGCGCGCTCCTGCTCGGCAATGCCACGATGAACAGCCAGGCCCAGCCACAGTCCACCGGCCAGGATTCGTCCCTGCTGCCGGGCGTGCAGCGCGGCTATGTGGGACTGAGTGGAGGCACCTCGAAATACGACCTGCGCAGCGGCAGCAGCGGCTTCGAGTTCGACGACAGCGACACGGTCATCAAGCTGTACACGGGCGCCTATTTCCATCCCAACCTGGGCCTGGAGTTGAGCTACCTCGACCTGGGCAAGGCACGCCGCATCGGCGGCCGCACGAGCGCCCGCGGGCTGAACGTGAGCCTGACTGGGCGCCTGCCGCTGACCACGCAACTCGATCTGGTGGGCAAGCTGGGCACCACCTACGGCCGCACCCACACGCAAGGCTTTGGCGGCTTCGGCGTGCAGCCGGGCAAGAGCGACGGCTTTGGCCTGTCCTTTGGCGCGGGGCTGCGGTGGGCGTTTTCGCCGCAGTGGTCGGCCGTGCTGGAATGGGAGCGCCACCGGCTGCACTTTGCCGATGGCCACTCCGACGTGGACACCACCACGCTGGGCGTGCAGTTCAATTACTGAGTCACCCTCGAAGGGCGTGCGGCCCCCAATCCGAAGCACACACCACAGCCATCGCCCCTCTCTCCACAGCGGAAAGGGCAAACCAATTCACTGCGCCCCCCTACCCGTCAGAACCACTCCCACCGTCTCGAACAAGATAATCAGATCCAGAAACCATGAGTGGTTCTTCACATAAAACAGGTCATATTGCAGCTTCTGTTCCGTGTCCTTGATCGATGCGCCATAGTGGTAGCGCACCTGTGCCCATCCGGTCAGCCCAGGCTTGACGCCGTGGCGCAGCGCGTAATATGGAATCTCTGATATGAGTTGGTCCACGAAATAAGGCCGCTCCGGCCGCGGCCCCACCAGACTCATATCCCCCTTCAGCACGCAAAACAACTGCGGAAGTTCGTCGATACGCATTTTCCGGATGATTTTCCCTACACGCGTGACCCTGTCATCCCCTGCACTCGCCCAGCGGGGTTTGCCGTCCTTTTCCGCGTCCTGGCGCATGCTGCGGAATTTCACGACCTTGAAAATCCGGCCATTGAGGCCGACGCGCTCCTGGCGATAGAAGACGGGGCCTCCGCTTTCAAGCCATATCAGCAGTGCAGTCACCAGCATCAGGGGCGAAGCCAGCAGCAGCAATATGCTCGCCCCCAGAATATCGAACAGCCACTTGATGAACGAGCGCACCACCCCCTGCTTGAATCCATCGCCAAAGATCAGCCACCCCGCCGATACTGCATCCAGATGGATCTGCCCCAGCAGTTGCTCGAAGTGCGTGGCGATATCGATGACCTGTACGCCATGGAGCTTGCAGTCAAGCAGCTCCCGCAGCGGCATGCTGCCCCCTCGCCGCTCGTTCAGGGCCACCACGATTTCATCCACGCGGTGCTCTCGCACCACATCGGTCAGACTCTGCCCAGAGGCAATGACGCTCAGGCGAGAGACACTGATGTCCTTTTCTTGCGGGCTGGGGAAATACCCCACCAATTCAATGCCCGGGTCGTTGTCCAGCAATGACTGCCCCACGATGCCCGCACGCGCCCCCGCACCATAAACCAGCACACGCTGACGCGCATAGGGCACCGGCAGCACTTCGGCGCCAAACAAATGCATGAGCAGCATGGCACCGACCATGAGCAACAAGGCAATCAGCGCCTGCTCATTCCGGTAAGGGGCCTGCAGCGGCAAAAGCAGCAATATGCCGCCCACAATGACCATGGAAAACAGAAAGGACAGCACGGCCCGCGCCCGCACCTGCCCTACAGTCAGCTTTCCCGGCGGGTCATACAACCCCAGCGAGAAATTCACGGCGATGATCCCGACGGCCATTCCTCCGCCACGCAGAAGACCCGAAAATATGGCCGCAGCATCCAAAACGCCGCCTCTCGCCTGCAGCGCCAGCGAGAAAATCAACGTACCAATAATCAGGACCGAATAAACCATGACCTGCAGCATGGTTCGCCGGTGGAAGTAATGATTGAAAATTTTGATCATTGTCATTTCCTGCCAAACCCAATCATTGGTTGCAAAAAATACACATCACCAAAATCACGCACATTCGACGGCGGTCTCAACTCCGGGGTGCGATGCCTGAGCTTCAGGCGAGTTGCGCTATTGAGCACACGATACACTCACTTGCAGAGAAAAGACCATCTTTTCCTGTCTGCTTTTACCCAGCCAGGCGTGCCCTCTGCAGCGGGCCACCCCGGCTGCCCGGGGCCATGAGACTGCCCCTAATAGACGGACGGCAGCCCCTCGGGGCGGGTCTTGAAGCGCTTGTGCACCCAGTAGTACTGCGCGGGCATGGTGCGGATGGCCGCCTCCAGCTCGCGGTTCATGCGCACCGTGTCGGCCACGGCGTCGTCGGTGGGGAAGTTCTCCCAGGCGGGCGTGAGCTCGGCCACGTAGCCCTCCGGCGTCATGCGGCTGTACAGCGCCACCACCTTGGCGCGGCCCAGGCGCGCGAAGCGCGACAGCGACGGGATGGTGGCCGCGTCGGGCACGGCAAAAAAGGGCACGAACACCGAATCGTTCTTGCCATAGTCCATGTCGGGCAGCAGGTACAGCAGGCCGCCCTTGCGCAAACACGAAATGATGGGTTTCACGCCGTCGGCGCGGTTGAGCATGCGCACGTTGCCAAAGCGCTGGCGGCCCTGCATGAACCAGGCGTCCAGGGCCGGGTCGGGGTTGGTGGCGAAGATGGAGGTGAACTCGCGCCGCGTGTTGAGCGGCAGCGCCAGCCCGCCCGCATCCATGCTGTAGAAATGCGGCGCGAAGACGATGGTGGGCGTGTCGCCCTCCAGCTCATGCACCGCGCCCACCAGCTTCACGCGGCTGCGCACCAGCGCCTCGGAGCCCGCCCACAGCCAGCTGCGGTCCAGGAAGGTCTGGCAGAACACCTCGAACGACTCCCGCGCCCACGCGCGGCGCTGGTCGGCGGGCACCTCGGGAAAGCACAGCTCCAGATTGCGCAGCGCCACCTTGCGGCGCGGCGCGGCCAGCACGAACAGCAGCCGGCCAATGAACGCCCCCAGGGCGCGCAGCACCGGCAGCGGCAGGCGGGCCAGTAGCCCCATCAGCGCGACCCCCAGGCGCGCCATCATGCGCCGCCCTCCCCCTGCTGGGCGCTGGAATGCATCTCGGCGCGCGGCTGCTTGTAGCGGGCATAGCCCCACAGGTACTGTTCGGGGCTTTGGCGGATGAGGTGTTCCATGGCTTGGTTGATCTGCAGCACGGCCGCGTCGAGTGTAGGTGCCAGCGGCTGCGCCAGATCCTCGAAGTGCAGCACGTAGCCGCGCCCGGCGGCCAAGCGCTCGCAGCGCGCCAGCACCACGGCAGCGCCGGTCTGCTGCACCAGGCGCGCGGCCAGCGTCATGGTGTAGGCCTCGCGGCCGAAAAAGGGCGACCACAGGCCCAACCCCATGGGTGGCACCTGGTCGGGCAACAGGCCCACGGCCTCGCCGCGGCGCAGCGCCTTGAGCATCTGGCGCACGCCCTGCAGCGTGGTGGGCACGGCCTCGATGCCGGGGCGATTGCGCGCCGTCTCCATCACCCGCGCCAGCCAAGGCTGGCGCGCCGGGCGGTACAGAATGGTGATGGGCCCGTGCTGCCCCGACCAGCGCGCGGCGGCCGCCTGCACCGACAGCTCGAAGCAGCCGATGTGCGGCGTGAGGAACACGATGCCGCGGCCCGCGGCCCAGGCGCGCTCCACGCATTCGGCATTGCGGATCTCGCAGGCGGGCGGCTCGGGCGCGAGCCACAGCCGCGGCGCCTCGGCCACCATGCGACCCGCATGGGCCACGGCCGCGCGCACGTCGCGCAGCGCATAGCCGGCGCGCGCGGCGTTGTCGATAAAACGGCGGCGGTACGTGGGCGATGCGCAAAATGCCGCCCACCCCAGCGCCGCGCCGATGGCGTGCAACAACCACAATGGCAGCACAGAAAAGAGGCGGAAGATCGATGGCATTAAAATGACAGGGTCGCCGAGTTAAATGAGCAACTTGCAGGGCGACGTTAAACACAACTGCTAAAGCGTTCGCCACAAGCTCCAAGGCTATGGGCAACGCCCAAAATGCTGAACTACGGAGTTTATTCAAATGGCGAACGATTTCCTCTTTACATCCGAGTCCGTCTCTGAAGGCCATCCCGACAAGGTGGCGGACCAGATCTCGGATGCCATCCTGGATGCGATCTTCGAGCAAGACCCGCGCTCGCGCGTGGCGGCGGAGACGCTGACCAACACCGGCCTCGTGGTGCTGGCCGGCGAGATCACCACCAACGCCCACGTGGACTACATCCAGGTGGCGCGCGACACCATCAAACGCATCGGCTACGACAACACCGACTACGGCATCGACTACAAGGGCTGCGCCGTGCTCGTGGCCTACGACAAGCAGAGCAACGACATCGCCCAGGGCGTGGACCACGCGAGCGACGACCACCTGAACACCGGCGCCGGCGACCAGGGCCTGATGTTCGGCTACGCCTGCGACGAGACGCCCGAGCTGATGCCCGCGCCCATCTACTACGCCCACCGCCTCGTGGAGCGCCAGGCCCAGCTGCGCAAGGACGGCCGCCTGCCCTTCCTGCGCCCCGACGCCAAAAGCCAGGTGACCATGCGCTACGTGGACGGCAAGCCCCACAGCATCGACACCGTGGTGCTCTCCACCCAGCACAGCCCCGAGATGAGCGACGGCGCCAAGATGAAGCCGGCCTTCATCGAGGCCGTGATCGAGGACATCATCAAGCCCGTGCTGCCCAAGGACTGGCTGACGAGCGACACCAAGTACCTCATCAACCCCACGGGCCGCTTCGTCATCGGCGGCCCGCAGGGTGACTGCGGGCTGACGGGCCGCAAGATCATCGTCGACACCTACGGCGGCGCCTGCCCGCACGGCGGCGGCGCATTCAGCGGCAAGGACCCGACGAAGGTGGACCGCAGCGCCGCCTACGCAGCGCGCTACGTGGCCAAGAACATCGTGGCGGCCGGCCTGGCCCGCCAGTGCCAGATCCAGGTGGCCTATGCGATCGGCGTGGCGCGCCCCATGAACGTGACGGTGTACACCGAGGGCACGGGCGTGATCCCCGACGAGCAGATCGCCAAGCTGGTGCAGGAGCATTTCGACCTGCGTCCCAAGGGCATCATCCAGATGCTGGACCTGCTGCGCCCCATCTACGCCAAGACCGCCGCCTATGGCCACTTCGGGCGCGAAGAGCCCGAATTCACCTGGGAGAAGACGGACAAGGCCGCGGCGCTGCGCGCCGCAGCCGGGCTGTAAGCCCCGGCGCGGCACGGCTGTGCCGCCGCCACGCCCCGGGCCGCAGTCCCTGCGCGCCCAGGGGCTGCGGGCCCGGAAGGCGGGGCTCATGAATTCAATCAAAATCTGGCTCTAGCGCATACGTAGCAAGCGCAAATAGCTACAAATAAGTGAGCGAACCATCTCCACCTGGAGGCCCCCGCGCCGCAAGGGCGGGGCGTGGAATGGCCGTGTACCGCACGCGCCGCCAGCCGCGGGCAGGCGCGCAGCGGATGCCGGCGCCGCCCGTCGCGCAGCTGCGGGACATGCAAGCGACTGCCATATTTCGGTCAAAATGCCATGCAGCGCTCTTGCAACAAGCGCAGGCAGCTCACTTTTTTGAAGCATGTACGACATCGCCATCCTCATCGGGCGCTTCGAACCCGTCCACACCGGCCATCTGGCCCTGCTGCGCGAGGCGCTGGCGCGTGCACGGCATGCCATCGTCATCGTCGGCTCCGCCTTTCAGGCGCGCACGCCTAAGAACCCCTTCACCTGGACCGAGCGCGAGGCCATGCTGCGCGACGCCCTGCCCGAGGCCGAGCGCGCGCGCCTGACCGTGCTGCCCGTGCGCGACTACTACAACGAGGCCGTGTGGGTGCAGGCCGTGCGCGCGGCCGTGCAGGAGGCCGTGGCGCGCCACGGCACGCCGCAGGCGCGCATCGGTCTGGTGGGGCATTTCAAGGACGCCACCAGCAGCTACCTGGGCGCCTTTCCCGGCTGGGAGCTGATCCGCATGGAGCGCCAGGGCGGCATCGACGCCACGACCATCCGCGACGCCTACTTCGGCGCCACGCCCACCACCGCCAGCGCCGCGCTGCGCTCCCTGGCCGACGCCATTCCCCCCACCACCCAGGCGCTGCTAGCGCAGTTCGCCCAGACCCCGCAGTACACCGCGCTGCAGGACGAATGGCGCATGCTGCGCGGCTACCGCGAGGCCTGGGCCTGCGCGCCCTACCCGCCCGTCTTCGTGACCGTGGACGCCGTGCTGCGCTGCCAGGACCAGGTGCTGCTCATCCGCCGTGCCCATGCCCCCGGCAAGGGCCTGCTGGCCGTGCCCGGCGGCTTCATCGAGCAGCGCGAGACCGTCTGGCAGTCCTGCCTGCGCGAGCTGGCCGAGGAAACCCACTGCAGCCTGCCCGAACCCGCCATGCGCGCCGCGCTACGGTCCGTGGCCGTCTTCGACCACCCGGACCGCAGCCAGCGCGGCCGCACCATCACGCACGCCCATTACTTCGACCTGGGCGACGCCCCTCTGCCCGAAGTGCGCGCCGACGACGATGCGGCGCAGGTGGAGTGGGCGCCCATCGACCGGCTGGCCGGCATGGAAGAGGACTTCTTCGAAGACCACTTCCACATGCTGGACCATTTCCTGGGGCTGACGACGCGCGGTTGAACGCCCTTGCGGCGGGGGCGCCGCAGAGGGCCCGGCGCCAAGGCGCCACAGAGGCGTGGGCCGCGTCAGGCGGCCAGCACGGCCTGCCCGCCCATGTAGGGGCGCAGCGCCTCGGGGATGGTGACGCTGCCGTCCGCGTTCTGGCCGTTCTCCAGCACCGCCACCAGCGTGCGGCCCACGGCCAGGCCCGAGCCGTTGAGGGTGTGGACCAGTTCGTTCTTGCCCTGGGCGTTCTTGAAGCGCGCCTGCAGGCGGCGCGCCTGGAAGGCCTCGCAATTGCTCACCGAGCTGATCTCGCGGTAGGTGTTCTGCGCGGGCAGCCAGACCTCCAGGTCGTAGGTCTTGGCCGCGCCAAAGCCCATGTCGCCCGTGCACAGGCTCATCACGCGGTAGGGCAGGCCGAGCTTTTGCAGCACGGCCTCGGCGTGGCCCGTCATTTCCTCCAGGGCTGCGTAGCTCTTCTCGGGGTGCACGATCTGCACCATCTCGACCTTGTCGAACTGGTGCTGGCGGATCATGCCGCGCGTGTCGCGGCCGTAGCTGCCGGCCTCGGAGCGGAAGCACGGCGTGTGGGCCGTGAGCCGGATGGGCAGATCGGCCTCGGCCACGACCACGTCGCGCACGAAGTTGGTGAGCGGCACCTCGGAGGTCGGGATCAGGTACAGCGCCGCGTTGTCGGGCACGGGCTCGCCCTCCTGGCCGCCCTTCTTGGCGGCGAACAGGTCGCCCTCGAACTTGGGCAACTGGCCCGTTCCCCGCAGGGAATCGGCGTTGACCGCATAGGGCACGTAGCACTCGGTGTAGCCATGTTCGCCGGTCTGCATGTCCAGCATGAAGGCGCTGAGCGCGCGGTGCAGGCGCGCAATGCCGCCCTTCATCACGGTGAAGCGCGAGCCCGAGAGCTTCACGCCCATGTCGAAGTCCAGGCCCAGGGGCTCGCCCAGGTCCACATGGTCCTTCACCGCGAAATCGAAGGCCCGGGGCGTGCCCCAGCGGCGCACTTCCACGTTGCCGGCCTCATCAAAGCCCACGGGCACGCTCTCGTGCGGCAGGTTGGGCACGGCGGCCAGCATGGACTGCAGCTCGGCCTGGATCTGCTCCAGGCGCGTGGCGGAGCCGTCGAGTTCGGTCTTGAGCGCGGCCACCTGGGCCTTGGCGGCCTCGGCGGCGTCCTTCTCGCCCTTGCCCATGAGCATGCCGATCTGCTTGGACAGCTGGTTGCGCTGCGACTGCAGTTCCTCGGTGCGCGTCTGGAGGGTCTTGCGCTCGGATTCCAGGGACTGGAACGCCTCCACATTCAGGAAGGCCTGGGGCTTCTTGCGGGTTTCCAGGCGGGCGATCGCCGATGCGAGGTCTTTGCGGAGCAGGAGGATGTCTAGCATAGCCCTCGATTTTAGTGGTCAGCCGCCGATAACATGGGTGCAGGAGGCAAGGCCATGTTCTTCGTGTTTGGCCCTTCGGGGCAGATGTACCGCGGCGGGCCCGACAAGCTCGCGCAGATTGCCCCCGTGCGGCGCGTGCAGCGCCCCCAGGCTCTGCGCACGCGGGCCATGGACAGCGACACGCCCGCCGCCGCGCCCGCGCCCCTGCCGGCGGCGCCCCCGGCACCGCGGCCGCTGCGCCTGCTGGAGGCCGTGTCGGCCTACGTGCAGACGGAGCAGGGGCCGGCCCAGCCGCGCCAGCCGCTCACGCGGGTGGGCGACGTGATGACCGCCGGCGCCCTGAGCCTGTCGCCCGAGGCGCGGGTGAACGACGCCTGGCAGACGCTGGCCGAGCAGCGCGTTGCCCAGGCCCCCGTGGTGAATGCGCAGGGCCAGGTGGTGGGGCTGCTGCTGCGCGCCGACATGGCGCCGCTGGACCTGCTGCCCGAGCCCGGCGCGGTGAAGCAGGCCATCGAACTGGCGCGCCGGCCGGTGTCCGAGGTCATGGTGAGCCCCGTGCCCACGGTAGCGGCCGACACCGAGCTGCGCCGCGTGGCCAGCGTGCTGCTGGACACGGGCCTGCCGGGCCTGCCCGTGACCGACGAGCGCGGGCAGCTGGCGGGCTTCATCTCGCGCACCGACATCCTGCGCGCCGTGGCGGCCGATCCACCGCTGGACCTGTGGAGCTAAGCGCGGGGCATCCTGCCCGCGCGCGCCCCGCCTTGGGCGTCAGTCGCCGGTCACGCCCTGGTCGCCCGTCTGGATTTCCACGTCCGGCAGGCGGCTGGCCAGCACCTTGTCGATGGTCTTGCCATCCATGTCCACCACCTCGAACTGCCAGTTCTGCCACTGCACGGTGTCCGTGACCTTGGGCAGCTTGCCGGTGAGCAGCATGACCATGCCGCTGAGCGTGTGGTAGCGGCCGCGGTCCTCCTCGGGCACGGAGGTCAGCTGCAGCCGGTCCTTGAGTTCGGGCACGGGGATATGGCCGTCCAGCAGCCAGCTGCCGTCCTCGCGCTCCACGGCCCAGGAGGTCTCGGGGTCGCGCGGCTGGAACTCGCCGGTGATGGCCTCGATGAGGTCCTGCAAGGTGACGATGCCCTGCACCTCGCCGTACTCGTCGATGACGAAGGCCATCTGCACGTCCGACAGACGGAAGTTGTCCAGCAGCTCGCGGGCGTTGATGGTCTCGGGCACGTACAGCACGGCCTGCAGCGGCACGGCCGCCAGCTCGCGCGCGGCGTCGTCGCGCAGGGCGCGCGACAGCCACTGGCGCGCGTTGAGCACGCCCAGGATGTTCTCCATGCCGCCGCGCACCACGGGAAAGCGCGCGTGGTCGGACTCCTCGATGCGCCGCAGGCTCTCCTCGAACGGCTCCGCCACGTCGAGGAACACCACGTCCGCGCGCGGCACCATCAGCGAGCCGATCTGCCGGTCGTCCAGGCGGAACACGTTGCGCACCATCTGGTGCTCGTGCGACTCGATCACGCCGGCGCTCGTGCCTTCGGCCAGCACGGCATGGATCTCGTCCTCGGTCACGGCACTGGCGGTGTGCTCCTTCACGCCCAGGGCACGCAGCAGGCCCTCGGTGGAGATCGACAGCAGGCGCACGAAGGGCTTGGTGGCCAGGGCCAGCCAGTTGATGGGCCGGGCCACGATGCGGGCCAGCGTCTCGGGGTAGCTCTGGCCCAGGCGCTTGGGCACGAGTTCGCCGACGACGATGGAGAAATAGGTGATCAGCACCACCACCAGGCCGGTGGCCAGGTAGCTGGCGAGCTGGGCCTCGACCCCCATGCGCAGCAGCCATTCGCCCAGCGGCTTGGCCAGGGCCGATTCGCCCACGATGCCGTTGAGCACGCCGATGGAGGTGATGCCGATCTGGATGGTGGAGAGAAAGCGCGTGGGGTTCTCGCCCAGCTTCACGGCGGCGATGGCGCCGCTATCGCCCTCATCGATCAGCTTCTGCAGGCGCGTCTTGCGCGCGGAAACCAGAGCCAGCTCGGACATGGCGAACACGCCATTGAGCAGGATGAGGGCGAACAGTATTGCTATTTCCATATGCAGGGAGCCCAGGGTGCTCCCACGGTGTGAAGATGCGGAAATTGTAAGAAGTCCCACATTCTGCGGGGGTTTGGCGGCCACGGGGACATGCCCTGCCCCCGTGTCGGCATTGCAATATATATGCAAAATCAGCCTCTAGCGCCCACCCCATAAGCGCCAGCAGCTATCAATAGAGAAGCACGAAGGCCGCTCCCCATGGCCCGGCGTTCTTGCCGCGCCCCTGCGGCGCCCGCTGCAGGGGCGCGGAGAGGGCGCCGCGGCGGGGCTCAGCGCCCGGCCGGGCCGGTTTCGGGGCGACGCTCGGAGATTTCGAGACCGGTGGCGGCGTCCAGCTTCAGGCCCTTGGGCAGCGGGAATTTCACGGTTTCCTCGATGCCGTCCATCTTGCGCACGGCCACCGCGCCGAATTCCTTGATGCGTGCGATCACGGCCTGCACCAGCACCTCGGGCGCCGAGGCGCCGGCCGTGAGGCCCACGCGCGAAATGCCGCCAAACCATTCGGGGCGCAGCTCGTCGGCGCTGTCCACCATGTAGGCCGGCGTGCCCAGGCGCGCGGCCAGCTCGCGCAGGCGGTTGCTGTTGGAGCTGGTGGGGCTGCCCACCACGATCACCAGGTCCACCTGGGGCGACAGCAGCTTCACCGCATCCTGGCGGTTTTGCGTGGCGTAGCAGATGTCCTGCTGCTTGGGCTCGCGAATCGAGGGGAAGCGCGCGCGCACGGCGGCGGTGATCTCGGCCGCGTCGTCCACGGAGAGCGTCGTCTGCGTGACCACGGCCAGCCGGTCGGTCTGCGCGGGCTGCACGCGGGCCACGTCGGCCACGTCCTCCACCAGGTGGATGCCGTGGTCGAGCTGGCCCATCGTGCCCTCGACCTCGGGGTGGCCCTTGTGGCCGACCATGATGAACTCGTAGCCTTCCTTGGCCAGCTTGGCGACCTCGACATGCACCTTGGTCACCAGCGGGCAGGTGGCGTCGAAGATCTGGAAGCCCCGCGCCGCCGCCTCGGCCTGCACGGCCTTGCTCACGCCGTGGGCGGAAAACACCAGCGTGGCGCCGGGCGGCACCTCGGCCAGGTCCTCGATGAAGATCGCGCCCTTGGCCTTGAGGTCGTTCACCACATAGGTGTTGTGCACGATCTCGTGGCGCACGTAGATGGGACGGCCGAACTTGGTGAGCGCGCGCTCGACGATCTCGATGGCGCGGTCCACGCCCGCGCAGAAGCCGCGCGGCTCGGCCAAGACGATTTCCTGGGGTTTTTGCATACGCTCAGAGCACGCCGATCAACTGCACCTCGAAGGTGACGGGCACGCCCGCCAACGGGTGGTTGAAGTCGAAGCGCACCGCGCCCTCCCCCTCGCCATCCGTGCGCACCTCCAGCACCACACCCGCGAACTGGCCCGTGCCATCGGGCGTGGGGAACTGCACCACGTCGCCCACGGTGTATTCCTCGTGCGGGTCGCCCAGCTCGCTCAGCAGCTTCCTGGCCACCCACTGCTGCATGTCGGGGTTGCGCTCGCCGAAGGCCTCGCCCGCTGCCAGCTCGAACGTGGCGCGCGTGCCCTCGGCCAGGCCGAGCAGGCGCTGCTCCACGGCGGGCGACAGCTCCCCCGCGCCCACCGACAGCGTGGCGGGCTTGTCGTCGAAGGTGTTGATCACGTCGCCCGCCGGGCCAGCCAGGCGGTAATGCAGCGTAAGGAACGAGCCAGGCTGCACGGTGGGCACGGAAGGCGTGGATGCGGTTGCGTCTGCGGTCATGAAAGCTCTCGATAAACTGCCGCCATTGTAGAAAACCGGGCAATCCCCCATGGCCCCGCGCCCTGGCAGCCCCGCTCTGCCATGCCCCTCAAAGACCTGCCCCTGGATGCCCAGCCGCGCGAGAAGCTCCTCGCCCGCGGCCCCGCCGCGCTGTCCGACGCCGAGTTGCTGGCCATCCTGCTGCGCACGGGCCTGGCCGGCAAGGGCGTGCTGCAGCTGGCGCAGGAGCTGCTCCATGACCCCGTGCGCGACGCCGCCACCGGCCGCATCACGGGCGGCGGCTTTGGCGGCGTGGCCGGGCTGCTGCACGCCGGCGCCGCCGACCTGGGGCGCATCAAGGGCCTGGGCCCGGCCAAGCGGGCCGAGCTGGTGGCCGTGCTGGAGCTGGCGCGCCGCGCCCTGGCCCAGCAGCTGCGCGAGCGCGCGGTGTTCGACTCGGCCGACGCGGTCAAGCATTACCTGCAGCTGCACCTGGGGGCTAAGGGGCACGAGGTGTTCGCCGTGCTGTTCCTGGACAGCCAGAACCGGCTCGTCGCCATGGAGGAGCTGTTCCGCGGCACGCTCACACAGACCAGCGTCTACCCGCGCGAGGTGGTGCTGCGCGCCCTGCACCACCACGCCGCCGCCGTGGTGCTGGCGCACAACCACCCCAGCGGCAGCGTGCAGCCCAGCCGCGCCGACGAGGCGTTGACCCAGACCCTCAAGGCCGCGCTGGCCCTGGTGGACGTGCGCGTGCTGGACCACGTCATCGTGGCGCCCGGCGCCGCGCTGTCGATGGCCGAGCAGGGCCTGGTATGACGCCGTCCCTGCGCCGATCCGTGCTGCGCGTGCTGGCCCACCAGGCCATCTTGCTGGCCCTGGCGGGCTGCGCGCCCATGGCCACGCAGGCGCCGCCCGCCCAGCCCCCCACGCCGTCGGCCGCCCAGGCGCCCCGGCTGCGCCTGATCGGCACCGCCTCCCTGCCGCCGCTTGGCACCTACGGCGGCACCACCGTGGGCGGCATCTCGGGCATCGACTACGACAGCACGCGGGGCGTCTACCTGCTCATCAGCGACGACCGCTTCGCCGCCCCGGCGCGCATCTACACCGCCCGCCTGCGCTACCAGGCCGGCGCACTGGCGCCGCCGGAACTGACGGGCGTCGCCACGCTGCTGCACGGCGACGGCCTGCCCTTCGACGCCCGGCCCGGCGTGGACCGCCCCGACGCCGAGGCCGTGCGCTGGCTGCCCGGCGGCACGCAGTTCCTGTGGACCAGCGAGGGCGACTTCCCGCGCGGCTTCGGCCCGCAGCTGCGCGTGGCCCGGGCCGACGGCACGGCCGTGCGCGACATCGCCCTGCCGGCCGACTTCAGGCCCATATACGGGTACGGGCCACGGCGCAACGGCACGCTGGAGGGCCTGGCCCTCACCCCCGACGGACGCACGGCCTGGCTGGCCATGGAGCTGCCGTGGCGCCAGGACGGCCTGATCGCCAACCCGCGCTCGCCCGGCGCGCCGGTGCGCTTCACGGCGATCGCCGTCGACACGGGCCAGGCGCTGCGCCAGATCGCCTACCAGCCCGACGCCGTGCCCCAGGCCCGGCGCCTGCCCTGGGGCGCGCAGGTGAACGGCGTCAGCGAGATCCTGGCCGACGGCCCGCACCATCTGCTGGTGCTGGAGCGCGCCTACAGCGCGGGCGCCGGCTTTGCCGCGCGGCTGTACCGCATCGACACGCGCGAGGGCAGCGACACGCTGGCGCTGGCGGCCCTCACGCCCGGCAACCACCACCCCGCCCCCAAGACCCTGGTGGCCGACTTCGCCGCCCTGGGGATCGCGGTGGACAACCTGGAGGGCATGACCTGGGGGCCGCCCCTGCCGGGCGGCGGCACGGGCAGCGACGCACCGGGCGGCTGCGTGCTGGTCTTCGTGAGCGACGACAACTTCAACCCCGCGCAGGTGACGCAGTTCATCGCGGCCGAATACCTGGAGCCCCCGGGCGGACATGGGCGATGCGGTACAACCGGCGCCAGTCCATGAGCGCCGCCCCGACCGTCCGATCCTTCGCCGACCTCCAGCCCCTGCGCCGCGCGCTGCAGGAGGCCGCCGCCCAGGAGGCGGCGCGCGCGCAGCAGCGGCGCGAGGCGGAACGGCGCGCGCGCGCCGAACGCCATTTGTTCCAGGACGCCGTGGGCCCGGTGGCGCCGCTCAAGGGCCAGCACAACCGCCGCTGGCCCACGCCCGAGCCGCCCCAGCCCCTGCCCGTGCAGCGCGAACTGGACGAGGAGCGCGTGCTGCGCGAGTCGCTGAGCGACGAATTCGACGTGACCACGCTGCTCGACGTGGACGACCAGTTGAGCTTTCGCCGCCCCGGCATCGGCCTGGACGTGACGCACAGGCTGCGCGCCGGGCACTGGAGCATCCAGCGCCAGCTGGACCTGCACGGCCTGCGCACCGACGAGGCGCGCGAGGCCCTGGGCGAGTTCATCCGCCTGGCCCACCGCACCGGCCTGCGCTGCGTGCGCGTGGTGCACGGCAAGGGCCTGGGGTCGCCGGGCCGCACGCCCGTGCTGAAGGGGCGCGTGCAGCGCTGGCTGGTGCAGAAGAAAGAGGTGCTGGCCTTCGTGCAGGCCCGCCCGCTGGACGGCGGCGCGGGCGCGCTGGTGGTGCTGCTGCAGCCGGGCAAGCGGCGCGTGGGGACGCCGTAGCGGCCGGCCCCTCATTTCAAGCGAAATCAGCCTCTAGCGCTTGACCATCAAGCGCAAATAGCTCTTCTTTTAATAGCAAACCACACCCAAAGAAGCACCCATATAATTAGCCACAAAACTATCAGCCGCACAACAATGCAACTTGCACAGAAATACCAGGCCCTGCTGGACGAGGCCCAGCGGCGGCGGCTTCCTGACGTGGACGGCATCCGCCTGTGCTTTCAGGCGCTGTCCCTGGCCTCGGCCATCGACCGCGACTGCGCCGCGCTGCTGGCGCCGCACGGGCTGTCCGAGGGGCGCTTCGTGCTGCTGTTCCTGCTGGACGCCGCCGCCGACGGGCTGGCCCCCGCCGCGCTGGCGCAGCAGGCCGGCGTGAGCCGGGCCACCGTCACCGGCCTGCTCGACGGCCTGGAGCGCGAGGGCCTGGTGGCGCGCCATGCCGATGCCAGCGACCGCCGCGCGCTGTGCATCCGCCTCACGCCCCGGGGCCGGGAGGTGGCGCAGGCCGTGGTGGCGCGGCACGGGCGCTGGATCGCCGGCCTGTTCGGCACGCTGGACGCGGCCGAGCGCGCGCAGCTCGCGCGGCTCCTCGACAAGGTGGCCGCCCGCCTGGAAGAAGGTGCCGCATGACCGGCGCACCGCCCCGCAAGGGCGCCACGCGCGCCAGCGACATTCCTGCCGACATGCTCGCAGCGCTGTCGCGCGGCACGCTGCCCACGGCCACGCTGACCGAGGGGCTGGCGCTGGACCAGGGCCTGCTGCTGCGCACGGTGTTCCCCGACCTGCCGCCGGCGGCCCTGCGCGCGGCCGACGCCGCCTGCCGCAAGGGCATTGCCCAGCGCATGGCGGACATGGGCGCGTTGCTGTGGCAGGAACTGGGTGCGGAGGGCCTGGCGCACTGCCAGGCCCACGCGGCCGACACGGTGCGCGGCTGGGCCTGCTTCATGGTGGGCGCCCAGGCCGGGCTGGCGGTGCCCGCCCGGCTGGCCGCCATCGCCCCGCTGGCCGACGACCCGCATTTCGGCGTGCGCGAATGGGCTTGGATGGCCGTGCGCCCGCAGCTGGTGCAGGCGCTGGACGAGGCCATCGCCGCGCTGGTGCCCTGGACGGCCTCGCCCTCCGAGCGCCTGCGCCGCTTTGCCAGCGAATCGCTGCGCCCGCGCGGCGTGTGGTGCGCGCACATTGCGGCGCTCAAGCAGGACCCTGCGCTGGGCCTGCCCCTGCTGGCGCCGCTGCGCGCCGATGCCGCGGTCTACGTGCAGGACTCGGTGGCCAACTGGCTCAACGATGCGGCCAAGGACCAACCCGACTGGGTGCGCCGCCTGTGCGCCCAGTGGCTGGAGGAAGCCCCCCACCCGGCCACCCGCCGCATCTGCCAGCGCGCGCAGCGCAACCTGCGCGCGCCCACGGCGGCCTGACGACGCGGCCCGACGCGGGCCGGGGCACGCCCCCCATGGGGCACGGCGTGCCATGCCCGTGCTTACTTGGACAGGTCGATCTTGTACTTGGACGTGCCCTTGCCCGAGCCGTCATCCGCCGCCACCAGCGACACGCCGGCCAGCCCCGCAGCCTGGGCCACGGGCAGGGCGTCGGCGCCGGAGCTGAACACCACGTCGCCCGCCGTCGTCACCTTGGTGAAGCGCCAGCTCTTGGCCGCGCCGTTGGCGGCGCGCGTGACCTGCGGATTCTTGCGCACGTACTCGATCACCACGTCGCGGTTGGCATCCGGCGAGGCCCAGATGGTGGCCGAGCCGTCGAGCTTGGGGATGAAGCTCTTGCCGCTGGTGGCGCGGTAGTTGTTGGTGGCGATCACGAACTCCTGCGCCGGGTCGATGGGCTGGCCCTTGTAGGTCAGGCCCTTGATGCGGCTGCCCAGCGGCTGGGTCACGTCGATCTCGTACTGCATGTCCGGCGTGGTGAACATGTCGAAGTTGTAGCCGGGGAAGGTGCTGACGAGCGGCTGCTCGCCCGCCTGGGCCGGGTCGATCTGGTTGAAGCGCTTGGCCGCGGCCTCCAGCCAGTCCTTGATGTCGGCGCCATTCACCTTCACCGCGTACACGGTGTTGGGGTACAGGTACAGGTCGGCCGCGTTGTAGATGGCCAGCGGGCCGGCCGCCACGTCGGTGTAGTCCTTGCCGCCCTGGAAGCCCGACTTGAACGGCGCGCTCACGGACAGCACGGGCAGCTGCGCGTACTGCGGCAGGTTGGCCTGGATGTAGGCCGCCACATAGGCCTGCTGCGCCTGGTTCACGAGCTGGATGGCGCCGGGGTCGCCCACGTCGGCGAACAGCGTGCTCATGCGGAAGTCGGTGCTGCCGATGGGCGTCTTCACGTAGCTGATGGCGGCCTGGTGCTGGCCCTCGACCAGCGGCGCCACGGCCGGGTCGGCCTCGACGAACACGGATGCGCCGGCGGCGTCCTTCTTCTGGATGTTGCGCAGCTCGCTCTTGCTGGCCGCCTTGTCCACGCTCCAGGCCTTGCCGTCCCACTTCAGGGCCAGCTGGATCACGCCCAGCGACTTGCCCCAGGAACTGGCCATGACCGCCGGCACGCCGTTGACGGTGCCCGCCTTGTTGTCCACGCCCGCCTGGGTGAAGGCCGGCTTGGCCGACAGGTCGGGGAACACGCTGTGCTGGTGGCCCATGACCATGGCGTCGATGCCCGCCACCTTGGACAGGTGCAGGCCGGGGTTCTCCATGGTGGGCGAATAGCTGCTGCCGTCCAGCCCGCCGTGCAGCAGCGCCACGACCAGGTTGGCGCCCTTGGCGCGCAGCTCGGGCACGTATTTCTGCGCGGCCTCGACGGCGCCCTCGGTGTAGACCTTGCCCTCCAGCAGGCGGCGGTCCCAGTTCATGATGCCCGGCGTGGTGAAGCCGATCACGCCGATCTTGATCGGCAGCTTGACCTCCTTGCCATCCGCATCCTTGGCCACCAGCGTGCGCTCCAGCAGCGTGTAGGGCTGCACCAGCGGCTTCTTGGTCTTGCTGCTGTACACGTTGGCCAGCACGGCGGGGAAGCCGTTGCCCGCGCATTTCTGCTTGGCGTCCACGCCCTCCACCTCCAGCCCGCCGCCCAGCACCTGGTTCAGGAAGGGCAGGCCGTAGTTGAACTCGTGGTTGCCCAACGTGCCGGCATCGAAGCCCAGGGCGCCCATGGCCTTGTACATGGACAGCTGCTGCGTGCAGGGCAGCGGCTTGACGATGGCCTCGTAGTCGGCCAGGGCCGTGCCCTGGATGGTGTCGCCGTTGTCCACCAGCAGCGTGTTGGCGAATTCCTTGCGCGCGGCGCGCACCAGCGTGGCCGTGCGCTCGAAGCCGTAGGTCTTGTCCTCGGCCAGCTTGAAGTAGTCGTAGCTGCGCACGTTGAAGTGCAGGTCGGTCGTCTCCAGCACGGCCAGCGTGGCCGTGGCCGGCTTGGCTGCGGCGCCACCACCGTCGTCATCGTTGCCGCCGCAGGCGGCCAGCAGCACGGCGCAGGCCAGCGCGCTGAGCGCGTGGCGGCGTGCGGGGTGGAAGGCAAGGTGCGCGGCCAGCGGGTTGCTGCGCCAAGAGATGTCCTGCATGGAAGGCCCTGGTGGTGAATGAAGGGCCCGAGTCTGTGCAACGGCTTTGACAGGGATGTGACGCGCCCGCGCGCGCCCGGCGAACGGCCGGCGCCCGTGTCCCGGGCGCCACATGCGGCGGCAACGCCTGTGCGGCGGGGTTCAGTCCGCGCGGTTGCGCATCCAGTCCGCCGTGCCCATGAAGCTCTCGTTGAGCCGCGCGCGCAGGTCATCCGGCACGCCGGTCTCGCCCATGGCCTGGTCCATGCACGCCACCCACTGGTCGCGTTCCAGGATGCCGATGGAGAACGGCAGGTGCCGCGCGCGCAGGCGCGGGTGGCCGAAGCGGCTCTGGTAGTGGTCCGGCCCGCCCAGCCAGCCGCAGAGGAACCAGAACAGCTTGTCGCGCGCATCCTCCAGCGTGCTGCCGTGGGCGGCGCGCAGCTCGGCGTAGCCGGGCTCCAGGTCCATCAGGTCGTAGAAGCGGTCCACCAGCTGGCGGACCCTGGTTTCGCCGCCGATCCATTCGAACGGCGTGGCGGAAGCAGGCGGGGCGGATTCATGCGCAGACATGGCCGCCATTGTAGGAAGCGGGCCGGCGCCCCTGCCGCCTCAGTGCGGGGCGCGTGCCTCGGCCTGGGACTGGCAGGCGATGCAGCGCGCCGCCGACGGCTGGGCCAGCAGGCGGGCCACGCCCACGGGCTGGCCGCAGTCCGTGCATTCGCCATAGCTGCCATCCGCCAGGCGGGCCAGCGCGGCGCGCACGGCCACCAGCTCGTCGTGGTCGCGCGCGGCCTCGGCGTCGCGCACGGTGTCGCTGGCCATGCGGTCGGCCTGCTCCTTGCGGTCGTCCAGGGGTTCGGCGCCGCTGCGGCCGGCGGCTGCGGCCAGCGTGTCGCGCTGGACTTCGCCCAGTTCGGTCAGCAGTTGGGCCTTGCGCTGCTCCAGCACGCCACGCAGTTGTTCACGCTGGGAATCGGTGAGGGAGGTGATGTTCATGGGTTCAGCATGCCACTGGTGATGGTGCGCATGTTGACACACATCAAGCCCCATGGCCTGCCGCCGCCAGCCAGCGCTGGTACAGCGCGGGCGCGCTCCAGGCCCGGTCCGTGGCCAGGTCCAGCGTGTGGGCGCGCTCCTCGGGGGCGAGCGGCTCGGCGGTCTGCTGCTGGCGCGCGAGCACGGCCAGGTCGGCCTCGGACGGATCGCCCCCCGCCGCCAGGCGCTGCTGCACGCGCCCGCGCAACGCCCCCTCCTCTGCGTGGCAGTGCAGGATGGTGAAGGGCAGGCCCAGGTCGCGCGCCAGGGCGTGGAAGGCGTCGCGCTCGCGCCGGCGCAGAAAGGCCGCGTCCACGATCACCGGGTAGCCCGCCTGCAGCGCGGCCCGCGCCTGCTGCGCCAGCTGCGCGAAGGTGCGCTGCGAGGCCTGGGGCGTGTAGATGTCCAGGCCCAGCGCGGCGGAGTCGGCCAGCGGCGCCAGGCCGTGCAGGCGCTTGCGCTCCACGTCCGAGCGCAGGCGCACCGCGCCCTGCCGCAGCAGGGCCGCCGCCACGGTGGACTTGCCCGAGCCCGACAGGCCATGGGTGATGAGCAGGCGCGGCCGCAGGGGCGCGGCCAGCGCCTCGGCGCAGGCCAGGTAGTCGTGCCCGGTCCCGGGCGCCAGGCCCTGCGCGGCGCGCAGCCGCGCGGCCATGGCGCGCACCAGGGCGCGGTAGACCTCGTAGGGGCGCAGCACGGCCAGGCCGGCGTAGTCGCCCGTGCCGGCCAGGTAGGCGTCGAGGAAGCGCCAGGCCAGGTCGGGCCGGCCATGGGCCTGCAGGTCCATGCTGAAGAAGCCCGCGTCGGCCAGGGTGTCGATCCAGCGCAGCTGCGGGCTGAACTCGATGCAGTCGAAGGCCGTGAGCACGCCGTCCAGGCGCACCACATTGGCCAGGTGCAGGTCGCCATGGCCCTCGCGCACATGGCCCGCGGCGCGGCGCGCGGCCCACTGCGCGGCCAGCGCGGGCTGACGCGCCCCGAACCAGGCGCGCAGCGCCGCCAGCCGCGCGCCCTCGGCGGCGTCGAGCAGCGGCGCCAGCGTTTCCAGCACGCCGTCGATGGCCTGCGCAACCTGCGCGGCCGAGCCCCAGTCGCTGCCGGCGGGCGCCACGGGCGCCTGGGCATGGAAGTGCGCCAGGCGCGCGGCGAAGGTGTCCACCTGCGCGGGCTCCAGCGCGCCGGCGGCCACCAGGGCGTCCAGCTCGCTGCCGGCGGGAAAGCGCCGCATGCGCAGCACCCAATCGATGGCGGCGCCGGCGTCCGCACCGGCGTCTGCGCCATCGGCCGCGCCCAGGCGCGGGGCCTGCGCGCCGCCCAGCACGGGCAGCACGTCCACGTACAGCGCGGGCGCCAGGCGCCGGTTCAGGCGCAGTTCCTCCTCGCAGAAATGCCGGCGCGCGGCGACGGCGCGGAAGTCGGCGAACGGCAGTTGCAGCGGCTTCTTGAGCTTGTAGGCCCAATCGCGCGTGAGCAGCAGGCGCGACAGATGCGTTTCCACCAGCTCCACGGTGCCGCCTTCGCGCGCCTGCAGCCACTGGCGCAGGCCCTGGGCCAGGGCGGCGCCCTCATCCGCATGCACAAGCATCAAATCGGCCTCCAGCGCTTACCCATCAAGCGCAAATAGCTATTAAAACAATAGCACCAATCCCCGCTTCAGTCGGCCGCGCGGCGCAGGGTGTCGACCACGGGGCGACGCAGCACCTCGCGCAGGCCCCACCACCCGGCCGCCAGCGCCAGCAGGGCGCCCGCCAGCGCGCCGGCCAGGGGCACCCAGGGCTTGGCCGTCCAGGCGAAGTCGAACACATGGCGCGCCAGCAGCCAGCCGACGGCCACGGCCGCGCTGCTGGCCAGCAGGCCCGCCAGCAGGCCCACGCCGGCCAGTTCCACGCGCTGCACCTGGCGCAGCAGGCTGGCGCGCGCGCCCACGGCGCGCATGATGGCGAATTCGCGCGCGCGCTCCTCGCGCGTGGCGGTGACGGCGGCGAACAGCACCACCAGCCCGGCCGCCAGCGTGAAGGCGAAGAGGAACTCCACCGCGCGTATCACCTGCCCCAGCACGCCCTGCACCTGGGCCAGCGTGGCGCTCATGTCTACGTTGGTGATGTTGGGGAAGGCGCGCACCAGGGCGTTGTCGAAGCCCGCCACGTCGGGCGCGCGGTAGGCCGCCAGGTAGGTGGTGGGCACGTCCGGCAGATGGTCCACCGGGTACATGACGAAGAAGTTGGCGCGCATGGAGCCCCAGTCCACGCGGCGCAGGCTGGTGATGCGCGCCTCGCTGGCGACGCCGCCGATGTCGAAGCGCAGGCGATCGCCCAGCTTCAGGCCCAGGGTCTGGGCAATGCCCTCCTCCACGCTCACGGCGCCCGGCTCCTGCGGCGTCCAGCGGCCGGCGACGATGGGGTTGTGCTCGGGCGCCTGGCCGGCGTTGGAGAGGTTGAACTCGCGGTCCACCAGGCGCTTGGCGCGGTCTTCCTGGTAGTCGTCCATGCTTACCGCGCGGCCGTTGATGGCGATCAGCCGGCCGCGGAACATGGGGTACCAGTCGTAGCGCGCGACGCCGGCCTGCTGCAGCGTGTGGCGGAAGGCCTCGGCCTGGTCCGGCTGGATGTTGATCACGAAACGGTTGGGCGCGTCGGCCGGCGTGGCGCGCCGCCAGCTGTCGATGAGGTCGGTGCGCAGCAGCACCAGCAGCACCAGCGCCAGCAGGCCCACGGCCAGGCTGCTGACCTGCACCACGGCATAGGCCGGGCGCGCGGCGATCTGGCGCGTGGCCAGCACCAGCCAGCGCGGCGCCGTGGCCTCGTTGACGCTCTTGCGCAGCAGCCACACGGCCACCCAGGCCAGGGCCGCGAAGAGCAGCACGGCGGCGGCGAAGCCGCCCACGGCGATGGCGCCCAGCGTCAGGTCGCGGCTGGTCGCCAGCAGCAGCGCCGCGAAGCCCGCCACGCCCAGGCCCAGCACGGCCAGCGACGTGTGCTTGAGCCCGCCCAGGTCGCGGCGCATCACGCGCAGCGGCGGCACCTGCGCCAGCTGCAGCACGGGCGGCAGGCCGAAGGCGCCCATCAGCGTCAGGCCCACGCCCACGCCGAAGGCCACGGGCCAGAGGCTGGGCGCGGGCAGCCCCGCCCCGACCAGCCCCGCCAGCAGCAGCACGAACACATGGTGCACCGCAAAGCCCAGCAGCACGCCCAGGGCGCTGGCGCACAGGCCGATGAGCGCGAACTCCAGCACGTAAGCGCTGGCGATCGCGCGCTGGCTCAGGCCCAGCACGCGCAGCAACGCGGCGGCGTCCAGGTGCTCGTTGGCAAAGCCGCGCGCGGCCAGGGCCACGGCCACGGCCGACAGCAGCGCCGCCAGCAGCGCCACCAGGCTGAGGAATTTCTCGGCGCGCTCCAGGGTCTGGCGCATCTCGGGCTGGCCGCTGTCGAGGGACTCCACGCGCACGCCGCGCACGCCGGGCTGGGCGGCAGCCTCTTTCGCCCAGGCGGTGAAGCGCTGCACCGCGCGCCGGTCCCCTTCCGCGCCCGCCACGGCGAAGCGGTAAGTGATGCGGCTGGCGGGCTGCACCAGGCCGGTGGCGGGCAGGTCGAGCGCATTGACCATCACGCGCGGCGCGAAGCTGAGAAAGCCCGCGCCCCGGTCGGGCTCCAGCGTGATGATGCGGGCGATGCGCAGCCGCCCGTCGCCCAGCAGCAGCTCGTCGCCCAGGCGCAGCGCCAGCGATTCGAGCAGCGGCGCGTCCACCCAGGCCTCGCCGCGCGCGGGTATGTCCTGCGTGGGCCCGCCCGCGCGGGCCGGGTCGTCCGTGGTCTGCATGCGCCCGCGCAGCGGGTAGCCCGGCTCCACGCTCTTGAGCGCCACGAGCCGGCTGGCCCCGCCCTGGGCGTCGTCGGCGCGCGCCATGGTGGGGAAGTTCAGCGTGGTCGCGGTCTTCAGGCCCAGGGCCCGTGCCTGCGCCACGAAGGCCGTGGGCGTGGGGTTGTCGCTGGCCACCACCGCGTCGCCGCCCAGCAGCTGCAGCGCGTCGCGCGCCAGCCCTCCCTGCAGGCGGTCGGCGAAGAAGCCCACGGAGGTGAGCGCGGCCACGGCCAGGGTGACGGCGACGATGAGCAGGCGCAGCTCGCCCGCGCGCAGGTCGCGCCAGAGCGTGCGCCAGCCCAGGGTGAGGGAGGAAATGTTCATGGTGTTTTCAGCCTCTAGCGCTTTATAGATAAGCGTTAATAGCTATGAAAATAGCAATACCCAGGCGCTACGCGCCGCTCACTGCGCCTGAAACCGGCGCGCGCCAAGCCAGGGCCGCCGTGCAAGGGCCACCCCGCAGCACCGGCGGCGTCCCCCTGCCCGGCGAAGCCGAGAGCGGGGGGAAGGCGCGAAGCGCCTCAGGGGGGTGTTCATACATACCGCAGCGCGGTGGGCGGGCGGCACAGGCCCCACAGGTGCATGCCGGCCTCGCGCGCCAGCTGCAGCGCGAGCGACGTGGGCGCCGAGATGGTGGCGAACGCGGGCACGCCCATGCGGGCGCATTTGCGCACCAGCTCGTAGCTGGTGCGGCTGGTCATGACGACGAAGCCGGCCTCGCCCAGCCGGCCCGTCAGCGCCAGCCGCCCGAACAGCTTGTCCAGCGCGTTGTGGCGGCCCACGTCCTCCAGCACGTCGATCAGCTCGCCGTCGGGCGTGGCCCAACCCGCCGCATGCACCGAGCCCGCCCGCAGGTTCAGCGACTGCCGCGCGCCCAGCATGCCGAAGGGGCGCAGGACGGTCTCCACGCCCAGACCCTCGCGCCAGGCGGGCGCGGCCAGGGGCTCGGGGTGCAGGTCCAGCGCCTGCAGGCTGTCGATGCCGCACACGCCGCAGCCCGTGCGGCCGGCCAGCGCCCGGCGCCGCTCCTTCAGGCGGGCGAACTGCCGCGGCGCGATCTCCATGTGCACCGCGCAGCTGGCGTCCGGCGTGCCAATGGCATGAGTGAGCACTTCCACATCGCGGCAGTCGTCCGGGTGCTCGACGATGCCCTCGCTCAGCGCGAAGCCCACCGCGAACTCGGCCAGGTCCTGCGGCGTGGCCATCATCACGGCGTGCGAGATGCCGTTGAAGACCAGCGCCACCGGCATCTCGGCCGCCACCTCCACGGACTGCGCGGCGGCGGCGCCGCCGCTGCGCCACTGGTCGGCGCAAAGGGGTACCAGGGGCGGCGGCATGGCGGTGTCGGCGATCGTGAACGGGGCAGGCATTGACATGCCCCGCACCATACCAGCCGCACGGGCTCCCCCGGCGCCGTGAGTGGGATTTCGCGCTTCTAACTAGGTATGATCCGGGCGCACTTCACAACCCATCAACGCAGGCCCCGACCACGGGGTTGTCAAGGGGCGGGGATACGTGCTATCCCTGTAGCCTTGGCTGAGACATGCAACCAAGATGACCATACATACAACTCCCCCACGACAGGAGGTTCCGTCATGGACATGAACCGCCGGCATTTCTTCCGCGTGAGCAGCGCCGGGCTGGTTGGATCCAGCCTGGTCGCCATGGGCTTCTCGCCCGCTACCGCGCTTGCCGAAGTACGCCAGTACAAGCTGGCCGCCACCACCGTCACCCGCCAGACCTGCACCTACTGCTCGGTCGGCTGCGGCATCCTGATGTATTCCTTGGGCGACGGCTCGCGCAACGCCAAGCCATCGGTGATCCACGTCGAGGGCGACCCCGACCACCCCGTCAACCTGGGCACGCTGTGCCCCAAGGGCGCCGGCCTGCTGGACTTCATCAACAGCCCCAACCGCCTGCAGTACCCCGAGTACCGCGCCCCGGGCTCGAACGAATGGAAGCGCCTGTCCTGGGACGACGCCCTGACCCGCATCGCCAAGCTCCTCAAGGAAGACCGCGACGCCAACTTCCAGGCCAAGACCGATGACGGCCTGACGGTGAACCGCTGGCTCACCACCGGCATGCTGGCCGCCTCGGCGTCGAGCAACGAAGCCGGCTACATCACCCACAAAGTGGCCCGTTCCTGGGGCCTGCTGGCATTCGATAACCAAGCACGTGTTTGACACGGCCCGACGGTGGCAGGTCTTGCCCCGACGTTTGGCCGTGGAGCGATGACGAACCATTGGGTCGACATCAAGAACGCGGACGTTATTTTGATCATGGGCGGCAATGCCGCCGAAGCACACCCCTGCGGATTCAAGTGGGTGACCGAAGCGAAGGCGCACAACAAGGCGCACTTCATGGTGGTCGATCCCCGCTTCAACCGCTCTGCCTCCGTGGCCGACTTCTATGCCCCCATCCGGTCGGGCAGCGACATCGTGTTCCTGGGCGGCATGATCAATTACCTCTTGTCCAACGACAAGATCCACCACGAGTACGTGCACAACTACACGGACTTCAGCTTCATCGTGCGCGATGACTTTGAATTCGTGGACGGCATCTTCTCGGGCTACAACGAGGAAAAGCGCACCTACGACAAGAAGAGCTGGGACTACGAGCTCGGTGAAGACGGCTACGTCAAGACCGACCCCACACTGCAGCACCCGCGCTGCGTGTACCAGCTCATGAAGAAGCACTACGAGAGCTACACGCCCGAGAAGGTCGAGAGCGCTTGCGGCACGCCCAAGGAGAAATTCCTGCACGTGTGCGAGAAGTTCGCCTCCACGGCGGTGCCCGGCCGTGCCGCCACCATCCTGTACGCCCTGGGCTGGACACAGCACTCCACGGGCGCGCAGATCCTGCGCTGCGCCGCCATGGTGCAGCTGCTGTGCGGCAACATCGGCGTGGCCGGCGGCGGCATGAACGCGCTGCGCGGACACTCCAACATCCAGGGCCTGACGGACCTGGGTCTGCTGTCGGCCAGCCTGCCGGGCTATCTGACGCTGCCGGGCGAGAAGGAACAGGACTACCAGGGCTACATCACCACGCGCACGCAAAAGCCGCTGCGCCCGGGGCAGATGAGCTACTGGCAGAACTATCCCAAGTTCCACGTCAGCCTGATGAAGTCCTGGTTCGGCGCCGCCGCGACGGCCGAAAACAACTGGGCCTACGACTACCTGCCCAAGCTGGACAAGCAGTACGACATGCTGCAGTACTTCCAGCTCATGAACGAAGGCAAGGTCAACGGCTACATCGCGCAGGGCTTCAACCCGATCGCGTCGCTGTCCAACAGCAGCCGCGTGCGCGACGGCCTGGCCAAGCTCAAATTCCTGGTCGTCATGGATCCGCTGGCCACCGAGACCTCGGAGTTCTGGAAGAACTTCGGCGAGTTCAACGACATCGACACCGCACAGGTGCAAACCGAGGTCTTCCGCCTGCCCACAACCTGCTTCGCCGAGGAAGAAGGCGCCGTGGTCAGCTCCTCGCGCGTGCTGCAGTGGCACTGGAAGGCGGCCGAGCCCCCGGGCGAGGCCAAGACCGACGTGGCCATCATGTCCGCGCTGCACCACCGCCTGAAGGCGCTCTACGCCAAGGACGGCGGCGCGTTCGCGGACCCGATCCTCAACCTGGACTGGAAGTACGCCCAGCCCGACCACCCGACCTCCGAGGAAATCGCCAAGGAGTACAACGGCAAGGCGCTGGTCGACCTGCTCGACCCCAAGGACCCGACCAAGGTGCTGCGCCCCGCGGGCCAGCAGGTGTCGGGCTTTGGCGAGCTGCGCGACGACGGCTCCACGGCCAGCGGCTGCTGGATCTACGCGGGCGCCTGGACGCAGGCCGGCAACCAGATGGGACGGCGCGACAGCTCCGACCCGACCGGCATCGGCAACACGCTGAACTGGGCCTGGGCCTGGCCGGCCAACCGCCGCGTGCTCTACAACCGCGCCTCCGCCGACCTCAAGGGCAAGGCCTTCAACCCGCGCCGCAAGCTCGTCGAGTGGAACGGCAAAGCCTGGAGCGGTGCCGACATCCCGGACATGGGGGCCACGCTGGCACCCGAGACCGGGGCCGGCCCGTTCATCATGAACCCCGAGGGCGTCGCACGCTTCTTCTCGCGCAAGGGCATGGCCGAAGGACCGTTCCCCACGCACTACGAACCGTTCGACACGCCGCTGGGCATGAACCCGATGTACCCGAACAACCCCAAGGCCACGTCTTCGCCGGCCGCGCGGGTGTTCAAGAACATCTGGGAAACCTTCGGCAAGGCATCGGAGTTCCCCCACGTGGGCACCACCTACCGCCTGACCGAGCATTTCCACTACTGGACCAAGCACTCGCTGGTCAATGCCATCACCCAGCCGGAGCAGTTCGTCGAAATCGGCGAGGCCCTGGCCAAGGAGCTGGGCATTGCCGCGGGCGACAAGGTCAAGGTCAGTTCCAAGCGGGGCGCCATCAAGGCGGTGGCCGTGGTCACCAAGCGGATCAAGCCCATGAAGATCGAGGGCAAGACGGTGCACCACGTCGGTATTCCCATCCACTGGGGCTTCAAGGGCGTGACCAAGCCGGGCTACCTGGCCAACACGCTGACGCCCTTCGTGGGCGACGGCAATACCAACACGCCGGAGTTCAAGACCTTCCTCGTGAAGGTCGAGAAGGCGTAAGGAGGCACGATGTCATTGCAATCCCTCGATATCAAACGACTGTCGGCCACCACCACCCCGGCGCCCCAGGCCCGCTCCCCGCAGTCCGGCGAGGTGGCCAAGCTGATCGATGTCTCCAAGTGCATCGGCTGCAAGGCCTGCCAGACCGCCTGCATGGAATGGAACGACCTGCGCCAGGAGCCCGGTGAGAACCATGGCGTGTACGACAACCCGAACGACCTGACCGAGAACGCGTGGACGGTGATGCGCTTCACCGAATACGACAACGAGGCCACGGGCAATCTGGAATGGCTGATCCGCAAGGACGGCTGCATGCACTGCGAAGACCCGGGCTGCCTCAAGGCCTGCCCGTCGCCCGGCGCCATCGTGCAGTACACCAACGGCATCGTGGACTTCCACGAAGAGCACTGCGTAGGCTGCGGCTACTGCGTCACCGGCTGCCCGTTCAACGTGCCGCGCATCTCCAAGAAGGACAGCAAGGCCTACAAGTGCACGCTGTGCTCGGACCGCGTGGCCGTGGGCAAGGAGCCTGCTTGCGTCAAGACCTGCCCCACGGGTGCCATCGTGTTCGGCACCAAGAAGGCGATGAAGGACCATGCCGACGAGCGCATCGCCGACCTGAAGGAACGCGGCTTCGCGCAGGCCGGCCTGTACGACCCGGCCGGCGTGGGCGGCACGCACGTCATGTACGTGCTGCACCATGCCGACAAGCCGTCGCTGTACCAGGGCCTGCCCGATACGCCGAAGATCAGCCCCATGGTCGGTCTGTGGAAGGGCGTCTCCAAGCCGCTCGCCATGGCCGCCCTGGGTGCCGCGGCGCTGGGCAGCCTGTTCCACTACATCACCAAGGGCCCCAACGACGTGTCCAAGGAACTGGAGGACGAAATGGAACGCAAGGACCGTGAGGCCGAGGCCCAGAAGGAGAGCCAGCCATGAAACGCAATCCACGCGACCTGCAGCGCTACAACGCATCCGAGCGCGCCAACCACTGGATCGTAGGCATCTGCTTCATCCTGCTGGCGCTTTCGGGCCTGGCGTTCTTCCACCCGGCGTTCTTCCCGCTGACCCTGCTGTTCGGCGGCGGCTCCTGGACGCGCATCCTGCACCCCTACATCGGGGTGGTGATGTTCGTGTTCTTCCTGGTCATGGCCGCGCGCTTCGCGTCGCTCAACATGATCGAGAAGCGCGACGTCGAGTGGCTCAAGAACGTCAACAAGATGGTGGACGGCAACGACCACGACATGCCCGAGCAGGGCAAGTACAACGGCGGCCAGAAGGTGCTGTTCTGGGGGCTGGTGGTGGGCATGCTGCTGCTCGTCGTCAGCGGCGTCATGATGTGGCGCTCCTGGATCAATCTGCCGGTGGATGTGGTGCGCATGGCCTCGGTGCTGCACGCCGTCGCCGCCGTGTGGATGATTGGCCTCATCATCCTGCACGTGTACGCCGCCATCTGGACGCGCGGCACCATCCGCGCCATGCTCTACGGCACCGTGACGCGCGCCTGGGCCAAGCAGCACCACCGCGGCTGGTACCGCAAGGTAACGGGCGACAATAGCTGACCGCTGCGCTCGCCGCTCCTGCCGCCGGCCGCACCTGCAGCCGGCGGCATTTCTATTTCTGGAGTTCTGATCCCGTGCAACGCATTCTTCAACCCGGCGAGATCGAAGCCCTCGACCGCACCAGCCAGCCCCGCATCCGCCTGCCCCAGCCGGCCAGCCTGTTCGCCGACCGCTCCGCGCGCCTGGCGCAGAAGGCCGAGGGCAACCCCATCGGCGACTACCTGCGCTTTCTGTCCCGCCTCGTGCGGGCCCAGCAGCAGGCCGCCGCCACGGTGCAGACGGCCGCACCCGACGCCGCGCTGATCGCCCAGGCCCAGGAGCATTCCATGCCCCTGCTGCCTGCCGCCAGCCACGTCGACCCGGCCTGGCACGGCGTGCTCGACCAGTTGCTCGCCGCGCTGGACGGCGCCGCCGAAGTGCCCCAGGCGCTGCAGCCCACCCTGCAGGCCCTGCGCGCCATGCCCCGGGAAGAGCGCGACACCCTGGCCCGCCGCGTGCTGGTCGGCCTGCTGACAGAGCCGCAGGACCTGGCCGCCGCCCCCATCGTGATGGCCGCGCTGCAGGTCACCTTCACCGACCGGGCCAGCCGCCTGCAGGAAGGCGACGTGCCCTACACCGACCCGGCCACCGTCTGCCCCGTGTGCGGCACGGCCCCCACGGCCAGCGTGCTGCGCATCGGCGGGCGCGAGGCCGGCCTGCGCTACCTGCACTGCGGCACCTGCTGCACCGAGTGGCACATGGTGCGCATCAAGTGCTCGCACTGCGAATCGACCAAGGGCGTGCGCTACCAGGGCCTGGAGCAGAACCAGGAAGGCGCCGTGCGGGACGAGGTGGTGCTGGCCGAGACCTGCGACGCCTGCCACACCTACCGCAAGGTCGTGAACCAGGAAAAGGACCCCATGGCCGAGCCCCTGGCCGACGACCTGGCCACGCTCATGCTGGACCTGCTCATGGGCGAAACACCGTTCGCGCGCGCCAGCATGAACCCGCTGCTGCCCATGTCGGAGGCCGACACCGACGAGGACGCGGCCCGGTGAGCGCGGCCGCCCAACTGCCCGGCGTGGACCGCGTGCTCTCCACGCCCGTGCTGCGCGCGCTGGCCGCGGAGCACGGCGCCACGGCCGCCACGGCCGCCGTGCGCGCCACGCTCGACGCACTGCGCGCCGCCGCGCTCGCGGGCGAGATCCCGCAGGACCAGGCGGCCCAGCGGCTCGCCCCCGAGGCCGTGGCCGCGCAGGCGCAGCAGCGCCTGGTCGAGCGCTTCGCGCCGCGCCTGAAGGCCGTGTTCAACCTCACCGGCACGGTGCTGCACACCAACCTGGGCCGCGCTCTGCTGCCCGACGCCGCCGTGCAGGCCGTGGTGCAGGCGCTGACCACGCCGGCCAACCTCGAATTCGACCTTGCCACGGGCGGGCGCGGCGACCGCGACGACCTCATCACCGACCTGCTGCGCGACCTCACCGGCGCCGAGGCCGCCACGGTGGTCAACAACAACGCCGCCGCCGTGCTGCTCACGCTCAACGCGCTGGCGCCCCGCAAGGAGGTCATCGTCTCGCGCGGCGAACTGGTGGAGATCGGCGGCGCCTTCCGCATCCCCGACATCATGGGCCGCGCCGGCGCCAAGCTGGTCGAGGTGGGCACCACCAACCGCACCCACGCCAAGGACTACTTGGATGCCATCACCGACCGCACCGCGCTGCTGATGAAGGTGCACTGCAGCAACTACGCCGTCACCGGCTTCACCAAGAGCGTGCCCGAGGCCGAGGTGGCCCAGATCGCCCACGCGCGCGGCCTGCCGCTGGTGACCGACCTGGGTTCCGGCACGCTGGTGGACCTGTCGCAGTGGGGCCTGCCGCACGAGCCCACGGTGCGCGACGTGGTGGCCGCCGGTGCCGACATCGTCACCTTCAGCGGCGACAAGCTGCTGGGCGGGCCGCAGGCCGGGCTGATCGTGGGCCGCAAGGACCTGATCACCAAGATCAAGAAAAACCCGCTCAAGCGCGCGCTGCGCGTGGGAAAGCTCACGCTGGCGGCGCTGGAGCCCGTGCTGCGCCTTTACCTGGCGCCCGAGCACCTGCCCGCGCGCCTGACCACGCTGCGCCTGTTCACCCGCCCGCAGGCCGACATCCGCGCCCAGGCCGAAGCCCTGTGCGCGCCCGTGCAGGCCGCCGTAGGCCCGCAGTACACCGTGCGCACCGCGCCGCTGTTCAGCCAGATCGGCAGCGGCGCGCTGCCCGTGGACCAGCTTCCCAGCTACGGCCTGGCCATCGCCCCGGCCCAGGCCAAGCGCGCCGGCCGCGCCCTGGCCCGGCTGGAGGCCGCGCTGCGCAGCCTGCCCCGCCCGGTGATCGGCCATATCGCCAGCGACACCCTGTGGCTGGACCTGCGCTGCCTGGAGGCGGCCGATGCGCCCGCCTTCACCGCGCAGTTGCCGGCACTGGCCGATGCGCTCACGCAGGCTTGATGGGAACGAAATTGGCACTTTGCGCTTTATACACAAGCGCTAAAAGCTACAAAATACATAGCAAACCATGATCATCGGCACCGCAGGCCACATCGACCACGGCAAGACCTCGCTGGTGCGCGTGCTCACCGGGGTGGAAACCGACCGCCTGCCCGAGGAAAAGCGCCGCGGCATCTCGATCGAACTCGGCTACGCCTACCTGCACGCGCCGGGCGGCCCGTCGCTCGGCTTCGTGGACGTGCCGGGCCACGAGCGCCTGCTGCACACCATGCTGGCCGGCGCCACCGGCATCGCCCACGCGCTGCTCATCGTGGCCGCCGACGACGGCGTGATGCCGCAGACGCGCGAGCACCTGGCCGTGGTGGCGCTGCTGGGCGTCACCCGGGGCACGGTGGCCATCACCAAGATCGACCGGCTCGAACCCGCCACGCGCGCCGCGCGCCTGGCCGAGGTGCAGGCCGAGGTGCAGGCCCTGCTGGCGCCCACGGCGCTCGCGGGGGCGCCCGTCTTCCCCGTCTCCGCCGTCACGGGCGAGGGCGTGGAGGCGCTGCGCCTGCACCTGCTGGCCAGCGCCCAGCCGCCCGGCGCCGCCAGCCTGGAGGGCAGCGCGCGGGCCTTCCGCCTGGCCGTCGACCGCGCCTTCACGCTGGCCGGCGTGGGCACCGTGGTCACCGGCACCGTCACCAGCGGCACGGCGCGCGTGGGCGACGAGCTGCACCTGGCCCCGCAGGGCCGCAGCGTGCGCGTGCGCGGTATCCACGCCCAGAACCAGCCCGCCGAAGAGGCCCGCACCGGCCAGCGCTGCGCGCTGGCGCTCGCGGGCGCGCCCAAGGACGAGATCCACCGCGGCGACTGGGCCTGCGCACCGTCCATCGCCCTCGGCAGCACGCGCATCGACGTGGAATGCACCCTGTGGCCCGAGGAGCCCAAGGCCCTGCGCTCCGGCACGCCCATGCACGTGCACCTGGGCACCAGCGACGTGACGGGCAGCATCGTGCTGCTCGACCGCGACACCCTCGCGCCGGGGGAGACCGCGCTGGCCCAGCTCGTGCTGCACGGCACCGTGGCCGCATGGCATGGCGACCGGGGCGTGCTGCGCGACGCCGCGGCCACCCGCACCGTGGCCGGCGTGCGCGTGCTCGACCCGTTCGCGCCGCAGCGCTACCGCCGGGCGCCCGAGCGCCTGGCCCAGCTCGCCGCCCAGGCCCTGCCCGGGCGCGCCGCGCGCATCGCCGCCCTGCTCGACCACGCGCCGCTGGGCCTCGACCTGGTGCAGACCGCCCGCGCCGAGGCCCTGCCCGGCCCGCAGGATCTGCCGCTGCCAGCGGATGCCATCCGCATCGCGGGCGATGCCATCGCCATCGCGCCCGCCGCCTTGCAGGCGCTGCAGGCGCAGGTGCTGGAGCGCCTGCGCGCCTTCCACGCCGGCAGCCCCGAAGAGATCGGACCCGACACGCGCCGCCTGCGCCGCCTGGCCGCGCCGCGCGCGGGCGATGCGCTGTGGCAGCACGCGATAGAGGGCTTGGCGACGAGCCAGGCCCTCGCGCGCAGCGGCCACTGGCTGCACCTGCCCGAGCATGCCGCGCGCATGAACGCCACCGAGGAAAAGCTCGCGCAGCAGCTCATGCCCGCGCTGCTGGACGGCGCCTTCGACCCGCCCTGGGTGCGCACCCTGGCCCAGGACCTCGGCGCCGCCGAGGCGCTGGTGCGCCAGACGCTCGCCAGCCTGGCGCGGCGCGGCGAAGTCTTTCAGGTGGTCAAAGACCTGTACTATCCGCTGCCTACAATCGAACGCTTGGCCGCGCTCGCACGCGAGTGCATGAGCCAGGGCGACGCGGTGCAGGCGGCGGCCTTCCGCGACGCCACGGGTCTGGGCCGCAAGCGGGCCATCCAGCTGCTGGAATTCTTCGACCGCGTGGGCTTCACGCGGCGCGTGAAGGACACGCACCTGCTGCGCCCCGGCACGCCGCTGTTCGCCGAGCGCGATTGAGTTTTTTGGAAGGGAAGCGTCCCTGGTGGGGCGCCCGGGCTTCAAACCCGGTGGACCGCGCCACGCGTGGTCGGAAGGTTCGACTCCTTCTCCTTTCCGCCCCCTTTTTCCTCCGCGCCCCTTCAGCCCGCTGCCTGCTTGGCCAGCGCCGGGGGCGCGGCAGGCGCGGGCCGCCGGCCCCAGTTCATCACGGCCGTGCCCGCCACGGCCATGGTGCCGCCCAGCAGCATGAAGCGGTCGATCGTCTCGCCCAGCAGCAGGGCCGAGAAGACCACGCCGAACACGGGAACCAGCGTGATGTAGCCCGACGCCGCCCCCGCGCCCAGCGCCTTGACGCCGTCGAAATACCAGGCATAGGCCAGCACCGTGGCGCCCAGCACCAGGAACACCATCGCGCCCCAGGCCCACGCCCCGCTGCGGAAGGCGCCCTGCAGGCCCGCGGTGCCCTCCACCGCCAGGCTGGCGACGAGCAGCATCACCGCCCCGATGCAGCTGCTGATGGTGGTGGCGGAGAGCGCATCCACGCCCGTGAGCAGCCAGCGGGCGATCAGCGTGTAGCCCACCCAGCAGGCCACGCAGCCCAGGATCAGCAGCTCGCCCACGCCCACGCCGCCGTCCAGCAGCGCCAGGGGCCGTCCCTGCGTGATGACGGTGACCGCCCCGGCCGCCGCCAGCAGCATGCCGGCGCCGATCACGCGGTTGATACGCTCCTGGAACAGCCAGACCGCCATCAGCAGCGTGACCACCGGGTTGAGCGTGATCACCAGCGCGGCCTTGCCCGAGGGGATGTGCTGCAGCCCGATCAGAAAGAAGGCCGCATAGCCGAACACCCCCACCGAGCCCGCCGCCACCATGCCCAGCCAGCGCTGGCGCGGCCAGTGCTTGAGGCCCGCGAACGCGCCGCTGCGGTACATCCAGGGCAGTAGCACCAGCACCGCCAGCAAGAAGCGCAGGGCCGCCGCCGCCAGTGGCGGCATGGCCTGCGCAATCACCCGGCCCGCGGGCCACGACGCACCCCACAGCACGGCCATGCCCACCAGCCGTGCGTGCGGGCCCCATAGAAATCTTGATAACATTTTTTGGCTCCAGCGCTTATCCAAAAAGCGCCAACAGCTCCTTATTCAGGAGCAAACTGATCCGCAGCCGCCTCCGTGCCAGGCGCCTCTGGTGCGCCGTGGGCCCGGCCCGCATCGGTCAGCACCGCCATCCACCGCCCCTCTTCCTGCCACACCCGCACCCACCCTGGCCCCCGCTGGCCGCCCAGGGCCGCGTCGCTCAGAAAGCTCAGCTCGCGCAGCACGGTGCTGGCGCTGTGGCCCAGGTGCTTGGACAGGCGTGGCAGCGACAGGCCGGCGCCCGGCCCTTCCTGCGCCAGCGCCTGCAGGATCGCCGGGGCCAGCGGCCGCAGCCCGGTCATGGCGCCGCGCCGGCCGGCGCCAGCACCACCGGGATGGACTTGGACGTGGGCGTGCCCGCCGCCTCGGCCACGGCCGAGAGCGGCACCAGCGGATTCGTCTCCGGGTAATAGGCCGCGAGGTTGCCGCGCGGAATGTCGTAGGCGACGAGCCGAAAGCCGTCGGCACGGCGCTCCTGCCCGTCGTCCCAGACGGTGTGGATGTCCACCCGGTCGCCGTCCTTCAGCCCCAGGGCGCGGATGTCCTCGGCGTGGATGAACACCACGCGGCGCTGGCCGTACACGCCGCGGTAGCGGTCGTCCATGCCGTAGATGGTGGTGTTGTACTGATCGTGCGAGCGCGTGGTGAGCAGCGTGAAGACGATGCGGTCCGCATGGCGCGCGCGGGCGCGGTGCGAGGGCGTGTCGCGCGGCACGGCGCTGGCGATGAAGGCGGCCTTGCCGCTTTCGGTGGCCCACAGCCGCTCACTGGCCGTGTTGCGCAGGCGAAAGCCGCCGGGCACGGCCACGCGGGCGTTGAAGTCGTGGAAGTCGGGGAACACCTTCTCGATCTCGTCACGGATGCGGGCGTAGTCCTCGACCAGCCACAGCCAGGGCACGCGGCTGCGCGCGCCCAGGGTCGCGGCGGCCAGGCGCGCGACGATGGCGGGCTCGGACAGCAGCTGCTCCGATGCCGGAGGGTTGATGCCCGTGCTCACGTGCACCATGCTCATCGAGTCCTCCACCGTCACGCCCTGCGGGCCGGCGGCCTGCAGGTCGATCTCGGTGCGGCCCAGGCAGGGCAGGATCAGCGCCTCGCGCCCGTGCACCACATGGCTGCGGTTGAGCTTGGTGGCCACGTGCACCGTCAGGTCGCAGCGGCGCAGGGCCTTCCAGGTCTCGTAGGTGTCGGGCGTGGCGGCGGCGAAGTTGCCGCCCAGGGCGAAGAAAACCCGGCCCTGCCCATCCCGCATCTGCCGGATCGCCTCCACCGTGTCCACGCCATGCGCGCGCGGCGGCTCGAAGCCGTACACGTCGCGCAGCCGGTCCAGCAGCGCGGCCGGGGGCTTTTCCCAGATGCCCATGGTGCGGTCGCCCTGCACGTTGCTGTGGCCGCGCACGGGGCAGGCGCCCGCGCCCTCGCGGCCCAGGTTGCCGCGCAGCAGCAGCAGGTTCACGATGGTCTGGATGGTGGCCACGGAATGCGGGTGCTGGGTGATGCCCATGCCCCAGCAGGCGATCACGCGTTCGGCGCCGATGTAGACGTCGGCCGCGCTGCGCATCTGCGCCTCGGTCAGGCCCGACTCCTGCTCCAGCAGCGCCCAGGGCTCGGCCTGCAGCCGCGCGGCCAGGGCCTCGAAGCCGGTGGTGTGCGCGGCGATGAAGCCGTGGTCGAGCACGCCGCCCTGCCGCGCCTCCACCTCCAGCACATGCTTGATCATGCCGGTAACCGCCGCCAGGTCGCCGCCCACGCGCAGCTGGAAGTAATGCGTGCTGATCGGCGTGGCGCCGAAGGTCGCCATCTCCAGCTTGTCCTGCGGGTCGGCGAAGCGCTCCAGCCCGCGCTCGCGCAGCGGGTTGAAGCTCACGATGCGCGCGCCGCGCTTGTGGGCCGCGCGCAGCTCGCCCAGCATGCGCGGGTGGTTGGTGCCGGGGTTCTGGCCGAAGATGAAGATGGCGTCCGCGCGCTCGAAGTCCTGCAGCGTCACCGTGCCCTTGCCCACGCCGATCTGCGGGCGCATGGCGCTGCCGCTGGGCTCGTGGCACATGTTGGAGCAGTCGGGGAAGTTGTTGGTGCCGAACTGGCGCACGAACAGCTGGTAGAGGAACGCCGCCTCGTTGCTCGTGCGGCCCGAGGTGTAGAAGATGGCCTGGTCCGGGTCGGGCAGCGCGTTCAGGTGCCGCGCGATGAGGGCGAAGGCATCGTCCCAGGCGATGGGCCGGTAGCGGTCGCTGGCCGCGTCGTAGCGCAGCGGGTGCGTGAGCCGGCCCTGGTCCTCGAGCCAGAAGTCGCTCTGCGCGGCCAGCTCGGCGACGGTGTGGCGCGCGAACAGCTCGGGGCCCGCGCGGCGCGCCGTGGCCTCGGCCGCGACGGCCTTCACGCCGTTCTCGCAGAACTCGAAGGCCGAATGGTGGTTGCGGTCGGGCCAGGCGCAGCCGGGGCAGTCGAAGCCGTCGGGTTGGTTGGCCGACAGCAGCGTCTTCGCGCCCTTGACCGGGATGTCCTGGTGCAGCAGCGTGTTCTTGACGCTGTTGAGCGCGCCCCAGCCGCCGGCGGGGCCCTTGTAGAAGGCGATCTTCTGTTCCTTCATGGCCTGCCCCGCCGCCGCACGCTCAGGTGCTCTTGCTCACCGTGATGGTGGGGAACTTGGCCGAGAAGTCCTTGGACTGCTGCGCGATCTTCACGGCCACCGCGCGGGCGATCGACTTGTAGATGCGGGCCACGTCGCCGTCGGGGTCGGCCACCACCGTGGGGCGGCCGCTGTCGGCCTGCTCCCGGATGGACAGGGCCAGCGGCAGCGCGCCGAGGTAGTCCATGCCGTAGCCCTCGGCCATCCGCTTGCCGCCCTCGTGGCCGAAGATGTGCTCCACATGGCCGCACTGGCTGCACACGTGCATGGCCATGTTCTCCACCAGGCCGAGGATGGGCACGTTCACCTTCTGGAACATGGTGATGCCCTTCTTGGCGTCGAGCAGCGCGATGTCCTGCGGCGTGGTCACGATCACCGCCCCCGTGAGCGGCACCTTCTGCGACATGGTGAGCTGGATGTCGCCCGTGCCCGGCGGCATGTCCACCACCAGGTAGTCCAGGTTGTCCCAGCGCGTCTGGGTGATGAGCTGCTCCAGCGCCTGGCTGGCCATGGGGCCGCGCCAGATCATGGCCTGCTCGTCCTTGACCAGGAAGCCGATGGAGTTGATCTGCAGGCCCATGGCGCGCTTGGGCTCCATCAGCTTGCCGTCCAGGCTCTCGATGTCGCCCGACGTGCCCGTCATCATGGGCTGGCTGGGGCCGTAGATGTCGGCGTCCAGCAGGCCCACCTGCGCGCCCTCGGCCGCCAGGGCCAGCGCCAGGTTCACGGCCGTGGTGCTCTTGCCCACGCCGCCCTTGCCCGAGGCCACGGCGATGATGTTCTTCACGCCCGGCATCAGCTGCACGCCGCGCTGCACCGCGTGCGCGACGATCTTGGTGGTGATGTTGACCGAGACGTTCTCCACGCCGGGCGCCGCCTTGGCCGCGGCGATGAACTGGCGGCGCAGCTCGGGCACGAGGCTCTGGGCCGGGTAGCCCAGCTCCACGTCGAAGGCGACGTCGCTGCCGCTGATCTGCACATTGCGCACCGCACGCGCGGCGACGAAATCCTTGCCCGTGTGCGGGTCCTGGACGCTGGCGAGCGCCGCCAGCAGGCCCTGTTCTGTGAGTGCCATGGCTGTTGTGTTCACTTTCACTGGTGGGAAGCGGCTAGTCTATGCAACATTCGCCGCGTGGGGAGATTACAAGCCAAATCAGCCTGCAGCGCCCATCCATCAGGCGCATGCAGCTCTCATTACAGGAGCATCCTCACCCCCGCACTTCCAGCCGCGCCGGGCCTGCCTGCACGCCGCCGATGACCGCCGCCTGCGCAAAGCCCTCGCGCTGGAACACGGCCAGCACGTCCTGCACGCCGTCGGGCGCGCAGGCCACCAGCAGGCCGCCCGAGGTCTGCGGGTCGGTCACCAGTGCCTGTGCGGTGGCGGGCAGGCCATCGGCCAGCACAACGCCCTCGCCGTAGCCCGCCCAGTTGCGGCCGCTGGCGCCGGTGACGAAGCCGGCGGCCGCCAGCTCGGCCACGCCCGGCAGCAGCGGCACGCGGGCCCAGTCGATCTGCACCGTGACGCCCGCGCCGCGCGCCATCTCCAGCGCATGGCCGGCCAGGCCGAAGCCGGTCACGTCGGTGATGGCGTGCACGGCGGGCAGCTCGGCCAGCAGCGGGCCGGGCGTGTTCAGGCGCGTGGTGGTGGCGATCATTTCGCGGTAGTGCGCGTCGCCCAGCTGCTCCTTCTTGAGCGCGGCCGAGTACACGCCCACGCCCAGCGGCTTGCCCAGCACCAGCACGTCGCCGGGGCGCGCGCCCGCGTTGCGGCGCACGCGGTCGGGGTGCACCAGGCCCATGGCGACGAGGCCGTAGATGGGCTCGACCGAGTCGATGGTGTGGCCACCCGCGATCGGGATGCCCGCCGCGCGGCACACGTCCTGCCCGCCGCGCGCGATGGCGCCGATCACCTCCAGCGGCAGCTGGTTCACCGGCATGGCCACCAGCGCCAGCGCCATGATGGGCTTGCCGCCCATGGCGTACACGTCGCTGAGCGCGTTGGTGGCGGCGATGCGGCCGAACTCGTACGGGTCGTCCACGATGGGCATGAAGAAGTCGGTGGTCGCCACCAGCGCCTGGCTGTCGTTGAGCCGGTACACGGCGGCGTCGTCCGCCGTCTCGATGCCCACCATCAGCTCGGGCGGGATGACGGCGCCCGCGCCGCTTTGCTGCAGGATCTGCGACAGCACGCCGGGCGCGATCTTGCAGCCGCAGCCGCCGCCGTGCGAGAGCGAGGTGAGGCGCGGGGTGGACGGGACGGCGGGGGAGGCAGAAGCATTCATGGCGAGCAGGGAAAAGACGCGGTGACGGACAATGGCGGTTACCCACGGGCTGCGGGTGCGCTGCGCGCATCATCCCAGATTCGCACGCTCCGGCCCGTTCTTCACCGCCATCTCAGTGTCCCACCACCGCCCCACCCGCCCCACCGACCGCCACGCGTTCGACGCCATCATCGATGCGCGCTCGCCCGCCGAATTCGCCGAGGACCATATCCCCGGCGCCATCAACTGCCCCGTGCTCGACAACGAGGAGCGCGCCATCGTCGGCACCATCTACGTGCAGCAAGGCGCGTTCGAGGCGCGGCGCGTGGGCGGCGCCATGGTCGCCGCCAACCTGGCGCGCCACCTGCGCGAACAGCTGGCCGACAAGCCCCAGGACTGGCGGCCGATGGTCTATTGCTGGCGCGGCGGCATGCGCAGCGGCTCCATGGTGCAGTGGCTGCGCCTGGTGGGCTGGGACGCGCAGCAGCTCGCGGGCGGCTACAAGGCCTTTCGCCGCCACGTGATGGCCACGACCGAGGCGCTGGTGCCGCAGCTGGACCTGCGCGTGCTGGTGGGCGCCACGGGCAGCGCCAAGACGCGCGTGCTGCAGCAGCTCGCCGACGACGGCGCGCAGGTGCTGGACCTGGAGCACTGCGCGCGCCACAAGGGCTCGCTGCTGGGCGCCCTGCCCGGCGTGCCCCAGCCGTCGCAGAAGAACTTCGAGACGCAGATCGCCACCGCGCTGGAGGCGATGGACCTGTCCCGCCCCGTCTACGTGGAGGGCGAGAGCGCGCGCATCGGCCGCCTGTCGGTGCCCGTGCCGCTGGTGGAGCGCCTGCGCGCCGCCGCCTGCATCGAGATCGAGGCCACGCCCGACGAGCGCCTGGCCTACCTGCTGCGCGACTACGCCTACCTGGGCGACGACCCCGGCACGCTGGCCAAGCGCCTGGGCGCGCTCACCGAGCTGCATGGCAAGGAGACGGTGCAGCGCTGGCAGGCCTGGGCGCAGGCGCGCGACCTGGCGCCGCTGTTCGCCGAACTCATGCGGCTGCACTACGACCCGCACTACGGCCGCTCGCAGGCGCGCAACTTCGCCCGCTGGGACACCCGCCAGCGCGTGGCCGCGCCCGACCTGTCGCAGGCCGGCATTGCCCGCGTGGCCCAGGCCGTGCTGGCGCTGGGCTGAGGCACCGGTTTTGAACCAAATACGCCTCTGACGCAGATACAGAAAGCGCAAATAGCTATTAAATTAATAGCAAACATGCTCGCAGCGTACCCCGCTGCAGCCCGGGCCCGCCCCGCGGTCGGGTAGGCTCGGGGCCAAGTGCTCCCATTGCTTCCAAGGATGTTGCCGTGAAACTCAAGATGGCCCCGAACTCGGGGTTCGCAATCCTGCTGCGCTCGCCCTGGTGGGTCAGCTTCGCCATCGCTGCCGCCATCGTGCTGGTCTGCGGCGCGCTGCTGCCGGCCGACATCGCCCCCTTCGCCGCCATGGGCGCCGTGCCGCTCGCCGTCGTGGGCTGCATCGCCGCCTGGCGCCAGTGGCGCGCCCCCAGCGCCGCGCGCGTGCAGGGCGTGCTGGACGCCGCCGCCGCCATGCCCTGGCGCGACTTCGCCCAGGCCCTGGAGAGCGCCTGGCGCGCCGAAGGCCACCAGGTGCAGCGCATGAACGGCCCGCACGCCGACCTGCGCATCGACAAGGACGGGCAGTTCATCCTGGTGGCCGCGCGCCGCTGGAAAGCCGCCAACCATGGCGTGGAGCCCCTGCGCGAACTGCAGGCCGAGGTGCAGCGCCAGGGCGCGCGCACCGGCGTCTATGTGGCGCTGGCGGGCGCGGTGAGCGACACCGCGCGCAGCTTCGCGCGCGACAATGGCCTGGTGCTGCTGGAGGGCGACACCCTGGCCACCCTGCTGCTCAAGGCCGAGGCGCGCCAGGCCTGACGCCAGGCGCCCGGCCGGCACACCGCAATCACCGCAACCGCCATGACCGCCCCCTGCGCACTCCATGACCCCAGCACCGGCCTGGTGCTCACGGGCGGCGGCGCGCGGGCGGCCTACCAGGTGGGCGTGCTGGAGGCCATCGCCGACCTGCGCACCGCCTGCGGCCAGCGGCACGGGCCGGCGCCGTTCGCCGTGCTCAGCGGCACGTCGGCCGGCGCCATCAACGCCGCGGCCCTGGCCTGCGGGGCGGACCAGTTCGACCGCACGGTGCGCCGCATCGCCCGCGTGTGGGCCAACTTTCACGCCCACCATGTCTACCACGCCGACGCGCTGCGCGTGATGCGCAGCGGCGCGCGCTGGCTTACGCTGCTGTCGCTGGGCTGGGCGTTCACCCGCTGGAGCCGCATGCGCCCCAACTCGCTGCTGAACAACGCGCCACTGATGCAGCTGCTCAAGGAGTTCGTGCCGCTGGCGCGCGTGCCGCGGCTGATCCGCGCCGGCCACCTGCGCGCGCTGGCCGTCACCGCGTCCAGTTACAGCACGGGCCAGCACGTCGCCTTCTTCGACGCCGGCGACGCCCAGGAGCCCTGGGTGCGGTCGCTGCGCAAGTCCGCGCGCGGGCCCATCACCCACACCCACCTGCTGGCCTCGTCGGCCATTCCCTTCGTGTTCCCGGCCGCATCGCTGCTCATCGATGGGCACCTGGAATATTTCGGCGACGGCTCCATGCGCCAAACCGCGCCGCTGGCGCCCGCCATCCACCTCGGCGCGCGGCGCCTGCTGGTGGTGGGCACGAGCCGCACCTACGAGCCCCCGCGCCCCTGCGCCGCCGGCACGGCGCAGCCCTATCCGCCGCTGGCGCAGATCGCCGGCCATGCGCTGTCCAACATCTTCCTGGACGCGCTGTCGGTGGACATCGAGCGCGCCGAGCGCATCAACCAGACCCTGGCCCTGGTACCGCCCGAGGCGCGCAAGCGCAGCCCGCTGTGCCCGCTGGAGCTGCTGGTGTTCGCCCCCTCGCGCAGCCTGGACGAGATGGCCGCGCGCCATGTGTGCGACCTGCCCGCGTCCATCCGCACCCTGCTGGGCGCGCTGGGCGTGCGGGCCGACCAGCCGGACGCCGGCAACGGCGCGCTGGCCAGCTACCTGCTGTTCGAGCGCGCCTACACGCGCGAACTCATGGACCTGGGCCGCAGCGACGCCCTGGCGCGGCGCAGCGAGATCTGCGACTTCTTCGACTGGCACGACAGCGGCAACCCCGTGCGCACGCCCAGACGCTGACACGGCCTAAAATTGCGGGTTCCGCCCAGCACCCCGAGGCGATTGGAGAGCCGCTCCCGATGACCGCACGCAAGATTTTTGTCACCACCGCCCTGCCGTACGCCAACGGCAACTTCCACATCGGCCACATCATGGAATACATCCAGGCCGACACCTGGGTGCGTGCGCAGCGCATGCAGGGCAACGCGGTCAACTTCGTGGGCGCGGACGACGCCCACGGCGCGCCCATCATGATTGCCGCCGAAAAGGCCGGCAAGACGCCCCAGCAGTTCGTGGCCGACATCGCCGCCGGCCGCAAGCAGTATCTCGACGGCTTCCACATCGCCTTCGACAACTGGAGCAACACCGACAGCCCCGAGAACCACGAGCTGTCCAAGCAGATCTACCTCGACCTGAAGGCCGCCGGCTTCATCGAGACGCGCACCATCGAGCAGTTCTTCGACCCCGAGAAGAGCATGTTCCTGCCCGACCGCTTCATCAAGGGCGAATGCCCGCGCTGCCACGCCAAGGACCAGTACGGCGACAACTGCGAGGTCTGCAGCGCCGTCTACGCGCCCACCGAGCTGATCAACCCCTACTCGGCCCTGTCGGGCGCCAAGCCCGTGCTGAAGTCGTCCGAGCATTTCTTCTTCAAGCTGTCGGACCCGCGCGCCGTGGCGTTCCTGACCGAGTGGACGCAGAACGGCCAGCATGTGCAGCCCGAGGTGGCCGCCAAGATCAAGGAATGGTTCGGCGTGCGCACCAATCCCGACGGCACAACCAGCGAAGGCCTGGACGACTGGGACATCAGCCGCGACGCGCCCTACTTCGGTATCGAGATTCCCGACGCGCCGGGCAAGTACTTCTACGTGTGGCTGGACGCGCCCGTGGGCTACCTGGCGTCGCTGAAGGAACTGCTGAACCGCCGCGGCGAGAGCTACGACGCCTACATGGCCGACCCTGCCCTGGAGCAGTACCACTTCATCGGCAAGGACATCATCACCTTCCACACGCTGTTCTGGCCGGCCATGCTGAAGTTCAGCGGCCGCAAGACGCCCACCAAAATCTGCGTGCACGGCTTCATGACCGTGAACAACGGCGAAAAGATGAGCAAGAGCCGCGGCACCGGCCTGGACCCGCTCAAGTACCTGAGCCTGGGCATGAACCCCGAGTGGCTGCGCTACTACCTGGGCGCCAAGCTCAACGGCCGCAACGAAGACATCGACTTCAACCCAGAAGACTTCATGGCCCGCGTGAATGCCGACCTGATCGGCAAGTACGTGAACATCGCCTCGCGCGCCGCGGGCTTCATCTTCAAGCGCTTCGAGGGCCGGCTGGGCACCGTGAGCGAGGACGGCCAGGCCCTGCTGGCCCATCTGCGCGAGCAAAAAGACGCCATCGTCCACGCCTACGAGGCGCGCGACACGGCCCGCGCCGCGCGCGAGATCATGCTGCTGTGCGACCGCGTGAACGAGTACGTGGACGCCCACAAGCCCTGGGAACTGGCCAAGCAGGAGGGCATGGAGGCGCGCCTGCAGGACGTGTGCAGCACCTGCATCGAGGCCTTCCGCATCCTGACGATCTACCTCCAGCCCATCCTGCCCCGGCTGGCCGGCGAGGTGGCGGCCTTCCTCATCGTGCCGCCCGAGCGATTCGCCGACGTGGCCCGCCCACTGGGCGCCGGCCACCAGATCGGCCAGTACAAGCACCTGATGCAGCGCGTGGACGAAAAGCAGCTCGACGCGCTGTTCGAGCCCCCGGCCGCGCCGGTGGAGCTGGCCGAGAAGGTTCTGCCCGGCGGCGAGGAGATCGCGCCCACCATCACCATCGACGACTTCGCCAAGATCGACCTGCGCATCGCCAAGATCGTGGAGTGCAAGCCCGTCGAAGGCTCGACCAAGCTGCTGCAGCTGACGCTGGACGCCGGCGAGGGCCGCATGCGCAACGTGTTCAGCGGCATCGCCAGCATGTACCAGCCCGAGCAGCTGCAGGGCAAGCTCACGGTGCTGGTGGCCAACCTGGCGCCGCGCAAGATGAAGTTCGGCATCAGCGAAGGCATGGTGCTGGCCGCCAGCCACGCCGACGAGAAGGCGCAGCCCGGCATCTACGTGCTGGAGCCCTTCCCCGGCGCCACGCCCGGCATGCGCATCGGCTGACGCCCGCACGGCCCCAGCCCCTGCGCCCGCCGGACGCAGGGGCTTTTTTGTGCCCGGCCGCGGCTGGGCCTGCCAGACCGACATCTGCATTTGAGATACCAGACATCGCGCCCGGCGATGCACCTACCCTCCCGACATAGCCGAGAAATTTGAATAAAAACAGCCCATAACGCTTATGCAGCAATCGTGAGCAGCTCACTTTTTCGAATATCCCGTACCGCCCTGCACCCCGTACCGCGGCGCCTTGGGGCCGCCGGTGGGCAGCATATAGGCAGGAAGCAGAACCTTCTAACCGGTTGTTGCAAAGTGCTTCCTAGAATCCGCCGCTCTTGACCGTCGTTCCTGCGTGCAGGGCCCCGGCGGTCGTCGTTGACACACATAGCCGTTCCCCGCCCGCCCCACGAATGCAGCGCGGAGACTCGCTCTAGCCCCTCAGGAGACTGCATGCCTCTGTCACTTCCCATGCGGCCAGCGCTGCTGGCACTGGCGCTGACCGCGCCCTTCGCCGCCGTCGCGGCCTCTCCCACGCCGCCGACCGCCGGCCCCAGCGTGCAGGACATTTCGGTGATCGCCGGCACCTGCGCCAACTGCCACGGCCCCAACGGGCAGTCCACCGGCGGCATCCCGTCGCTGCGCGGCGTGGGCGAACGCCACCTGCTGCTGCGCATGCAGGCCTTCAAGGCGGGCACGGCCACCGACGCCACCGTCATGACCCGCCTGATGAAGGGCTATGACGACGCACAACTGCAGGCCCTGGCCGCGTGGTTCAACAAGGAGGCCAAGTAATGTCTTTCAATCGCCGTACGGTTTTGGGCAGCGCCCTGGCGGGCGCTGCATCCTGGTCCCTGCCGTCCATCGTCCAGGCCCAGGCGGCCTCGGCCCATGTGGTCGTGGTCGGTGGCGGCTTCGGCGGCGCCACCGCCGCCCGCTACCTGAAGGAGCGCGCGCCCCAGGTGCGCGTGACGCTGGTCGAGCCCGCCGAGCGCTTCTACACCTGCCCGTTCTCCAACCTCTACCTGGCCGGCCTGCGCTCGTTCGAGAGCATCGGCCACGGCTATGACGGCCTGCGCAAGGCGGGCATCGAGGTGGTCCACGCCCGCGCCGACGATGTGGATGCCGCCGCCCGCACCGTCAAGCTGTCCAGCGGCCAGACGCTGCGCTACGACAAGCTGGTGCTGTCCCCCGGCGTGGACATGCGCTGGGGCGCGCTCGAAGGCTATGACGAGGCGGCGGCGCAGCGCGCGCCCCATGCCTGGAAGGCCGGCCCGCAGACCCAGCTGCTGCGCCAGCAGATGGAGGCCATGGACGACGGCGGCACCTTCGTGATGGTGATTCCCGCCAACCCCTTCCGCTGCCCGCCCGGCCCCTACGAGCGCGCGGCCATGGTGGCCCAGTACTTCAAGCAACACAAGCCCAAGAGCAAGATCCTGCTGCTGGACAACAAGGACGCCTTCTCCAAGCAGGGCCTGTTCATCCAGGGCTGGAAGGCGCTGTACGGCGACATGATCGAATGGGTCAAGCAGTCCGACGACGGCCAGGTGGTGCGCGTGGACGCCCAGCGCCTGGAGGTGGAAACCGCCTTCGGCGCCCGCCACAAGGCCAGCGTGCTGAACGTCATTCCGCCGCAGAAGGCCGGCTTCATCGCCGACCGCGCCGGTGTCACCGACGCCAGCGGCTGGGTGCCGGTCCGGCCCCAGACCTTCGAGTCCAGCCTGGTCAAGAACGTGTACGTGCTGGGCGACGCCACCCAGGCCGCGCCCATGCCCAAGTCCGGCTTTGCGGCCAACACCCAGGGCAAGGTGGCCGCGGCCGCGATCGCCGCCGAGCTGACCGGCCAGCCCCTGCCCCAGGCAGCCTTCGCCAACACCTGCTACAGCCTGATCGGCACGGACTACGGCATCTCGGTGGCGGGCGTGTACCGCAGCGAGGCCGGCAAGCTGATCGAGGTGCCCGGCTCCGGCGGCGTCAGCCCGGCGAACGCCGATGCGGGCTTTCGCAAGGCCGAGGCGGACTACGGCGCCGCCTGGTACAAGGCCATCAGCACCGACATCTGGGACCGTTGAACCATGACGCTTGTGTGGGCCAGCTTTCTGTGGGGCGCCGCGTTTGGCGTGGCGGCGCGACTGGGGCAGTTCTGCCTGCTGCGCGGCGTGCGCCAGGGCATGGGGCTGGATGCCGGCGCGCCGCAAGGCAGCGCACCGGCCCTGCAGGCCTTTGCCCTGGCCGTGGCGGTGGCCTTGCTGGCGTCACAGGGCCTGCAGCTGGCGGGCTGGGTCGATCTGGGCCAGGCCCAGATCGTGCGCCCCGGCTTCTCTGCCGCCGGGGTGCTGATCGGCGGCGCCGTCTTCGGCCTGGGCATGGTGCTGGCAAATGCCTGCGGCGCCCGTTCGCTGGTGCTGCTGGCCGGGGGCAATCTGCGCTCGCTGGTCACCGTGGTGTTCCTGGCGCTGGGCGCCCAGGCCAGTTCCACCGGCGTGCTGGTGCCGCTGCGCCAGTGGTTCCAGGGCCTGGCCCCGAGCGCGCTGGAGCACGCCACCCTGCCCCAGCAGCTGCAGGCCGGCGGCTGGTCGGCGGCGGCCGTCTACGGCCTGACCGCCGTGCTGCCGGCGCTGCTGCTGGCGGCCTATGCGCTGTACCGCCCGGCGCTGCGCCACAGCCCGCGCCAATGGCTGTCGGCGCTGGCCATCGGCCTGCTGGTGGCGGTGGGGTGGTGGATCAGCGCGTCGGTGCAGGTCGACCCGTTCGAGCCCGCCAGGCTGACCTCGCTGAGCTTCATCTCGCCGATCGCCGAGGGCCTGCTCTACCTGCAGGTGGCGGTCGGGCGCGAGTTCAGCGCCGCCCCGGCCATGGTGCTGGGCGTGCTGGCCGGTGCCGGCCTGACGGCGCTGGCCACCCGCAGCGCGCGCTGGCAGGGCTTTGACAGCCCCGCGCAACTGGCGCGCAGCGCCGCCGGCGGCTGGCTCATGGGCTTTGGCGGCCTGCTGGCCGCGGGCTGCTCCATCGGCCAGGGGCTGACCGGCATCACCACCCTGGCCTGGGCCACGCTGCCGGCCGTGGCCGGCATCGCGCTGGGCACCTGGGGCGCGCTGCGGCTGGGCGCCCGCCGGGCCTGATGCTGCAACCGCCGGTTGCCATCTGTATCGCCGCGCAACCGTTGGTCTAGAATCGCGCCCCAGACAGCTCTGCTTGTGCCGCGTGTCGGCTGAGAGGGATTTACCCATCCTTGCCCGTGCGTGGCCGGCCTTTCCCGGGCACCGCACGATCAACGCTCAAGCCCGTCCATGAGTTGCGTTGATTGCAATGGATGTGGCTCCTGCCACGCCAGGAGCCCGATGTGCCACCCCCTGCGACGCCCGCCCCGTACCGCCCGTGCCACCACGGCGGCCCGGCTGCGCCCGCGGGCGGCATGGTCTGCCCGTTCCCTTTGCATTCCCGGCCGCCGCAAGCCCTGCGGCGCCCCCTGCATGCACATGCCTGTCGATCCGATCGCCCGCGGGCCCCGGCCCGGCCCCTGCCGGCCGCCCCGCTCACCCACCACAAGGAGGAACCATGACCATGCAACGCCGCCACTTTCTGATGACCCCGCCCGCCGTGGCCCTGGGCGCCGCCGCAGCAGCGGCCCCCATCCACGCCCTGGCGGCCCCCACCATCATGACGCCCCAGTCGCGCATCCTGCCGCGCGAGGGCAAGGGTCCGCGCATCGTGATCTGCGGCGGCGGCTGGGGCGGCCTCACGGCGGCGCGCTACCTGCGCGAGCTGATCCCCAATTCCGACGTGGTGCTGCTGGAGCGCAACCCCACGTTCTGGTCCGGTCCCATGAGCAACAAGTGGCTGATCGACATCGTGAACACCGATTTCGTGAACCACGACATGCTGCACCCCGCCAACAAGTACGGCTACAAGCTGCTGCAGACCGAGGTGACCGGCTTCGAGCGCGACAAGAAGCTGGTGCGCACCGCCCACGGCCTGGTCGAGTACGACTTCCTGATCCTGTCGGGTGGCATCCGCAACGACTACGAGGCCTGGTTCGGCAACGACCAGAAGGCCATCGACTACACGCGCAAGCATTTCCCCAACGCCTACATCCCCAACCAGGAGATGCTGGCGCTCAAGAGCAAGGTCAAGAACTTCAAGGGCGGCACCCTGGTCATGACCCTGCCGCCGCCGCCGCACCGCTGCCCGCCCTCGCCCTACGAGCGCGCCTGCCTGATCGCCTGGCACATCAAGAAGAACAAGATCCCCGGCAAGATCCTGATCCTGGACCCCAAGCCCAAGATCGCGCCCATCGGCGTGGGCTACAAGCAGGCCTTCGAGGAGCTGTACCCGGACATCATCACCCACGTGCCCAACGCGCGCGTGCAGGAGGTCGACCCCTTCAACAAGCGCATCAAGACCGCGGCCGGCGAGTTCCAGTTCGACGACGCCATCCTCATGCCCCCCCACCAAGCGGCCGAGATGGTGTGGCACGCCGACCTGATCGGCAAGACCCCCGACGGCAAGCCCACGGGCTGGGCCGACATGAACGTGCGCTACTTCACCGCCAACAGCGACGACCGCGTGTACTTCGTGGGCGACCTGATGGGCGCCATCTCGGACCAGTTCGGCCATTACCCCAAGAGCGGCCACGTGGCCAACTACATCGGCAAGATCGTGGCCAAGAACATCGCCCAGCGCGCCGCGGGCAAGGAGGTCACGCCCCTGCTGCCGGACAACCTGTGCTACATGATGGTCAACGGCGACCCGCAGGAGGAAATCTCGGTGAAGTTCGAATATGAGGTGGACCCCACGGGCAAGGTCATCCAGACCCAGATCGACATGGACGTGCGCACGTCCGATCTGGTCAAGGAAGACTTCGCCTGGATCAACGAAAAATTCAGCGACTTCCTCGGCATCTGAGACATGAAACCTGCAAGCCCTCCCACCCTGACCCGCCGCCACATGGTGACCCGCGTTGCCGCCGCAGGCGCCGCCCTGGCCCTGCCCGGCGCGGCGCTGGCCCAGGCGCCCGCCAAAGTTCCGCTGGTCGGCCCCCTGGCGCCCAATCCCGTGGAATTCAAGAAGACCATGGAGCAGTTCATCGGCAGCGCCACGCCGCAGGCCGAGGGCCTGCAGCTGGACGTGCCCGTGCTGGCCGACAACCCCGGCGCCGTGCCGGTGAAGGCCCGAGTGACCCTGCCCATCACCGAGCAGGACTGGTGCGAGGCCCTGATCGTGGTGGCCGAGCTCAACCCCATCCCCCTGGCCTGCCGCATGCAGTTCACCGCCGACACCGGCACGGCCGAGGCCGCGGTGCGCATTCGCCTCAGCCAGTCGCAGACCGTGCATGTGCTGGCGCGCATGAAAAGCGGCAAGGTGCTGGCGGCCAAGCAGGCCATCACCGTGGCGGCCAGCGGCTGCGGCATGTAGGAAAGGAACGGCAATGAGCATGAACAAGCCCCCCCGCGTCTGGGTCAGCAACGACAAGCCCAAGGCCGGCGACATCCTGCGCGTGCGCGCGCAGATGGAGCATGTGATGGAAACCGGCCTGCGCGTGGACCCCGCCACCGGCAAGCCCCGCCCGCGCCACATCCTCAACCACTTCGAGGCCAAGCTCGGCGGCAAGTCGATCTTCACCTGGACCCCCGGCACCTCGGTCGCCCAGAACCCGTACATCGAGTTCACCTTCAAGGCCCGCCACAGCGGCGAGCTGGCGATGTTCTGGAAGGACGACCAGGGCGCCACGCTGACGGCCAGCAAGACCATCACGGTCGGCTGAACGGCACCCACAAAGCAAAGCCCCGCAGGCAGCGCGCCTGCGGGGCTTTTTTATGCGTTAAATAAGGCTCTAGCGCTTATACAGCAAGCGCGAGCAGCTATACATTTTCATCGACCGGTGTAGCGTCCGGGGCGGTGGCTCACGGCCAGGAAGATGCCCATCACCACCGCCGCCAGCACCGACCAAGCCACGCGCTCGAAAGGCACGACCCACAGCGCCAGGGCCACCACCGCGCAGTCGATCGCCATCTGCACCTTGCCGGCCGGCACGCCCCACTTGTCCTGCGCGTACAGCGACACGATGGTCGCCCCGCCCAGGCTGGAGCGGTGCCGCGCCAGGAACAGCACGCCCGTGCCCATCAGCAGCCCGCCCACGATCGCCGCGAAGGCCGGGTGCAGGTAGTCGATGTGGATCAGGCGCGGGCCCACGGCGGTCACCACGGACAGCAGGGCCACGGACAGGAAGGTCTTGATCGTGAATTCCCTGCCGATGACCCGCCAGGCGAACCAGTAGAACGGCACATTGATGGCGAAGTAGATCAGCCCGAAGGTCCAGCCGGTGGCGTAGTGCAGCACGAAGGCCAGGCCCGCCGTGCTGCCCGTCAGCAACCCCGCCTGCCCGAACATGAGCATGGCCAGGCCGACGAACAGCGTGCCGGCGAACAGCGCCTGCGCGTCCTCGAACGGGCCGTGGCGCAGGCCGCTGGCGGTGGATGGAAGGGCGGGCGCCGCGGCGGGCGGCGCAGTGATGGAGAGAGCGGGATCGGCGTGCTGATACTGTGCGGTGCTGCTGGCCATGGTGTGGTTCCTGTGCATCCTGCGAACGGCGCTGGTGGCGCCGGGACGCGATCATCTCATGGAAAACCCTAGGTCTGCAGGCCCCGCACGGGCCGCGCGGCGAATCAGGGGCCGTCGTGCAGCTTTTCGGTGCTGGCGGCCTTGCGCACCACGCCGTCCGGACCGAACACCACGGTGAAGAGCATCTCGCGGGCGGGCGCGTCGGTCCAGTTCCAGTCCCACTCGGTTTCCTGCTTCAGCTCGTAGGTCACCTGCTTGGCCGGCTTGCCCAGCAGGCGGCGCACCTGCTCCTGCGTCATGCCGGGCTGCACCTTCTCGAAATGGTGCGGCGCCAGCACCTGGCGCAGCGCGCTCATCTTGCCGTCGGTGCCGATGGTGATCATGTAGTTGCGCCGCCCGGCCGGCTGGCGGTTGTACTCCAGCGTGCGCGAGCCGTCGGCCTCCTGCCAGACCTGCTCGGGCTCGCCGAAGCGCTGGCGCACGTCCACCTCGGTGGAGACGCCCTCCTCCAGCTCCTTGATGCGCTGGTCGTCACAGCCCGCGAGCATGGTGAGCACGGCCAGCACGGAGGCGCCGGCGCCCTTGAGCCAATGGTTGAGTGGCATCGCTATCTATCCTTGTCGTTCCTGCCGCCACCCGGCGGCGCACAGCCCGCACTCTATACCGGCCCGGGGCGGGTCCCCGGCTAGAATGCCCGGTTGCCAAGAGTCCTACAGAGCGCACCATGTCCTTCTTTCGCCGCCCCGACTACGAATCCGACACCACCCAGTTCATCAAGCAGCTGAAGACCCAGAAGCCCGAGCTGGACGCCCAGCAGCAGGCCGGCCGCTTCCTGCTGTGGGACAAGCAGGTGGACCGCGACGCCTGGAAGGAATACGACGCGGCACGCGTGGCCCAGCAGCCCTATGTGTACCAGACGCGCTCCTGAGCGCGATTCAAGCCAAATCAGGCTCCAGCGCCCGCACAGCAAGCGCTGAATGCTATTAATTAAATAGCAACAAAACATCCATGGCCGCCGCCCGCACCGCCCCGACCACCGAGGACGACGTGCCGCCGGCCGCCGAGGGCGGCATGCCCGAGGTGGTGGACCAGGTGGCGCTGGCGCGCCTGTACGGCGAGCCGCTGTTCGCGCTGCCGCAGGACCTGTACATCCCGCCCGATGCGCTGGAGGTGTTCCTGGAGGCCTTCGAGGGCCCGCTGGACCTGCTGCTGTACCTGATCCGCAAGCAGAACTTCAACATCCTCGACATCCCCATGGTGGATGTCACCCGCCAGTACCTGGGCTACGTGGAGGAAGTGCGCAGCCGCAACCTGGAGCTGGCGGCCGAGTACCTGCTGATGGCGGCCATGCTCATCGAGATCAAGTCGCGCATGCTGCTGCCGCCCAAGAAGCAGGAAGGCAGCGCCGAACCCGAGGACCCGCGCGCCGAGCTGGTGCGCCGCCTGCTGGAGTACGAGCAGATGAAGCTGGCCGCCCTGCAGCTGGGCCAGCTGCCGCAGTACGGGCGCGACTTCCTGCGCGCGCAGGTCTATATCGAGCAAAGCCTGCAGCCGCGCTTTCCCGACGTGAGCGCGGCCGACCTGCAGGAGGCCTGGCGCGACATCCTGCGCCGCGCCAAGCTGGTGCAGCACCACCGCATCACGCGCGAGGAGCTGTCGGTGCGCGAATACATGAGCCATGTGCTCAAGGCGCTGCAGGGACGGCGCTTCGTCGAGTTCGAGGCGCTGTTCCAGCCCGAGAAGGGCAGCACCGTGCTGGTGGTGACCTTCATCGCCCTGCTGGAGCTGGCCAAGGAGACATTGATCGAAATCACCCAGGCCGAGGCCTTCGCCCCCATCTACGTGCGCCTGGCCTACACGCCCGCCTGACCGCATTCTTCACCCCCGCCAGGGCCGGCGGCCGTGGCGCGCAACCCCACAGCCATGGCATCACACGACTTCGACGTACTCATCGTGGGCAGCGGCCTCGCCGGCCTGTCCGCGGCCCTGCAGCTCGCCCCCACGCACCGCGTGGCGGTGCTCACCAAGCGCCAGCTCAGCGACGGCGCCAGCGCCTGGGCCCAGGGCGGCATTGCCGCCGTGCTGGCGCCCGGCGACAGCTTCGACGCCCATGTGCAGGACACGCTGGTGGCCGGCGCCGGCCTGTGCGACCTGGCCGCCACGCAGTTCGTGGTGGAGAACGCGCCCGCCGCCATCCACTGGCTGCAGGGCCTGGGCGTGCCGTTCTCGCAGGAGGGCGACGCGCTGCACCTCACGCGCGAGGGCGGCCACAGCGCGCGGCGCATCGTGCACGCCACCGACGCCACCGGCGCCGCCGTGCAGCGCACGCTGATCGACAGGGTGCGCGCCACGCCCGGCATCACGCTGTTCGAGCACCACACGCTGGTGGACCTGATCACCTCGCGCAAGCTGGGCCTGCCCGGCGCGGGCCGCTGCCTGGGCCTGTACGCGCTGGACGAGGCCACCGACGAGGTGCTCACCTTCCGCGCGCCGCAGACCATCCTGGCCACGGGCGGCGCGGGCAAGGTCTACCTGTACACCACCAACCCCGACACCGCCACGGGCGACGGCATCGCCGCCGCCTGGCGCGCGGGCTGCCGCGTGGCCAACCTGGAGTTCATCCAGTTCCACCCCACCTGCCTGTACCACCCGCACGTCAAGAGCTTCCTCATCACCGAGGCCGTGCGCGGCGAGGGCGGCCTGCTGAAGCTGCCGCCCGGCAAGGGCGGCACGCGCTTCATGCCCCAGCACGACGCGCGCGCCGAGCTGGCGCCGCGCGACATCGTGGCCCGCGCCATCGACTTCGAGATGAAGAAGCACGGCCTGGACTGCGTGCACCTGGACATCTCGCACCAGAGCCCGGCCTTCCTGCAGGAGCATTTCCCCAACATCCTGGCGCGCTGCGCGGAACTGGGCATCGACATCACGCGCGAACCCATCCCCGTGGTGCCCGCGGCGCACTACACCTGCGGCGGCGTGCTCACCGACCTGGCGGGCCGCACTGACCTGCAGGGCCTGTACGCCATCGGCGAAACCGCCTGCACCGGCCTGCACGGCGCCAACCGCCTGGCCAGCAACTCGCTGCTCGAATGCATGGTGTTCGCGCGCGCCGCGGCCCAGGCCATCGCCGCCGCACCGCATGCCGACAGCCCCGCCCTGCCCGCCTGGGACGACAGCCGCGTGACCGACGCCGACGAATGCGTGGTCATCTCGCACAACTGGGACGAGCTGCGCCGCTTCATGTGGGACTACGTGGGCATCGTGCGCACCACCAAGCGGCTGGAGCGCGCGGCCCACCGCATCGCGCTGCTGCGCGGCGAGATCCAGGAGTTCTATTCCCACTTCCACGTCACGCGCGACCTGCTGGAGCTGCGCAACCTCGTGCAGGTGGCCGACCTCATCGTGCAAAGCGCGCAGATGCGCCACGAAAGCCGCGGCCTGCACTTCAGCCGCGACTGGCCCGACATGGCGGCCCCCGCCGCCCCCACCATCCTGGTGCCGCCCATGCGCTGAGGCGCGCGGCGCCGGCACACCCGCCCCACCATTCCAAGGAGACACCATGTTCCGCACCCTGCTCAAGTCCAAGATCCACCGCGTGGCCGCCACGCACTGCGAGCTGCACTACGAAGGCTCCTGCGCCATCGACGAAGACCTGCTGGAGGCCGCCAACATCGCCGAGAACGAACAGGTCCACATCTGGAACATCAACAACGGCGAGCGCTTCATCACCTACGCCATCAAGGGTCAACGCGGCAGCGGCATGATCTCGGTGAACGGCTCGGCGGCACGCCGCGCCGCCGTGGGCGACCTGCTCATCATCGCGGCCTTTGCCCAGGTGCACGAAGACCATGTGGCCACGCACCAGCCGCAGCTGGTGTTCGTGGACGAGCGCAACCGCCAGGTGGAGTTGCGCCACCATGTGCCCACGCAGCCGCTCTGAGCCTGCCGGGCATGACTGAAGGCCCCACCGCGCGCCGCACGGAGGTTGTCTCATGAGCTACAGCGTCAAGGAAATCTTCTACACCCTGCAGGGCGAGGGCGGCCAGGCCGGCATGCCCGCCGTGTTCTGCCGCTTCGCGGGCTGCAACCTCTGGAGCGGCCGCGAGCAGGACCGCGCCAGCGCCGTCTGCCGCTTTTGCGACACCGACTTCTTGGGCACCGACGGCACGCTGGGAGGCAAGTTCGCCGACGCGGGCGCTCTGGCCCAAAGAATCGCCGCGCAATGGCCCGCGCAAGACCGCGCCCACCGCCTGGTGGTGCTCACGGGCGGCGAGCCGCTGCTGCAGGTGGACGCGCCGCTGATCGACGCGCTGCACGCCGAGGGCTTTCGCATCGCCGTGGAGAGCAACGGCACCATCGCGGCGCCGCCCGGCATCGACTGGCTGTGCATCAGCCCCAAGGCCGGCGCCGAATGGGTGCAGCGCGAGGGCCAGGAGCTCAAGCTGGTCTGGCCCCAGAGCGGCCTGGACCTCGACGCGCTCGAAACCACGGGCCGCTTCGCCCACCGTTTCCTGCAGCCCATGGACGGCCCCGACCAGGCGGCCCACATCGCGCTGTGCATCGATCTCTGCATGCAGCGCCCGGCCTGGCGCCTGAGCCTGCAGACCCACAAGCTCACCGGCATCCGCTGACGATGCCCGCCCCCGCCATGCCGCAGCAATACACCGTCCACCAGCGCATCTTCTTCGACGCGGCCCACACCCTGCGCCGCGAGATCGAGGCCGAGGGCAGCCGCCGCATCCACGGCCACACCTACCACGCCGAGATTGCGCTCACGGGGCCGCTCGACCCCGCCACGGGCATGGTCCAGGACCTGGGCCATCTGCGCCAGCGCCTGGCCGTGCTGCGCGAGCGGCTCGACCACCACCTGCTCGACGAGGTGCCGGGCCTGGGCACGCCCACGCTCGAAAACCTCTGCCGCTTCATCGCCGAGGCCCTGTCCGACATGCAGCCCCCGCCCAGCCGCGTGCGCGTGTGGCGCGAAGCGCTGGGCGACGGCTGTACGCTCGACCTGTCCTGAACCCTTTCCCTGCACCACCGAGGCCTGCCATGCCCCATCTGATCGTCGAATACTCCCGCAACCTCGCCGGCTTCCCCGAGGCCCAGGCGCTCGCCGAACTCAATGCCGCCGTCTGCGCCAGCCCCGAGCTGGCCGACGAGGCCGACCTCAAGAGCCGCATCGCCCCCGTGCAGCAGTTCGAGATCGGCACCGCGCCAGCGAATCGCGCCTTCGTGCACGCGCAGCTGCGCCTGCTGTCGGGCCGCAGCCCCGGGGCCAAGAAGGACCTGGCCGGCCGCGTGGCCGAGGTGCTGCGCCGCCTCACGCCCCGCCCCGCGGGCCTGATGGTGCAGCTCAGCGTGGAGATCGTGGACATGGACCGGCCGTCCTACGTCAAGGAACGGCTCTAGGCCCGGGCCGCACGTGTCGATCGCCCCCACCATGGCGGGGGCGGCCGCGCCATTTAGGCATTTGACTAGGATCAATGCGACCGGCATGCGCAGGTTCATACTGAATCGGCGAGCCCGCTGCGGGGTTTGCCGCAGGGCCGCTCTTTCATCCACCGAACTTGCCGAAAGCCTGCCATGAAAAACCTCAGCATTGCCTTGTTTGCTGCGGCCCTGTCGGCTGCCCTGCCCACGGCCCAGTCGCAAACGCTCCAGAAGATTGCCGCCAGCGACAAGATCACCGTGTCCTACCGCGAAGCGGCCGTTCCCTTCAGCTACGTGATCGGAACGCACAAGGCGGTCGGCTTCGCGGTGGATCTGACCGAAGCCATCGTCGACGACGTGCGCCAACGGCTGCACAAGCCGTTTCTGCAGGTGGCATACCTGCCCGTGACGGGGCAAAACCGCATTCCGCTGCTGATGGACGGCACCTACGACCTGGAGTGCGGCTCCACCACCAACACCGCCGCGCGCGGCAAACAGGTCGCCTTCACCATCAACCATTTCTATGCGGGCACCCGCGTGCTGGTGAAGAAGGCCTCCGGCATCCAGGGCTACGCCGACCTGGCCGGCAAGAAGGTGGCCAGCACCGCCGGCAGCACCAATGAAAAGCTCATCCGCCAGTACGGCGCCGACCATGGCCTGAACCTGGAGATCGTGCTCGGCAAGGACTACGGCGATGCGCTGGGCCTGGTGGAAAGCGACCAGGCCGCTGCCTTTGCGATGGACGACGTGCTGCTGTTCGGCCTGCGGGCCAACTCCGCCAACCCCGAGGCGCTTGAGGTCGTGGGCGAGACGCTGCAGGTCGAACCATATGCCTGCATGGTGCGCAAGGACGACCCGGAGTTCAAGAAGCTGGTCGACGGCACCATCGCCCGGCTGATGCGCACGGGGGAATTTGCGCGGCTGTACGCGAAATGGTTCGAGTCGCCCATTCCGCCCAAGGGCGTGGTGCTGAACATGCCCATGGGGCCGCAGCTCAAGGCCAACCTCAAGGCCCGCAGCGACCAGCCGGCCATGTGAGGCCTGCGGCCGACGCACCATCAAGGCTCAGGCCAAGGGGGCCAAAAAAAAACCGCTGCGGCCGAGCGGAGCCGAAGCGGTTTGGTGTGCGTTCCCGGCCTGCTCGCTTCCCCACCAGGTGGATCAGGCCGCGGCACTGCGGTCGGCTTGGGCAGGCCGCTCACGCGGCGGCGCCCGCGCCGACCATGCCTCAGAAGTTGTGGCGGATGCCGATTTCGTAGCCGGTGGCGTTGTCGCCGTTGGCGATCGTGGGGCCGGCCAGCGAGGACGAGGACACGGCAAAGCCGCGCTTGGCGTTGTCGTCGTTGCTGACGCGGGCCACCGTGCCGTACAAGCGGGTGCGCTTGGACATCTTGTGGCTATAGCCGATGGCGAACTTCTGCGTGTCGGCGTCGCTCACGTTCTTGTTCTTGATCTGCGTGTAGGCCACGCGCAGCTCGCCCGCCGCGCCTACCGGCATGGTGGCGCCCAGGCCGAACAGGTCCATGCGCTTGCCGTTGCCGCGCTCGGTGGCGAACAGCGCCATCGGCTTGACCATGCCCAGGTCATACGACGCGCCGATGTTGGTGGACTTGTAGTCCACGCCGGCGTTCGCCGTGCCGCCGCGCATGCGGCCGTGGCCCAGGGCCACGTTGAGCGGGCCGGCGCCGTAGCCGACGCGGATGGCCATGCCGCTGCCCAGGCGGCTGTTCTCGACCTTCTCGCCGAAGGCGTACTGGACCTGGCCGTAGAAGCCGCCCATCTTGGGCAGTAGATAGTTCACGCCATTGCTCAGGCGCTTGGGGGCGCTGCCCTCGGCCGTGCCGGCGGCGGAGCTGGCGCTGCCGATCAGGTTGGAGCCGCCGTTGCCGCCCACGCCCGCGTCGCCGAACGGGTCGAAGGTCTCGATGTTCATGTAGGCGGGCGACTTGTCGCGGCCCAGGCGCAGTTCACCGAAGTCGCCCATCAGGCTCAGGGTGGAACGGCGGTCGAACTTCAGGCCGCTGGCCGAGCCGTTGTCCACCGTCACGCCGGCCTCCAGCCAGAAACCGGCCTTCAGGCCGCCACCCAGGTCTTCCACGCCGCGAAAGCCCAGGCGGCTGCTGGAGTTGCCGCCGTTGGACAGGCCGGTCACGCTGTTCGTGCTGCTGGACAGGTGGGCCACCGAAGCGTCCAGCACGCCGAAGAGTGTCACGCTGGAATTCTGGGCCGAGGCGCCCGCGGCCGCTGTCAGTGCCGCGAGGGCGAGGAGAGTGTGTTTCATGCTGTTCATGGATTGGATTGAGGGAGAACAGCCGGTAGGGGTGCGCAAGCAGCGGCACCGTCAGAGTCCGGCCCGCCCCTGTGAGGGACCCGTCCTATTGAACAAACAAAATGTGACAGTTACGGGTAAACCCCAATACCCACTGCGGATTGGGCGCTTTGGCTTTGCGCCTATACGCGCGCGGACGCACGCCCGTCCCAGTCACCGGCCCGGTTCGGCCCCTGGCTCCAGCGTCGCGTCCAGCCAGCCGCGCAGGCTGTTGACGAAGGCCCAGCCCTGCACGCGCGGCAGGTCCTGCAGGCGCACCACCGTCTCGCGCATGCGCCCCTCGCGCAGCGCCACGGCCCGGCCCACGCCGGGCAGCAGGCCGCAGGCCAGCGGCGGCGTGACCCATTCGCCGTCGAGCAGCATGGCGATGCTGCCGAAGGTCGACTCGGTGATCTCGCCCGCCTCGTTGTATAGCACGGTGTCGAACACGCCGCTGCCGGCCGCCGGCGCGAACGCGGCATAGTGCGCGCGGCGCGTGGTCTTGTGGCGCACGAACTCGCCCTGCGCCTCGGCCAAGGGACGGTCGGCCAGCGCCAGGCGCACGGGCGTGGGCGTGGGCTGCAGCGCGAAGGCCTCGGCGCGGGGCCGGCCCCGCGCATCCAGCAGCAGGCGCACGCGCCAGGCGCCCTGCGCGTGGGCGGCGGCCAGCGCGTCCAGGCAGGCGGCCACGCGCGGCCCGTTCCAGGGGTGGCCGAAATGCGCGGCGCCGGCCTGCATGCGCGCCAGGTGCTCGGCGCGGTGGCGCAGAACGCCGCCCTCCAGCGCCAGGGTCTCCAGCAGCTCGAACGGCGCGCTGGCGCGTTCCACGAAGGCGCGCTTGGCCGCCCATTCCTGCCATTCGGCCGCGGCGTCAGCGCCCCAGACGATGCCGCTGCCGATGCCGCAGCGGGCCTGCTCGCCCTGCAGCTGGACCGTGCGTATGGGCACGTTGAAGGTGGCGGCAATGGCGCCCTCGCCCCCCGCCGGATCGGGCCGCACCACGCCCACGGCGCCGCAGTACACGCCGCGCGCGCCGCCCTCCAGCCGGCGGATGGCGCGCATGGCCTCGACCTTGGGGGCGCCCGTGACCGAGCCGCAGGGAAACAGCGCGGCGAACAGGTTGTGCAGCCCGGTGCCCGCGGGCGTGCGCGCCGTCACATCGGAAGTCATCTGCCAGACGGTGGGCAGCTGCTCGGTGTGGAACAGGCGCGGCACGCGCACGCTGTGCGGCTCGGCGATGCGCGAGAGGTCGTTGCGCAGCAGGTCCACGATCATCACGTTCTCGGCCCGCTCCTTGGGCGATGCGCGCAGCGCGGCCGCGCGCGCAGCGTCCTCCTCAGGCGTGGCGCCGCGCGCGGCCGTGCCCTTCATGGGCCGCGTGAGGATAGTGCCGGCGCCATCCGCGCCACAGCGCCAGTCGAAGAACAGCTCGGGCGAGACGGACAGCACCTGGTGCCCGCCCGCGTCGATGCAGGCCGCATACCCGCCCGGCTGCGCGCGCTGCAGCGCGGCGAACAGCGCCCGGGGCGAACCGCTGAGCCGCCCGCGCAGCGGCGCGGTCAGGTTGACCTGGTAGTACCGGCCCGCCGCAATGCCCTGCTGGATCTGGGTGAAGGCGGCCTCGAAGTCGGACCGCGCGGGCAGGCCGCTCCAGTCGATGCAGGCGCTCTCTTCATCACCACTTGCGGCTTCGTCGGGCCAGGGCAGCGGCGCCTCGTACACGGCGAACCAGGCCAGGGGCGCCTGGGGCCCGGGCGGCTCGGCGTGCACCGCCAGCGCCGCGTCGAAGGCGGGCGCGGCCTCGTAGCGCAGCCAGCCCACGCACCAGCGGCCGGCGCGCGCGGCGGCCTCGACGGCGTGGAGCACACCGCGCACGTCCTGCAGGCGGGTGGCTTGCAGCACCTGCAGCGGCCGGGCAAAGGCATGGCGCAGGCGCGGCGCGCCCGCATCGCGCGGGTCGCTGAAGTCGATCTGAGCCTCGTTCATGGCAGACCCGCGATGAAGTTGCGCGGGGGCGTGCCGGTGGTGCGGCGGGCCTGCGGACTGGCCGCGTGCGGCACGGCGGCGGCGCCTATGCGCCGGCATGCGGCTTCGCACAGCCGCGTCAGCCGCCCGTTGAATACGCCGGGGAATGCCATGAAGTAACGCTCAAAAATGCCTTCAGCGCTTATGCAGCAAGCGCAAATAGCTATCAAAACAATAGCATTAACCTCATACCGCGCCGAAATGCGGCACCAGCGCGCCCGGCGCCTGGCCACTCTTGAGCGCCGCGGTGAAGGCCAGCATGCGGTCGATGGGCCGGCGCGCGCGCGGGATCAGCGCGGCATCGACCTCGATGGCATTGGCGCCGGTCTCCAGCACGCGGGCCACGTCGGCCAGGCCGTTCATGGCCATCCAGGGGCAGTGGGCGCAGCTCTTGCAGGTGGCGCTGTTGCCGGCCGTGGGGGCTTCGTAGAAGGTCTTGCCGGGGTTGAGCGTGCGCAGCTTGTGCATCATGCCGCTGTCGGTGGCGACGATGAACTCCTGCGCGTCCAGGGTCCGCGCGGCCTGGAGGATGGCGCTGGTGGAGCCCACGGCGTCGGCTAGGGCCACGACATCGGCCGGGCTTTCGGGGTGCACCAGCACCTTGGCCTGCGGGTGTTCCTTCTTCAGCAGTTCCAGCTCCAGCGCCTTGAACTCGTCGTGCACGATGCAGGCGCCGTTCCAGAACACCATGTCGGCCCCGGTCTCGCGCTCGATGTAGGCGCCAAGGTGCCGGTCGGGCGCCCACAGGATCTTGTGGCCGGCGTCCTTGAGCGCCCGCACGATGTCGAGCGCGCAGCTCGACGTGACCAGCCAGTCGGCGCGCGCCTTCACGGCGGCGCTGGTGTTGGCGTAGACGACCACGGTGCGGTCGGGGTGGGCGTCGCAGAAGGCCGAGAACTCGTCGATGGGGCAGCCCAGGTCCAGCGAGCAGGTCGCGTCCAGGTCGGGCATGAGCACGGTCTTCTCGGGGCTGAGGATCTTGGCCGTCTCGCCCATGAAGCGCACGCCGCTCACCACCAGCGTTTGCGCCGCATGGTCGTGGCCGAAGCGCGCCATCTCCAGCGAGTCGCTGACGATGCCGCCGGTTTCCTCGGCCAGGTCCTGCAGGTCGGGGTGCACGTAGTAGTGCGACACCATGACCGCGTTCTTTTCCTGGAGCAGGCGGCGGATCTTGTCCTTGAGCGCGGTGCGCTCGGCGGGCGTAGGCTCGGCGGGCACGCGGGCCCAGGCATGCTTGGTGGAGCAGGTGGCGCCGTCGGCCGCGGCCAGGGGCTGCTCGTACTCCACGTCCTTGATGGCGATGGTCGTCATGGCGGGCCTCCTCAGGCGATGTCCTGCAGGCGCATGGAAAAGTCCGTGGCCTTCACGTCCTTGGTCAGCGTGCCGATGGAGATGCGGTCCACGCCGGTCTCGGCCAGCGCCCGCAGGCCGTCGAGCGTGACGCCGCCCGATATTTCCAAGATGGCGCGCTCGGCGTTGATTGCAACCGCCTCGCGCAGCACCGGCAGGGGCATGTTGTCCAGCAGCACCATGGTGGCACCGGCCGCCAGCGCCTCGCGCAGCTGTTCCAGCGTCTCCACCTCGATCTCGATGAACGCGGCCCGCGCCGCCACTGCGCGCGCGGCCTGCAGCACGGCCGTCACGCCGCCCGCGGCGGCGATGTGGTTTTCCTTGATCAGCACGGCGTCGTGCAGGCCGATGCGGTGGTTGGTGCCGCCACCCGTGCGCACGGCGTATTTCTGCGCCAGCCGCAGGCCCGGCAGGGTCTTGCGCGTGTCCACGATGCGCGCGCGCGTGCCGGCCACGGCGTCCACGTAGGTGCGGGTCTTGGTCGCCACCGCCGACAGCAGCTGCAGGAAGTTGAGCGCCGTGCGCTCGGCGCTGAGCAGCGCGCGCGCGTTGCCCTCGATCTCCAGCACCACCTGGTCCGGCGCGCAGCGCTGGCCCTCGGCCACATGCCAGGTCAGCCGCACCCCGGGGTCGAGCGCGCGCAGCGCCGCCTCCGCCCACGGTGCGCCGCAGATCACGGCGGCTTCGCGCGCCAGGATGCGCGCGCGGGCGCGGCGCTCCGGCGGCACCAGGCCGGCCGTCAGGTCGCCGCTGCCCACATCTTCCATCAGGGCGCGATCCACGTCGGCCCGCGCCAGCGCCGCGAGTGCATCGGCGCCAAAAAGGTCTCTCGTCGTCATGGGGGCAAGCATAGCGGCATCGCATAGACTCGCCGGACTTCTCCCCCATGCCCCCAGACTGCCCATGACGAGCCCCACCGCCCCCACCGGCACGCCCTACGGCACCCTGCCCCCCGCCTCGCCGCTGCCCCAGCGGCGCCCCGTCAGCCTGCCGCGCCTGGCCCAGATGCGCGAGGCCGGCGAGAAGATCGCCATGCTCACCGCCTACGACGCCACCTTCGCCGCCGTGGCCGACGCCGCGGGCGTAGAGTGCATCCTGGTGGGCGACTCACTGGGCATGGTCTGCCAGGGCCTGCCCAGCACCGTGGGCGTGACGCTGGAGGACATGGCCTACCACACGGCCAGCGTGGCGCGCGGCCTGCACCGCGTGCAGGGCACGGCCTGGCTGATTGCCGACCTGCCCTACGGCAGCTATGCCGAAAGCCGCGAGCAGGCCCTGCGCAGCGCCTGCCAGCTGATGCAGGCCGGCGCGCACATGGTCAAGCTGGAGGGCGGCGGCTGGACCGCGCCCACGGTGCATTTCCTCGTCGAGCGCGGCGTGCCCGTGTGCGCCCACCTGGGCCTGACGCCGCAGACCGTCCACGCCCTGGGCGGCTACCGCGTGCAGGGCAAGGGCGACCAGGCCGCGCAGCTGCTGCGCCGCCAGGCCCTGGAGCTGCAGGACGCGGGCGCCGCCATGCTGGTGCTGGAGATGGTGCCCGCGCCGCTGGCGCGCGACCTCACGGCAGTCCTGCCGCGCTGCCACACCATCGGCATCGGCGCGGGCTGCGGCACGGCCGGCCAGGTGCTGGTGATGCACGACATGCTGGGCGTCAACCTGGGCAAGAACCCGAAGTTCGTGCACGACTTCATGCAGGAGGCCGGCAGCGTGCGCGGCGCCATCGCGGCCTACGTGCAGGCCGTCAAGCAAGGGCGCTTCCCCGACGACGCGCTGCACGCCTGGAACTGACACCGGAGCCCCCATGATCACCGTCCGCACCCTTCCCGAACTGCGCTCCGCCCTCGCGGGCCGCGGCCGCCCCGCCTTCGTGCCCACCATGGGCAACCTGCACGACGGCCACATCGCCCTGGTGCGCCAGGCCCGTCCGCTGGGCGACGCGCTGGTCGCCAGCATCTTCGTGAACCGCCTGCAATTCCTGCCGCACGAGGACTTCGACAGCTACCCGCGCACCTGGGAGGCAGACTGCGCCCGGCTGGAGGCCGCGGGCTGCGACATCGTGTTCGCCCCGCGCGAGACCGACCTGTACCCCGAGCCGCAGACCTTCCGGCTGCAGCCCGACCCGCAGTTGGCCAACATCCTCGAGGGCCACTTCCGCCCCGGTTTCTTCACGGGCGTGTGCACCGTGGTCATGAAGCTGTTTTCGGCCGTGTTCTTCGCCAGCGGCGGCGGCGCGGCCGTCTTCGGCAAGAAGGATTACCAGCAGCTGCTGGTGATCCGCCGCATGGTGCAGCAGTTCGCCCTGCCCGTGGACGTGGTGGCCGGCGAGACCGAGCGCGCCGCCGACGGCTTGGCGCTGAGCTCGCGCAACGGCTACCTGAGCGCGCCGCAGCGCGCCGAGGCAGTGCAGCTAGCCCAGGCGCTGCGCGCGCTGGCCCAGGCCGCTGCGGCGCCCTCGGCACCGCCGCTGGCCGCATTGGAGCGGCAGGCCATGGAATCGCTGGCGCAGCAGGGTTGGGCACCCGACTACCTCACGGTGCGCCAGCGCCACGACCTGCAGCCGCCGCAGCCCGGCGCTGCGGCCGGCACGCTGGTGGCACTGGGCGCCGCGCGCCTGGGCACGACGCGGCTGATCGACAACCTGGAGTTCTGAGCCGGGCGGCGGCTCAGTAGCCCGAGCCGCCCATCCCGCGCGCCCGTGCCGGCGCATCGGCCGCGAAACAGTACAGCCGGCCGGCCCCACCCGTGGCCTTGAGGGCCTCCATGCCGCAGCCGCGCGAGGCGTGGGAGGAGTTCCAGGACTGGGCCGCCGCGCTGTCGTCCAGCCCCATGCGGTCATGGTGCCCCACCAGGGCCGCGCCCGCGCCGTCATGTGTCCAGTTGCCGCAGGTGGTGTCGCTGGCAGCGCCGGAGGCGCGGCCGTCGGGCAGGGAGCCGGTCAGGATGTCGTGCATGTTGACCGCATCGCCCCGCCCGCTGAGCGGCTCGCCCTTTTCGGTCAGCGCGGTCTGCTTGCCGATCTGGTTGGCGCCGTGCAGCTCTTCCACATTGCGGGCGATCAGCACGCCCCGGGCGTTGTACCAGGGGCCGCTGCCGATGCGCTCGCGCGCATGCACCGCCGGGCCGGTGGCCGTGGCCACGGTACTCAGGTAGGCACGCCAGGTGCGCGCGCCGGCCCCCGCTCCGGTCGCCAGCGCCTGGCAGTAACGGTCGGCGCCCTCCAGGCCGCTCAGGTCACCCCCGCGGCCGGGGTTGCCACTGGTCACAAAAAAACCCATGGTGCGGGAAGCGGCATCGTCCGGCGCCTGCGCGGACATGGGCGCACAGCCCGCCAATGCGGCGGCGGCAGAGAGCATGATCGGCAGCGATAGGCGATACGGCATGGCATGTCTCCTCGGTGCCCGGGGCGGGCGTTGCGAAGGGCACAGGCTACGCCAGGAAGGCCATGGCTTCAAGCGGTGCCGGCCCTCCCGCAGCGGGGAAGGCCAGGCGGGGAACGGCGCCGGTCAGTGCCGCTCGACCGTGGGCTCGCGGTCCATCAGCCGCGCCACGGCGTCGGCCGCGCGCAGTTGACCGTCCAGCAGCGCCACCACGCATTCGGCGATCGGCATCTCCACGCCCAGCGCACGGGCACGCTGCACCACGGTACGGGCGCTGTACACACCCTCGGCCACATGGCCCAGGGAGTCCACGGCCTGCTGCAGCGTCTTGCCCTCGGCCAGCAGCAGGCCCACGCGCCGGTTGCGCGAGAGGTCGCCGGTGGCCGTCAGCACCAGGTCGCCCAGGCCGGACAGGCCCATGAAGGTGTCAGCCCGCGCGCCCAGGGCCAGACCCAGGCGCGTCATCTCGGCCAGGCCGCGCGTGATCAGCGCGGCGCGGGCGTTCAGGCCCAGCTGCAGGCCGTCGCACAGGCCGGTGGCAATGGCCAGCACGTTCTTCACCGCACCGCCCACCTCCACGCCCACGATGTCGTCGCTGGCATACACGCGCAGCGACGCGCCGTGGAAGGCGGCCACCAGGGTCTCGCGCACGGATGCATGCACGCTGGCCGCCACCAGCGCCCCGGGCAGGCCCTGCGCCACTTCCTGCGCGAAGCTCGGGCCGCTGAGCACGCCGCTGGCGAGCCGGGGCGCGGCCTCGGAGCAGATCTCGTGGGCCATGCGGCCGGTGCCGGCCTCGAACCCCTTGCACAGCCAGGCCACGGGCACGGCGCAGTCCTGGAGCCGGACCAGCATCTCGCGCAGCCCCGCCATGGGCGTGGCGACGATCACCAGGTCTGCGCCCCGCGCGAGCGCGAGTGCATCGCCCGATGCCACCTGCAGGCCGGACGGAAATACCAGGTCGGGGAGATAGCGACGGTTCTGGCGCTCCGCCTGCATGGCGGCGGCCTGGGCGGCGTCACGCGCCCAGAGCGTCACGGCGTGGCCCGCGGGCTGTGCGGCGCCGCACATGGCCATGGCCGTGCCCCAGGCTCCCGCGCCAAGAACTACTATTTTCATAGCTGTTAGCGCTTATTTGGCGGGCGCTAGAGGCCTAAATCGCTCCAAAACCCGCCGGTGGACTTACTGTGCCGTGGTGATGGCAGCCTCGGCGGCCGCGGCCTGCTGCTGCTCGTACATGGCCTGGAAGTTGATTTCCGCCAGGTGCACGGGCGGGAAGCCGGCGCGGGTCACGGTGTCGGCCACGTTGCCGCGCAGGTAGGGGTAGACGATCTGCGGGCAGGCGATGCCGATGACGGCACCCATCTGGTCTTCGGGCACGTTGCGGATCTCGAAGATGCCGGCCTGCTTGGCCTCGACCAGGAACACGGTCTTGTCCTTGATCTTGGTCTGCACGGTGGCCGTCACGGCCACTTCGAAGATGCCTTCGGCAACGGGCGTGGCCTCGACGCCCAGCTGGATGTCCACGCTCGGCTGCTCCTGCTCCAGCAGGATGGCGGGCGAATTGGGCTGCTCCAGGGACAGGTCCTTCAGGTACACGCGCTGAATCTGGAACACGGGGGTTTCTTCGGTAGCCATGGTCTCGGTCTTTCGGTCAAAACAAAGCCCGCCCGGGAGAGGCTCCCGCAGCGGGCGACTGGAGGCACATTATGCAATGGCCGGGTGACGTGTCTGGCGCGGGGAACTCAGGCGCCCAGCAATGGCATGAGGCCGCCGCGGCCGTCCAGCGCCACGAGGTCGTCATGCCCGCCCACGTGGGTGTCGCCGATGAAGATCTGCGGCACCGTGCGGCGGCCGGTGATCTCCATCATGTGCTGGCGGGCCGCCGGGTCCGTGTCCACGCGGACCTCCTCGATCTGCTCCACCCCCTTGGACTTGAGCAGCTGCTTGGCGCGAACGCAGTAGGGGCAGACGGCGGTGGTGTACATCTTCACGGCTTGCATGGCGAATCGACCTTTCAGCGAATACAGACAACAAACATCCAGCTGGGGGCCGGCTCAGGCCTTTTCAACCGGCATGTTGGCCTCTTTCCAGGCCGACAGGCCGCCGGCCAGGGCCTGCGCCTTGTCGTAGCCCAGCCCCTTGGCGATGCCCACGGCGCGCGAGGCGCGTGCGCCCTTGGCGCACACCATGATGAGCGGCACGGCCTTGTTCTTCGCCACCTGGGGCAGGCGCTCCTGCAGCTGGCCCAGGGGCACGTTCTTGGCGCCGCCCACATGGCCCGCGGCGAATTCCTCGGGCTCGCACACGTCGATGACCACGGCCTTCTCGCGATTGATGAGCTGCACGGCCTGCGCGGTGCTCAGGGCTCCGGCACCCGCGCCCTTGAGCACGGGCAACAGCAGCATGACGCCCGAGGCCAGCGCGATGAAGAACAAATACCAGTTGTCGAGGATGAAATTCACGTGGTTCCTTGGGGTGTGCAAACCGCGCAATTCTAGAATGATAGGTTTTTGACCTGAACGCCCTAGGGACACCATGCACAAACTCGTTCTGATCCGCCACGGCGAATCCACGTGGAATCTCGAAAACCGCTTCACCGGCTGGACCGACGTGGATCTGACCCCGACCGGCGTCGAACAGGCCAAGAAGGCGGGCAGCCTGCTCAAGGCCGAGGGCTACGAGTTCGACCTGGCCTACACCAGCGTCCTGAAGCGCGCCACGCGCACCCTGTGGCACTGCCTGGACGAGATGGACCGCACCTGGCTGCCCGTGGAGCACAGCTGGCGCCTGAACGAGCGCCACTACGGCGCCCTGCAGGGCCTGAACAAGGCCGAAACCGCCAAGCAGTATGGCGACGAGCAGGTGCTGGTCTGGCGCCGCAGCTACGACACGCCGCCGCCGGCCCTGGAGCCCACCGACCCGCGCAGCGAGCGCGGCGACCTGCGCTACGCCGGCCTCGCGCCCGATCAGGTTCCGCTGACCGAGTGCCTCAAGGACACGGTGGCGCGCGTTCTGCCCTACTGGAACGACGCCGTCGCACCCGCGATCCGTTCGGGCAAGCGCGTGCTGATCGCCGCCCACGGCAACTCCATCCGCGCGCTGATCAAGTACCTGGACGGCATCTCCGACCAGGACATCGTGGGCCTGAACATCCCCAACGGCATTCCCCTGGTGTACGAGCTGGACGCCAACCTCAAGCCCCTGCGCCACTATTACCTGGGCGACGCCGAAGCCGCCGCCAAGGCCGCAGCGGCCGTGGCCTCGCAAGGCAAGGCCTGAATTTCACGGGGGAGCGACCGCGCCAGCGCCCAAAAAATAGGCACAGGCGCGGGAACTGCCCCGGGGCAAGGCCCTTCCAAGGTGTATATTGAAACGGTAGAGGTGTTCTATGGGCCACAAACTCAAAATTGCGGGATGGGTATCGGTCGGCGTCGTGGCGGGAGCACTCACCACGGTGTCGCTGCAGACCGTGGCGCGCGGCGCGATGACGCCACTGCCGCTGGAAGAGATCCAGCAGCTGTCTGCCGTGTTCGGTCTGATCAAGACGGATTACGTGGAGCAGGTCGATGACCGCAAGCTCATCACCGATGCCATTTCCGGCATGGTGTCCAGCCTGGATCCGCATTCGCAGTACTTCGACAAGAAGTCCTTCAAGGAATTCCGCGAGGGCACGACGGGCCGCTTCGTGGGCGTGGGCATCGAGATCACGCAGGAAGACGGCCTGATCAAGATCGTCTCGCCCATCGAGGGCTCGCCCGCGGACCGCGCAGGGCTGAAGACCAACGACCTCATCACCAAGATAGACGACACCGCCGTCAAGGGCCTGTCGCTCAACGACGCCGTCAAGCGCATGCGCGGCGAGCCGAACACGCAGGTCACCCTGACCATCCTGCGCCGCGACGAGAGCCGCAGCTTCCCGGTGACCATCACGCGCGAAGAGATCAAGACCCAGTCGGTCAAGGGCAAGGTGATCGAGCCGGGCTATGCCTGGATCCGCCTGTCGCAGTTCCAGGAGCGCACGGTGGACGACTTCGTGCGCAAGGTGGAAGAGGTCTACAAGCAGGATCCCCGCCTGAAGGGCCTGGTGCTGGACCTGCGCAATGACCCGGGCGGCCTGCTGGATGCGGCCGTGGCGGTGTCGGCCGCCTTCCTGCCGGAGAACGTGACGGTGGTTTCCACCAACGGCCAGCTGGCCGAGAGCAAGGCCACGTTTAAGGCCTCGCCCGAGTTCTACCAGCGCCGAGGCAGCGGCGACCCGCTCAAGCGCCTGCCGGCCGCCATCAAGACCGTGCCCCTGGTGGTGCTGGTCAACGAAGGCTCGGCCTCCGCCAGCGAGATCGTCGCCGGCGCGCTGCAAGACCACAAGCGCGCCACCGTCATGGGCAGCCAGACCTTCGGCAAGGGCTCGGTACAGACCGTGCGCCCGCTCGGTCCCGACACCGGCATCAAGCTGACTACGGCGCGCTACTACACGCCCAGCGGCAAGTCGATCCAGGCCAAGGGCATCGTGCCCGACGTCATGCTGGACGAAACAGCCGAGGGCGACCTCTACGCCTCGCTGCGCATGCGCGAGGCCGACCTGGAAAAGCACCTGGCCAGCGGCCAGGGCGAAGAGATCAAGGACGAGGCGCGCGAAAAGGCCCGCGAAGAGGCCCGCAAGCGCCTGGAGGAAGAGGCCAAGAAGCCCAACCCCGAGCGCAAGCTGCCGGAATTCGGCTCCGACAAGGACTTCCAGCTGGCGCAGGCGCTGAACCAGCTCAAGGGCCGCACGGTCCTGGCGAGCAAGACGCTGACCGAGCGCAAGGAAGAAAAGAAGGACAACTGAGGCAGGTTTCCCCGCTCTCAACCCAAGGCCGGGTCCCTCGTGGAGTCCGGCCTTTTTCACGCCCCACCCCATGAATGACGACCAACTGCTGCGCTACTCGCGCCACATCATGCTCGACGAGATCGGCATCGAGGGACAGGAGCGCATTCTGGCCGCCCATGTGCTGATCGTGGGCGCCGGAGGCCTGGGCTCGCCGGCGGCGCTGTTCCTCGGCTCGGCCGGCGTGGGCACGCTGACGCTGGTGGATGACGACATGGTGGACCTCACCAACCTGCAGCGCCAGATCGCCCACACCACCGAGCGTGTTGGCCAGCCCAAGGTCGAATCGGCCGCGCAGGCCGTGCGAGCCATCAACCCGCTGGTGAGGCTGCACACCGTGCGCCAGCGCGTGGACGCGGCCGCGCTCGACGCGCTCGTGGCGGCGGCCGACGTGGTGCTCGACTGCACGGACAACTACCAGACACGCCAGGCCATCAACGCGGCCTGCGTGCGCAGCGCCAAGCCGCTCGTGTCGGGCGCTGCCATACGCTTCGATGGCCAGGTCTCGGTCTACGACCCGCGCAGCGACGGCATGCCCTGCTACGCGTGCCTGTTCTCACCCACGGTCCAGTTCGAGGAAGTGCAGTGCGCCACCATGGGCGTATTCGCCCCCATGGTGGGCATCATCGGCACCATGCAGGCGGCCGAGGCACTCAAGCTCATCGCGGGCGTGGGCACGTCGCTGGCCGGGCGCCTGCTCATGCTCGATGGCCGCGACATGCAATGGACCGAGGTGCGCACACAGCGCGACCCCGCATGCCCGGTCTGCGGCGCACCGCACGATGCGCAAGGGTAGGAATGCGCCTACGGCTGCAGCGCGCAGCTGCTGGCAGAATCGCCCCGCCCTGGCCCCTACAGTAGTGCCGTGGTCACCCTTTTCGATGACGGCACGAACAGGAACGCTCCGTGAAACTGCGCACATACATTGTTGAGGACAACGCCACCATCCGCGAGAACCTGATCGGCACGCTGGAAGAACTGGCCGAGGTGGAGGCCGTCGGCATCGCGGAGACCGAAGAAGAGGGCACGGAGTGGCTGACCGCCCATGCCTCGCAATGGGACCTGGCCATCGTGGATCTGTTCCTGCGCCAGGGCAGCGGCCTGGGCGTGCTGGCCGCATGCCGCGACCGCCTGACCAAGCAGAAGATGGTGGTGTTGAGCAACTACGCCACGCCCGACGTGCGCATGCGCTGCGCGCAACTAGGCGTGGACGCCGTGTTCGACAAGTCCAATGAAATCGATGCGCTGGTGGACTACTGCATCGAGCACAGCGCCCAGCGCGCCGCATCCAGCCCCACCGCCAACTAAGCCCGGCCTCCAGTCAAGCCAAGGGCCTGACGATGGGCCCGCACTCAGTCGATGAGCCTGTTCTTGAGGGCGTAGTAGGTGAGGTCGCTGTTGGAGGACAGCCCCATCTTCTCCATGAGGCGCGTGCGGTAGGTACTCACGGTCTTCACGCTCAATGAAAGGGCCTTGGCGATATCGCCGGCCGTCTCCCCCTTGGCAAGTTTGAGGAACACCTGGAACTCACGTTCCGACAGCTGCTCGTGCGGCGGCGCGCCGTCCTTGCGATTGAGCTGCTGCGCCAGCAAGTCCGCCACGGTCGGCGTGAGGTAGCGGCGCCCCAGCGAGATGGTGCGAATGGCCTCGACGATCTCCTTGGGCTCGCACTCCTTGTTCAGGTAGCCGCTCGCGCCTTGGCGGATGAGGTTGATCGCGTAATGCTCCTCGGGGTAGCCGCTCAGGATCAGGATGCCCATGTCCGGCGCCTTGGCCCTCAGCATGGCCAGTGCATCCAGGCCGCTCTGCCCAGGCATGGACAGGTCCATCACCAGCACGTCGATCTCGTTCACACGCACCAGGTCGATGGCCTCCCTGCCGTTCGCGGCTTCGCCGACCACCCGCAGGTCCACATGCTCGGAGAGGAACTGCCTCAGCCCGGAGCGCACTATCGCATGGTCATCCACAATGCCAATCTTGATCATTGAGCCTTCTTTCAGGAGGGTCGCACCCGGCGCCCATGTGAGATATGGTTTTCGACCCGTTCATTCGGCCGGCCTTGCCGCTAGCATGGCATGACCGCTTGATGATATGCATTTTCCGGCCCGCGCCCGGCCGGCCCCTGGAGAGACCCGAGCATGAGTTGGACCCGATTGCGCAAGATTGCACTGAGCCTGCCGCTGGCGTTGCTAGCGGTTGGCCTGCTGGTCGGCATCAACGAGGTCGGCTACATGCGTTCGCACGACGCGGTCGGTGAGCTGGCACGCTCCCACGCCACGCGGGCCTCCCTTGATCGCCTGTTGCAAAACACGCTGAATGCGGAAACGGGCCTGCGCGGCTACCTGCTCACCGGTGACGAACGCTACCTGCAACCCTACGAGCAGGCGGTCTCCACGATCAACTCCAACCTTGACGAACTGCGCCTCACCTACCAACAGTTTCCCGAGGACCTGGGGGACTTCGCGCAGTTGTCGCAGCAGATTTCACGCAAGATGTCCGAACTGGACCTGAGCCTGAGCCTGCGGCGCCAGAACAACGACGACGCCTGGAAGTTCGTGCTCTCCACCGACGTGGGCAAGGAGAACATGGATGCGATCCGCGCCATCGCGGCCCGGCTGGTCGACCGCAGCGCGCAGCAGACGCAGCGCAGCACGCAGGAAATCCTGCATTCGCTGATGCTTTCGCGCATCGGCATCGCCACCGTCGCCGTGATCGGCCTGCTGGCGTTCTACATGTATCTGCGCCAGACCAGCGCCCTGCAGGCGGCCAACACGCGCGAGCAGGAAGTGCTGGCGCGCGAGCGCGACCGCCTGGAACAGCTGGTGCGGGAGCGCACGACCGCGCTGTCGGAGCTGGCCAACCACCTGCAGCAGGTGCGCGAGGACGAGCGCGCGCACCTGGCGCGCGAGCTGCACGACGAGCTGGGCGCCCTGCTCACGGCCGCCAAGCTGGACGTGGCACGGCTCAAGTCCCGGATCGACATGCAGGCGCCCGACAACGCGGAGCGCATCCAGCACCTCATTGAAACGCTCAACAGCGGCATAGCTCTCAAGCGCCGCATCATCGAAGACCTGCGCCCGTCCTCGCTGGCCAATCTGGGGCTGACGGCCTCGCTGGAGATCCTCACGCGCGACTTCGCCGAGCGCAGCGGCATCCCGGTGGACACCAGCCTGGAACAGGTACACCTGTCCGATGCGGCGCAGCTCACCGTCTACCGGCTGGTGCAGGAGTCGCTCACCAACATCGGCAAATACGCCAATGCCCGCAAGGTGCTGGTCACCGTACACCGCTATCCCAAGCATGTCTCCGTGCAGGTGCGCGACGACGGCGACGGCTTCGACGTCACGCGCGTGTCCTCCGATGCGCACGGGCTGTTCGGCATGCGCCACCGGGTGGAGGCCGCGGGCGGGCGGCTCACCGTGAGTTCCACGCCCGGCGAGGGCACCCTGGTCAGCGCCGTGCTGCCCCACTCGCTCGCCTAGCACTGCGCAACGCCCGGTCGGCAGCGTCCTACACGGCTGTGCGCCGGCGGCCGGCACCCCACGGCGGCGCGCCCGCCCTACAGTGGAATCTTGCGCTCAGGCCCACCCGCCATCCCGATGGCACCGGCGCCGCGCACCACGAACCAGACCGCACGGCCCGCATGGGCCGCGGGCAATGCCTACCACCCCTTCGTGAAAGGATGCACTTCATGACCATTCAAACCGCAGCCCAGAAGGCGGCAGACACCGCACACCAGGTGGCCGACAGCATGCTCGGCACCGCCAGCGATGCCGTTCAGTCCACGCGCAGGATGGCCAATCATTCGCTGGACCGCGCCGAAAGCGGTGTTCAGCGCCTGCACGAGGGTGTGGACCCGCTGATCGATGACCTGGCCACCAAGGCGCAGGACCTCGCCAGCCGCAGCATCGCCTATTGCGCGGAGACCAGTGAACGCGCGCGGCGCCAGTTCCACCAGGCTGCGGATGCCACGAACCGCTACGTCGCCGAGCAGCCAGCCAAGTCCCTCCTGATCGCCGCCGCGGCGGGGGCGGCCTTCGCCACCCTGGTGATGCTGGCGCGCCGCCGTGGCGATCGCTACTGACCCCGGGCAGCCAGCCCTGCCAATGCATCGTTCGTTTCGCGCCCCACCCCGAGCGGCCTGAGGAAGGGCAACAGGCCGCGGCGGAGTTTTGCAACGCCCGTTTTCATCCCATAAACCCAAGGACATCACCATGAAATACGCACGTGCCATCGCCTTCGCCATGCTGGCGGGCGTCACCATCGTCTCCACCGGCTGCTCCGTGGCCCGCAACCAGCAGACCGTGGGCTCCTATGTGGACGACGCCGGCATCACCACGGCCGTCAAGGCCAAGATGGCCGAGGACCAGACCGTATCGGCCACCTCCATCAGCGTGGAGACGCTCAACGGCACCGTCCAGCTGTCGGGCTTTGCCAAGTCGCAGGCGGAAAAGGACCGGGCCGAGTCCATCGCCCGCACCACCAAGCATGTGCGCGAGGTGCGCAACAGCATCGTCGTGCGCCCCTGAGGGTCACACCCCTCCTTCCCCCGGCACCGCGTGCCGGGGGCCGCAGGCGCCACCAACCGCTGCGGCAGAATCGGTAGGCATGCAACTCTTTCACTGCAGCCATTGCGGCTTTGTCGTGTTCTTCGAGAGCTTTGAGTGCGTGCATTGCGGCAGCACCCTGGCTTTCTCTCCCGAAGACATGGCGATGGTGGCACTCATGCCCGCCGATGCTCCCCCAGCCGCCGGTGCGGCGCCGAGCTGGCAGCGCAGGCCGGCGCGCTCGCCCGCCCTGGCTGCGGCGCAAGGCGGGGCTGACGCCCCGCCGCGACGCTACCGGCTGTGCAGCCACCGCACACCCCATGGCGCCTGCAATTTCTCCCTGCCCGACGACGAGGCCACCGGCCCCACGCCACTGTGCGCGGCGTGCCGCCAGACCCGGCTGCTACCCGACCTGTCCGCGCCCGACAACCTGCGGCGCTGGTCGCAGATCGAGGCAGCCAAGCGGCACCTGTTCTACACGCTGGCCCGCCTGGGCCTGAACGGCCCGGCCGGCCCGGTGTACGAGTTCCTGGCCGACCTGCCCGGCGCCCCTCCCGTGGTGACGGGGCATGCGCAGGGCGTGATCACGCTCAACGTGGCCGAGGCCGACGACGACGAGCGCACCCGCCGGCGCCTGGCGCTGCACGAGCCCTACCGCACGCTGCTGGGCCACCTGCGCCACGAATCGGGCCACTATTTCTGGGACGCTCTGGTGCTGCACGGCGGCCATGTGGAGGCCTTTCGCGCACTGTTCGGCGACGAGCGCCGCGACTATGCCGAGGCGCTGCGCGAGCACTACGCGCGTGCACCGCTGCACGCGCAGGACTGGCAAAACCAGCACGTGAGCGCCTACGCCGCGGCCCACCCCTGGGAGGACTGGGCCGAGACCTGGGCGCATTACCTGCACCTGGTGGACATGCTGGAGACGGCCGAGGCCTTTCGCACCCGCATGAGCGTGCCCGGCCCACTTGAGGCGCCGCAGTACGTCATGGTCAACCCGTTTGCCTGGCCCGCACCCAGCTTCGACGACATGCTGGCCGCCTGGATGCCGCTCACGCTGTTGCTCAACAGCCTGAACCGCAGCCTGGGCCAGAGCGACGCCTACCCGTTCGCGCCCAGCTCGGGCGCGCAGCGCAAGCTGCGCTTCGTGCACGACCTGGTGCGCGGGCAACTGCCGCCGCCCGCCTAGGCGCTGCTCAGGAGGCGTGGCCCAGCTTGGCCAGCAGCCGCCGCTGCACGGCGGGCGAGACGAACTTGTCCACCTCGCCGCCCAGCGAGGCGATCTCGCGCACGAAGGTGCTGCTGATGAACTGGTACTTGTCGCCCGGCGTGAGGAACACGGTCTCCACCTCGGGCATCAGGTGGCGGTTCATGCCGGCGAGCTGGAACTCGTAGTCGAAGTCGGTCACGGCGCGCAGGCCGCGCACCATGGCCTTGGCGCCGCGCGAGACGATGAAGTCGCGCATCAGGCCCGAGAAGCTCTCCACCCGCACCTGCGGATAGGGCTGCATGGCCTCGGTCACCATGGCGATGCGCTCCTCCAGGCTGAACAGCGTCTTCTTGTGGTGGCCCGCGGCCACGGCCACGATGACCTCGTCGAACAGCTGTGCGGCGCGGCGCACCACGTCCTCATGGCCCAGCGTGATGGGGTCGAAGGTTCCGGGATAGACGGCGAGCACATGCGCCATGGCGTGGAGTCTCCTTGTAGCGGGTGGCGCCCGGCGCGGGCCCCCATGGGGCGGATTATTGCAGTGCGGCACCGGGTGCGGTGCTTTTAGACAAAATAGGCCTCCAGCGCTTACACAGCAAGCGCCACAAGCTCACATATTCATAGCAAACTACTGCCTGCGCAGCAGGTGCGCATGCACGGCGCCGGCCTTCAGGTGCCGGTGCAGCGCCAGGCCCAGGGGCGCCAGCTGCTCCGGCGTCCACGCGGCCGGCGCCTCCAGGTAGATGAAGCCGTCCGGCGCCACGGCCTGGGCCGCGGCCTGCAGGGCGGGGGCGAACAGCTCGCCGCCGAACGGCGGGTCGATGAGCAGCAGGTGCATGCTGGCCGGCGCGCACTGGCGCAGCGCGGCCACGCCGTCGCCGCGCTGCACGCGCACGGCGTCGGCCTGCAGGCGCTGGCGCAGGGCCTCCAACTGGGCGGCCAGGCCCGCGTCGCCCTCCACCAGCTGCACGCTGGCCGCACCGCGCGATGCGGCCTCGAAGCCCAGCGCGCCCGTGCCGGCAAAGGCGTCCAGGCAGCGCCAGCCCGTCAGGTCCTGGCCCAGCCAGTTGAACAGCGTCTCGCGCACGCGGTCGGGCGTGGGGCGCAGGCCGGGCTTGTCCAACACGGGCAGGCGGGTGCGCTTCCACTGGCCGCCGATGATGCGCACCTCGCCGGCGCCGCCCGCGCCCTTGGATGGCGCCCGGGCCGGCGCGCTGCGCGCTGCGGGTGCGGCGGCGCGCCGGTTCATGGCTTGGCCCCGGCTGCGGCGGCCGGCTGGCCGCCCACCACCACGGTCACCATGCGCTGCGGCTGCAGCTTGCGCTGCATGGCGGCGCGGATGTCGGCCACGGTGAGCGCCTCCACGCGGTCCGTCCAGTGCTCCAGGTAGTCCAGCGGCAGGTCGTTGCAGGCGATGTTGGCCACGTTGCCCAGCAGCTTGCGGTTGCTGTCGATGCGCAGCGCGAAGCCGCCGATGAGGTTGTCCTTGGCGGCGCGCAGCTCGGCCTCGGTGGGGCCCTCGGCCACGAAGCGCTCCAGCACCTCGCGCGTGACCTGCACGGCCTGCGCGGCCTGGTCGGGGCGGGTCTGCAGGCCCACGACGAAGGCGCCGGCGTTCAGGCCCGGCGAGAAGCCGCTGCCCACGCTGTAGGACAGGCCGCGCTTTTCGCGCACCTCGTGGGTCAGGCGCGAGGTGAAGCCCCCGCCGCCCAGGATGTGGTTGCCCACCAGCAGCGCCAGGAAGTCCGGGTCGCGCCGCACGAAGCCCGGCTGGCCGATCAGCACATGGGCCTGGGCGGAGGCGAACGGAATGTCCACCTCCTGCGCCTGGGCCAGCGCCTGCACCTCGGGCACGGCGGGCAGCGGCTGGCATGCCGCCGCTTGCGGGGCCGGCAGGCGCGACAGCAGCGTGCGCACCAATGTCTGCGCCTGGGCCCGGGTGAGCGCGCCCACGATGCTCACGCGCGCACGGCAGCCCTGCACATGGCGCGCGTGAAAGGCCTGCAGATCCGCCGCCTCGATCCGCGCCAGCGTCTGCGCCGTGGCGCGCTGGCCATAGGGGTGCGTGCCGAACACGGCGGCGTTGAAGGCCTTGCCCGCCACGGTGCCGGGGCGCGTGTCCGCTTCCTTGATCGAGGCCTCCCAGCGCGCCCGCTCGCGCTGCCACACGGGCTGCGGAAAGCTGGACTGGCCCAGCTGGCGCGCCGCCAGTCCCGCGGCGCGCTCCAGCAGGTCGGGCTCGGTCAGCGAGCGCAGCGAGAACACCAGCCCGTCGCGCTCGGCGCCGGCCTCGAAGCTCGCGCCCAGGTCGGCCCAGGCCTCGCCCAGGTCGTTCTCGTCCAGCGCGGGCTCGTTGGCGCCACCCGCCGTCACACCCTTGGAACTCATCAGCGCCACCGCGCTGGCCAGGCCCGCCTGATCGGCCGGGTCGCGGCGCGATCCGGCATCGAAGTCCACCTGCACGTCCACCATGGGAATGGCCGGGCTCTCTACCAGCCAGACGCGCGCGCCGCTGGGCTCCGTCCAGTGCTGGATGGGCAGCAGGGCCCAGGCACTTTGAGCATAAAAAACGGCTCCAGCGCTTACCAGTAAAGCGCGAGCAGCTATCTTTTTCATCATATTCGTCATACCGGTCGATCGTTCCTGTAGCCGCTCAATGCATGCGCCCGCCGGCGGCGTCGGCCGCAGGGGCCGCGCGCTTGGCGCCCGGCGCCACGGGCTGGGGCAGCAGCGTGGCCACGGTGAGCTGGTCGTCACCGAAGTAGCGCGCGGCCACGGCCTGCACCTGCGCCGGCGTCACGGCGCGCAGCAGCTTGAGCAGGCGCTCGTCCGCATCCAGCGGCAGGCCCTGCACCCAGTTGCTGCCCAGGTCACTGGCCTGACTCTGCAGCGAATCGCGCGCGTAGATGGTGGAGGCCGCCCACTGCGTCTTCACGCGCGACAGCTCGGCCTCGCTCACGCCCTCGCGTGCCACGCGGGCGATCTCGGCACGCAGCGCGTCCTCGACCTGGCTGGCCGTCTTGCCCGCGGCGGGCACGCCGGTCATGAGGAACAGCGCCGGGCCCCGCCCCAGGATGGAGGCATGGCTGTCGGCGCCGTCGGCCACGCGGTCGGCGCCCTGCGTCAGCGCACGCTCCAGGCGCGCGCCGTCGTAGCCGCTGAGCACGGCCGACAGCACCAGCAGCGCCAGGCCGTCGCGGTCAGCGTCGGTCAGGTCGTCCAGCCGCGCAATGCCCGGCACGCGGAAGGCCAGCGCCACGTAAGCCTGCTCGGCAGGGGCCTTGAAGGCGATGCGGCGCAGGCCCTGCTGCTCCGGCTCGATGCGGGGCTTGCGCTCCGGCACGGCGCGTGCGGGAATGGCGCCGTAGGTCTTTTCGGCCAGCGCCAGCACCTGGGCCGGGTCCACGTCGCCCGCCACCACCACGGCCGCGTTGTGCGGCACATACCACCGGTGGTGGAAGCGGCGCACGTCGTCGGGCGTCATGGAGTCCAGGTCGCTCATCCAGCCCACCACGGGGCGGCGATAAGGCGAGGCGATGAAGGTGGAGGCGAACAGCTGCTCGATGAGGGCCGCGCGCGGCTGGTCCTCGGTGCGCATGCGGCGCTCCTCCTTGACCACCTCGATCTCCTTCGTGAACTCCGCATCGGGCCACTGGTTGTGGGCGAAGCGGTCGGATTCGAGCTTCATCACGTCCTCCAGCCGGCTGGCCGGGATCTGCTGGTAGTAGCCCGTGTAGTCGCGGCTGGTGAAGGCGTTTTCCTGCCCGCCCAGCGCCGCCACGCGGCGCGAGAACTCGCCCGGCGGCAGCGTCTTGGAGCCCTTGAACATCATGTGCTCCAGCACATGGGCCACGCCCGAGGTGCCGTCGACCTCGTCCATGGCGCCCACGCGCAGCCACACCATGTGCACGGCCGTGGGCGCGCGCCGGTCGGGCTGCACGATGAGCTGCATGCCGTTCTTCAAGGTGAACTGCTGCGCTCCCGTGGCCGTGGCGGCCTGGGCTGGCGCCGCCGCCGGCGCATGAGCGGGTGGAACATCATGCGGCGGGGTCTGCGCCCCGGCATGCAGACAGGCCAGCAGGCCCAGGAGGGTGATAGCGCGTTTCATAGAATGGCTGCGATTCTAAGAACCCGCCAATGTTCAGTTTTTTCAAGAAAAAGTCCCCTACCCCCGCCGAGCCGCCCGCACCACCCGCGCAGGACGCCGGCCCGGCCCCCGCTCCTTCTGCCGACACTCCCGCCAGCGGCGGCGCATTCGGCTGGCTGCGCAAGTCCTTCGGCCCCTCTGCCGGTGACGGTGCAGACGAGCCCGCCGCACCGCCTGCCGCCCAAGCCCCCGCCCCCCTGACGGCGCCACCCGCGGTGCCCGAGCCCACGCCCAAGCCCGAAGGCGCGCGCCAGGGCTGGATGGACCGGCTGAAACTGGGCCTGCGCAAGACCGGCAGCAGCATCGCCACCGTCTTCACCGGCACGCAGATCAACGACGCGCTGTACGAAGAGCTGGAGGAGGCCCTGCTCATGGCCGACACCGGCGTGAAGGCCACGCAGCACCTGCTTCAGGATCTCAAGCGCCGCGTCAAGGAAACCAAGACCACCGAGCCCGCCGCCGTCAAGGCGCTGCTGGCCGACGCGCTGGCCGACCTGCTGGCGCCGCTGGAAAAGCCCCTGGTGATCGGCGAGCACCAGCCCACCGTGATCATGGTGGCCGGCGTGAACGGCGCGGGCAAGACCACCTCCATCGGCAAGCTCACCAAGCACCTGGCCGACCACGGCGAGAGCGTGCTGCTGGCCGCGGCCGACACCTTCCGCGCCGCCGCGCGCGAGCAGCTCGGCGTCTGGGCGACGCGCAACACGGTGGAGATCGTCAGCCAGGAAGGCGGCGACCCGGCCGCCGTGAGCTTCGACGCTGTGAGCGCCGGCCGCGCACGCGGCAAGGATGTGGTGCTGGTGGACACGGCCGGGCGCCTGCCCACGCAGCTGCACCTGATGGAAGAGCTCAAGAAGATCAGGCGCGTGGTCACCAAGGCCGACGCCAGCGCCCCGCACGAGGTGCTGCTGGTGATCGACGGCAACACCGGCCAGAACGCGCTGGCCCAGGTGCGCGCGTTCGACGACGCACTGCAGCTCACCGGCCTGATCGTCACCAAGCTCGACGGCACGGCCAAGGGCGGCGTGCTGGCCGCCATCGCGCAGGAGCGGCCGATTCCCGTCTACTTCATCGGCGTGGGCGAAAAGGTGGAAGACCTGGAGACCTTCAGCGCCCGCGAATTCGCGCAGGCCCTGCTGGCCTGAGGGCGGCTCACGCATCCACCTGCTGCGCCACCCAGCGCGCGTAGTCGGCCTCGGCCTCTGCCGCCTGGGTGAGCAGTTGCGGCACGGCATAGGGATGCTGCGCGCGCAGCCATTCGCGCAGCGCGGGCGCAGCCTGCGGCAGCGTCTTGCACACCAGTCGCCATTCGGCGTCTTCATGCCGTGCGCCCTGCCACACATAGTGCGAAGTGATGGCCTCCACCTGCACGCAGGCCGCCAGCCGCGCCTGCACGGCACCCGTGGCCAGGCGGCGCGCGTCTGCGGGATCGGCTACGGTAGTGGTCACGACGGCGATCATGGACGGGGCCACAGCAAGCTTGGTCATGTACGAAGTCTGGCACACCTGCATGGGCACACAAGGCAGGCCGCTGGCACCCGACGGCAGTGCACTCACATGGCACATGCCCCACCAAAAATGTTCGCAGGTGTTTCAAGGAAACGCCCCCCCGCGCAGGCACTAATCCATCCGAATGGGCGCCTCAACGCATGCCTGCTGCCAGCCCCCTTGCGATGCCCCTTGGCATGGCGGCCCCTCTCGCCAAGCGTGTTCACCATTGAATGTCGTGCTACACGCTTTGCCCTTTGCACCGCTTGCCAAAGGAACTTCGCCGGATGCCCACAAGGCGCACATGGGTGTCTTGCCACGCAGCCCATTCGACGTAAGTCAGCACTAACAAGCGGTTGCGCATAGGGTTTTTCCCCCCAAGATAATTTCTCGGTCTGAGGTCGGCACTGCCTTCTCGATCCGGTGCCAATGCCACCAAGCGCCCGCTTGCTGCGCAGTTCTTGTCACTCCCCCTCCACGCTGCTGGCCTGATTCCGGGGCACGCCCCGCAACGGCATATGACCTATGCCAATCCCATCTGACTCTTTCAATCTCGTTGAAAAAAGATAGATCTGCATGAGCACTACATTGATGAAAAAACAGCTGTCAGGAAAAGACTGCCGCAATCGAATTTCGGCCCTGCTACTCCTGGCCACCCTGTCGGCTTGCGGCGGCGGCAGCGACAGCGCCTCTCTCGATAGCGCGGCCTTGGACAACTCGTCCACAGACGCCACGGCCAGCGGAACGGGCTCCACGGAACAGTCCACGATAGAGCTGCAGCGCAGGCCCTGGCGGCCGGGGTGGAACCGCCCCGCACCTGCACCCGCACCCGCACCCGCACCTGCACCTGCACCCGCACCTGCACCCGCACCTGCACCTGCACCTGCACCCGCACCTGCACCCGCACCCGCACCTGCACCCGCACCTGCACCTGCACCTGCACCTGCACCTGCACCTGCACCTGCACCTGCACCTGCACCTGCACCTGCACCTGCACCCGCACCCGCACCCGCACCCGCACCCGCACCTTCGCCCTTCAGCTGCGCCAGCGACGCCCTCACCTGCGTCGAGGTCGTCTCCACCAGCTCCCAGACCCAGGCCAGCCTGCCCGTCACCTTCGGCCAGCCCTTCAAGTCCGGCGACTGGCAGCCCTCCACCCAGGGCCTCGTGGCCAAGGTCGCCGGCTCTTCCATCCCGCTGCAGACCGATGAGGTCTCCTCCCACCGCGACGGCTCCGCCCGCTTTGCCGTGCTCAGCGCCCAGCTGAGCAATGTCCAGCCCGGCGAGACGCGCATCATCAATCTCTACCCCGGCTCCAAGTCTTCCAGC